>CP073749.1:3827275-4465154 GCA_024398055.1 bacterium SCSIO 12741 | reverse complement strand
ATGCACATGAATTTACCTGTGTTGGGCTATCGTATTGGTGATTTGACCTACATCACCGATGCAAAAACCATTACATCAGAGGAGAAGGAAAAAATCAAAGGGAGCAAAGTATTGGTTTTGAACTCCTTGAGAATTGAGGAGCATTATTCCCATTTGAACCTGGAAGAGGCATTGGCTTTGGTGGAGGAGTTAAAACCAGAGCGTGCCTACTTTACCCACATATCGCATTTGCTTGGTTTTCACCGGGAGGTGTCGGCTGAGTTGCCTGAAAACGTATATTTAGCCTACGATGGCTTAACTGTAACTATTTGATCATGAAATCATTTTATTCATTTGCAATCTTTGTTCTGGTAGGTTTCTACGCTGTTGCTCAACAGCATGACACCCTTCATTTTGCGGATCAGAACGAATTGTCTGATCAAACCATCTCTTACGCTTTACAAGACAGTGCCTATGCAGATTCCACACTTACTGTGACTGCTTGGAACTACTACCGCTACCCACTCACTTTTAACGCTACAGCCCAGGTGACCTTGGGATCGGATGGAAAGGGAAATCAGGATGTGGTATTTGGTCCGGATCATAATTTGTTTCACTCTGGGCTATTACTGGTCGAGTCCAAGCGTCACATTCTACGAGCAGTATACTTGGATGGCCAAGGAACCTATTCCAATAACTACTACCAGTCTACCCAAAACCTTAGTGAGCAAGCGCTGAGAGATGAATTGGCCAGAATTGTTTCAAACGGCTATGTAAGTTTGGGTTACACTACGGCACGTGATCGTATGTATGGTCAAATTGATAACCACAACGGCGATATAGAATGTGTGTACACGGGAACTAAAGCGACCTTTAATACAAGAGCTGGGGCTAACTCCAATGGTTTCAATTGTGAGCACACCTATCCTCAAGGGTTCTTCAATAAATCAGAACCAGAACGCTCGGATATCCATCATTTGTTTCCAACTACCGTTACTTCCAACTCCCGAAGAGGTAACGATCCCTTTGCCCGGGTAACGGGAACTCCAACCTGGCAACAGGGTGGATCAAAATCCGGAGGTGGGAAATTTGAACCTCGCGATGTACACAAAGGGGCCTGCTCGAGAGCAATGATGTATTTCGTACTTCGCTATAAAGACTATAAAGATGGTGGAGGACAGTACTTTTTCGAACATCAGGAAAATACCCTAAGAGGCTGGCACCACCAATATGCACCCACTGCTGCGGAAAAGCAACGTAACGACGATATTTTTAGCTACCAAAAGAACAGAAATCCGTTTGTAGATTATCCACAATTCGCTGATCGCATTTCAAGGTTGGTTAATGGCACTTCAGGTGAATCACAGAACCCAGGAATGAAGGTGAGTCAAACTTTTACCAATCACGTTTATTCGGATAGCATTTCCCGATACAGCTATCAGTTCCTGTGGTATAACTACGGTAACAAACCGATTAAGATAGAGTCCATTGAGTTGGCTGTCGGCCTTCGAATGGATATGGATACATCTGAGCACTGGACCCGAGAAATTCAACCTGGAGAGTACAGCTACCTGGAAGTTCATGCCACTGGTGATCTGAATGGCTGGGTGGATTATGACGATTCCCTTATCGTTAAGTTTGATTTGTTTGGACACGAGAGAGAGGCTATTCGTATCAAAGGCCGCTGGAACAACGGTTCTGGTGGAGGATCTGGACCTGATGGTATAAAAGAGGAATCTTTGGTTAATGGTTGGTCCATTTACCCAAATCCGGTAGGAGCTGAGCTTTTTGTAAATTTTGAAACGATGCCCACCGAGGATCTCAACTACAGGGTAGTGAGTTTAAATGGTCAGGAGATTCTTACAGGCACTATTCAATCCAAAGAGTTCATTGACGTTAGTACTTTGGATGCTGGCTGGTATTTGCTCAAGATAGAGGATATGAATGGAGAAGTTGGTACACAGAAGTTTTCCAAACTTCCTTAATCACGTACCCACCAAATAAGGGTGTACCCCTTGTAATAGCCCCCTTTTAAGATCAGAGTAGAAGAGTTGAACAGAACGATAGGGTAGTTCACATTGCCTACTGTTAGCGTGGCTGTGGTATCGTTGTAGCTGTAGGTCAACTCATCGTCAAAAAAGAAGAAGCTCTCGTTTTGATGACTCACTGCGATGTTGGTGTCAGCCACCGAGTAGGACTCTGGAATAATTTGGGTATCCACTTTTTTGTTTTGAAACACACTTAAGTTGGGATCCAGAAACAATTCTTCATACCATTCTACACGCTCCAGTTTCCAATCTCCTTTTAAGTCTTCCGCATTGGGAGCTACAACAGTGACCTCATCCAAAGCAGTGGCACTTTTGTTGGAATTTCGGCTAAAGGATTGCAAAGACACCGTATAGGTCCCAGGGCTATGGTAGCGGTGATAAGTGGTTTCAATATTAACCAGGCTTGCTCCGTCGCCGGGCTTCAATATGTTTTCATGGCCATATTTGGAGCAGTCGGTAAACTCTACTTGAGCACCCAATGAAACCCGCTGATTCGAAATAGAAATGCAGGGTTTGGGTTGCCGGTTACAGGCGGTTAATACAAGCAGGCTAGCTATCCAAAGGCTAAATGGCCATTTTAAACTCTGAGGTCTTATGGAATTCGAGGTCCGGATAGTTTTCTCTTGCTTTTTCCAGCATCCAGGCTGAGGGCGCTAAAAATACGTAATTTCCATCTTTGTCAGTCGCAATCTCTGTTGACTTCACCCGAATAAATTGATCCAATTGAGGCTGATTATCAGTGGTGATCCAGCAGGCCATGTGAAAAGACAGCGGTTTGAAATCGACGGTGGCGCCATATTCATTTTTTAAACGGTACTGAATCACCTCAAACTGGAGGTTTCCAACCGTTCCAATGATTTTGATATTACCCGGTTGACGGGTAAATAATTGAGCCACTCCTTCCTCGGTCAATTGTTGCAGTCCTTTTTCCAATTGCTTGGTCTTCATCGGATCCTTGTTAATCACTTCCCTAAAAATTTCAGGAGAGAAACTTGGAATTCCTTTGTAAGACATCGTTTCACCTTCGGTGAGGGTATCGCCAATTTTGAAGTTCCCCGTATCGTACAATCCGATTACGTCGCCCGGGTAGGCCTGTTCAATGATTTCCTTGGACTGAGCCATAAAGGAGGCCGGGTTGGCAAACTTTAATTTCTTGTTTAAGCGAACGTGATGGAGGAATTTGTTTCGCTGGAAAGTTCCAGATACAACTCGTAAGAAAGCAATTCGATCCCGGTGATTGGGGTCGATGTTGGCGTGAATCTTAAATACAAAGCCAGAAAATTTGCCTTCGGTTGCCTGAACTTCACGAAGATTGGTTTCGCGTCCCTGAGGGAAAGGGGCGATATCGCAGAAGGTGTCGAGCATTTCTTGAATACCAAAGTTGTTCAATGCTGATCCAAAAAACACAGGAGCAACAGCGCCAGCCTGGTAATCTTCTTTGTTGAATTCGTCATATACGCCGTCGATCAACTCTACGTTTTCACGTAATATTTCGGCGTCTTCCTCTCCAACATATTTATCCAAAACAGGGTCGGAAAGGTTCTCAATGGAAATACTGTCTTCGCTTACCTTGGTTTTTTCTGTCCCATCAAATAGGTTGAGCGAGTTGTCGTATAACTTGTAGACTCCTTTAAAATCCTGGCCTCCGTTAATTGGCCAACTGAGGGGTCTTACTTTGATGTTTAACTTTTCTTCCAGCTCATCCAACAGGTCAAATGGGTCCTGACCCGGGCGGTCCATTTTGTTGATGAAAACGATCACCGGAGTATTTCGCATGCGGCAAACTTCCATCAATCGTTCGGTTTGTTCCTCAACGCCCTTTACGCAGTCAATCACCAGGATTACACTATCCACAGCAGTTAGTGTTCGGTAGGTGTCTTCAGCAAAGTCTTTGTGACCTGGGGTATCCAGAATGTTGATCAACAGATTGCGGTAGGGGAAGGTCATAACCGAGGTCGCTACCGAAATCCCCCTTTGTTTTTCAATCTCCATGAAATCCGAAGCGGCGGTTTTCTTGATCTTGTTCGACTTAACGGCACCGGCCACCTGAATGGCTCCTCCAAACAGAAGGAACTTCTCGGTCAAAGTAGTTTTACCTGCATCCGGGTGGGAAATAATGGCAAATGTTTTCCTGCGGTTTATCTCTTCAGTTAACTTCATGGACGTCAAAAATGGCTGCAAATATACAATTCGCCTCGGTAAAAGGGTCAGGGAAGAGGGTAGGAGAATTACCGTTAAATGGGATCAACGATTCACGTTACAACCAAAAAAAACGGCCTTAGAAAACTAAGGCCGCTTCGGGGGCAGAAATGGTTTTACGACATGAATCACTGCTTCATGATTTTTCTGATTTCTACACCATCCGTAAAATCCACGCGCAAAACGTAGGTTCCTGGTTCTAAAGATGAGGTATTCAATAGATACCCACCGTTTTGCTGTACAGTCGGAGAGTTGATAACCCTGCCCTCAATAGATATCAGCTGTACTCGAGTAACTCCATCCGATTCAACATGAAGTTGATCCTTTACCGGATTAGGGTAAACATGAATGGATCGTTTGTCCGCCAATTCGGATATTCCCACAGTTTCGGTCAAATCGTTAAGGTTGATGGTAAAGGCTTTCTCAAAGAATTTCTGATCTGGATTGGTTACCCGAATGCGAACGCTCAGTTGAGGTTTGGTTTCAAAGTCAAGTCCTGGTAAGGCCATAAGGTTAGCTCCGTTTAGGGTAAACTGGGCGTTGTCAGTGTCACCGGCACCAGCTACGAGACTGTAGGTGAATTGGGATGTGTGTTTGCAATCCTCAACGGTAAGATTTCCTACCGTCACCTGTTGGGTGTTGTTTTCATCGATGGTGTCATTAGACAATTCCATGGCGTATGGGGCCGAGGAGATTGAGTATTCCACCAGAAAAACGTTAGCATGATTGCTTGCTGGGCTATTGTTGGATTCATCCAAGGTATCTGAATCGAAAATTATTCCTCCACCAAAGTTTCCAGCAACCAGCAAGTTTCCATTGGCCTTAAAGGCCACTCGTGAACCTCGGCTAAAGGCGTCGTTAGAATTTCCTTTGGAGCCCTTTAACCAGATAACCTCACCAGAGGAGTTTAACAGAAGTACAAAGGATGTTCGCTTACTGGAGGTTGAATTGGAAGTAATATTAGCGGCTCCAACCTTAAGCTGATCCACATAGGCACCGGTTACGGCTACATTTCCACAATCGTTTATGGCTATTCCCTGAATAAAGGATTCAGCTCCTTCAAACTCTGTTAACCACTTGAGTTGGCCCTTCTGGTTGATACAAAGAACGAAAGCTCCCCATCCTGTAGTTGCGTTGACTAAGGTTTTACCTCCATATTTAAGGGTATCCTTAAAATGGCCACCAATTAATACGTTGTCACCTGAAATGGCAATGGTTGCGGCTCTTACTGTTCCACCTCCTATCGAAATTGCCGTGTCTTCAGATAGGTTTAGGCTTCGTCGAAGAATAAGGCCATTGGTTTTGTCGGCATTGGGTAAGGAGTCGAATACTCCACCATATTGACCAACACCCCATACTCTGCTTTGATCGTCTATAGCTACATTAGTGATGTACAAGTGATCGGAAGCCGAAAAATCTCTCATTATGTTCTTACTCCCGGCCATGGTAACTAGGCTCGAAGTTCTAATGGTGTTGCTGTAGTCAACTCCGCTCACTACATTGGCACCGCTTGAACTTACGGCGATGGAGTTTAAAACAAAATCCTTTGCTTTTTGAAATTGCTCAGTGGATTGTCCGCTAAAGTCTGTATTCAAAGACATTGCATAACCTTTTTGATAGCCTCCGTTTAACTTATGACCTCCAACGGCAATGATCTTGTTTTGTGCTTTATTGTAGGCAATGCCTAACATTTGCCCAAAGGTTTGGCTGGGAAAATCTTTATGCGTCGTGTATTGGTTTTGAGCGTTGTATTTGGCACAAATAACTTGGTGAAAATTGTTGTTGTAGTAGGAGTTCTTGTTAGCAATCTTCACTAATGGGTTGTTGTTTTTTTGAGAGAATGTAGCCAGGAGATATGCATTGTCATCTTTGTCTACACACAGGCCAACTCGGTTCAATTGGCAATCGCCATACATGGCATGCGTAGAGAGAACCGTCTGACTTTTAAGAGAGCCACCGGAAAGCAGTATTCCCGAAGCTAAGAGAGTAAAAATCTGATTTTTCATGTCGTAATAATTTGACGACAAGAATCCGAACAACTCTTTGGTTAAAGAGCTGCTAACCCATGAAAGTCCCGTTTGAACCCATGAGGCTAAACCAAGGTGGTATTAAGCTTGACCGGCTATCTTCTGGAGAAGTTCTTCGCGTTTGTCCTTGCTTACCGTTGCCGTACAATCTCCGGTTAGTAGGAGGTAGCCACCACTTTCTCGTACAAATTGATGGATTTCGTTTAGGTTAATGATATAGGAACGATGGCAGCGGTAAAAGGTGTTTTGGGAAAGCAAATCTTCCAACTCACCGAGTTTTTTGGAAATCACCAATCGTTCTCCGGTAACAGTGAAAATCTCCGTGTAGGATCCATCCGCTTTTAAACACACCAGCTCTTTTTCTTTCTTAAACAGAAACCCATTGGCCACGGGTAGGGCAATTCGTTTGTCTGATGGAGTAGGGCTGGGTTTTATATACTCCTGCAAAATAGACAACTGTTCGCTACGCATTTGTTGGGAAACGGCCGTTCTGCAGCGTTCAACCACAGCTTTTAATTCTTGAATTTGAACCGGTTTTAGAAGGTAACCCAAGGCCGCTTGCTTAAAGGCTTTAATCGCATACTGGTCATAGGCAGTTACAAAGACAGTATGGAATTCAACCGGATTTACGTAATCGAAAAGCTTAAACCCAGATTCTACGGGCATATCAATGTCCAGGAAAACGACATCCGGCTTTTCTTGTTTCAGCAACTGCAGTGCTTCCTGCACGCTTTCTGCCTGCCCAACGATGGTTACAGGGTCGCAATAATCACTCAATAAAGTGGCTAAAGTTCTTCTTGCTTTGGGTTCATCATCGATAATCAGTGCTTTAAGTGCAGTCATGATAGTCTTAGTGGTTCTTTTTAATGGTGATTATTACCTCGGTACCTTCATTGTTCGGGCCGATTTGAGTTAAAATATGGTAGGAGGAGGAAGTATTCTTGTTAACCAAATCTACTCGTTTGCTATTGGCCATGGTGGCAAAGGGTTTATGACTTCTCCCATCCCTTTTTTTGATTTCCTCCGACCGAGCATGGCCAATTCCGTTATCAACTATGTGAATATCAATCCCATTTTGGATTTTCTCCACAATAATCTGAAGTTGCTTGGAGCCTTTTTTGTGAAACAATCCGTGCTTAATTGCATTTTCCACATAGGGTTGGAGAAATAGGGGAGGTAGAAAAGTGGCATTCTGATCAATGTCCTTGTCTACCACTAATTCGTAATCAAAAGCGGGTTCGAACCGAAGCGCTTCGAGTTGAATATATACAGATAGGTTTTCCAATTCCCGGGCCAGGGTTATTTCCTTTTCCTGGCTCATTTCCAAGGTGTTTCTTACGAGGTCGGCAAATTTGCCCAGGTATAGATTGGCCAACTCTTTCTCATTTTGAAGAATATAGTCTTGGATGGAATTCAGGGCATTGAATATAAAGTGCGGATTCATCTGCGATTTGATGGCCTCCAGCTTCAAATCGGTGACGGATTGCTTGAGTTTTTCTTGCTCCAGTTCTTTTAAGACGCTTTGTTTTCTCCTATTCAATATATAGGAAACCAAAATTGCGGTCATTGCCATAGATAAAAGGATGAGCCCAGAAACAAACCACCAGGTACTCCAAAAAGGGACTTGAATCACCAGATTCTTCTTCCATACTGGTGAATCTAATAGAGAAGAGTTAACCACCCTTACCTGGAGTTGATAGTCTCCCGGAGACAGTGACGAGAATTCTACATTCTGATTCGGGGATATGGATTTCCAACCGGCATGGGCACCCCATAATCGGTATTCAAGTTTCTGTTTTCGATTGGCTTTAAAGGAAAGAGCGGCAAAGGCAAAGCTTAGGTTGTTTTGATCATAAGCTAAATGCAAGTCGCTCGAATCGATAGGATGAGGCTGGTTGTTGACAGTAATCCTCTTAATCTGAATCAAGGAATGTACTGAGGGCGGGTAGGAATTGGAAAGGTTTTTTTGGAAAAGGCCTAAGTTAGAACCAATCCATAAGGTGTTCTCGATTTTGGCCAGCGCGTATATTTCACCGAGCGACATTCCGCCCCAGTCAGCTAGAGGACTCAGCGATTTCAAGGATTCATCAAATCGGTATACTCCATCATCTCCTGCCAGGAAGCAAGTGTTGGAATCGCCTATACAAAAGGTATGGATATCGAACTGGTTGGAATCGATAAGAGTGGTTAAGTTCCATTGATTCTCTTTCAGCTCCAATTTTAGAAACTGATTGGTAAAAGTGAGAACAAGGAAGCGATCGTCGTTTGAAATTCTTTCAAACTGCTTGACAATGATAGGTTTACCTTGCCACTGAATGTCTTGCGCAGAATCGCTGGCCAGATTCGAATACCAGGATAGCTTATCGTCGTAGGCCACCAAGGCTCTCCTTTCATCCAGCAGTTCGGCCTTTAGGGATCGGCGCACTCGTAGCCTCCTCCAATTATCTTTAGTTCGATTCTTTACATCGGCAAACAGGTAGGCGCCCATGGCTGAAGCAAAAAGTGTTTTTTCTCCGTAGAGTGAAATGTCTTTTAAAATCAGATGGGGAACTTCGTGTGGGATATGAGTGGAATCGCCAAATTGAAAAATACTTACTCCATTTTCAATGGCATAAAGCAAGTTTTTGTTCTGGTCGAGTTCCAAATCTCGCACATCTTCCACCCCCTCAGCCAGGTACGATTGTACTGAGTTCTGATTTAAGTGGACTATTTTTCCATTATTTCCTCCGATGAGAATTCCTGTCTCCAAAGGTTTTAGTAAAGTAACCCGTTGCATACCTACTGGCGAAAATGCATTCCAATGAGTAAGGCCAATATCAGGAACCACGAATACTCCGTTTCTCAGAGTGGTTAACCAGAGGTTATTTTCCCGGTCAAACAGAAGATTAGATAAGAATACATCCTGGAAATAATGGTTGCGAACCACCAGGGAATCTCCAACAATATCGCATTGAAATAGCCCATTTTTACTGGTGATGTAGAGAAGTCCATCCGGACCATAGGATACATGGGTGGCGGCTATGGGTTGGTCATAATTGGCCAGATTGAGTTCTTGGTATTCTAAATCGGTGTTAAACAGACCAAACTTTTTAAGAGGGACTTGATGCCATAGGAAAAATTGATCTTTTTGGATGGAGCTCCCTACATTGAAATTTGGCGCCCAAATCAGGGATTTATTGCTGTTGGCCGACTTTTTTTTCTCCAATCCAGAGACGACAATCTGATCGCTGGAATCACGTATGGGAAAATAATAGAATCGGCCTCGTCCGACAAGATCGTAAACTAACTTCAGTTGTGTTTCATTCCCCAAACTTGCCCCATAGAGTTTGGTGCTGTTCAAGTAAAAAATGGAGTCAGATTTAAAGGTAAAGTCCTTTATCTCCACGTATTCACCTTGGTAGACGGGTTTGATCCACTTGAGCTGATCGTCTTGAACCTGAAAAACGGCTCCTGAAAAGTTTCGGCACCAAATTCGACCCAAGGAGTCTTGTTTGATATAGGAAACATCTCGGTTAAAAGGTCCATTGGAGGTAATGGATTGGAATTGGATGCCATCGTATTTGCAGAGGCCATGCTCGGTCCCAAACCAGATCATTCCTGAATGATCCTGCATCACGTCATACACCGTCATGGCCGGGAGACCATGTTCTGTGGTCAGTTTCCAATGAGCTGGATTCTGTCCAAAGCTTTGAATAGGAAGAAGGAAAAGGAATACGTACAGACAAACGGACTTCACACCATCAAATACCAATCTCACCTAACAAACCTAATTTTTTAGGTTCAGTTTTGAGCATCTCACTCAAAATAAAGAAGATCAAAAGATGATTTAGGCAGAAATGGTTTGGCGCTTTTCCAGCCTGGCAAAGGATACGATTTGACGGATGATTCCGGCATCTTTAAGAATTCGGTTGTGGCCCAAACCATCTGAAAGTGAACTTTTGGCGTGAGGTAGTACCTCTTGTAGTTTTTCCAAATGGCGTATACTCACCTCTTTGTCTTTCAAGTCGTGAAAAAGTAGGGTAGGAATGGCAGGAGCAAGGGGAGCATTTACATAAGCTCCAAAGGATTCAAAACTGCGATCCACCAAATTCTCTACGTGGTCTTCCAAGGCCTTACCGGTGCGGGCCGAAGCATTTATGCGTACCAGGTATTCCTGAATGATTTGGGCAGGAATAGATGGGGTACTAATGGAAACCATTTTACCTACTTCCAGTCCTTCTACACGGGCATACCAAGAGGCAGCTCCTCCCAATGAATGGGCGATAAGCAAGTGAATGAAGCCCAGTTCTTGTTGAATTTTGAGCAGGGCATCCTTAAATAGAATGATGTTACTTTCTTTTCCCGTCGATCGTCCATGACCGGGAGCATCAAAAGTGACCACCTGATATCCTTCTTCAAGCAGAGGAGCAATCATTTCTCTAAACTGCAGTCCTCTTCCAGACCAGCCGTGCATCAGTAAGGCAACAGGAGCATCTTTGGCCCCCACTGGTAGATCTGTATTTCATCCTCATTTACCTGAAGCCGGGTCCACCTGGCATCGGCCGCTCGTTGTTCCTCGGGTTGAGGAGGCTTAAATCGAAAAGGCGTGAAAAATAGTTTGGTAGCCCATTTACCCGCCAAGGAAGGACTAACCGCTTCCAACACGGGGAAAATGCGTTGAATAATGCGCTGGACCAGTGGAGTTTTCCTTTTCTTTTTCATGAAATGAGGTAATTGTTAAGGTAGTTTCTCATTTGATTTGCAGCCCGGTCCATGTAACTCAGATCGTCGTTTACCCTTGAAATCATCAAGGCCCCTTCTAAGGTGGACACCAAAAACAGAGCAAAGTCAGATGAATCAAAATCGGTGCGTATGGCACCACTTTCGCGTCCTTCTTCAATTTTTATCTCGACATAGCGAAGAAGCATATTCACCGCTTCACGAGCTTTTTGACGTAATTCAGGATGTGAATCGGTGGCGTCATTGGCTGTATTGAATATGGGGCAGCCTCCTTTAACAACTGGGTTTGAGGCAAAGCTTTCGAAAACAGCAATGATAGAGTAGAGCTTATCTGCCGGGGTATTATCCTTGTCCAATCGATTGCGAAACCGCATGATGACTTCCTGAAAAGAGTAGTCAAACGCAGCTAAAGCGATTTCGTCCTTGTTTTTAAAATGATTGTAGATTCCCCCCTTCCTGAGCTGTGTAGCTGCCATAATATCGCTTAGCGAACATCCATGGTAGCCATAGATATTAAACAGCTCTGCTGAGCGTTCAATAATGTCTTGTCGAGTGTGTTCTCCTTTTTTCATTTCAGACCGATCGGTCGCAAATTTAAGAAATATTATTAGAACAAACCGAACGGTCTCCAAAAATTGTTGGCTAGCTAACATAATGACTCTGGAATGTGATTTAGTTTTGGCCTAAACTTCGAAACAATGAAACAAATCATATCCCTTTTTACTGTTGCCTTCCTAATGGGAGCTGCTTTTATTAATCCTATCAACGCTCAAGACAAGTCGGAAAGAAAAAGTCCACCTATGACCACCAACGCTACCGTAGGTGGAGTCAATGTAACGATCAACTACAGCTCACCTGCTGTGAAAGGTCGCACCGTTTGGGGAGATTTGGTTCCTTATGACAAGGTATGGAGAACCGGAGCCAACGAAGCCACGACTTTCGAAATTGACAAAAACTTGATGGTAGAGGGTAAGAAGCTGCCAAAAGGAAAGTACAGTTTGTTTACTATTCCAGGAGAAAAACAATGGGTGATCATCTTTAATGCTCAGCCGGATCAATGGGGAGCCTACAAGTACAAAGAAAAGGAGGACGTATTACGCGTAACCGTTCGTCCTGTTCCATCTGCTGTACAAGTGGAAAATCTGGCCATCGAAATTGAAGATGGCATGTTGGTGATCAAGTGGGACAACTTGATGATTCCTGCTCGGGTTAGCGCAAAGTAGGAATTACCAAAAGTTTATTCCGAAGGAGATTAGGAGTCTGAGCATTAACAGTCTCGCTGCCTTGATCGAGTTCCCTTCCTGACGGGTTTGAATACTCGTTTCAGAAAAAAAATATTTCCCTTAGCGGGAGGAAAACCGTTTGTGCCTGATCAAACGTACCTATCCTTCTCAATTGGGGTGCAATATAAAATCTATGATAGATCGAATTGTTAAATCGTTTTCGGGATCCGTCCTGATTTTGCTGGCTCTATTCTTTCTTCAATCTTGTCAGGGTGACGGGGGAGAAGATACGAAGGATAACTACCTGGAGTTGAAACCCGAGCTGATTGAAGAGCCCGTGGAAAACCCTAAGGAGATCCCAGTATTGGTAGAAAAGAGCATTGAATACTATGGAGGAGAAGCCTTCGAAAATTTCTCTTTCGGATTTCATTTTAGGGATAAATGGTATTCCATCAGTGAAGAGAAGGGTGTGTTTAAGTACATCCGAAGTTTTGTGAATGAAGACGGCGAAAAAATAGAGGATGAGCTCAGTAATACCGGGTTTTCAAGAAATCTAAATGGTAATCCGGTTGAGTTGGATGCTCAAAAGCAAGCAGCTTACACGGCCTCTGTCAATTCTGTGGCCTACTTCATGTTGCTTCCTTATCGTTTAACAGATCGAGCCACCCAGTTCAAACCCTTGGGGCCTGATACGCTAAAAGGAGTGGTTTACGAACGAATGGGTGTCACTTTCGCTCAAGAGGGTGGAGGAGAGGATCACCAGGATAAATTCATGTTTTGGATAAACCCTGAAAACTACCGCATGGATTATTTGGCGTACAGCTACGAAACCAATGGCGGAGGTATACGCTTTAGGGAAGCGATCAAGCAGCATCACTTATCCAATGGTATGATCCTACAGGATTACCTGAATTTCAAATGCGAAGATTTGACCTTACCTCTGGAGAACTTGGGACGAGAGTTTGAAAAGGGAAATTTGAAAGAAGTATCAAGAATTGAGGCAGCCAGTATTCGGGTAATCTACTAATCGTGGTAGCGAAGTAGATTCACACTGCCTGTTTCATTCTTAAGTGCATTCTGGTTATCGTCTCTGTAAGTTACCTTCCAGATGTATTGTCCTGAAGTACATTTTTCACCATTACGAATGTTGGTGCCATCCCATCCTTCTTCAATGTCAACACTTTGGTAAACAATGTTGTTCCAGCGATCTACAATGGTAATAGAGAAGGTGCGGATTCCATTTTTTACAATGTAGAAAATGTCGTTGTCGCCATCTCCGTTAGGAGTAAAGGCACTGGGTACAAAGAAGGGAGAGCCACAATCAACCACTCGCATGTGTTGGCGGTTGAAACAGCCGTAATCACCGGTTAATTCTACGTAATAGTTTCCAGCTTTGTGAAGGGTGTACTGCTTCTCTTCAGAATCGTCCTGCCACTTCATTTCATAATCGAAAGAGCTGAAATCAAAGTCCATGTAATCGTTGCAAAGCAGGGTGTCTACCGGAAGTGGTACACGGGGTAGTGGTACGCTGTAAACATGAATAGTATCCCTGGAAACACCACAATTGTTACTGGCTTTAACATGATAATCACCTTCTGAATTCACGTCAATCTTATCCTGATAGAGATTATCCATCCAAACCACACTGGTTCCTTCAGGATATTGATTGATAAGTTCAGCTTTTAGTCGGATCTCATCGCCTTGACAAAGATGAATATCGGGTTGTTTGAGCAGAACTGGGGTATAGGTGCTTTCAACCGAAATGTGGTCGGTAAATGAACCACACTGATTTGTTACGGTAACGCTGTAAATTCCGGTTTCAGTTATGCGAATTCCAGGGTTTTTGATTCCCGAATTCCATTCGTAATCTGGGTTGTTGGGGAATGTCAAGTACAGATCGAGCGGTTCTCCATCACAGATGGTCGTATCGACTCCTAAATTAATCTTCAAGTCGCGGTCAATAGAAACAACTACGGTATCAGAAGATGAGCCACATACGTTTTCAGCTTTAGCCCAATATTTTCCAGGTTTAGTCACTTTTATTTCGTTGGATCGAATACCCGTATTCCATAGCATATCGCAAGGATGTGTATTTATGGTAAGAAAGATATCCTGATCCTCACATGCTGTGAAATCCGGAGGAAGATTAACTACCGGTGATTCTAAACCAATTACTTCAATGGTGTCTCTAACGGTACCGCAGCTTTTGGTAGCTTGGATCCAATAGGTACCAGGTTTGTTTATCGTGAGATGGGAGTTTTGGCTGTTATCACTCCAGGAAATGGTGGCTCCTGTAATCAGGGGAGGGTAAAGGGTAATGCTACTTCCTTTACACAGAATAGTATCGGCTCCAAGATTAACATTAACCGTGGTGTCGAAGGTGATGAAAACACTATCCAGGGTGTTTCCGCAAATATTGCTGGCTTCTGCAATTACCCAGCCTGTTTTCGAAGGCATGAATGTACTGTCAGTCGTTCCATCTTGCCAGCGGTAGCTGGAACGCGATGCACTGGCATTGAGTAATAGTGATTGTCCTTGACAAAGAGTAGTATCACGTCCAAGGTCGAAAACGGGTTCATTTTCCGAGGTAATTCGGATATTGTCGTAGCTCATGCCACAGAGATTTTTTACCCGGGCGGTGTACACACCAGGTTTGGTCACTGCAAATTGGGCATTTCTGGAACCATCTTGCCAATAGTAGCTGGCAGCAGTATCCGATACATCAAAGATCAAAGTATCTCCTACGCATAAGAAGGAATCCGGACCGAGACTAACCGTTTTCCGAAGGAGTTTTGTGATTTGGATGGTGTCTTTATCTATTCCACATTGGTTGGTGGCCTCTACCCAGTATTGCCCTTGGGCCATAACGGGAATGGATTGAGATTGTGAACCATTAGACCATTTTAAGTCGTAATCGGCCGTATTTCTCACAGTAACCCCAAGAACTGCGGAAGTGCACAATATGGTGTCATTACCCAAGTCCACATCTGGAGCAGAGTGAACGGTTAGGTAACCAACCACCAAATCGGTGATAGGATCTTCCTTGTAGGTGTAATAAATCTTAGCGGTGATTTTGTACTGACCCGGAAGTTTGTAGTTATGAGAATCGGCTTTGTTTTTCGACTGGTTTTTACCCATGCTCATCAAATCTCCGTAGTCATATACGATGGAGTCGATAGAAGCCGTGTCTTTCAGGGAAATGGTGGTGTAGGCTCCGGCACATGCCAAACCAATTTCGAAAAGTGAGGAATCAAAGTAGTGGGGGAGGAATGCAGGAAGTCCCATTTCACTTCGTGTTTGATGACGAAGTTGGAAACCGTTAGGGTTAAAACCACAGGCTGCACCCAAATTAGTGGGTTGGTGAATAACACCTAAAACACTTTTACGTGGTGGGTTAATGGAGCGGGCTACGTAAATTTTGCCATCCGGAGCCAATTGCATCTGGCGATAGTTTCCGTCCTTGTTCTGATCTATTCGAATAACCGATGGATTTCCAGATGGGGTATAAAGTTCATATTGGTCAATCCAGTTTTTACTGGAAACATAGAGTATTCGCGAGTCTTGTGAGAACTCCGCTCCATAAACCGCTCCGGTAGAATTCTTGGGATAGGTGTATTGTCCTCTTTCATTAATGGCACCAATGGCTCCATTAAAATCAAAAATCATTAGGTGGCTATGGGTAAGTGAGGTGGAGGCGATGAGCTTGCCATCAGGTGAAGCTTTAAGACATCCCATGTGGCCAACCTTTACATTTGCCGGGCGGTTGTTGAGCAGGTTAACCGTTGGGTTTTGAGAAACTCCGTTACCATTAACCAGGTAAGCGTAGATGGTCCAATCATCATTGTCCTGCAGCAATACCCAAAAATCGCGACCATTAATATGGCGGATGGCAGTGAGTTTGTCGGCAACCTTGAAATTGGATATCGGTGTGTTTTTGTTACTGGCTATCACATCACCCATTCCTTGGTTAAGGGTCATGTCGACGATCGAGTAACAAGCTTTTTTATTGGATTTTTCAGGAACGGTAAAAATGTAGTACCTGCTCGAACCAGCCGGATCAGGAACAATTAAAGCTGATTGGGCAGCCGAGGAGTGCCCCTTAAGACCTATTCCATTTGGCATCCGCTGATGGCGTCTGTCCCATACCTGAACACCATCGGTGTAAAAAAGAAGCTGACCAGATTTTTTATCGGAAATGGAAGCGCAACCTTCAACCGTGCTCATCGCACTACCTGTGACGCTTACCGGTGAAGAAATAGTAGAGAAATCGATACCTGCATTTTGGCCAAAGAACCACCAGTTAGCCTCCTTTTGTGCAAAGAGGTTACTACACCCGAAGAGTGTCAATAATACAAAGCAACTACGCCAATTCAAGTTGGATCAAATTTCCCTCCATAAAAATAGGAAAATTGACCCGAACAGGCAGAAGGTGTACCGACAAAAACGTAGCAGGGTTGGCTGAAATGAACTTTAATTGGACGAAATTTTGTTAATTTTTTCGTAGTCCCTTAAACAAATATCCAACCGATTCTACCTTTTTTTGGACTTCATTTTCATCCACATTTCCCGAAACTTGAAGGCGATTTTGACGGAAATCTGCTTCCACAGAATCCACGCCAGACAACTGTTTCACGGCATTTTCAACATTGGCAACACAGTGGTTGCATGACATTCCTTCTACAATAAAAACCTTACTTTCAGGTAGTTCCTTATCATTCATAGGACGACGAATTGCGAGTTTTTGGTATTCAGTATAAAATAAAGTTATTAACAATAGACCGGCACTAAATTGATGCAGCCATACTGGTAATATATGTGCTCCATGACTATGGGGAGCAAACAAAAGATTGGTAAACCATTCGGATGGCAAAAAGTAATCGATCAAAACCCCGGTAGCCAGGGCGAAGAAAACGATGCTTAAGAGGTATTGAAGAGTCAGCTTTTTTCCCAGACTTTTCCAGAGTACAGTGAGCGTGGCCAGATTGGTTGCAGGTCCCGCCATAAGAAATACAAAAACGGCTCCTGGGCTTATTCCTTTTAACAACAAAGCTGCACCAATTGGAATGGAACCAGTGGCGCATACGTAAAGGGGCACAGATGCCAAAAGCATTACGATTAAATGCAGCCAGGGGTCATTCCAGGCTTCGGAAAACAAAGAATCCGGTACAAATAAGGTAATCGCGGCAGCCAGAAAGATTCCAGCGAGCAGGGTGCGGGAAATATCAGGTAGAAATTCAAGGAAGGCATAACTCAACAACCGCTTGATCGATCTTGACGGTTTTTCTTCTTCCACATTCATTTCCAGAGAGTCTGATTCGATCTTTTTTTGAGAATCGACCCACCAACCTGAAAACACTCCTGAAAAGAAAGCTGCGAGCGGGCGGGTAATAGCCCACGCAGGATTGAGCATGGTATACGTAAGAATCAAAGAGTCAATGCCGGTTTGAGGAGTGGATATCAAAAAGGAAACCGTCGCTCCTTTTGAGGCTCCCTGTTGGCGGAAAGAAATGCCAGTTGGAATAACCCCACAAGAACAGAGGGGGAGTGGGATGCCGATTAAGGCAGCCTTCAAGGAAGAGGAGAATCCGGATTTACCTACCCATTGTTTAATCTTCTGGGTGGGAACAAATACTTTAAGAATTCCGGCGAATAGCAGGCCCAAAAGAAGAAAGGGGGCCAGCTCCATAAATATGTGCCACCATTCGGTGAAATAACGGCCAATCCAATTCATACCGCAAATTTAGGCTGAAATGGTGGTTTAAAAAGTTAATCGTAGTTATATCCACCTACTTCATCAGGAGAAGATTCTACCCCAAGGCCTAATACCGTTCGGTTAACAAAGTTGAAATAAGCGATAACCAAATTGGCATCCAACAAACTACGGTCATCTACCCCTTGAGCTTTCAACCTTCTATACAGTTCTCCCTTGGAATCGAAATGAGGTTTTAAGGTCATTTGTTCAGCTAACAGGCATAGCAGCAAATCCGTGTCATCGAGACCAGCTCGAGTAAAATCCTTGATCAAAAGTTTGACCTTTTCGGCGTCCTTCCAAAAATGTTGAAGAGCCACTGAATGATGCTCTACGCAATATTGACAGCGATTTGTTCGACTCACGATAACACCCAACATTTCTCGCTGGTAGCGTTTTAGTGGAGATTTGCCAAACATGATCAACATATACAAATCCATATGCTTTACAATGCTGTCAGGATTTAAACTTTGAATCATGTGTACGGCAGCCAGTTTTCCGCGTTTATTAATCAGGTCCTCATAGATTTCCCGCAAGGCGCCGTCGGAGTTTTCATGATCAATGACTTCAATAAATGGCATGATTTGCAGTTTTCGTGTTTTGCAAGATAGTGTTTATCAATAAATTAATTTGCCTCGGATTACCTGGCGAATAGGGAACGGAAAAAAGAAATGTTAAGTGTGATCTTTAGTGGTTTATTTGACACCTCCGTTGCCTACTGTAATCGTACTTTTGCTCTTTCTTATTCCTTATTCTTAGATTCATGGAAATTGAAAATGCCTTTTATTATTTCGCTGACCCAATGTGCTCTTGGTGTTATGGATTTGCACCCGAAGTGAGTGCGGTATATGACCAAAACAGGGATCGGTTTGGATTCCATTTGATCATGGGAGGCTTACGTCCGCATGGTACTGAAACCTTTGGAGGTTTGGCAGATATGCTTAAGCACCATTGGAAACAAGTGGCTGAGCGAAGTGGGCAACCTTTTGATTATTCGGTATTGGATCATGAGGATAGGGTTTACGATACCGAACCGCCTTGTCGTGCTGTGCGTGTTATGCGGGAAATAAAACCAGAAGCCGAATTTGAATTCTTTAAGCAGATTCAAAAGGCCTTTTACCGGGAAGGGAAAGAGATGGATAAGATTGATACTTATCTGAATTTGCTACCAGAACTGGAAGTGGACCCTGCCCAATTTAAGGAGCAATTTGAGTCGGAGGAAATGAAACTTCAAACCACCTACGATTTTCATCAAGCCCGCGATTGGGGTATTACGGGTTACCCTGCGCTGGTAGTAGGCTGGGAAGGGGAGCTTTTCCTCATTGCCAAGGGGTTTAGTGACCGTGAAACCCTATTTCGCATTTTGGACGAAATAACGATAAAGCAAAAGTCGTAGCAATTGCCTTACTTATTGACAATCAGGTTATAAACAACCTGTTGATTTCTTAGTTTTATTCTTCGTTTTTCCTCTAAAACCCTTATAGACAGTAGGTTTCTTCAAAATACACAATTGTTTATAAGCTTGGTGTATACTTTGTGCAAAAGAGGTACTTGAAAATACATCGTATTTCCTTGATTTTGAGATACATTTGGGTATCGTTCTTTGTAAAACGTTCTACTGAACAGGCTTCTGGCCCAAGTTCGTTTCCGGTTCATCTGAAAGGGCTGTTCGCAGTCTGAAAAGGTCTACCTCAAAAAGAGGATCGGTTCAGTTGACCTTTTGAAAAGAAGGCCTGCTTTGAGTGAAAGCCTGTGTTGAATTCATTTTTCGGAATGCAATTCAATAACCGAGTGGTATTTTCTGTGTTAAAGGAAAGATTACTAAATGTCCATCTGGATATTTACAATCTACTCCAAGGAATTTACACCCCTGGTGGAAGCTGCAGAGTTGGATTTTTCCACCTCCGGTTTTACAAAGCACTTTATTCAATGGAACCTCCGTTCCAGTGAAATCTAAAAAAGGCTCGCTTGCGGGCCTTTTTTATTCCCATCTATTTAGATTAATCCATGACCGTGGCTTGGCCCGGAGATACGACCGTGATGACACCTCCCCAGGCACAATTGCAGGTGGAGGTATTGTTAATAATGGGTTGGTTACCAATGGTTACCATGGGATTTCCAGGAGTCCATGGAGCTGGAATAACAGGAATGCATGGCATGGGAGTTAAAACTCCGAATGCTGCGGCAGTGGCGCTGGCAACGGTTGGATTAGAAAGAGAAGTACACATGCCAAAGGGAAGAATATTGACCAATGGAATATGATCCATAATATTGGCTGCCGGCATATTGGAAGTCATTACCCGGTTGGTGGGGAGTACCACTAAACTTGAAGGAGCTACCCCGAAAGAACACATTAAACTGGCTCCCATGCATACTTGTTGTGGCATAGTTCTGATTTACTATTTAGCCGACTTGGCGGCGGTTGCTACTTTCTTAACTGCGGTTTGAATGGCTCCATTTACAATGTGAACGAAGTAAACGCAGACTACCGATGTTGCGTAAAGGTAAAGAACGAATTCATTGAAAGCCATCTGCTCTCCGGCAAGAACTTCTTCCAGATTGGGTAAAATTTCTCCAATTACCCAAGCCATGACCAAAAAAACTGGGACACCTAAAATGAGCGATAGGAGGGACCAGAGAAATTCTTTGGCAATGAATTTCTGAAGCTTGGGCAATAATTTGAGCAGAGATTCCAAAGGGGATTAAGGTTTTTCTTTAGGTCGTAAGAAGTGCAACATTTGTAAGGAATTAGCGGCTAAGAATCCCAGTGCAAAGAACAACCATGAATAGATGGAGTTGTTGCTAAAGATCCCCAGAAACTGAAGTATGGCCATTAGAGAAACGGCAAAAAAGGCTGAAAATACAAGGCGAAAAGTCCTACTGGAAAATAGAATTTCACGGGTTTGACAGCCGGTCATAGCAAGTACAAAAGCAAGTAGAGCGGCAATGACAAAAAAGCTAAGAATAGTAAGCAGCAGCGGCGGGTGATTAAAAACAAACTCAACAAATTGCTTGCTGCCATCACCTCCGGCTTTTGCTGGATCACTATGGGCGGCCGAACTATCGGGTGTAACGGAGCCTGTGGTATCCTTAGGGCCGGTAAACTTTTGGTTGAGAAGTGCCCAGAGGGAGGTATAACCGTCATCGTAACCCAAGGCCCAAATTCCTACTCCAGCAACCTTATTCTTAAGTACCCAATCGTATTTTCCAGCTAAGCTCAAACTGTCATCGTACCAGACTTGCATCAAGTCATTGTTGCTGGAGGTGTAGGGGATCCAGGCACTAATACTCGAAGTATCAAACTGAGGGGGAGCGGAAATGGTTTTTTGGATGGTAGCATAAGTAAGGTTGGTTTTAAACACCTTCGCTCTGGAGGGGATAGTCAGGTTGTCGGTTTGCCATTCAGCTCCATAATAGGGAAATGCGATAACCAGTTTAGACAAGTCGAGCTGCTTTTTCTGGTAGGTTTGCACTGCGTTGGCGATGTCGTATTTGCCCCACATAGCACTGGACTTCAAAGTGGAAATCGGGCCCGCAAAATCGCTTTTGGCTCCGTGAAAACCGTAAGCCATCATGACCACCATATCTACCTGTTCATTCAAAACATTGATGGTAAGTACATTGGTAGGATCATATACCGCTATGGTCATGCCCAATTTCAATCCCTTGCCATGCAATCGACCGGCCGCTTGAATTATGAAATTAGCATACCTCTGGCGATCGGTGGCAGCTACATTCTCAAAGTCGAGCATAAGACCTTGTGCACCGCGTAACTCCAATAGACTTATCACGCTATCCAAAAAGGTGGACATCGCTTTTTTGTTGGATAAGAACCGTCGATTGTCTGATTTTCCAAACAAAGTAGCTGTGAGGTAAACCTCGGTTCCATAGGCCTGGGCGGAATCAACCATTCCGGTTTCTTTCCAATCGTGAATACTCTTGTAATTTCCCGTTGCCGGGTCCACTTCATAGGAGAAATAGGCGATGGCGCTAAGCAATTGAAAATTGTAGTTTCTGTATTTACTTCCCTGCCAATAGGGATGCCAGCCCATCACCACCGAGTTTAAGGTGTCATTTACCGGACCCAAATACCTAACGTTACTTGGTGGGTAGAGCGAATCGTAGTGGGATTCCTCCGACAAACCCGATCGGCTGTACTTAACCATGTGTTTGAGGTGTACATGGGCCGAGCGGTATTTCTTGGCCTTTTCGAGATCTCCTTTAGCTTCTTCCGCCTTCTTTTTGTCGGACTTAAAAATCTTGAGAATCTTTTTGATAAAACCGGCTCCCGTCTTTTCGTCTTTGGCCAATTCGGTTTTATCCTTTTTGGCTTCATCAATGGGGGAAGAGGTTTGGGTGGAATCCTGAGACGCCAAGGCCGAAACTGAAATCCATAGAAAGAATACCAGAAGCAATCCGCGCGAAGGACTCCGGCCAATTTTTACAGCTTGTTTAAGTATACCCATGGGCACAGATCGGTCGGGGAAATTCCCCGTTAACAGCCCAATTCCTTGGTTTTCATGATGCTACAAAAAGCCAGGATGGGCGTCTAATTTCCCTTCTAAATTGTGCCAATTAGCAGGAAGTTGTAAGCGTAAGAATACTTGAATTACCCAGGTATTTATACGTGGTCGGTAAAAGGGGGTTAATGAGAGAGTAAAAGGCTGATGGCCATGACTGCCATTCCAAGGATAAGCCCATAAAGTGAGCGGTGATGGGAACCGTATTTTTGTGCAGCAGGCAGGAGTTGATCGAAGGAAATAAAAACCATAATTCCACCTATCGCTGCGAATACGATACCAAAGACCAGATCATTGAGAAACTGCCTTAGAACCAGGTAACCCACCATGGCTCCAAATGGTTCGGCTAAACCACTAAGAATCGAGAAGGTTAGGGCTCGTTTGCGATTGCCCGTGGCGTAATAAATGGGAGCCGATACGGCAATTCCCTCTGGAATGTTGTGAACGGCTACAGCGATGGCGATACTAATACCCAAATGAGTATCCTTTAAGCTTCCCATAAAAGTCACCATTCCTTCTGGGAAATTATGAATACCAATAACCAAAGCCGTAAATATTCCCATTCGGTAGAGCTGTTTATTGGCAGCCTCCTTTCCGGTCGGTTCCGGACCTTTGTCAAATTCGTGGGGATTTTCGAAAGAGGGAACAAGTTTATCGATTAGGCCAGTTACAAGCATTCCACCGAAGAATGATGCGGCGACAATCCATCCGCCATAGGACTTTCCCACTTCTTCAGCGAGCATTTCCATCGAATGAACCAGAAGCTCGGCAAAGGAGACATAAATCATCACTCCAGCCGAAAATCCCATGGCCGAAGACAATAACTTGGTGTTCGTCTTTTTGGCAAAAAAAGCTATGGCGCTTCCAATGGCCGTGGAAAGACCAGCAAAAGTGGTTAGCAGAAAGGCAAGACCTACGTTTTCCTCCATCCAGTATTAGGAATAGCGCTGTTTTACGAGTTGCGGAATAGGAACCGACTCACCCGATTCATCAATGCGAACAAAAACAATTCGCGTTTTACAAACTAAGGTTTCTTCTCCGCTATATACGTTGTATTTGCGGGCTTCAATTTGCATGGTGATGGACGTATTTCCAACATGTTCCACCTCTCCATAAATTCGAATCTGGAATCCAACCTTAACGGGCTTTTTGAAGGCTACTTCCTCAATTTTTACCGTCACCATATTTGGGGTGTGGCAAATTTGAGACGCGTAGCTCGCCGCGGCCTCGTCGATCCATGACATCATGATTCCACCAAACAGGTTTCCATGAATCCCGATATCGCGAACCATGCAGAGTTTTTGCATTAATAATTCCATAGTGCCATTTTCGATCGGCAAAAGTACGCCAAACGTTTCGGAATGGAATCATCGCCCTTACAAAAGGACAGTTATCGAAGTAGGAAGTAGTTTTTTACTACGATTCTTTGATCAGGTGCACGTCGCGCTGAGGGAACGGAATAGTGATTTTGGCGGCATCCAGAGCCTCTTTACCTTTTTCCAGGGTACCAAAGTATACATCCCAGTAGTCGGCCGGAGTAGCCCAGGGTCTAACGGCCAAGTTCACAGAGCTATCAGCGAGTTCAGATACGGCTACCATAGGAGCAGGGTCCTTTAACACCTTAGGATCACTTTGCATGACGTCCATAAGAATCTCACGGGCCTTTTTGATATCAGAGTCGTAGGAAATGCCAATCGTCAAGTCAACCCTTAGCTGGCCTTGCTCTGAGAAATTGGTCAGACTTCCGTTGGATATTGCGCCATTCGGAATGACTGCTGTTTTTCCATCCGGAGTAATGATCACCGTAATGAAGATTTGAATCTCCTTAACTTCTCCAAAATACCCTTGGGCCTCAATCAAATCACCAATTTTATAAGGTTTGAAGAGTAGAATTAAAACACCACCCGCAAAGTTGGCCAAAGTACCTTGAAGAGCCAGACCAACGGCCAAACCAGCAGCACCAATAACGGCTACAAAAGAGGTAGTTTCAACACCCATCATGGAGGCAACGCTGATAAATAGCATCAGCTTGAGCATCCAGTTTACCAGATTAATCAGGAAAGGGCGTAGGGTAGGATCTACTTTCTGTTTGTCGAAAATATTATGAATCAACTTGGTCATCCACTTGATCACCCGTAAACCAATAAAGAGGACAAGAAGGGCCAAAAGTAATTTCGGGCCATATTCGGCGGTTAGGTCAATGATCTTGTGAAGGTATCTGTCGAGTACAGTTAAATCCATAATAGAGTAAGTTTTGATTTCGTACTAAAATATAAAACCCGCTGTACTCGAAGGGTCTTCCCTGTATTAAGAATTGGCCCGAATCAGTTCTCGCCGAATGATTTGACAGGCTTTTTCCAAGTTTTGAGTGGAAATATTCAAGGGAGGAGCAATACGGAAACCGTTACGCAGACTGAGAAACCAAAAGAGCAGTACTCCTGATTCACGGCAAGCGTTAATGACTTGATTGACCTGCTCTGGGTTGTCAAGCTCTACGGCAATCATCATTCCTTTTCGACGAAATGCACGCAGCTGAACTCCTGGAATTTGAGTGAGGGCATTTTCTATAAAACGTCCTTTTTCTTCCACTTGATCCAGGATTCGGTGTTCTTTGAAATAGCGTAATCCGGCCAGACCCGAGGCACAAATAACAGGGTGCCCGCCAAAGGTGGTAATGTGTCCCAGTTCAGGAGATCGACTCAATTGATCGAGGTATTTCTTTTGACTTACAACAGCTCCAATGGGCATTCCAGCCCCAAGTGCCTTACCTAAGGTAACCACGTCGGGAACAATGTCAAAGTGCTCAAAAGCACTAAACTTTCCAGTTCTTCCCATGCCTACTTGTACTTCGTCCAAAATCAATAAGGTACCCGTTGATCGGCACTTTTTCAAAAGGGCTTGCATGTATTCAACTGTGGGGATACGCACTCCGGCATCTCCTTGAATGGTTTCCAGAAAAACAGCAGCAGTCTTATCTGTAATTTGATTTAATTGGTCGGAGTTATTCAAAGCAATAAAGCGAACATCCGGCAGCAAGGGCCTAAAGGGGTATTTTCTATCCTCATTGTAGGAAATACTCATCGAACCTGTGGTATTTCCATGGTAAGCTCCTTGGAAGGAAATAATTTCAGATCTTCCGGTTACCCTTCGGGCCAGTTTTAGAGCTGCTTCATTGGCCTCCGTTCCAGAATTGACAGGATACATCGCATTCAGCCTATCAGGAAAAAAGGAGAGTAGGGTATGGGCAAATTCGGTCACCACTTCCTGTTCATATTCACCATAGACCATCACGTGGGCATGTTTGTCTAACTGCCGGCGAATCGCTTCCTTGATTTCCGGAAGGTTGTGGCCCAAATTACTCACCCCGATACCTGAAATGAAATCAATGTACTCCTTGCCAGAACGATCAATGATCAAATCACCTTGGGCTTTAATAATGTCCAAACCTATAGGATGAGAGGTAGTGGGGCAAGAGAAGGACTTAGTTTGCTCATAGTGGCCAAAATTAGCGGATAGATTCTTTCGGTCAAAAAAGCTTAAAACTCTTCCTTCTGTCCATTTGGAGAAGTTGTACTTGTATAGATTTGCGGAATGAGCGTTACCCTATTTATCATCATTCTTACCGCCGGGGTTTCCATCATGGCTTTTAACAATCAGGAGCTTTTTCATAAATGGAAATTGAGCCCCTACATGGTGGTTAATCGCAAGGAGTGGTACCGGATTTTTACCCATGCTTTCATTCATGCCGATTGGGTTCATTTGTTTTTTAACCTCTTTGTGCTTTACATGTTTGGTGAAAACACCGAACTCTTTATGAAGCGGGAATTTGGGGCCACCCAAGGCACGTTCTTGTTCCTCTTGTTGTACGTAGGAGGAATTGCATTTGCGGCATTGCCAGCCGTTATTCGTCATGGAAATAATGTGGTTTATTCTTCTATTGGTGCTTCAGGAGCAGTAGCAGGAGTGCTTTTTGCTTCCATTCTGTTCTTTCCTCTAATGGAACTCATGTTGCTCATTTTGCCCATACCTATTCCTGCTTACATCTTTGGTCCTCTCTACCTGGCTGCTGAGTATTATTTGGATAAACGGGGTAATGACAACGTAGCTCACGACGCTCACTTTTTTGGTGCTCTATTTGGCTTTTTCTTTCCCATTGCTTTCCGTCCTGATTTATTTTTGAGGTTTATATCTGCATTGATTTAATGAACAAAGCGATTTTCTTAGACCGTGACGGTGTTATCAACCGGGAACGAGGAACGTATACCTGGAAGGAGGAAGATTTTGAGTTTACTCCAGGCTTGTTTGAATCCTTAGTCGAATGGCAAAATAAAGGTTACAAACTCATTGTCATCACCAATCAGGGAGGAGTAGCTAAAGGACTCTATTCCTTGCAAGAGGTTTATGAAGTGCACCAATACATGAGTGAAGCTCTGGCCGAAAAGGGTATTGAATTGACCGATATTTACTTAAGTCCCTATCATCAGGACTATTCGCTATCCCTCAGTCGCAAACCCGATTCGCAAATGTTGGAAAAGGCTATTGCCGTTCATCGGATTAACCCTGAGGATTCCTTTATGATTGGAGATTCTGAACGAGACGTAGTAGCGGCAAACAAAGTGGGGGTGAAGGGCATTTTAATTGAGCCCAACTCCGATATTCGTAATCTTTTACCTCAAATTCCATGAGTTCAGCCACATCCTGGATTATTCACAACGGTATTCTAATTCCCCAAGAAGAGTGGAAGGTCTCTACTAAAAACCGGGCTTTTCGGTATGGCGATGGTCTGTTTGAATCCATGCGTAGCTTTGGTACTTCTGTTCCTTACCTGGCCATTCATCTTCAGCGGCTAAAAAGAGGAGCGGTAGAGATGGAATTCGAAACTTCGGGTGACTTGTTTAATCTGGAAGTGATGAAATCGAAGGTTGCTGAACTTTTGGAGCGAAATGGCCATACAGATTCAGCCCGATTGCGACTATCCGTGTATCGATCAGGTGGGGGAGCCTACAGTCCCGATTCGGTGGAAGGGGAGTTCATTCTTGAAAGTGAAAGAGTACATGATTCTCGATTTGCTTTAAACGGGAGAGGGTGGAAAGTAGATGTGTTTGATTATTGGAAAAAGCCAGTCATACCTTGGTCCGGGATAAAAACTACGAGTTCGCTTTTCTACGTCAAAGCCGGGCTGTTTCAAAAGAAAAATGGAATGGATGAGGTGCTCCTGGTCAATGCTGGAAATCAGCTTTGCGAAGGTTCATTTACCAATCTATTCGTAGTGCGTTCAGGAGAACTTTTTACTCCGTCTTTAGCTTCCGGATGCCTACCAGGAGTGATGCGTCAAGTGATCATCCATGAAGCCACCAGAATGGGGTTGAAGGTTTATGAAAAAGACCTCAGTGTAAACGATCTCATGGTGGCCGATGAAGTGTTCATGACCAATGCGGTTAGAGGAATACAATGGGTGGGTGCCTTTCGAAGCAAACGCTACTTTCATCGCATTGCCGATAAATTGGTCCATGCGCTAAACCAGAAGCTTAGTTGAGGTGCGGGTCCTTCGGGAAGTTTGAAATGATTCGATAAGAATCACCCAGTTTGTTGAGCAATCGTCCCCAAAGTCTACCCGTGTTTTTGATCAATACTTCGGATGAGGCAGCTTTGGTCACGATCCAACTCTTTTCTTCCATTTCCTGCTCCAGCTGACCCGATTCCCAGCCTGAGTATCCTACAAAAAATCGAATCTGTTTAGGGTCTACTTCACCTTTATCAATAAGCTCTTTCAATAGGTCGAAGTTTCCACCCCAGTAAAGGTTTCGTTGTACTTTGAAGCTCCCTTCAAGTTTGTCGCCCAGGGAGTGGAGGTAGAAAAGACTTTCGCGGCCCACAGGTCCTCCAATGAAAACCCGGGATTCAAAATCGGGAAAGTCATCCACCACTTCGTTGATGTAAAAATCAGATTCTCGGTTCAATACGAAGCCCACACTTCCTTCAGGGTCATGACGAACCAACAGGACTACGCTACGACTAAAATTGGGGTCTGACAAAAAAGGTTCAGACAGTAATATTTTTCCTTTTTCAGCTAATTGTTGTTGGTTGTTCAGTTTTCTAAAAAATGCATCAAAGGCCTCTTCTTCACGGTTTCTACTCATATCCTTTAAATTTAATGCAAAGCAGGTTTAAACGGAAGTGCACTCAGTATATTACCTTCTTTTTCGAGGAAAACCTGCAAGCGGTCGTTTATTTGGTCGAATGGCCAATAGTGCTCCGCCAGGCGCAGAAATATGTCGCTGTGTTTGTGCTCTGATTTCCACAACATATCGTAGAATTTTTGCATTTCAGCATCCGGGTGATTCTCAGCCACCAATCGAAAGCGTTCAGCTCCTCGGGCCTCTACTACAGAGGCTACAATCATTCTATCCATTAAGCGTTCTTCACGTCCTGATCTGCATGCTTTGATCAGTTGATTGATATACTCATCCTGGGGCATGTCATTTTTTAAGGAAACCCCTCTTTTTTCCATAACTTCATACACCAGCTTAAAATGCACCAATTCTTCGAGAGCAGTTTCAATTAGTTCTGGAATAATTTCATTGCGATCGGGACACTTGGCAATAAAACTCATAGCCATGGAGGAGGCTTTGCGCTCACAGTCGGCATGATCCTGTAAAAAGGAGTCAAAATCCGAAAGAACAGCTTGGGTCCATTCGACTGGAGTGTCCCAGGATAACTTCAGGTTGTATTTCGTGCTCATAATCAGTTTTCAATCATCATCAATCTCGAATCTCGCTTCTCGAATCCTCAAGATTCAAGATTACCCGCGGTGATCGCTTCGCTCTGAGTTGAAAATTCAAAATTCAAATGTGCTCATTTGTACGGAAACCACCCCGATCATTTAACGAAATTTACACCTATTGAATCGCGAATAGAACGCCTCAAATTGGATATATTTGGAACCCTTAAAAAAGACAAGTAATTCTATGAGTTCAGAGGTTAGAAACCTGGAGCCAAAAGCATTGTGGAACAACTTTGAAGACCTCAATGCAGTGCCCAGACCATCAAAAAAAGAAGAAAGAGTAATTCAGTTCATCGTAGACTTTGGAAAAAAGCTGGGATTGGAAACAGAGCAAGACGAAATTGGCAATGTTTTGATTCGCAAGCCTGCAACTCCAGGAATGGAATCCAGAATGGGAGTGGTTTTACAGTCTCACCTGGATATGGTGCACCAAAAAAACAACGAAACCAATTTTGATTTTCTAACTGAAGGCATCCGCTCCTACATTGATGGAGATTGGGTAAAAGCAGAAGGTACTACCCTGGGCGCTGATAATGGAATTGGAGTAGCCGCAGCAATGACTGTTTTGGCCGCTACCGATATGCCACACGGCCCGATTGAGGCTTTGTTTACCATCGACGAGGAAACCGGAATGACCGGAGCTGATAACCTGACTCCAGGTTGGTTGAAAGGAGATATTCTCCTGAATATGGATACGGAAGACGAAGGAGAGCTTTGTATTGGTTGTGCGGGAGGTATTGATACCACAGTTTCATACAACTATGCTTCTGATGCCATTCCAGCTGACTGGAGTACTTATAAATTGACCATCAAAGGATTGTTTGGTGGGCACTCAGGTTGCGATATTCATCTGCAGCGGGGAAATAGCAACAAGATGATGAGCAGACTTTTGCTTTTGTTGAATGAAAAGACCGATGTTCGTCTTATTCAGTTCGACGGAGGTAGCCTGCGTAACGCCATTCCACGTGAGGCTTTTGTAACCGTTGCTTTTGATGCGGCCAAATTGGGCGACCTGGAAGGTGTAATTAAGGAATATGAAGCTGTATCGAAGGTAGAGTTTGCTCAAACCGACAAGGGATTGACCTTGGTTTGGGAAGAGGCTCAAGCCAGCGGACAGATGATGAATAAAGACGATCAGTACAAGTTGTTGCGGGCCTTAGATGGTGCTCCAAATGGAGTATATCGCTGGAGCAACGATTTTGAAGGACTGGTAGAAACCTCTACAAATACTTCTCGTGTATTGATTGAGAATGGAACATTTAAAGTGGATTACCTGACGCGTAGTTCAGTGGAGCATTCCAAAGACGATTTAGCCGCTAAAATTCAACATGTATACGAATTGATCGGTGCTTCTGTGGAACACGCCGGAAGCTACCCGGGATGGGCACCAAATCCAGATTCTGATATTTTGAAAGTGATGCGTGGCATTCATGAAGACTTCTTTGGAGAGAAGCCTATCGTAAATGCTGTACACGCTGGATTGGAGTGTGGGATTATTTCCAGAACTCAACCTCAGTTGGATATGATTTCTTTTGGTCCTACCATTAAGAATCCTCACTCTCCCGATGAAATGGTGCACATTGGTACCGTGGAGCGTTTTTGGAGATACCTTCAGAAGATTCTAAACGAAATTCCTTCTAAGAACTAAGAAGGAAAACATACACCATAAAAAAAGTCCGTGAGTCGATTGACCACGGACTTTTTTATTTAGGTGAAACCCGTTGGGGTTATATGTACTTTTTAACCAGTTTTTCGATGGTTAATCCTTGAACAAGGATGGAGAATACTACCACGCAGTAGGTAATGGTTACAATCAAGTATTTTACATCCTGCCCAATATCATCAGCCGATAGGGACAGGGCCAAGGCAATGGAGATTCCGCCACGTAGACCTCCCCAGGTTAGTATAAGTATCGTCCCCTTTGCCGATTTTTTGAAAAAGTCCAAAACCAATACCGGAATACTTACACCAATAAAACGTCCAAATAGGATGATAAGAATACCGCTCAACCCAACAATGAGGTAGGTACTGGTAGATTCTTCAATGATGATCAGCATTTCCAACCCGATCAGGATAAATAGGATGGCGTTCATCGCTTCATCGACCAGGTGCCAGAATTTCATTACATATTCACCCGCAATTCCTTCTTCTTCGCTATCATGGCTGTTTCCACGACCAATGATAAGTCCCATAACCACCATGGCCAAAGGAGCAGATACGTGAAGGTGAACAGCGATTTGAGTACCCACCAAAACCAGAGCAAGTGTAGTCAGCACCTCCAATTCTTCGTGAGCATTATCAATAATTACCAATAGCCAATAACCCAGTGCACCAAAGGCGGCACCAAGCAACACACCACCAAACACCTCTTTAAGGAAGAGAAGGGAAACCGTACCCGCAGAGATTTCTTCTCCGCCTCCGTGGCCGCTTCCGCCCGTGGCAATCGCAAGAATGGTCAAAAAGACCACAACACCGATACCGTCATTAAACAGAGATTCTCCCTCGATTTTAATCTGAAGGTTCTTCGAAATGTTAGTGGTTTTCAAAATGGCCAGTACCGCAATCGGGTCGGTAGGGGAGATAAGGGCACCCAGCAATAAACATTCAATGAATCGAATCTGAATAGGCAGATCCAAAACTTGAAGGAAGTACCAAATCATACCACCAATCAAAAAGGTAGAGATCAGTGTACCGAAAATAGCGAGTATGAATACAGACGCCGCTTCTTCGCGCAGTTTGTCGATATCCACATGTAGCGCTCCAGCATACAGTAAGAAGCTCAGCATAATGTTGAGCAGTACTTCACTAAAGTCCACATTACGCATAATGCCTTCAGCGCCCTCCTTCAAACTGGGGACAACGAAGCCAATACCCACAATGATCAGACTGAGAACCAGGGCTTGCATCATGAGCCCAATGGTACCCGGGAGCTTGATGTAATGAATGTTGATAAAGGTGAAGACAGCAGCGAGGAATATTAAAATGGCTATAATGTCCAGAATATTCATGCCTTTACCGCCGTGTCCGCCATGTTCATGACCGTGCTCGGCTTCTGCGGGTTCGGCAGCACTGCCCGAATCATCCTGAGCCTCAGGGTGGTCTACCTCAACCGAGGCAATTAAATCTGAGCTGTTCAGGCCATCCGAACTGCTACTTGAATAGGCCAACGATGGGGCCGTCAATAACATCGCCAGGAGCGATATCCAAAGTGTTTTCTTGAGAATTTCCATGCTAAAAAATGATACGATCCTTCCAAAAATATAAAACTTTTGATAATGGCAATGGGGTGTAATGTGTTTGTAATTTATTGTTTATCAGCTGATTAGTTTATGTTGGTTGATTTTGATAATTATCTGGCGAAATGTTCGTAGAAAGCACATCTTTACCTACTTTTAGCCTGGATTGTAACCCAGATCAAAATACGTTAATACCGGTTGTATGAAACTGAAATCTTCACTACTGCTTGTGGTTGTTTTGCTTTTTGCGGGAATGGCATGGGGGCAAAAACACGACAAGAAGAAAAAGGGTTCAACAGAGAGTGAATCCAGCTTAACCATTCAGGATGCGTGCAAAAAGGAAGCCTCCTGTGAGCGAATAAAGTCTGATATTACCCCCTTTAAGCTCGACAAAATCACCACTACCAAGATTCATTATAAAGCCTACGATCAGGTGAAGGAAATAGCCGTACCTATTTTCTATTCCACGGGTTACAAGTTCATTATCAATACGGAAGGGATGCCTACCGGAGTTACCATTCATATTACCGATAAACCTCACAAGATGAGTTCGGCAAAGATCTTACATGAATCTTCGTCCAATCACTTCAGTTATGAGCTCCCTAAAGATTTTGAGGGTTCCCGAATTTACATCAGTGTAAAAGTGCCGGCGGATAAGGAATTTCACAACGGTATTCGCAACCGCGGATGTTTGATTTTAGGGGCCGGATATTCGAATCTGGATTTTTGAAAAAGGGCCGCAGACCGCCGTTGGTCAATGGCATAAATTTATATATTCGCAATTGTAACACCCATAAAAAACTATCATGAACGCTAATAAATTCAACGCTTTTCTTTTGGTCTTGTGCGGGTCGATTTTGTTCTCCTGCGGAGGTGAAACGAACGATGCAACGCCAGTCGAAGATTCTGACCCGGCCGTGGTCGAAGATGTAGTGGTGATGGAGGACGAATCGGATGAACCAGAATTTATTATTCCTTCAGCTCTTCAAATTCATACCATTTTTAAAAGCTCAGGTCTTACTTACATTGATGGAGTAACAAATCCACCTGAGAATACAGGAAACTACTTTTCAAAGTTTGAAAAGTTGATGAACTTTGGGGTGTACTCTGCTGACCTATTTTACTGTGTATTAAATGATCAGCCTAATCAATCCATTCAATACCTAAAGTCTATTCGGACCTTGGCAGATGAGACTGGAATGTCAGCCATTTTCAATGCCGGCCCAATTTTTGAAAGATTCGAATCCAACATCAGCGATGTTGACTCTATGTTGAACATTATGTTGGAATTTCAAGAAAATACAGATGTGTTGATTGCTGAAAACAATGAAGAGCACTCAGCCATGATTATTTTTACCGGAGCCTGGATGGAAGGAATGTACATCGGTTTAGACGCGGCTCGTAGCAGCGACAACGAAGTGTTGCGTGAGCGTCTGGTAGAGCAGATGACCATTTTGCCTAACCTGGTTAAGGGACTTGAATTGCTACCTAATCGTAATAATGAGTCAGACGCTGTTCATGCTCAATTGAAAAGCCTTCAAGACTATTTTGATGGCATCGAAGGGTTGAAAGGAGAGGATGAGTACTCCTTCAACATGACTGCGATGGAAGACAAGCACTTTTTAGAATTGTACAATCGGGTGAAGGAAATTCGCAATACCATCGTAAAAGAAGGTGCCCAATAAAATAGACGGAACGGTTAGTGCTAACTACAAATTATTATGATGAAAAAAATTCTGATTCTATTACTGATTATCTCCGGAAGTTTAGCCGGTCAGGCTCAAACCGTAAAGAACTCCTGCAAATGGGATGACGAGGTGAAGAAGAAGTGTAAGGGAGATTTGAAACCCTACCATTACTACGCTTTTAAAATCACCAAGATTACCTTTTCAGGAGAAAGTCAGTTTAAAGAGGTAGAAGTTCCTCTGTTTCACGATGCGAACTACCGCTTCGTGTTCAATACAGAAGGACTGCACCAGGATGTGAAGGTGGAGATCTATGACAAGCCAGCTTCTGTTCAGAGTCGCAAGAAAATATTCGAAGGAAGCACACACGAAAGACATTTTGTGTTTGATCCTCCCAAAAGCTCAACACATAACCGTATTTATATCAATTACATCATTCCTGCTTCCAACAGTTCTAATGCTAATGTGATTGAGAAAGGTTGTGTTATTTTTTACTCAGGTTTTAAACATTAATTCATGAACCGAAATCGCATGAAGCACAGTTTATTCTATCTAATGTTTGGTGCTGGAGTTCTTACTTTCACCTCTTGTGGAGGAGAAGGAGGGAACGGACCAGATCACCAGTCGCAGGCTGAAAAGGCCCAAAATGAATTGTTGGATGAAATGGCGGAAGCCGGAGAAGATGAAACGACTCCTACTTTCTACCTGCCATCGGCCCTGCAAATCGGATCTATTTTCCAAAAGTCTGGACTTACCTATGTTCAGGGAATTACGAATCCGGTAGAAAATGCTAAGAATTACTCGACCAAATCTTCTCGTTTGCTCAACTTCGGAGTATACTCAGCGGATTTGGCTTATATCGTATTGAACGGTCAGAGCCAGGATGCGAGAGACTATTTGGTAGCCATTCAAGAGTTGTCCAATAAAATTGGTTTCGGTGTGGTATTCGAATCAGAAGATTTGATGAAGCGTTTCGAGTCCAGTTTGGGTAACAAAGATTCCATTGTAAACGTACTGGTAGATATTCAGGCACGTACAGACATGTATGTTGATGATAACAACATGCACGACGTTACCTACATTATCTTCTGCGGTGCCTGGATCGAAGGAATGTACTTAGGTGTAAACGCTGAAGGCGTGGATAACCAACACTTTATTTCCGGACGATTGGTGGAGCAAATGACGATTTTGGAGAACCTGATTAAGGCTCTTAACTCCAATGAGAATCAATCCGATGAGGTAAAAGAGATTACCAAGGAATTGGCGAAGCTCGACAAATTTTTTAATCAATTAGAGGAAAACAAGAATTCTCAAAACTTGAAAAGCTTTAAGGATTACAAGATTTCCGAAGAACATCTAAAACAACTTTCCGAAACCATTATTGGGCTGAGAGAAAAGATTACTAAAGTTTAATTACTTATGAAGAAGAGTCAACTGTATGTGCTGCTAATCGCCATTTTGATGGCCTGCTCCGTTGGGGTTTCGGCTCAATCATCGAGCTACTGCCCAAAAGATGAAGTGGTGGTAAAATGCAGAAAAGCCCTGGTGCCTTACAAGTACACCAACATGGTGGTAAAGCGTATTGTTTACAAACGTTACAACCACATTGATGAAGTGAGTATTCCTCTGTACTACGATGCTCGTTACCGTATCGTTTTCAATACGGAATTACTTCCAAAAGACATTAAGATCGAGATCTATGACAAGGCTCAAGGAGAAAAGAAACGTAAGCTTCTGGCCTCTTTTGAGAGTAGTGAAAAGCAATTTAACTACGAGCCGGATGACGATGGCATTTATCAGGTTTATGTAAACTTCCTGATCCCTGCTTACATCGCAGATGATGGTTCGTCATTCTTGAAAGGATGTTTGGTTATGATGACCGGATACGAGGATGAAATTGCAGAATCCTTTAGCAATGGAGGAGGAGAGGAGTAATTGAATATTCAATGATTAATATTCAGATTCAATCTGATAGCCATCGGATTTGAACCCTTTGATGATATATAGATTGGCCCCTTTTAGGGGCCTTTTTTTTGCTCCAATAATTGAAATTGGAGGCCAACTTGATTTGATTGCTTTTACGCCGTTTTTGCATGCTTAAGCTGATGTGCCATGCAGCTATAGCTTATGCCTAATCTTTCAGAACGGCTAAGAAAATCTTTGGTAAACTGGGATAAATGATGTTCGAGAGCAACTACTCTTTAACATCCAGAGAAACGGAATTGATGCAATAGCGCAATCCGGTAGGTTTCGGGCCATCGTTGAATACGTGGCCAAGGTGTCCGTTACATCGGCTGCAAACTACTTCATCTCTAACCATACCGTGACTACGGTCTCCAACTAATTTGACTTTGGTAGGATCAATCACGTCCCAGAAACTTGGCCAACCACTTCCAGATTCAAATTTGGTGGATGCGTCAAAGAGTTCTTGCCCACAACCGGCGCATACAAAGATGCCATCACCGTGATAATCTACGAATTCACCGGTCCAGGCTCTTTCGGTGCCTTTTTGACGAAGCACGTAGTATTCCTGTTCGGTCAATCGCTCCTTCCATTCTTTGTCGCTTTTGGGAATAGCATGGGTGTGTTCATGATTAGTGTTGGTTTGCTGATTTTGCCCGCAGCTGGTAAAAGCTGGTAGAACACATACGAGAATAATTGCCAATCTTGTCATCATAATACACCCATTTAAGTTTCGGTTATAAAATTACAAGTGAGCGGGAAAAAGGATTGTTGGTTAGCAGACTAAAACCGAAATCCCATGTTGATTCCTATGTTGATCTTGAGGTTGGAGCCGAAAATGAAATCGTCTTGCAGGTCTGGATCGTTGATTCTGCGAGAGCTCTGGTTGATAACTTCAAATACCTGATTTTGCTTGTATCCCAGTCCCCAATAGGGATCAAGTACCAATTTGTCGCCCAATAGAAACTGAACACCCACATTGAGCGTGTAGCTTATAAAATTGAAGCGGTAATACTCGTTGGGATACTGTTTTAGGTAGTATTTGGCGTTGGAGTAGGATACAAGTCCCATCACATAAAAACCTCCGGGAGCGGGCTTAAAATCAGGGTCAGTAAGTCGCACACCAGGTTTCTTAATGTAGTACCGGAATCCACCTTGAAGTCGAAAACCGTTGAATCCGTAATCCCAACTGCTGTATCCGGTATTGATGGAGTCGGCATCCAATGCAGAGCGCAATATGAGGCCCATTCCAAGGTAGGAAGCACCCAATACCACACCTGTTCTCGGTCCGGTTACATACTCTCCCAACAAACGAAACTCAGCCGAGTAGAGCGGAATCTCCCCGGAGACAATGGCCAACGGATTCGTCTTGATAATGATGTTGCCCTTTCTAAACTTTTCAGCTTGCCTTACCACATTGGAATCCACATAATAGCCGAATTCAGAATCTTGCTGAGCGCACAAAGAGCCTGCAAAAAGCAAAAACGCAATTACGGATATGGTCGTAAGTCTAAACATGGCTATAGGCCAGTCGGGCATCTGGTAGAGCGGAAAGATCGCAATAATCTTCGTTCAAAAGTTTAAAATGCCCGACAATTCCTATCATGGCAGCATTATCGGTACAGAACTCAAATTTAGGGATATAGGTTTTCCAATTATGGATCTCGCCAAGCTCTTTCAACCGACTTCTTAACAATCCATTGGCAGATACCCCACCAGCAATGGCCACAGTTTTGATGTTGAGATCTTCAGTAGCCTTGAGTACTTTGTCAAAAAGTGTATCCACAATGGTGTGTTGCACAGAGGCGCACAAATCATTGACATGATGCTCAATAAAAGCTGGGTCCTTTTTGATTTGATCCCTTAAAAAATAGAGAACAGAGGTCTTCAATCCGCTAAAGCTGTAGTCATAGCCCTTGATTTTTGCCTTAGCAAAGGAATAGGCCTTTGGATTTCCGTCCCGAGCCAACTTGTCAATTTGTGGTCCTCCCGGATAGGGGAGTCCAAGAAGTTTAGCGGTTTTGTCAAAAGCCTCTCCGGCCGCATCATCCAAGGTTTGACCAATGATTTCCATATCCAGGTAATCGCGAACTACGATGATCTGGGTATGGCCACCGCTAACCGTAAGGCACAAGAATGGAAATTCGGGCGGATGATCATATTCGTTATTATCGATGAAATGGGCCAAAACGTGAGCTTGCATGTGGTTTACATCAATCAAAGGCTTTCCAGTGGCCAGAGCCAGTCCTTTAACGAAAGAAGTACCCACCAGCAGCGAACCCATTAAACCTGGGCCACGGGTAAAGGCGATCGCATCCAGTTGACTCAATTCGATTCCGGCCTTTTCGATAGCCTGATGAACAACGGGGATGATATTTTTTTGATGAGCCCTACTTGCTAATTCGGGTACTACGCCCCCGTATTGCTCATGAACTTTTTGATTTGCAACAAGGTTGGAAAGTATGGCACGATCTTTTAGCACTGCTGCTGAAGTATCGTCACATGATGATTCGATGGCCAGTATATAACGCGGTCTGCTCAATTCCTTAATTTTGTTCTCAAAGGCAGCAAAATTATCAAAAAACTAAGGAAAATACTGTTCTACCTATTGGGTGGGCTGGTGGTGATTTTGTTGCTGGTCTACTTGGCGTTACTTGCTACGCCAGTCCAAACCTGGTTGGCCAATAAGGTCCTTACCAATCTTGCTGAATCCCATGGGGTTACCTGGAGAGCTGGTGAAGTGGATATCAAGCCAGTGAGCGAAATTCGATTGAAGGACGTTTACATTGAGGACTTAAGGAAGGACACCTTACTCTATGCTTCTGAACTGGTTGTTTTGATTGACGACTTTAATCTGGACAAGAGCATTTTTGACCTGGAAAAGGTTGAATTGTATGGAGCGCGTTTCTTTTTGAAGTCCTACGAAGGGGATACGGTGACCAATCTGCAGTTCATTATAGATCAATTCACATCTACAGATACCAGTAGCTCTGCAGCCCCGCAAATCAGCATTGCTGAAACCCAGATCGAAGATTTAAAATTCGTTTGGTGGGATTACAACGATTCCAGTTCTACCCAGGGAATTGACTTTGCCCATATCGATGTATCCGCTTTTGCCACTCAAATTCAAAACTTTGAATGGGCCAACGAGGAGATAAAAGCCGATATCCAGCAACTAAGTTTTCAGGAACGATCAGGATTTACGCTCAATTCGCTACATACCCAGTTTGCCATGCTTCCTCAGGAAATGGTATTCGATGAACTTTTGTTGACTACTCCAGCCACCTTTGTTCGCGGAGATTACCGAATGAAATATGACCAATTTGCCGATTTCGCCAACTATATCGAAAAGGTGAAGATGGTTGCTCATTTGGATTCGGCCCAGGTTAATGGAGGAGATATCGCCTATTTCTCAGATGCCCTATTGGGATTGAATGCTGAAGTTAGCATGGGCGGTCAGTTCACCGGTACGGTTGAGGACTTTAGTATTCGCGATCTGGATTTGGGATTGGGAAGTCAAACCCGAATTCGAGGTGATTTAATGATGAAAGGATTGCCGGATATCGAGCAAACACGCATTAGTTTGGACTTGGATCCTTCTGAGATTCGTATTCGGGATTTACTTCAGATTCCGCTACCGCCATTTGATCAACAAAAACACCTCACATTACCCAAAGAAGTATTGGCTCTGCAAAAGGTAAAGGTTCAAGGGAAATTTAAAGGAACCTATAACCACTTTCATACAGATTTGGCACTGGAGTCACCTATGGGAGCGGCTTTGGCCAAGTTGGCGGTTCATGAAGAGCGCAGCCAGATACCGGGATACGAGGGTTTTGTAGCGGTCAAAAAACTCAATGTTGGAAAATTACTGGGCAATGAGCAAGTTGGATTGTTATCTGCTCAGCTTGATATCAAAGGACATGGCATAACCTTGGAAACGCTGGAAACCGAAATCAAAGGGAGTCTGGATCGATTCGATTTTAGTGGCTATTCTTATCGGGGAGGTGAGATTGATGCAGAGCTCAAGAAAGGTTGGTTTGATGGCGATTTTACCTTGAACGATGAGCTTGCTGAGCTTGACTTTAGTGGGCAAATCAACTTTAATAGTGATTTACCACGATTCCAGTTTCAGTTGGATGTAGATACGTTATATCCAGTGGCTCTTAATTTGATTGATCGGGATTCGAGTGCCTTTTTTAGTGCCATTTTAGATGTGGACTTTCAAGGTTTTCAGCCCGATAACTTGAGTGGAAAAGCGCTGCTGAGAGAACTTAAATACAGCGAAGAAGGGAAAATCTTTAAACTCGATGAATTAAAGGGTAGAGCCTTTACCGTTCAAGGGATTCCTCAAATAGAATTTAGGAGCTCAGCCATTCGAGGCATTTTTAAAGGAACTGCGACACCTGGAGATCTGCAAGCATCCTTTCTTAGGATGATGGATCATTCGCTACCGAGTTTGGTCGATCAGCATCAGGAAGAGGATTTGGATTTCATCTTTTCGGCTTATCTGGAGATTTTTGATTTGAATGACTTGTTGGCCATTTTCGTTCCAGAGCTATCCTTCGATGAAGCCATCAAATTCAGGGCTCGTTATAATACCGAAAAAGACATTGTTCGCCTGGAAGCAGAAGTACCTCAAGCCAGGTATCAGGGCTATTCACTGGATACCTTCGAATTTGAGCTCTTCTACCAGGATTCGGCTTGGGAACAACAAACCCGGGTTCAAAACATTCACCTGGATGAGGATTTAACCATTCGCAATTTTGTGGCCCTGGGCAATGCAAATCGCGACTCCGTAGATCTCCAATTTCAATTTCTCAACATTAGTCAAACCGAGAACTCCAGTGATATCCGCATTCATGGTAGAGTCCTGGGACCGGAAGAATTTCGTTTTCAAGTAGATTCAAGTGAAGTAGTCGTAGCCGACTCCGTTTGGTCCATTCCCGGAGGCAACCAAATTCATATTGATGGTAGGGAAGTGGTATTCAAAAACCTGAAAGGATCGAGTGGAGAAAAATTCATTTCACTAAATGGGGAGATATCGAAAAGAGCAGAGAGCGAATTGGTAGCCCTATTTAAAGGACTTAACCTGTCCAACTTTAACCGGATTACTGGTTTTTCTGAGGCCCAGCTGTCCGGACACCTAACCGGGGAAGTAACCTTACAAGATGTGTATAACAATGCCTTGTTGCACAGTGATCTTGACCTTAAGAATTTCTACCTCAATGGAGAATCCATCGGTTCCGGTCGATTATTGTCTTCCTGGGAAACCGAATGGAAACGCCTAAAAGTCTACTTTGATCTATCCAGACCGGCCCCATTGGGTATTAAGGATACAATTCATTCAGTACTCGTCCACGGGTATTATTACCCCAACAGCTCCGACACCAGCCTTCAGTTGAAAGTAAGGAGTGATGGACTGGAGCTTCGAGCGGTTCAGCCCTTTGTAGCCGAATACATGGATGAACTGAAAGGAAAGATCCATGGTGAATTGGATTTGAAAGGAAACCTGGAACATCCCGAACTCAGTGGATACTTGACCCTCGATAGTGGAAGGTTACAAGTGTCTTACCTCAAAGTACCTTACCACTGCCACCAACAAACGCTGCAGATTAAACCCGACTCCGTCATCATTGACAATTTTGTGGTTTTGGACAAGTATGATCACGAAGCCCGTGTGGATGGTTGGTTGACCCATAAAAACTGGCAAAACCTGCGGTATCAAGTAGATGTGACGCCTCACAACTTCATGGTGTTGAATACCACTTCAGATGATAACTCCCTTTATTACGGAGTAGCGTTTTTGGATACAGGTGCCTCCAAGGAAAATATTGTTCAGATTTTTGGGGCAGAAGATTCCCTGGGCCTTACCGTCAAGTCGAATGTGGTTAATGAATCGAAGTTCTACATACCGCTTTACACGGCCGATGAAGTAAGCAAAACAGGTTACATCACCTTTGTTCAATCCTCTCTTCCCGAAGAAGAGAAAATGGAGAAGGAGCCAGAAACCGATTTAACCGGTATTTCGATTGAGTTTGACATCAATGTGGATCCAAGTACCGAAGTACAACTCATTTTTGACGAAACCACGGGTGATATTCTAAAATCGGTCGGTGGAGGAAATATTCAAATGGACATTAACTCCAGTGGCGATTTCGAGATGTTTGGTACCTACGAAGTCCGCGACGGGAGCTACATGTTTACCTATGAAAACCTATTTAGCAAACGATTCAAAATTCAACGAGGTAGCCAGATTATCTGGAACGGGGATCCCTTCAATGCCCAGTTGAACATGACCGCTGTATACCGGGTGAAAGCGCCATTAGGAGACATTCTTGGAGATAGTACCATGACCCGTAAAGTGGATAATGAATGTTTGATGATTCTAACCAAAAACCTGGCTGAGCCCGATATTGATTTTGACATCCGCATTAGAAACGTGGATTCGGAGATTGAGAGCCAGGTAAAAAGCCAAATGCCTACACAGGATGATGTGACTAAACAAGTGTTTTCCTTGTTGTTGTTTAACCGCTATTCTCCTCCCGAAAGTAACTACTCAGGCGGTGGACTTGCCAGTTCAACAGGTAGTGAACTTCTAACGAATCAGATTAATAACTGGTTGTCTAAAATGGATAACAGCATTTTGGAAGTCGGCTTTAGCGAGTTGAAAAAGGACAATGTGGAGGTGGCTCTATCGAAGAACTTGCTCAACGATCGTTTGAAGTTTGAAAGTAACGTGGGGGTAAACAACAGTGAGACCAATACTTCTCAAAATCAGTTTGTGGGTGACTTTACCTTGGAATACCTGATCAAGGAAGACGGTAAGGTGCGAGCCAAGGTGTTTAACCGTACGAGTGATTATTCCATCGAAAATCAAAACTCATCTTCTCAAACCCAGGGGATAGGAATTTTCTACCAGGAAGACTTCAATACGATTGGGGAATTCCTACATAAGGTTTTCGGAAAGAAAACTCCTGAAGAGAAAGCCCAGAAAGAAGCTGAAAAAGCTTTGCAAAAAGAACGCCAGGAAGAGCGTAAAAAGCAAAACAAAGAGGATAAAGAAGCTCGAAAAAAAGCCCGTGAAGCCGCCCGTATGGGGACCGAGGACGAAACGGAAGGGGAATCTAATCCTTAGTTTCCTACAGGAACCGTATCCGTAATTTCCAAACCGTAACCTATAATTCCAATACGATTTTGAGGCTTATTAGTGATCAAACGCATTTTGCGGATTCCAAGATCCCGGATAATTTGAGCACCAACTCCATAATCCTTCTCGTCCATTTTCAGGTTTAGATCAGGCGTTGATTCTTTGTCTTGTTCCAGGTCGTATTGGTAGCTTTTCAGCTTGTTTACCAATCCCAATCCACGAATCCCTTGTTGCATGTAAATAACGGCTCCTTTGCCTTCTTTGTGAATTTCTTCAAAAGCACGGGAGAGCAAGGAAGGACGATCGTGCTTAAAGGAGCTAAAAATGTCTCCCAAGCTACTGGCCGAGTGTACCCGAACCAAAACTTCATCATCTTCTTTCCAGTCACCGATGGTTACAGCAAGGTGTTCGTCATTGGTTGTCAATTGACGGAATCCAATCAATTTTACAGGACCGTATTCAGTAGGCACATCTACTTCTACCTCTCGGCTAATAATACGTTCTTCACGCATCCGATAGGCTACCAAATCTTCAATAGAAATCACCTTCATATCAAAGCGTTCGGCGATTTCAAGCAACTGTGGTAGTCTGGCCATGGTTCCATCTTCATTCATGATTTCTACCAAAGCACCACCTGGTTTTAGTCCGGCCAATCGAGCCAAATCGATTGTGGCTTCTGTATGACCCGTACGTCTTAGCACTCCGCCCGATTTGGCGCGTAGTGGAAAAATGTGTCCAGGTTTACCTAACTCTTCCGGATTGGTATTTGGGTCAACCAAGGCCTGAATAGTTTTAGCACGGTCTGATGCCGAAATACCGGTCGTACAGCCATGGCCAATCAAATCCACTGAAACGGTGAATGGAGTAGCATGAAGAGCCGTGTTATCGGCAACCATAAGCTCCAAACCAAGCTCATGACAGCGTTCCTCAGGAATAGAACAACAAATAAGACCACGCCCGTGGGTAGCCATAAAGTTTACCATTTCAGGGGTCATGTGCTCGGCTGCGGCAATAAAGTCACCCTCATTTTCGCGATCCTCATCGTCTACTACGATAACGATTTTTCCCTGGCGAATATCTTCAATGGCTTCCTCAATGGTATTCAAACGTGATTTCATAAGTCCTGTTTAGGCCGGCAAAAATACTAAATACCTAATAGGAGAGTGCGAAAGAATTCGCCTTTGAATTTTCAATTGTTAAACCGGTGATTTTGAACCAGCTTTTCCAACCTCAAAGTGCGATGTGCTCCAACTAAAGGTTGAAAATTTAACCTGATCATTTAAGATTCAAAAGGTGATTGGTTATCTTGCCCACCAATCCCAAGCTTATGGACTTAGACCTTTTTCTTCAGTTATTGCCGTATATCGCTGCTGGAATAGTGGGTGGAATAAGCGTGTTTTTCCTGCTCCAGTGGATCGATCGTTCCAAGCAGACCAAACGGTTGCGCAGAGGGCGGGAAAAGGAGCAAGAGGCCTTAGGATTTCTGGAAGAACAAGGATTTACCTTGGTGGATTATCAACCGGAATTGTCTCATGACTTTAATGTGGATGGGAAAGTCGTTTCTTCCACCATCCGGCCAGATGTAAAAGTCAAGAAGGGGGGACAAGAGTATTTGGTAGAAATAAAATCCGGCGAAAAGGCGATAAGTCCTCAATACAGTTCTACCCGCCGGCAATTGTTGGAGTATGCCTTGGTGAATGGAAAAAGCAAAATTCTGCTTGTGGACATGGAGGGGTATTCCATTAGTACTATCGAATTTCCGTTAATTAAAGGGCGGTCTACCTGGAAAGCAACGCTTTGGAAAGTGCTTGCACTTTGCTTACTGGCGGCCAACATAGGGGTGATTATCTACCTGGCTGCCTCGGCTATTCTTGCTCAGCTCTAAATAGAGGAATCAGTTGACGTTGCCACTGATCCGTTACTTTAGGATCCGGATTGGGTGGCGTTTTTATATCCCGTAGAGCCCATTCATAAGTCCGGATGTATACCGAATCCTTAAAGTTGTAACTCAGATTCTCCAGGTGGTTTGGAAGGTGCTTGACATCGCTTTTGTGAAACTGAAGGTGCCGGGTGTAATTGGTGCCGGAATACAGTTCGAAGGATAGGCTTTTGTTGTATCGTCCCGTCATGTTCAGTGCCGGTATTACCAGCACAAAGGCCAGCGCGATAAGTCCAACCCATTGAATACGGAATAGGTGGCGGTTTAGCCCAAAGTCTTTTTGCTTGAAGAACAAGAGAAAGAGAAGTGGAATTAACACGATATTCCAGGGCCAAATCACCGCATTGGTGTTATGTCCTAAAGGACCCAATAAATACAAGATGCCTAAATGAAGCGTAGTGCCTAACAAAACCGCAACGGTCCGTGTTCTTGGGATTAATAGCGCAATGGCAGTGGCCATTTCCAGGTAAGGTGCCAACAGGGCCATTCGAAATACTATCCGGTGAATAAAGGGGTGAGCCATCCACCATTGATTGTAAATAGGATAAACCACGTAGGGAACGATTTTTTCAGAATAGCCATCGTTAAGCTTGTACCATCCGCTCCAGAAGTAGAGGCCAATAACCCCCAATTGTACCGCAGCAAGCACCGGTTTGGCTGGAAGATAATGCTTGTATTTTCCAGGAAGGGATTGCAGAATGACCAGGAGCATGACGAAATGAAACATCCATGGTTGCATCCTGTTCCAGTCTTGGATCATGAGTCCCATAACACCTGCCAGAAACAGAAGCCCGGGCCAACTCTTTTTAGGCCAAACAATGGCCAGCAGCCCAGCCAAGGTCGTTAGGCCAAGCAGTATTTGATCGAAGGGAGTTCTAAGAACCAACATGCCTTCCAAAAGTGGAATAAGCGGAAGGGATCGGCTATTGAGCCAGAGTGGAAGACATAGAGCCGCACAGGAAATAATTCCAATTAGAATCACTCGTTTTGCCCAAAAGAGTCTCCGGTAGTCATCCATTCTTCAAATGTAAGGCCCAGCGTATGGAATGCCTACACTGTTAAAAAGGTTTTTCAACAGGACGGGGTGTACGAGAAGGAACGTACTACTTTTGCCGCACAACTTGGATTATGTACGCTCTAATTAAGCCCCTTCTGTTTACGATGACTCCTGAAAAGGCGCATCATTTTACCACCCGAATGCTCAAGAATGTTTTTATGATTCCTGGTATGCGGTCACTCTTTCGCTCGATGTACACCGTGAAGCACCCATCCCTGGAGCGCGAAGTTTTTGGGCTTAAATTCCCGAATCCAGTTGGACTGGCAGCTGGCTTTGATAAAAACGCCGAGTTGTATCCTGATTTTAAGGACTTGGGCTTTGGTTTCATTGAAATAGGTACAGTAACGCCCAAAGGTCAACCGGGAAACCCTAAGCCCCGCATGTTTCGTCTACCCGCCGATGAGGGACTGATCAATCGTATGGGCTTTAACAATGAAGGAGTAGAAGCCGCTGTGGCCAATTTGAAGAATCGGGATAAGAACCTGATTATTGGTGGAAACATCGGTAAAAACAAGGTGACTCCTAATGAGGAAGCCACCGAAGACTATCGCTTGTGTTTTCAGGCCTTGTACCCCTATGTGGATTATTTCGTGGTCAATGTTTCTTCTCCAAATACTCCGAACCTTCGGGCTCTGCAAGACAAAAAGCCGCTTACCGAATTGCTGAGTGAATTGCAACGGCTTAATCAAGAGAAACCTAAAACTAAGCCCATCCTTTTGAAAATTGCTCCGGATTTGACCGATGAACAGTTGGATGATATTGTAGATATCGTGAACGATACCCAAATCGATGGCGTTATTGCCACCAATACAACAATTGATCGCAGCGGCTTAAAGACTTCAGAAACCATTACCTCGGAAGCCGGTGGATTGAGCGGAGCTCCGGTAAAAAATCGTTCTACGGAAGTGATTCGTTACTTGCACCAAAAAGGACAAAACAAATTCCCTATCATCGGAGTAGGGGGAATTACTTCTGCTCAGGATGCCTTGGAAAAACTGGATGCGGGCGCGGCCCTGGTTCAGGTTTATACCGGATTGATTTACAAAGGCCCCGGTCTAATTAAGGCCATTAATCAGGCTTTGGTTAAGCGGGCATAGAACTCTTTCAGGAAAATTTGAGGCAAGTATTAGCTTTGCGGTATGATTTCTAAGAAAACGAAATATGCCTTATTGGCTTTGGGGTATTTGGCCGAAAAATACGATCAGGGACCACAGCTGATTTCTGAAATCGCCGTGGAAACCAAGATTCCCAAAAAATTTTTGGAAGCCATTTTATTAGAACTGAAAAAGATCGGTGTGCTTTCCAGTAAGATGGGCAAGGGGGGAGGTTACTACCTGCGTAAACCGCCATCGGATGTTGGATTGGCCAAGATCATTCGATTTATGAATGGCCCGATTGCCATGTTGCCCTGTGTGAGTCTGAATTTCTATGAAAAGTGCGATGAGTGCACGAGTGAAAAGGAATGTGGTTTGAACAAGGTGATGATTGAAGTTCGCGATACAACACTTAAAGTATTGGAAAATAAGACAGTAGCAGATTTGATTAACCGTTGATATTTTTTTGATTTATTAATCTATTAAATTGGTAGATTATATAGATTTGTCCACTATGAAAGCAACAATGAGTGATGCGGAATTAACAGGGATGAGGGCCGAGTTGAAAGGGCTCTCACCGGTAGAAGGAATTCAGCGGGTAGCTCAATGGGCGGGTAGAGGAGTGGTGTGCTCCACAGCCTTTGGACTGGAGGGACAATTAATTACCCATTACATCGCCACCCATCAGCTTCCGGTAGAACTCTTTACCATAGACACAGGGCGCTTGTTTCCTGAGACATACGACACTTGGTTTAGAACGCTCAATCGCTACGCCATAAAAATTCAAACCTATGTTCCCGAGCATACCGGACTGCAGATGATGCTTGAAGTGGATGGACCCAATTCCTTTTACCAAAGTCCCGAGAATAGATTGAACTGCTGTTTTCTCCGAAAGGTGGAACCTCTGCAAAGAGCGTTGACTGGAAAACGTGTATGGATTAGTGGTTTACGAGGAGGACAGTCCAAGGATAGGGCACAACGATCGCAGTGGGAATATGACGCCAAAATGCACATTTACAAGTATTATCCCCTGTTTAATTGGAGCGAAGAGGAGGTTATTCAAAAGATAAAGGAGTACCGGGTACCCTATAATCCACTGTATGATCAAGGATTTAAAAGTATTGGTTGTGCTCCGTGTACCCGTTCACTCACGCTGGGAGAAGAAGCCCGGGATGGCCGTTGGTGGTGGGAAAGCTCTAAAAAAGAATGCGGTTTGCACAGTTAAGCTCTCTTATATAAACGCTCAAATTCTCGTACAAATACGTCGCTTCGTGTTATGGAATGAAGGGCCCAATTCAATCGTTTCTCCCGCTGTTCATCGGCCGATAGTCGCCAGTCGAGATTGGAGTTGTGTAGTTTTTGGGTAAGCTCGTAAAGGATGAGTGCTGCGGATACCGATATGTTATAGCTCTCCGTAACGCCATAGATGGGAATACGCAAGCAAACATCGGCCTGCTCGACAATTTCAGGAGATAGCCCAGCCTTTTCTTTACCAAAAAAGAAAGCCGATTTTTGGGTGAAATCAAATTCCCTTAAGTCTACATCATTGGAATGGGGAGTGGTAGCTACAACCTGATAGCCCAATTCGCGAACCCGATCCATGCAGTCGTAGGTCGAACGCCCTTTTCGCCTGTAGTATTCAATGTCTAACCAATGCTCCGCACCTTTAGACATGCCTTTTTGCACATTAAAATCGTTGATGTCTTGCATCACAAACAGCTTCTGAATCCCAAAGCACTCAGCTGTTCTTACCAAGGCGCCGGCATTGTGTTCGTGGTAAACATCTTCTACACAAACCGCAAAATGGTCGGTTCTGTACTCCAATATTTGCTCAAATAGCTCCCGACGCTCATCGGTCAGGTATTGTTGCAAAAAGTCCCACAGAGCCTCTTTTTTGGTCGAATTCCAATTTTCGTGCATTTTGCGAATATAGTAGCATTATTGAATTTTCAATTTTCAGGTTCAATTTTCAATCTTCATGTTGAATCTCGAATCTCGAATCTCGAATCTCGAATCTCGAATCTCGAAGATTGAAGTTTGAAGATTGAAGTTTGAAGATTGAAGTTTGAAGATTCCACCTAGGTACCAAACCGAAGGATTTCTCGTTATCCCGCCATGCGCACCCTTCTATTGATTCTATTACTTCTTGGTATCAGCTCGTCTTTACTGGCTTCCGAGGTTAAAACCATTCACGTGTTTGTAGCCCTTTGCGACAATCAGAATCAGGGCATTGTTCCGGTTCCCAGTCATTTAGGTAATGGGCAGGATCCGGCTTCTAACCTCTATTGGGGGGCAGCCTATGGGGTTAAGTCCTTTTTGCGGTACAAAAGCGACGAGTGGATTTATGTAAAAAGGGTAGAAGTAGATAACCCCATGATATTGGAACGTATCCTGTTTAAACACCGTTCTGGAGAAGCTTATTTACTAGCCGATGCCTATGACGGACGCCACATTCGATCCTGCATTGTGGATTTTCTTTATGCTTCCAACTACCAGCGCAATCAGTGGGTTACTCACGAAGATGATTCCATTCCCTTTGGGGGAGCTTCAGATTTAGTGGCCTATTGTGGACATGACGGTTTGATGGAATTTGATGTCGCCCCGAATATGAAGAGTTCAAAGAAATCCATGCCGGCGATTGTCCTGGCCTGTTATAGCAAAGATTTTTTCTACCAACCCTTACTTAATTCAGGGGCACAACCCTGGTTATGGACAACGCACTTAATGGCCCCGGAGGCCTATACACTGGTAGCCGCTTTGGAGGGATGGCTGAAGGGAGAAACCCCGAAACAGGTGGAGGAGCGAGCCGCGCAAGCCTACAACCGCTATCAGAAATGCGGAATCAATGGGGCACGGAATCTATTTACTACCGGATTTAATTGATCCAAAAAAAATCCCCTCGAGCAAACTCGGAGGGGATTTATATTTTGAATTAAGCGTTTCGCTTATCTCGCTTCCAGGAAACGACGGTTTACTTCGTCCCAGTTGATTACGTTGAAGAAGTTTTCGATGTAATCAGGTCTGCGGTTTTGATACTTCAAGTAATAAGCATGCTCCCAAACGTCTAATGCAAGGATTGGAGTTCCACCACAACCGGTATCAGGCATCAATGGATTGTCTTGGTTTGGAGTAGAGCAAACTTCCAATTTTCCGTTGTTTACGCAAAGCCAAGCCCAACCTGAACCAAACTGAGTAGCAGCTGCATTAGAGAAAGCTGTTTTGAAAGCTTCGAATCCTCCTAAGTCAGCATTAATTGCGTCGGCCAAGTCTCCTGTAGGCTCACCACCGCCGTTTGGCGACATGATTTCCCAGAAAAGACAGTGGTTGTAGTATCCACCACCGTTGTTACGAACACCGCCACCGTACGAGCCAATGTTAGCAAGAATATCTTCGATCAATTTGCCTTCACCGTCTGTTCCTTCTAGAGCAGCGTTAAGTTTGCTGGTATATCCAGCGTGGTGCTTGGAGTGATGAATCTCCATGGTTTGAGCATCAATATAAGGTTCTAGCGCGTCGTAAGCGTAGCGCAGATTTGGTAATTCAAAAGCCATAATTAATAATGTTTAGTGTTCCACATAAAATTGAGGGATCAAATATAAAACAAGCCAATAAGCTCCAAAGTTTAGCTTTACATTTTTTAAGGACCCGATCTATGACTCAAAGATTCGGTAAAATTTGTTCAAAAATCGCTTCTTATTCCCTTGACTTAGGTCCTATTTTTAGGGGGAATACACTAATTTAGCCGGCGGAAAATCAAAATCAATTTATGCCCCAATTAGTAATAGTGCGACACGGTCAATCGGAATGGAATTTGCAAAACAAGTTTACCGGATGGGTAGATGTGGATTTGACCGAAAAAGGAGAGAATGAGGCTGCCAATGCTGGTGAAAAACTGGCTGATTATTCCTTTGACAGAGCGTTTAGCTCAGTACTGAAAAGAGCGAACCGTACCCTGGATATCATTCTGAGTAAAAATGGTAACGGAACGATTCCTGTGATTAAAGACCAGGCGCTCAACGAAAGAATGTATGGTGACTTGCAAGGAAAAGACAAGAACGCTATGCGTGAAGAATACGGAGAGGAGCAAGTACACATTTGGAGACGAAGCTACGATATTGCCCCTCCTGGAGGAGAAAGCCTGAAAGACACCAAAGATCGGGTGATCCCTTATTACGAAGCTGAAATTGAACCTCTTCTCAAAGAAGGAAAGGATATCCTGGTAGTGGCTCATGGAAATAGCCTACGTGCTCTTGTTATGCACTTGGAAAACATGAGTCCTGAAGAGATTCTTCAAAAAGAAATTCCGACTGGAACACCTTATTGCTATGACTTAAGCGATAATCTTGAGGTGAATTCTGCGGAATTTATGAGATAATTATTGACCCAAAATCATTAGGCGTTTGGTTATTGCCATCGACTTTGACGGAACCATTGTAGAAGACAGGTACCCTGAAATAGGGGAGCCCAAGATTTTTGCCTTTGAAACCCTTAATGAAATGATTAAGGCGAGGCATCAATTGATCTTGTGGACCCGTAGGGAAGGGCAGCTACTCGAAGATGCGGTAGAATTTTGCCGCGAAAATGGCATTGAATTTTATTCGGTTAACCACAGTTATCCGGGTGAAGACTTCAACGAAGACGATGGTAGCCGAAAGCTTAATTGCGAACTGTTCATCAGCCAAAAAAATGTGGGCGGATTGCCCGGGTGGGGCGAAGTTTGGCAAGAAATCAAACGGATGGAAGATCCCAATGGCATTTATGGTAATGAGGATGCCAAACCCCAGAGTTCAGGTTTTTGGGGTCTGGTAAAAAACTTAATGGGCAAATGATTATTGCGGTAGACTTTGATGGCACCATTGTGGAGCACCAGTATCCTAAAATTGGGAAACCTATACCCGATGCCATCGAGGTGATGAAAAAGCTGCAACAAGCGGGGCATAAGCTCATTCTTTGGACCTACCGTTATGGGGATACCCTGGAAGATGCCGTGGAATACTGCCGACAAAATGGGGTAGATTTTTATGCGGTTAATGCCTCCAAACCGGGAGAATCCTGGAAGCCTGGAATGTCCAGATTAATCGAAGCCGATCTTTTTATTGACGACCGAAATGTATTTGGTTTAAAGCCTTGGAGTGAGATTGAACAGGAACTTCTTTCGTGAAGTTTTAGGTTCTTACATCAACGGTTTTCTTCTTCCCAAAAGCTGGCTTATCTTCGTCGGTCTTTGCACAAACCAAATAACATGATTAGGTACTCTTTATTCGCTTTAATAGCTTTATTTTTTACTTTAAGTTCATATACTCAATCTATTGATGATGAAAAGCTTAAAGGTTATTATGTTAGGGCCATAGGTCCAGCAGGAATGAGCGGGCGGGTAACCAGTATTGATGTTCATCCAGAGCATAAAGATCACATCTTGGTGGGAACCGCTTCGGGTGGTGTTTGGCAATCGGTTAGTGGTGGAATTACCTGGCAACCCTTGTTTGATAAGGCTCCGGTACAATCCATAGGAGCAGTAGCATTCGATCCCAGTAATCCCACTGTATTGTGGGCAGGATCGGGTGAAGGAAATCCGCGAAACAGCCAGAGCAGTGGTGCAGGAATATTTAAAAGCCTTGACGGAGGTAAAAACTGGACTCGAATGGGATTGGAAAACACCAAAACCATTCACCGAATCATTCCGGATCCACAAAACTCTCAAACCCTATACGTAGCTGCCACCGGATCGGCATGGGGACCAAACCCAGAAAGGGGAGTGTTCAAAACGACTGATGGTGGAAAAACCTGGAACAAAATCCTATTCATTGACGATACGACGGGTTGTGCAGACTTGATCATGGATCCTACAAACCCCAACAAGCTTTTTGCCGCTATGTGGCATTATCACCGCCAGCCTTGGTTCTTTGAGTCCGGTGGAGAGAGCTCAGGTTTGTATGTTACCTACGATGGCGGAACTACTTGGAAAAAACTGGGCAAGAAAGAAGGGTTGCCCGATGGACCCTTAGGCCGCATGGGATTGGCCATTGCTGCCAATAAGCCATCCGTGGTTTATGCCTTGATTGAAAGCAAGAAAACAGCGCTGTACCGCAGTACCGACGGAGGAGAAAACTGGACCATGCGAGCTGATAAGAACATTGGAAATCGCCCATTTTATTACGCCGACATTTACGTAGATCCAAACAACGAAAACCGCGTATTTAACTTGTTTTCAACTGTTTCAGTAAGTCAGGATGGTGGGAAAACCTTTAATAGCCTGATTTCTTATTACAAGGCGCACCCCGATCATCACGCTTTTTGGATTGATCCAGACAACTCCGATTACATCATTGAAGGTAATGATGGAGGACTCAATATTTCAAGAGACGGCGGTGCCAATTGGCGCTTTATCACCAATCTGCCCTTGGCTCAATTCTACCACATCAATGTAGATAACGACCACCCCTACAACATTTATGGCGGTATGCAGGACAATGGTAGTTGGGTAGGCCCGGGATATGTATACGAACACGGTGGAATGAGAAACCACCACTGGCAGGAAGTGATGTTTGGAGATGGCTTCGACGTGGTGCCTTATCCTAAAAACTCACGCTACGGGTATGCTATGTACCAAGGAGGGCACATCAGTCGCTATGATCGGGAAACGGGACGTAAGAGCTTTATTCAGCCTATGCACCCGGATAAAACACCATTGCGCTACAACTGGAATGCGGCTTTGGCTCAGGATCCGTTTCATGATTGCGGTATTTATTTCGGTAGTCAGTTTGTTCATTACAGCTCCAATTGTGGCGATAGCTGGGAAGTGCTTTCCCCCGATTTGACAACCAACGACACCGCACGACAAAAGCAAGCCCTCAGTGGCGGACTCACGATTGACGCCACCCGGGCAGAGAACTATACAACCCTTTTAGCCATTGCACCCAGCCCGTTAGACAGCCAGGTGATCTGGGTGGGAACCGATGATGGAAATTTGCAATTGACTCAAGATCGCGGTAAAAACTGGACCAATCTGGCCTCCAAGTTACCCGGATGTCCAGCAGGTTCATGGATTCCTCAAATTCGCGCATCATCTTACCATGCCGGTGAGGCCTTTGTGGTGGTTAACGACTACCGTAGAAATAATTGGGATCCTTACCTGTATCACACCATCGATTATGGGAAAAGCTGGAAGCGATTGGCAAGTCCTGAAAACATCAAGGGCCACGTTTGGAGCGTTATTCAGGATCCGGTAGAAGAGAATTTGTTATTTCTGGGAACCGAATATGGCTTGTATTATTCCCTGGATAAAGGACAGAACTGGAACCACTGGAGACACAACGACTTTCCAGCTGTAGCCGTTAGTGACCTGGCTATTCAACCCAGGGAACATGACCTGATCATTGGAACCTTTGGTCGATCAGCCTTCGTATTGGATGATATTCGTCCGCTTCGTCGATTGGTAAAGGATCAGGGTAAAACCTTTGAAGATACCCTGGTGGTGTTTGATCCGCCTGTCGCTTACCGAGCTCCACATAAGCCTGCTCGTGGTGTGCGCTTTGTTGGACAAGGAGATTTTGTGGGACAGAATCGCTCAAGTGGTGCTATGATATCTCTTTGGATTAACCCCAGTTTGTTTGAGCCGGCTAAGAAGGCTGAAAAAGGCAAGGATAAAACCAAAGCAACGCCCGGAAAGAAAGGTAAGAAAGTAAAAATGTGGGTGATGAACGAGGCTGGAGATACCATCCGGACCACTTCATTCAAGGCCGACTCTTTGTTTAGCCGGGTGTATTGGAATATGCGTGAAGATGGTACCAGGGGATTGGTAAGAAAGCGTCAAAAGAAGAAGAATGATGATTTACCCGCCGGAGTTGGGGTATTACCTGGGGACTACAAGATCGTTTTGTCCTACGGCAAATTCAAAGACTCTTGTGAACTCACCGTTTTAGAACATCCCAAATTGGGTTACAACCAGGAAGAGGCGAAAGCACGTTACCGTTTGCACAAGGATGTGGAAGCCGAGCTTAAGTACATCATTGGACGGGTAGAGGAGTTGAAACAAATGTTGTCTACCGTGGATGAAATGAACCGTGTAGCGGCCTATTTGCCAGATTCTACAGCCAAGGACTTCAGAAAGCAGGGCAAAGCGGTCAAAGACAGTGTGAATCAAATTTTGGATGAGATTTTCCTGAAAGAAGGATTTACCGGATACGATCACGTAACGATTAACCTTTCTGCCAAGGCTGGGCAGGTGTATAGCTACTTGTATTCAGAAAATGTGACTCAGAACAATTCTTTCCGCTTGGCCTGGAATGATATGAGCGAAACCTTCCAGGGAATCAACAAGCGTATTATAGCCTTAGAAAGTGGAGCCTGGCATGAATACAGAACCGAAGCCGAAAAGCTTTCTTTTGACTTCTTTAAAAAATACGATCAGGAAAAAGAAGACGACCGCTAATGTACTTGCGTGCCGAAGTGGCTGGAGAGTCCCTCGACCTGTTGCCGGATAAGGCTGTTTTTTGGCCCGATCAGAAAGCCCTGTTAATTGCCGATCCACATTTTGGGAAGGCCGAGCATTTTAACCGGGCGGGTATTCAAGTGCCCAAGGGAGTGAAATATCAAAATTGGCAACGCCTGTTTCGCGTACTCCATTTGCCCGATTTGGAAGAAGTCATCTTTATGGGCGATCTGTTTCATTCCGATTTCAACAACGAATGGAAGGATTTTGAGCATATAATGGCCCATTTCCCGCATATCACCTTTCATTTGGTACTGGGTAACCATGATATCTTTCCAGAAGAGATTTACCACCGTTCTGGCCTCGTGTTGCACGAATCGATGAAACGAGGTCCCTTTCATTTTACCCATGAACCCGAACCTGGTGGAGAAGGGTACAATCTGGCTGGGCACATTCATCCGGCGGTTCGTCTCAAGGGAGCTGGACGACAGAGTTTGCGACTGCCATGTTTCTTTTTTGGGCGCGACCATGGCATATTACCCGCCTTTGGAACCTTCACCGGTACCTATACGCTTAAGCCCAAGAAAGGAGATCGGTTTTATGCCATTGCCGATAATGAGGTGATCAATCTCTCTTAAATCAAGGATTTAAAGACTTATTTCATCCAGGAAATCCTTGCGTTGGTTGGGGCTGATGTACACTTCCTCACCATTTTCCATCACAATGAGGTGATCTTGATGGACAAATTCCCGAACGTAGCGGTAGTTGATAATGAACGAGCGGTGCACCCTTCTAAATCGCTTGTCCGTTAGCAGTTGTTCGTAGTACCGAAGGGTTTTGGAAGAGAGAATCGGTTTTCTGCCAGCTACCTGAATCTGCGTGTAGTTGGTTTTGGCCTTGAGTAAAATGATTTTGTCGAGGTTGATAAACTCTACTTTTCCCACCTCCTTAATAGCCAGCTTTTTGGGCGTTTGTTGCTCGGTTAGGTGGTTTAGCATCACCTTGAGTTGGTTGAGTTCAGAGTTAATGGAATCCTCTTCTGGAAGAGACCCAACCAAGGCTTCCAATTCTTCAGGATCTATTGGCTTGAGCAGGTAGTCGAGCGCACCAAACTTAATAGCCCTTAGGGCATACTTGCTGTGTGCCGTGGTAAATACTACTTTAAAATCGATCGTGTCCAGCTGCTGCAACAGGTCGAAACCCGTTCCCTGGTTAATTTCTACGTCGAGAAACACGAGTTGAGGTTGAAGCTCGGTGATCAACCGGACTCCATCTTCTACATTGTCAGCATGTCCAAGAACTTCAATTCTATTTCTAAAACCGTCCAGCTGACTTCTAAGTTCTTTGAGTGATCTGGGTTCGTCTTCAATAATTACCGTCTTAATCTTCATATCTCTCCTTCTGCAACTTATTCAGGGAATTATCCTAATGCGCAATTCTACCTGGGTTCCCTTCATTTTCCCATTGGTAGCTCTTTCCAGGTTGGTCATACGAATTTGATTTTCTGAGCCTCCTTGTCCGTTGAGCAAATCCAGTCTCTTTTGAGTTATGGACAAGCCCATGGATTTTCGAATTAGCTTGGTGTCTGCCTCATTTATCCCGCTTCCATTGTCGCGAATAATGCAGATCAAAAAGTCTTCCTGCTTTTTAATATCAATACTTATCGCGCCACCATTGGGTTTGTTTTTCATTCCATGAACCACTGAATTTTCGATGAATGGTTGCAAAATCAAGGGAGGAACTTTTACCCATTCAGGATCTATAGATTCATCGAGATGTAGGTCAAATTGGAGTTTTCGTTCAAATCGGAGTTGTTCCAATTCTATAAATCGAGTCACCAGGTCCAATTCATCTTGAAGAGATATACTGAGTTTATCTGAACTTTCAAGAACGGTTCTATTAAGTCGGGCAAATTTGGCCAGGTAGCTTTTACTTTCCCGGATGTGATCGGATGAGATGTAAGATTGAATCGAGTTGAGTGCGTTGAACGTAAAGTGGGGATTCATTTGAGAACGAAGTGCCTTTAGCTCCAATTCGGCTTTTTCACGGCGAATGGCTTCTTGTTTGCGTACTTTTTGGGTCAGTTTCCTTAAGCGCCAGGAGAAAAGAAAAAACAGAAGAATTAGCAGGCCGACTATTTCCAACGAAAAGAACCACCAAGTAAGCCAAAATGGGGGAGTGAGCGAGAAATAGAAAGGGGAGGGCTGAGTAGACCAAACCCCGTGCTTATTGGCTACATAGAGCTCAAACTCATAAGACCCATAAGGTAGATTGGTGTATTGAATTTCTCGGTTAGTGGTGTATTTATAGTCCTGGTCGTAGCCCTTTAGCTTGTATTTAAATTGAAGGTGCTGGCTGCTTCGAAAACTAATTCCATCGAATTCAAAGCTTAGGTCTCTATTCGTTTCAGAAAGTTCGGCATGTTGCTCCAAGTAAGAAGGGCTTTTTCCCAGTTTTACGCAACGCACCCGGCAACGAGGAGGTGGCGGTTTTTTCGTTTCAGGAACAAATAGCGATAAGCCCCCTCTTGTGGCCATTACCAATCCTCTACCAAGTGTATCCATCTGATGAATGTGGTTCGAAGGAATTCCATCAAACCGATCGAAGTTTTCAATGGTATATTTCAGCGGATTCAAATTGGAAATGTCTATCCGGTCAAGGCCCTGGGTAGAAGCCACCCATATGGTGCTATCCTGAACGAGCACGTCGGTGATGTGCATACTCGATAAGCCTTCTTTTAGGCCAATGGTGTCCAAACGATTGTTTCGGTAGAGGAGAAGGCCTTCATTTTGACTTCCAATAACCGGTATGTAATTTTCCAGGATTCCCAGGTCTACAACTATTCCGGAATAGATGGGAGCAGGGATCTCGTTGTTAGGCCCTTCTTGTATTTCCATTTGGTGGTAGACGCCACGTAATGTTCCAAAAAGATATTGGTCTTGCTCCAAAGGGATAATGTGGATAAACCGAATGTCATTTTTCCAGGACAAAACCTTGATATTATCTTGTTGAATTTTGAATATCCTAAAAACACCACCTGCAATAATTCCCTCCGAAAGGGGATCTCGGGTGATGAATTTGAGTAATAAATCGCTGCTGTCAGGGGCTTTGGAGATTTTGTGAAGGTTGAAAAGCGGGTCTTCTTGATGAAAAAAGAACAAACTACCGCTTAGCGTAGAGAAATAAACATGGTCCTTTCCCAAGGCAATGTGATCTACCGATAAGTCGGATGCACTCTGACGCCGGATAGTTTGAATTGTCCCACTTTTTAAATCGATACGTTGTAGATTACCCTGAGCACTTCCGGAATACAGCAGCTTATTTGGGGCCGTCAATACAGAGGTTTGCTCCGATTCAGCCAACCCCGAATTTTGGGTAAACATGCGTTGATTTAAATCCGGTACATAGTACACTCCGTTGTTTTCTGAGGTTATCCAAAAACCATTTTCAAAATCCTTAAGAATGGACGTTATCCGATTGCCCAAAAAGAAGGTTGGGCCCCGCCTTAAAGAATCGTTGTCGAGAATTTCGGCTTGGATTAAGCCGTTGCCTGTGCCTATCCACACTTGGTTGTCAAATGATTTAATGGCATTGATTCTCACTTGCAAATCGCTCAATTGATAGAGCGTATCAGAGGTAAACCGAAACAGGTGAGAACCGTGGGAAAACAGAACACTACCATCGTCCAATATTTCATAATAGGCTCGAAAACTTGGATTGAATTTGGGAATTGGAATGGAGTCCTTTCGGGTTGGTGTTTTAATGACCAATAAATTGGAGGTGGACTGGCGACCTGATCTTTTGTAAATGAATTTATCCTGAGATACCTGCTCAAACTCCATAATCATTGAGTTTAACCTGTCGGGAGGAAGCGAGATACGTACTTTTCCAAAAGGATCAAACTCGGCCAATCCTATCTCATGGGAGTAGTATTTAACCCGGTTTTGTGCATCGGTATAGAAATCAACAAAATAGCTCGTACGAGCCTCTGGAGACCATAAGGTATCTGCCGGGCTATAGTAATGAAACTCGTCGTTTTCAAAATAGAAAATACGTGATGAAAGAGGAATAAACCACATCCGGCCATTGGGAGACCGGCGTATTTCAAACACCAGGTTATCCGGAATACCATCTTCGGTACTGAAGTTCTTAAACTTCACACCATCGAAACAGGAGACCCCTTTTTCGGTAGCAAACCATAGATTTCCTACCGAATCAGCTTCTACGTCATGCACTGCCATGGCCGGTAAACCATTATCGGTGGTATAATGGAAGTAAACCAATTCCTGAGCTGAGCTAACCTTCATGGCAAGGAGGAACGATAAACCAAAGAGTAATACGCGTTGGACTAAATCGGGCAAAGGTTCTATGTTGAAAGTACCCTGCAAAGAAACTCACAATGTACTTAGGCTATTTCGAGTAGAGTAAAGATAAGTGCAAAACAAGATCAATTTGTGGATTCTTCATCGATTCTTAAAATAATTGAAAACCGGGTTTCAACACCGATTTATTGGGCTTCAATAATCCTTCGATATTTTCTGCTTTGCCCATGCTGAACTTTGGGTGAATCTTAAAATCAAATCTAACTTATGTTCAGCAGAATCAATATTTCAAAACTTACTGCTTGGCTTCTGATTTTTTTCAGTTTAGGCTGGAATGAACTACGAGCCCAGCATCACGAAGAACCTTGCGGGACGGGTGTTGCTCATCAATGGAGGATGCAGCATGATCCAGACTATAAAGCTCAAATTGAGGAGTGGAATTCTCACATTCATCAACTCGAGGAAAACGGAAGTCGCGGGGCGGTTAATGGCATTTATCGGATACCCGTCGTATTTCACGTAGTTACTCATTCGAGCAATATTTTGTCAGGAGGAGGATCAGCCGAGTATCAAATGCACACCAAGTACCACGATCCGGCCGGCAACTGGGACCGAATTCAAGATCAACTTAACCGCTTGAATACGGAGTTCCAATCCGCCAATATTCAATTTTGCCTGGCCCAAACGGCACCTCCTTCCTTTGAAGGTGTTCCGGGTGTTCCTGGAAGTTGGCAAACCTTTACCGGAGGAGGAAATACGATTACTTCGGTGGGGGTAACCTACCATGTGGATGACGTATTGTCTTCTTTTCAAAGTACCAGTGTTCCCCAAGTGACAAGTTTGGAAGCGTTAGTTCCCTTTAATCAACCGAATGAGTACCATTACCTGGATATGTACATCGTGGATAATGTGGTAAGCATGTCCGGTGGCTCGCCTTATGGCGAAGCTTCTTACGGTGTTGGTTACCCGTTCAACGATGTGGTTCTCAAGCATAACACGGTAGGGGATGAAACAGCTACTACGCCATCTGGAACCTTGATCTCAGGCGGAAATATGGGAAAAACCGCTGTTCATGAAGTAGGGCACTGGCTTTTATTGGGGCACGTATTTGAAAAAGATCAACTCTGCAATTCTAACTGGGCCGGATTAACAGGTGATCAAGTTGCTGGAACACCCCCTCAAATTGAGAGTTATTTGGATGGAATCGCGCCCCCCAATGGCGCTTATGTAGGATACACTTGTGGGGCTTATGGAGGTCCATCTCCAATATCTTGTGACGCATCTGCAAACTTGTATTTCAACAACCACATGGAATACTGTGAGGACGGCTGTAAGGTTTCAGTGAATGGTACCAATTCGTTTATTCCCGGACAAATTACACGGATGCAAAACTTCATCGATATTGCACGTCCAGAATACCATTCTACCCTGAACCGAATCAACACGGGAATAGAAACCACGAGCTGTATTCCCAATTACACACCACAGTTGTTCACCGCAGAATTTGAACTGAGTACAGAAATTCTATGTGAGGGTGATGATATCACCTTTACCGGAATGGGCATTGATCACTTGCCTTCAGGTGCTCAAATTGTAAGTTGGACCTTTACCTTAACTGATGGTGGTGGAAACGCTCAAACCTTATCTACAGTAGGAAACAATCCGGTATTGGTAACCCTATCCACAGGTGGAACCTACCTGGCCGGAGATTATACGGTTAGCCTTACGCTCAATTATGATGACAACGGTACCACCGGGTCGGTAAACTACACGCACCCTATCACGGTAGTGGTGGAAGATTGCTCGGCGTCACCTTTGCGCTTCATCAAGGGGTATGATTATGGCGATGATATCACAGACCTGGCCATTGTAGTGGATTGGGCCAATGAAGGATATCTCGTTTCAGGAACCCGTCATTTGAATCAAAATGAAAAGAGCATTGTCATTTTCAAAATCAACCTAATGGGTGAGATTGTTTGGAATTGGGAGTTTGAAGCACCCAATGGTTCTCAGCATGCTCGGGCTTTCGATATCATTAAGAAGAATGGAGCAACAGACAACTACATCATTACGGGATATGCAAGCACAGGATCAGGTTTTTACGAGGTGTTGGCTATGCAGATTTTGGACAATGGAAATGGATGCCAATTGAGTGGCCCAGGTGCGGTTACTATTCCAATTACTTCCAATGATTACCTCAATACCGGGTTGGATATGCAAAACTCCGTTGGGGTAGAAATTATCAATACCACCGACGGTGGATTTGCTATTGCCGGAGGCATTTTGTACGATTACAGTCCGACAGATCCCAAAAAGCAACTGCTGGTAAAATTGGACAACAACCTGGATGTGGAGTGGATCGAAGAATTTGACTTTACCCAATCGGGTGACGGTACGGATTATGATTTTGCCAATTCGGTTGTCGAGATTACCGGGTATACCACCTCCAGTAACCCCGGAACCTTTGAAGCAGCCTACTTTTTGGGGGGATCCAAGAGCAAACGAACCGGGAATATGAATCAAGGTATTTCTGGATTTATTGTAGAGGATCATCAAACCAACAACCGAGTGACCGTGGGAAGCATGAATGCATGGGGACCTTCTTCTCCAGATTATGATTATGCCACGGATGTATTGTATGATCCAGTGGATAACCGCATTTACCAGAAATCCTTTACCAAGGTTACCCATGGTATTTTGGTGGCCAAGATTGACCCGGCAACGGGAAACATTGAAAGCTACCTGGAGTCCAATTTGTTGAAACATGGCGTAGAATATTTAGGACTTAAGTTGATTCATTCCACCAATCATCAAAATCTGGTCATGACCGGTCATATATCGGGAAATCCATCAACGATGATGGTTGGAAAAACGGGCTGGCCCGTGTTTGGTGCGGTTGGAACAGGGTTATTGAACAATTTCGTAACTCGCAAATACCAGGTAAGTTTGCTCGACGCACCAAACGCCGGCCCGGATTATCCATTGCATCCGGATCAGAATTCTGGCCCTAAGCATTTCTATTGTTCTCCGAAGAATATTTGTCGAAGCCCCAATGGTGGATACATGCATGTGGTTCATGGTACGTCGGCACTTGGTGGTACCAGTTTTCAGGTGATCAAGTTGGATGAGAACTTATTGTCAGGATGTGGAGTGATAGAAACTATGCGACCAAACAATCAGTTTTCTCCGATTAAGTCCATTGAGCCTATATCGCAGGTAGATAATCTTGTACCAGGCAATTCAGCTGTTTTACCCGATCAACAAATTCAGAATGCTCCATGTAGTGATTTCTGTTTTAATGATCACGTGATTGAAGCCTGTGACAACGATAATGATGGCCTGGCCCTATTTGATCTCGATTGGTCTATGTCCAACATGTTTGGATCTGGATTTCAATACCAATGGTACACAGATGCCTCGCTTTCCACGTCTATCAATGGAGGTATTTCCTACCAAGCATCAGATGGAACGGTGGTTACTCTGATTTTAACAACACCTGATGGATGTACGATTCAGACCACCGTTACCCTCTCAATTTTTACTGCTCCAACGATCAATCCTATCGTTATTCAGCCTACAGCCTCTGGAACCTTCAACCTTACGGCCGCTGAATTGCAATTAACCAATGCCGGGTACATCATTACCTGGTATCTCGATCCTCAATTGTCACAGGTGATTACCAACCCGTCCAATTTCCCTGGAACTCCAGGCGGAGTGGTTTATGCACATATCATTGAGCGCAACAAGTGTGAAATTGTGGTTCCTGTGGATCTTGCCTGTGGCGGTGGAATTTGGCCCAAACAATCAGGTTCTGTAGAACGGGAAGTGATTACCGATATGGTCAGCGATGAAAATGGTAAGCATTACATCACGGGATATTTTTACGAAACCTTCGAATTTATGGGTACTTCGCACACCAATATCATTGGAGGAACCACCTTCTTTGTGGCCAAATACGATGATTGCGATTTGGATTGGGTGCAGTTTAACAACAACGGTAACTACACGGGTGGTTATGGAATCGACATCGATGATCAAGGTGATGTCTATGTAACCGGATTCTTCCGTGATGCCATGGACCTTGGTAATGGAGTCAATTTAACAACGCCTGCAGACGAAAATGCCTTTATCGCCAAGTATTCTTCTTCGGGCGTATGTCAATGGGCTCATGCTGTAACGCCTTGGGCAATGAATTCACGAGGAAACGATATCGCTGTAGATCCTATAAACAATAAGGTCTTTATCACCGGTTATCAAAAACACAAAAAGAGCCCTCACTATTTTGTGGCAGGATATACCACTGCGGGATCATCCTTGTGGTACGTAGAAGATCCTCAAAATCAGTTATCTGTTCCAAGTGAAGGAAAAGCCATTGATGTTAACCGCTTTGGTGATGTTAAAATGGTTGGCCAGGTCTATGGTGCGGGAACCTTGCAACTCAATGGGTTTTCGTTAACAACCACAGCTCCGAATCAAGGAATGGTTACCTCATTTAACTCTTCAGGAACCTGTGTAGGGGCAAGACGGTTCAATTTTGAGCCCCAGGATGTGGTTTGTTCTGAAAATGGCATGTCTTATTATGTAGTTGGTGCACATGATGGTACTGGCTTTCAATTTGCTGGAATTTTCCAAGCGGGTGACATGTTCATTACTAAGTTTTCGAATATTGTAACAGAGACCTGGGCAAGAACTGCTACGACCAATAACTCTGGAGCAAATGCTCGACCTATAGCCAACTCTGTATCCATTGCTCCTGATGGAGAAATATTTGTAGCGGGTAGTTATGGGCTTCAACTGGTTTTCCCAAACATCCAGCTCGTTAGCTCGAATCTCAATCCGAATAGTACTAACTATTTTATGGCAAAGTATGATTTGAACGGAACGACACTTTGGGCCAATACAACGGCTGTGGGTTATGTGGTTAATCCTGGAGATTTTGCTAAACCAGTATGTATCTCCACAGCTGCAGATTATACCTTTTTGGCCGGTGAGTTTAAAGGAGGTATCACTTTTGGCTCATCCACTATGAGCAGCACCTTGTCAGGGGATGATTTCTTCATTGCTCGATTGTTGGATCAGGGAAGTTCTGGTGCCTATCAGAAAACGGAGAACCAGCAATTGACCATCGTGCAAGAAGAAAAAGTAGAAGAGTCGGTATCCATTCGAATTTATCCTAACCCTTCATCTGGAGTTTATCAGTTGGAATGGACAGGCGATTTGAAGGGGGTTAAACAAGCCGGTATTTACGATATGCAAGGAAAACTGGTTCATAGCTGGTCACCCAAAGAGTGGGAGGACCCAACTTTAACCGTGGATTTGACACATCTGAATAGCGGAGTTTATCAACTTACCGTGATTTCTGATAAAGCCCTTCTTCAAGAAAGATTGATATTGAAGAAGTAGTCACCATAGAGCTTATCATTAAGAAGGGGCGTCTGATTCAGATGCCCCTTTTTTGTTTTCAACTTTTGATACGTTTCCTGGTGGCTTTGAAATCTGCCTCACAATTTCCCTTTACTTTGAATCGTGTCCTCCAAAAAATCCATTTATCACGATTGGTTTGCCCATAGAGGCTGGAAGCCTTTTCCTTTTCAGGAACGGGCCCGTGAAGCCTATTTAAAGGGAAACCAGGGATTGGTAAATGCGCCAACTGGTAGTGGTAAAACTTACTCCTTGGCCTTACCCATTTTGGAGGAATTTATTCACAATCACCCGGAGGCTCAAGGTAAGAAATGGGAGAAACGTCCAGGGCTACAGGCTATTTGGATTACCCCAATTAGAGCCTTAACCAAGGAAATTGAAGGAGCGGTAAGTCGAGCTGTTCAGGAGTTGGATTTGGATTGGCGGGTTGCGATTCGTTCAGGAGATACGTCCCAAAAGGAAAAGGCGGATCAGAAAAAGCAGATGCCCGAATTTCTCATTACTACTCCAGAGTCCATTCACATCCTGTTGGCTCAAAAGGGCTATGCACGGCATTTTAAAAATCTGAAGGCCGTTGTAGTGGACGAATGGCACGATCTGCTTGGAACCAAGAGGGGAGTGCTGGTTGAGTTATTACTCAGTCGATTGCGTGGACTCAATCCGGCCTTAAAAACCTGGGGTATTTCGGCTACCATTGGAAACCTGGACCAATCGTTGGAAGTATTGCTGGGCAAAGCCTTTGATCCTGAAAAACACCACATCATTCAATCAAGAATCAAGAAGAAGATTGTAGTGGAAACCCTCATGCCCGATGAGATTGAAGAATTTCCCTGGTCGGGTCACATTGGCATTCGCTTGTTGAAGAAAGTGATTCCCATTATTCGAAAAAGTAAATCAACCCTCATTTTTACCAATACCCGATCCATGGCCGAGATCTGGTATCAGCGGTTGTTGGCTGAGGAGCCCGAACTGGCTGGAGTAATGGCCATGCATCATGGATCCATATCCAAAGAAATTCGGTTTTGGGTGGAAGATGCTTTGTATGATGGTCAACTTAAGGCTGTGGTGTGTACTTCGAGCCTGGATTTGGGTGTAGACTTTCGACCGGTCGAAAACATTGTTCAGATTGGGAGTCCTAAGGGCGTGTCGCGGTTTATGCAGCGGGCAGGTCGAAGTGGTCATCAGCCTGGAGCAACGAGTAAGATTTGGTTTGTGCCTACGCATTCTTTGGAAATTGTGGAGTCTGCCGCATTGCGCTACGCCATGGAGCAGGAGATGATAGAGGACCGAACGCCCTATGTGCGTTCCTTCGATGTGTTGGTGCAATACCTGGTAACCCTGGCTGTTTCGGATGGATTTTATCAGGAAGAACTGTACGCCGAAATTAAGGGTACACACTGTTATTCCACCGTTAGTGAGCGGGAGTGGAATTGGGTTTTGGATTTCATTACTTCCGGAGGCCAAAGCCTGAGTCAATATCCCGATTTTCACAAAGTAGTCGTGCAGGAGGGGCTTTTTAAAGTAGTTAGCAGAAAGGTGGCCCAGCGGCATCGACTTTCCATAGGTACCATTGTGAGCGACGTCATGATGACCATCAAATACAAACGGGGCAAGCGCATCGGCAATGTAGAGGAGTGGTTTATCGCTCGTTTGAATCCGGGTGATGTTTTTTGGTTTGCCGGCCGAAATCTGGAGTTGGTTAAGATCCGTGATCTCACTGTTGAAGTGATTGATAGCAAACAGAAAACGGGAAAAGTACCTTCCTGGCAAGGGGGCAGAATGCCTTTGTCTTCCCAGATGTCGGCAACCTTAAGGGATCAGCTCAATCGAATTGCGAATGGAGAGCAGGATTCTCTGGAATTAACCACTTTACAACCTTTGGTGGCCATTCAGCAAGAACGAAGTATTGTACCCAATGAGAATCAATTGCTCATCGAGAAAACCTATACTGAAGAAGGCTGTCACGTTTTTGTTTTCCCGTTTGACGGACGCAATGTTCATGAAGGAATGGCGGCCTTGTTGGCGTATCGGATCTCCTTACTGCAACCCATTTCTTTTTCCATGGCCATGAATGACTATGGCTTCGAGTTGCTTTCTGATCAGGATATTCCTATCGAAACGGCAATTGATAGCGACTTACTGAGCTCCGACTATTTGCGGGAAGATATCCAACGAAGTCTCAATGCTACGGAAATGGCTCGCCGACGCTTTCGGGATATTGCTTCTATCGCTGGGTTAATCTTCCAGGGTTACCCCGGTAAACAAAAGAAAACAAGGCATGTTCAAGCTTCTTCGTCGCTCTTTTTTGATGTTTTTAATGAGTATGAAGGAGATAACCTATTGCTGCTACAGGCCTATGAAGAAGCCATGGAGTTTCAACTTGAGGAAGCTCGATTGAGGCAGGTTCTGGACCGAATTGCTCAACAGGAAATCGTGCTGACCTATCCCGATAATCCGAGTCCCTTTGCTTTTCCAATCATGGTGGATCGCTTACGTGAAAAGATTACTTCCGAAACCCTGGCGGATCGAATTAAGAAGATGCAGGTATCATTCCGTTAACAGGCCTTCCTCATTTTCCTGGTACTGTCCGCCCAAATGCAAGAGATGCATCCGGTAGATCAAATCCCCGGCATCTAAATGACGAATGAGGGTGGAGAGAAAAAGCTGGCTGTTTTTAAACGAATACTTTCTTTCTGAAAGACCCTGAATCTGATGGTATTTGGCTTCTTCTACATGATCCTGAATTCGTTTCAAATACTCCCGGGCAATCTCAGAAGTGTTTTCGTTTTCCGCAGAAGGTTGAATGGAATTGATGTACTGGCCGAGCAGTTCTGAAAACTTTTTCAGGTAATTCTTCTGTTCCTCGGATAACGGACCGTGTAGATTCAATACATGATCTCGGGCAATTTTCAGTGAGATGTACAGCTCGTCCCATATTTCCGATTCCAGAATGTAGAAGTCAATGAGCAACTTTCCACTATCAATCCGAGCCCTATCTGAATCCTTTATAAGCTGAGCAATGGTTGAGCGATACGTGTGGTTAATCTCGATTTTCGCCTGTAGGTCTTTTTGAAGTGTATTGAGTAATCGACCGTTGTTGTTGACTACAGCCAGAATGAGTTGATCAACAAATAGTTGAAAGGCACGATCCGTTTTAGCCGAGACCTGTTTCAAACGCAAGCCTACTTCCTGAGGAGATTCTTCGATCCATTGGGCGGTGAGATCCACCTGCACGGCTTGGCGCACTTCATTATCCGTAAATCGGTTAACCAGAAAGAGTCCAGCCAATACAACTACGACAACGGCACCTACGCCTACAAAGTCAAATTGATAACAGATAATGGCAAACAGGGCCGAAATGCTCAAAGCTGACAAGGCGGTAATAAACCAACCTCCAATCACAGTTAACACTCCAGATACTCGATAAACGGCGCTATCCCGGTTCCAGGCTTTATCGGCAAGCGAGGTTCCCATCAGCACCATAAAAGAGACGTAGGTGGTCGATAAGGGCAATTTTAAACTCGTACCCACGGAGATTAAACTCGCTGCCACCATGAGGTTGACTGAGGCTCTAACCAAGTCGAAGGCCACGGCTGGGCGAGTAGGGGATGCTTTTGCTGGCTGCAACTCAAAACGATTGTTGATCAAGGCTCGCCAGGTTCGAGGCAGTAAGGCACTAACGAAATAGGCAATAAAACTGGTAAATCGAACCACGCTACGAGCTAAATCATTGCCCTGAAACCGCTCAATGCTATCTGATTGCTGGCTTAACTTGACCGTTGTTTGAATCACATTTCTCGCTTTTTTGGAGGTCCAGAGCGTAATGATCATGATGATTCCGGCGATGTACAAAAACAAGGGATTTGAGGTGGTAGATCCTGCTGGCCCGTTGAACACCTCCAAGGTATATTCATCGGCAGGCTGGCCGGATTGTTTCCAGAATTGAAAGGCTTCGAACCCGGCCACTGGTACGCCAATGAAATTGACCAAATCGTTGCTCGCAAAAGCCATGGCCAGAGCGAATGTCCCTAAAAGGGTAATGATCTGAAAGATATCTACCTTCTTTTTGCCGCCAGATAGAATGAAGAAACTAACGAAAGCGATGGTAAAGACTACGACAAACAAGATTAGCAGGTGATCGGTCATCCAGAGAACTGCGCCAGAATCCTTCAACGGAGAATGCTTTAGGCCAACTCGAATGATGAAGTTGAGCACGATGAGCACGGATAATCCTCCAAAAAGAGATCCGCCCCATTTCATGTACTTCTTGTACTTAAAAGAGACCAGCGCCCGAATGATGAACTGCATCAACCAACCGATCACGAATGAGAGGATAACTGAAATGAAAATGGCTATGATCATTTCCACGGCCTTGCCCGTGTTGATGAAGGACAACCACTGTGACAGGGCCATATCCTGGTTATATACCTCTAAAAAGGAGATGGCCAGAGAAGCACCCAACAATTCAAAAACAATGGAGATAGTGGTGGATGTGGGTAGCTTGAGGGAGTTGAAGAGGTCTAAGAGAAGAATGTCTGTGAGCATGACCACTACATAGACGAACAGCACATTCTGGAAAGTAAAGAATCCGGGATTGAAGATTCCCCGTTTGGCTATTTCAATCATTCCGCCGGAGGAGGCTGCGCCTACCAGAATTCCGATGGAAGCTACAATCATAATGGTTTTGAAAGTGGAGGCTCGGGAGCCAATAGCGGAGGTTAAGAAATTGACGGCATCGTTGGAAACACCAACAACCAAATCGAAGGCGGCTAACGCCAACATTAAAATAACTAAGGTAAATAATAGGGTTTCCATCCACCTGCAAGGGCCAGTACCCAATTTGTTTGGTGGTCCAAAGCTATTTCAATGTGAGGCAGGTCTGTGTCAAGTTATTATTAAGAAATGCGAGGGGAGAGTGGCAGTGATAGAATGGGGTAATAATCCGTCGTTCACATTCTCTAACCTAAAACTGATTGCCCGGACAATGGATAATCGATAATATTGCAATCCCAAAGAAAAACCGAATACATGGCCACGTCCCTTCAGCAGTTTTATGAAAAAAGAAGCGAAGAGTGTAAAACAGAAATCACTCAATTAACCGCTCGTATTTGGAAGATCAGTGGATTGCGCCTCTTGGTCTTTTTGCTCGTTGTTGGAGGAATCTATTGGGTTTGGGACGAATGGAGAATAGCACTGGCTATTGGCGTTGGAGGAATGGCGCTTTTTATCTACCTGGTGCGCATTACGGCAGAATTAAGTACTCGTAAACGGTTTTTCCAAAAGAAACAGGCTATCAATGAAGCTGAGGTTAAGGCTTTGGCGGGTGACGTTTCCGAGTTTAGGGATGGCTTGGCCTACCAATCGGGAGACCATGCTTTTAGCCACGATATTGATCTTTTCGGTCAGGGATCCTTTTTTCAATACCTCAATCGCAGTGCCTTGCCAGATGGCGAGCAGAAATTGGCGAGCTGGTTGCTATCTAACGATATCGCTTCCATTGAAGAAAAGCAGCAGGTTATCCAGGAACTGAAAAATGAGGTTGAATGGAGACAAAACTATTCGGCACATGCTTCCTTGGTCAAAAACGAGGTATCCAATGAAAGCATCTTGAGCTTTCTGAAAGACTATAAACCCTTTTTAGGTTCGTCCACGGTTTGGCTTACCTGGGGTTTTGGAATCCTGTCAGCAGTGGTTGTAGCTCTGGCGGCCTTATCCGTTATTTCAGGCATGATGGTTTTTTACTGGACCTTAATCGGAATCGGGATTGTGGGTCGTTACTTCAAGTCAGTTTCCAAGTTGCAAAATGCGACTACTCGAATTAAATCTACTTTCTCTCAGTATTCACAGCTAATGGAAATGATTGAGGGGAGTAGTTTTCAATCGAAGTTGCTTCAGGAACAAAGCCAACGGATTAATCAGGGAGAGGAGAAGCCTTCTGAAATTCTTTACAAGTTTTCAAGAGCATTGGATCAACTTGATCAACGGAACAACCTTCTGTTTGCCTTTGTGGGTAACGGTTTCTTCCTCTGGGACCTGATTCAGGCCCGACGAATAGAAAAATGGATTGCCCAGTATGGTTCACTCGTTGAGCATTGGTTCGATACCGTAGCCACTTTCGATGCCTGGCATTCTCTCGCCAACTATGCCTACAATCACCCTGATTTCACGTTCCCAACTTTGAGCAGCGATGAGCTGATTCGATTGGATGCTGAAGGAATGGGCCATCCGCTAATTCACTCCAGCGTGAGGGTAGACAATGATTTAAAAATTGATCATCGCAATTTCTTTATCATCACCGGTGCCAACATGGCGGGTAAGAGTACCTTCCTGAGAACGGTTTCATTATCTATGGTAATGGCCAATAGTGGACTCCCAGTGTGCGCTCAAAAGTATTTGTATCGGCCTATTAAGCTCATTACGAGCATGCGTACGACCGATTCACTTCAAAAGGACGAATCCTATTTCTTTTCTGAACTAAAACGCTTGAAGTACATCGTGGATCGAATGAATCAGGATGAGTACTTTATTGTATTGGACGAAATCTTGAAGGGAACCAATAGTGAAGATAAAAAGAATGGTTCCAAAAAGTTCGTGGAAAAGCTGGTGTCCACGGGATCAACGGGAATTATAGCCACCCATGATTTAAGTTTGTGCGAAATTGCCGATCGGATAGAGGCGGTCAAGAATTACTTCTTTGAAGCCCGAATAGAAAACGACGAACTTCATTTCGACTACCTGATCAAATCCGGAATCTGCCGGAATATGAATGCCTCATTTCTATTGAAGAAGATGGAGATTGTTTAGCATGCGATAGCCATCGGATGAACGTTGAAGCCTTTGATTAAGGTTTGATCAGGATCAATTCCGTTCTTCGGTTTAATTGATGGGCCTTTTCTTTTTCTTCTTTGGTTTTGAGCTGGGCGATTGTTTCCTCCTTAATCACAGGATCTGACTCGCCTTTACCCAAAGCGCGCAGTCTATCGGCAGGAAAACCGAGTTCCACCATTTCATTTTTGATCCTTTCGGCCCTTTTGGTTGATAATTCGGCATTGGCCTCTTCGCTGCCTCGAGCATCCGTGTGGCAAACAATCACATAGTCGAATTCAGGGTGCTTGGATAGAAAGGAGTAGAGGGAGCTCGCCCATTCGGAAGGACCAATTTTCAATCCATCCAGTTCAAAAAGGTATTCAATTACCAAAGTGTCCCCAGCCGCAAAGGATTGGCTCTCTACGGTTTTGTAGTGCTTTGGATAACCCCCTGTTTCCTGCGCCGAACAGGAATATAGCAATCCCAGGAAAAGAACTAAGGTGGAAGAAACGAGAGTAGAGGTGTAAGTTTCGAATTTCAAAATTCAAAATTCAGCATTCAAAATTATTAATACCCGTATTCCTCCATTTCGCCAATTAATCTCAAGGCATGACCTCGCCAATCTTCTTCCTTGAAATTCCAATCCGTATAAGCTGGATAATCTTCATAACCATAGTCCTTAACTCCAGGAGCAAATGGGCCGGCAATTCCTATGAATTCGCCTTCGTAGTATTTGGTCTTATCAAAGTTGTAGGAGAAAACATAATACACCGAGTCGTTGACCATCATGGTATCCAAAAGGTCCGTGTTGTCAGGGAATACGTCGTCCAGACCTATGAAATTGACGAGACTCATTCGGGCAAACTCTTCTTGAGTGTCGTATTTTTTAGGAATCAAATCGGAACTTCCAGCTCGAAAGCATTCTGACATCATTTCGAAACGGGAGTATTCATTTTTAAACTTCTTTTTGAGCAGTTTAGGAGATACCTCCAGTCCGTTTTTGATTCGGGTTTGAGCGGCAAGTGTACTCATCCAGGAATCCAGTCCTACGATTTCAATCACACGTTGAGTCACTGGATCGGCACTCTTTAGTCCAGTAATGTTTCTCTGAATGGCCAAGTAGTTGTTCATCTCACTCATGTAATAATAGTCTTCGCCTTTGGCCAGTTCTTCATAGATGTCCAGATCATCGTTGATATGGGCAAAAAGCAGGTCTTGTTTTTCTCTAATCAAGGCATGGCTTGAACTGTCTTTACGGGAAAGAGTTTCGGCAAGGTCGAGCGCAAATTTGCGGTAAGCCGATTTATCCGTCAAAGCCAAAATCTCATCCCACTTTTCTTGGCAGTAGGGGAGACTATCTCTTAGCGGTTGGCCTATCCACCAGCTCATTTCATCAAGATAAGGCTCATTCATGAGCAAATGATAACTCGCTTCAAAACCCAAGCTGTCTTCCATGTCGTCGAGAAGCAACAGGATGTTTTGGCGGATTTCATTGGTGGTCGATTCCTTGCGGTACAATTTCGATACAAACTCCACAGTCGCTTCATTGGCAATCGGCCTAATTCCGCCAAGAATAATGCATCGGGCACCATAATCCAGAGTATCATCTTCGTACTCCCGACTAAGCATTTGATAAACTACCGGTAGCTCATCTTCTGAATACTCATAAAAGCCGAGCGCATCCATGGAATAGTTGTAGATAATGGTATCTGAAGTACGCAGCCCGGCATAAATATCTTCCAGCTTGGAGGCATATATGTCGAAAGTTTCAAAGGTGTCCGTTTTCACATAAGACTCCTCAAAGAACAGATCGTTACCCTCACTCAGAAGCTCATCATTCGACACTTCAGAGTAAATAAAGAAGTACTTTTTGTTATCGATCCAGTAACGAAACCGGGATTGTTTTTCGGTAAAACGGTTGCCCAAAACCACATCAATTCCGTCAGCGTCACCCATTTTTACGGGTGTCAATTGAACGATGGTATCAGAGTAAGAACCGTAGTCTCTCGCAAATTGGTGGTAGAAAGTATCCAGGTTGTTGATGCGGAAATAATCGTGCAATTCACCATACTCAAATTGATACATTCCACCTGACATGGGATTGGTACAAAAGATATCCGTCATCGTCATCAGGTAAGAGTCACCTTCTTCTTCCTGAATGTATGGGCTGGAGAACAGTTGCACCTCAAAGGGTTCGCCTTCGGGCTTGTGACGTTTTTTGAAAGTAGGAGTAGCATAAGGTTCAAGGGTGAAGGAATCGAAGAAATCATCGCGGGTAAAATCCCGTGCTCCTTCCAACAGGTTTTGGGCCAATAGTACATAGGTACGGTTTCCGCGAACATAGGCTCGGACTCGGGTATAGTACTTATCGGCCAGCATCATGTTAAAGGATCGTCCCGGGTAACCATCAATTTGAATGGTATCGGGAGTTCCCATCAATTTGGCATTGGCTTGCAATTCCTTGATTAGCTCTTCCAGCATCACATCTGGGTCCGGGATATAGTATCCGGAAGGGTTGTCGTTATAGCGGAGTAGGTAGTTGCATCCGTTGGCAATATCCACCGCATATTGGATGTAGACCACATAGTCATCCGACTCTGAATCGATGGGATTAGGAGTCACCGTTACTTTGGTCTCAGGCTCCTTTGGCCATTGTACGGAAAAGGCCGCCTTTTTCTCCGAGTACATCTCCCAATCAGAGGAGAGGTAGGCTGGCGATTTGAAACTTTGGAAGGAATCAAAAAAGCGATCAACAGATGGGCCTTCCAAATGTCTTTTTTCAGGGCCAACAGTGAGTACGTAAACCACATTGTTGCGAATCAGGAAACGGCATTTAACAAATTGATCCTCTTTGGTTTTGATCACTGCTTCAGCCGCATCGAATCCATTCATCTTGACTCTTTTTTTGCGGATTAATTCACCTTGGCTGTTTCCAAAGTTTTGAATCAATAAGTCAACGAATTGTTGTTCATCAAATTGATCCGAATTAACCTTGCCGCGGAAATCCATGGCAATCATCATGTAAAACTGTCCGGTACTGATGTCGGGATAGATGAACGTAGGAATTTCCTTGACGGATTCAATCAAAAAGAGCTTTCCTGGGGTCTCCAATTGAAAACCAAATTCTTCGTTTCGGTTTTTAGCCCATTCAATTTTGGAAGGATCCACTTTGTACTGTTCGGCAATTCCGGTGTAGGCCGATACAACTGTTTCCACTTTATACCCCTTGGCTCTCAATAATTCCACCACACCTTCTTTTCCTGGAAGATGAGCGGCACCCATGGCGGCGAAAAGGCTTTGTTTTTTAACCAGTGAATCAATAGTATTGACCATTACCTCATTTCGTTTGAGCATGGATCCGTTCTTGCCCAGTTCTTTTTGACTCAATTTTTCAATGCCATCAACGTCCCCGTTCCGGTAGAGTTGAACTACGGAATCGCGCAACATTTCCTGGTAGTTTTCCGAAGAATCTACCGTAACCATAAGCTGGTCGCGAAGCTGATCATCACTCATATTTCTAAGCATACCGAGCTGATCTTCCAATTCTTCCAGGCCAAATACAGGCTTTTGGTAGGTACGGGCTATTCCATAGAGGTAGCCATCCATAAAGGTTTCTTTGTCCGATTTACTCCGCTTCTTTTTCTCCATCATGGTGGCCAGGAGTAGGGGATTGTTTTGGTTCATATCCGCCAGATCCAAACCGGTAACTTCCTTGAATTTTTTTGCAAATCGTTGGTATTCATCTTCCGATAAAACCTCTTTCAATCGACTGTCTTCGCTGTCTTCTTCATTACCAAATCGTCCGGCTAAAGTCTTGGTAAACAGGCCTTGCAATACGGTGTCAGGATGAAGTTCCATGGCAAAGGCGTCTGAAGCCTCCAGGCATAGAAGCACTGAATCGGCAAACTGGAAGACTTCCTCATCCTGAATGTGAATGGTTCCAAAAAGGTAGGAGGGCTTGTCCAAACCATTTCCACTTACTCGCCAAAGCAAGCTGTGCTTTTGTTGCCCATGCAGGCTAATGGAAGTAAATAGTAGTGCGCTTAGGATGGTTGCAATCAGGGTTCTCATAGGGCCTAATTTGATGGATTGCGAAAAGGGTTAACTGGAGCAATATTAAAGAATAAATGAGCCAGAGCCTAATGAAACGGCCATGTCTATCGTTTCCGGATAAAAGTTAATTTAGGCTATTCATACCTTAAACTAATGATCTCATGGATGCCTTTAAGAATCCTCTTGAAAAATCCAGGTTTGAATCAACGAATGGACCTTGGAACCGATTACGCCTCAATGACCCCTGGAGCGTAGGCTACGTTTCCTCACTGATCGTATACCGCGACTTTCGCAGCAAAGAAGATTGGGAGGCGTTTTATTACCAAAGTGGCGAGTTGCGGAATAACCGATTACTGGAATTAGCTGAGCAAGAACGGCAGCAGCTAAATAATTTTCGCCTCATTTTAACCCATCCCAAAGAGGTATACAAAATTGACCCTTCCTTACGTGGAGTTAACACCTCTTATGGTCGTACGCAGGAACAATTGATGGAGCGGGCTGCTGTTCTTTATCAATTTATGCTCAGCCAGGGAAGTGACTTGAGTTTGATGGAGTGTTTTCATTGCGTTTGGTTCCGAACTATTGGCCAAACCTGGAATGGAATTGTATTGCGCGAAAAAAACACGCTTCAGCGTTTGGCTGACTACTTTCCGGATTGCACCTGGAAAAACACCGATGGTCAGTTTGATCATCGCTATGCGGTAGACTACGAAATGTTTAAAAACGGAGAGAGGGTGGCGGCTATTCAAATAAAGCCACGTAGCTACCAGCAGGGAAATCAGCCTTATTTAATAAAAGCCCGGGAAGCGAATCGACGGAAAAATGAGGCTTACAAGCGTTTGTTTGGATGTGAGGTGTTTGATATAATCTCCACAACCGATGGTTCCTTGCTCAATACCGAGGTGTTGGATAGAATGAGATTAGCTCTTCAGAATTGAGTACGGAAGTTACCAGGAAAATTGGCAATGGATTTCTTGGGCCATACATTCCACCGATTTGAGAGCCGGCCAGTTGATCTCTTTTTCTTGTGAGGTCATAACAGGTATATCCCAGGCTTCATGGTGGTGTTTAAAAGCATTCGGGCCTTTGGTCTCTTTACGATGAGCCACAAATTTTTCGTGGTTTTGCAGGCGGTTTTTAATCCAGTCGTTTTGTTCTCCTTTCCAGCTGTTTAGGTCGCCGGTGAAAAGCTCTTCGGTGAGTCCAGGATCCAATTCATAGCCTATGCTACTTCTGCCTGAAAGGAGGGCTGCCCGGGTAGTGGTTCCGGTTCCCAAAAACGGGTCTAAAACCACATCGCCAATAACTGAAAACATCTGAATGAGTCGCCAGGGGAGTTCGAGTGGATAGGCCGCACTGCGTTCCCGACCTGCCGATTTTCGAGTCGATTGGCGGGTACCTGTAAATTCCCAGAGATCGCTAAACCACTGGTTTCGTTCTTCCCAGAAATAGGCACTTTCACGGCGCCGTTGTTTGTCTTCTTCTAAGGTAAAGTTGCGTTTACCTCCCTTGCGAAACAGTAGAATGAATTCATGCTCGAGGGTGACATACGCTCCCGGAGAGAGCATGCCCGAACCCATAAACTTATTGGGAGAGTTGGTTGGTTTGCGCCACAGGATAGAAGGAAGTATGCTCATGCTCAGATCTTCCATGGCCTGTATGATTCGGCTGTGGTTGGAATACAATCGAAAGGTTTTTCCAAGAGTACGAGTTGCATCTCCAATATTGATTGCTGCAATTCCTCCTGGTTGCAAAACCCGGTAGGCTTCCCGCCAAACGGAATCCAGTTCCTGGTGCATTCCTTCAAATGCTTCCATGCCCATGTTCTTTTCGAGGGCAGTGCTTATGGCAGGGTTTTGTGTCACAAACAACTCGTCCCACATTCCTATCATGGGGTAAGGTGGGGAAGTAACGATCAGGGGGATGGATTCATCTGCGATTTCCTCCATTTTTTGCGCAGATCGGTGGATGACTTTATGCGTTGTTTTGAGCACGATTCGAAAGTAGATAGAATCCGGAAATAAATGTTAAGATCACAGCCAAGAGCTCGCAATTTCTCTGGCATTTTATAGTTTAGAAAGCTAAACAACCAGCAAGGGAGTTTTTAATCCTCTATTTTTTATAGGTATGTCGAAAAACCAGCAGCGGGAAGAATACCTGCGATTTGTCTCCAGTGAAAACCTGAGTTTAGCCACCCGAAGGGCCATGGATCTTACGGTGGACATGGATGAGTTAGCTTCATTTCGTGATGAAGTAACCGAAGTAAGAGCCCATTATAATCAGCTTAGGGGCCTGGGAGAAGGCGAACTAAGCGGGGAACAGAAAAACCAGGTGATTCAAGGACTAAGCGCCTTTACGGCAGCGGTTGAAAAAATGAAGCTCGATGATCCTTCAGAAACAACTTCACCCGCCAAAACCGTAGTTGAGATCCGGGATTTACAAAAGCATTACCGAAATGGCGGTCACAATTTCGACTTGGGCCCCATTAACCTGAGTTTGAAATCCGGGGAAATATGTGGTGTAGTAGGGGAGAATGGAAATGGAAAAACCACCCTGTTACGAATTTTGGCCCGTGAGACCGCTCCAGACACTGGAGATATAGACTACCAGGGCATAGGGCTCAACAACTTGCCTGATTATGAACGAAAACAACGCATTGCCTTCATTCCGCAACGGCTTAAACGTTGGAATGGAACCTTGCTTCAAAACCTACACTTTGCTGCCGCCATACATGGAGTAACTGGTGAAGAGAATGAAGAACGGGTGCGCTTCGTAGTACACCGATTGGGACTAACGCGGTTTCAGCACTTAACCTGGTCGCAGCTTTCATCGGGGTATAAACTTCGGTTTGAACTGGCTCGTATGATTGTATGGAGACCTCAGTTTTTGGTGTTGGACGAACCCATTGCAAACCTCGATTTAGTGGCACAGCAGCAGTTTCTTCAGGATTTATCACACCTGGCCAGTTCCACGCGATATCCCTTGGGTATTATTTTGAGCTCGCAACAGTTGCACCAGATTGAAAGTGTAGCCGATCAAATTGTGTTTTTGAAAAATGGAAAAGCCTTGTATTCTGGGCAATCCGGTTCGTTTGGAGACGATCGGGAGCACAATACCTACCAGCTTTCAGGCCCCTTTAGTTTCATCGATCTTCAAAACGCTATGCAATCTGCTTCAGGGGTAAAAGTGCTGGACAACGGAACCTCATTTACCCTTGAAACTCCGATTGAATGGACCACGCAAAAACTTTTACTGCATCTTGTTGAGCAGTCCATTGAAGTAGAGTATTTCCGAAATATCAGCCGTTCCACCCGCAAATTATTTTCCGACACCCTATGAAAATCCTGAAAAAAATTCTCCCCGGTTTTCTGCAGCAAATCGACCACAAACTTTTGATCAATGCGCCTTGGCTATGGCAGGTTAAAATTCATTACCACATCTGGATATTGCTTTTGGTCAACCTCCTGTTGGCAGCAATCGCTTGGGTGTGGCCCTTGCATTTCGATCGTATTCCCGATCTGGAACTCCTGTTTGCTCTTCTTTTCATCTTGCAGGCTACCTATTTCTGCTTCTGGGTGTATCGGATGTTGCGTTTCAATTCAGACAAGAATTTTGGGCGGTGGAAGTTTTACCATGCTCAGATTCAATTTCTGCTCTGGTTTATAAGTATCTTCTTGATAATCAGTCTGTCTTTTACGCCTACCATGATTATGAGCTATCGGGTTTCTCACTTGATAAGTGATGAAGATTTTCAAAACGATTTGAATACGCTCGAGATGGGGCAGCCCTTTGAAATGGACGAATTGAATGATTACGAATATTTCTTTAGTAAAGAAGATTTTGTGAGGCGGGCTCAGCGTAAAATCGACATTGATAATGACACGAATTACCGTGCGATTAATTATCCGGAATTTCCAAGTTCATTGGAATTACTGATTGCGGAGGCCCAGGAGCGTGAGGATGAGTTTAGAGTGGTTATTGATGGACGAATGGATACGATGATGTTTAGGGATAGTATTTTACATTATCGAAATCTCTGGCAGAGTTTGGAAAGGGATCATTCGAAGTATTTCAATTCATTCTATCCTTATCATTATTCTGAAGAAAGGTTTCCCAAGTTGTTAGATAGCCAGGGATTATTGGACAGTTATGTCAAGGCCTTGGGTGAGCCCGTTTCTTATGCTCAACGCAAACTTTTGGCCCGAATCGAAGTAGCTCAGAAGTACGGTAGATCCTACCGCTGGGACCCTCAGGTTTACGCGGATTATTACGCCTATTTTCATGGGAAATACATCAGTAAATCCAATCCCAAAGCCACTTGGATGTTCCCGGCAGAATCGACCAACTTTTCCAACAGTTCAGCTCCCTCTTTTGGGACGAATATCAGTCGTATTGTCGATGCCAAAATGAAGTACCATTATTTCTTCAAATCCGGATATTGGTGGATGATGACCGTGGTTGTCTTTTGCATCACCGGACTATTGTTTCTGTTTACTTCCTTTCGCTGGCAAAACTTTCTCGCCGCTGTGGCTACCGGAATTGTGATTTCCATTTTTATGGGGTTAAGCTTAGCCTTCGTGGAATACTACAACGAAGAAAACCTACTTGCCATGGAGTTCTTCGGACTCTTTTGGTTGCTTCTTGGTGTCGCATTCCTTTTGGGAGTGAGCCGCGTTCATTCCCACATTGCATCCACGCTTTGGATTTTACTCATCGCCGCCATGCCTTTTATTCCGGCTGTGGGCTTTCATATTTTGGATCGTCAGTTCGACTATTTTGATAGAGATCAGTACGATGTTCAAATCGATGCTTTACGCTTAAAGTATCAATCCGATGAAATTAGTTACGAGGATTTTGAGGCGGAAAGGAAAAGGCTGGATAAGCTGGATGATGAACTCAGGGCTCAAATTGTCGGTTACTTGGTGATGTGTATTGTGGGAGGCATTTTGTTTTTCTATTTGGTTTTAGTGCCCTTGGTTAAGGGGCGGGCCAACCGAATGCTGGCCTACCCAAAACGGAGCTAAAACACTAATCTTTGTGGTGCGTGAGTGGAGTAGAAGTCGACTTGGATTCTTCATTCTGCGCATTCTTTTCGGCCTCTTCGGCCTCTTTGAGACGCTTTTGCATCACTTGGTCTGCGATGTACAAACCTATACCACCAAAGATGAGACACATGGAAAAGTAGGCCACGTCATCATTTATGCCTGTATACTGATCGAGGAAGTTGCCGACTAACAACCCTACACCAACACCACCAGCAATGAGGGCAAACTTGAGCATGAGGCCTTTTTTCTTGGGAGGTTCAACCATGTCTTTGGGGTTAAATCCCATTTCGATCATTTTCATTTTTTCAGCGTTCTCATATCTTCTGAGAAATACGATCATAACAAATGAGGCCAATGAGATAATAATGGGTAACGAAACTGCAATAACTCCTTCCATAGGATTCGATTTTTAAGTGTTTGCCCATTAGACACCAGCTTAGGAAGAGAGGTTACAGGATTTTGAATTTTTTTTTGCGATTGGCTTGTCTATACCTCTATATACAACTTGGCTGATTTTTAGAAAAAATGAAAGGGCACACAAAAAAATCCTAGATTAGTGTAACCTTCCCCAGCCAAAGGGTGTCTAACCCCAAAAGCGATTCGCGTTTACGTTGAACGAACAAGATTTGATACAGGGCATTCGAGCTGGTTCACCTGGGGCCATTCGCTACTTTGTGGCTCGTTACCAGCAAATGATTTTTGCACTTTGCTGCCAAATGCTTCAGCAGGAAGTATGGGCAGAAGAAGCTACGCAGGATGTTTTGCTACAGTGTATTCGAAAAATGGATCGTTACGAAGGCCGTTCTCGGTTGAGTACTTGGGTCTATCAAATTGCCCGAAACCATGCCTTAAATGAACTAAGAAAACGGAAGAGTGCACCCGAGACCTTGGAGTTTAACAGCGAAACTCACGGAAGTTTTGAGTCACCCTCCGATAAGAAAGAATTAAAGAAATGGGTGAGGCAATTCATCGGCTCATTGCCCGAGAAGCAACGGGAGTTGGTGACTTTGTTTTATCTGAATGAACTGAACCTAAAGGAAATATCTGCCCTTACCGGTGAGACCGAAGGTTCTATTAAAGTAAATTTGTTTCGGGCGCGTCAAGCGCTCAAATCTCGAATTACAGATCGGGATGCGGAACTACTAAATGATTTGCGCCATGGATAATCACCTGAGTCCGGAAGAAGTATTTGCTCTCAGCAATGAATGGGACATCCCCCAGAAGCGAAGGCTCATTATAGCCAATGTTCCCATTGTCAGGCTTTGGTGGCCGAAGAAAAAGCGCTTAACGGTTGGGTAGAACAATCCATTGTCCCCAATCGTAAAGTGGACCTGGCCGAAGCGGTACTCAACCATCTATCCCCAAAAAGGTGGGTACCCTGTCAAATGTAGGTTCCTTCGTTCCGGTTTTTCTGGGATTGGCGTTTGCCCTTTTACTGGTATATCTCATGCCTGTTGTTAAAAGCTATATACCCGTTCAAGGCCCCGAAACAAATTACTTTACCCTGGCCCTTTTTGCCATGGTGTGCCTGTTCATTTTTGATGCTCTTCGGTCTTTCTTCAAGTCCAAAGGGGTGGCTTAAGGAAAACAATCCGACTCATAAAACTTACTTTTAACCTTTTGAACCGTCACTGGTCGAGGTTTTGCGCAACTGAAGTTCCGTTTATGTTTCGCCTTTGGCGGTCGGCCTAATTTTACGCCTTCAAATATTCGCGGTATGAAAAACTCCTTTATTCTTTTGATCAACCTACTACTTCCAACTTTACTTCTGGCTCAACCTGGTTTTGAGGTTAAAGAAATTCAGAAAAAATGGGTGGGTGATCAAATGCATAACACCTACGAAGTGCTCATTCTGCAAGCGGAGAAAAAAGACGTCCTCAAGGCGATCGAACATAAAATTGAGCATGGAGGAGAGGTGAAATGCGAGGTAAACGAGTCGGCCATTTCCGCCAATTCAGTAGTGATGTCTGCTTTCTGGACCGATTCGGTGGATATTTACACCCTATCTGAAGCCGATAAATTAGGTACCCGGGTATTCTTTGCCTTTTGGATGGATACCCTGTGTCTCGGATCAGCTTCTCACCACGAATACGATGTATTTATTCGCAAGTTCATCAAAGACATTGCGCTCAGCGAATACATCAATGCCGTACAGGAGGAATTGAAAAATGAAGAAAAGAAGTTGCTCTTGATTGAAAAGGAACAGGCTAAGTTCAAAAAGGAAGAAGACAAAATTCGCCTGGAAATCAAAGAAGAGGAATTAGATGTGGTAGGTATGAAGGATGACCTGACCATCAATGAAAAAGACCGGGAAAACAAGGTAAACCAAATTCAAGATCAGAAAGCGGCGGTTGAAAAAGTGGATCCCACGGATAAGGTTTCGGCTTCAGCTGAAAAAGACAAACTCAAGACCTATAAGTCGGATTTGAAGCAACTGAAAAAGCAGTACAAGAAAATCAGCAAAAACATATTCAAAACCGAATCTGGTATTACCGATCTCAAAGAAGAGCTGGCTAAGAGCTTGAAAGAGAAGGAAGGAGTAGACAAACGCCGCAGCGACCAGTACGACTGGATTCAGAGTGTAAAAGCTAAGTTGCTCGCCGCTCAGAATGCGCTTTAGTGGTCTCGTTTTCTAAGGAGGCGAATTAGGTTGGTTAATGCTAATACAAGCAGCACTATTCCAGCAATCAGGCATAGTTTTTCCAAGATTAAAATCTCAAAGGCCTCGGCTCCCGGGTATTGGTAGTTTCTACTCCAGATGGCTTCCTTTTGATCTATGGCCCAGCTAATGGTTAGGAAGAGCCCCCCTACAATAGCTTTCAGTACAATTTGGTCAATCGATCTCATCTGACTTTGTTGGTCAAACGAAGATAACCCACCCGTCCCATTTCGGGAAAAAAGCCAGCATTTTTAGCAATCTCAATTTTTTCATTTCTAACCGGCGAAAAATTCAAAATTTTGTAACCTGATTCCAACCCAATCACGAACCCCATAAAGTAACCACCATGGTTGGAAAACAGTATAGTGGAGCTGGTAAGCTTCACGAAATCACAGAAAAAGAGCACATTTTCTTTCGCGATTTTGGATTTGAAATCGTCGCTCGTAAAGGACCTTACGTATCGTTTTACAAAACCTGGGGTAATTACCTGGACTATCACCGCGATCTGTCGGGTTGGATGGATTTTTGCCGCTACGATCCCAGTTACAAGGTGTATGAGATAGACACGGCCATTAGCCAAATTCAGCGGGAATGGATTGAACCGGGTACCCGATTTGCTTTGGTCATTGTACGCGACCTAAGAATGCTCACCGTAAATGAGCGAAAAGAAAAGGATCAGTACGGAACTTAAGCGAGAGGCTTAACCGATGTTGGTAAACACCTGCTGGCAGTCGTCATCGTCGTCGAGTTTGTCCAGCATTTTTTCGATGTCCACCATCTGCTCTTCCGAAAATTCAACCGGAGAAGTAGGGTAGCGGTTCAGGGAAGCTTTTTTAACCTCAATGTTCAGTCCTTCCAAAGCAGCTGCCAGGGAACCAAATTGGGTGTACTCACCGTAGATGTAGATCATACCCTCATTTTCCTCGATCTCTTCCAAACCGGCATCGATCAATTCCAATTCCAGTTCTTCCAAATCGTGGTCTTCGGTTTTTTCAAATTCGAAAACGGCCTTGCGGTCAAACATGAATTCCAAAGATCCGGAAGGAACGAGTGCACCGCCGGCTTTGTTAAAGTAAGAGCGAACGTTGGCCACGGTACGTGTGGTGTTGTCTGTAGCACATTCCACAAAAACCAATACCCCATGAGGCCCTTTGCCTTCGTAGTTCACCTCGGTAAAGTCACCCATGTCCTTTGAGGCCGCACGCTTGATGGCAGCATCAATGTTGTCTTTAGGCATATTCTGTCCCTTGGCGTTGGCAATTGCCGTACGCAGGGTAGCATTCATTTCCGGATCGGTTCCACCTTCTTTGGCGGCCAGGGTAATGGCTTTAGCCAGTTTGGGGAATATTCGGGACATCTTGCCCCAGCGTTTTTCTTTAGCAGCTCTTCGGTATTCAAATGCTCTTCCCATAGGGGTACTTGTTTAGCTTGTTCGAACTGCAAACATAGAAATCACGAAGTTTTTTACCAAAATCAAAGTCCTGTGATGAACGGTTTGACCGCTAATCCCTCAGAACCGCTTATCACAAATGGGTGCTTAAGGCCAAACGATCAGAAAGTTAGCAGCGTGAAATGGGAAACACTCAAAAAAACGACTTACCATGAAATCGATAATCACTGCAGCACTATTGTTGCTTCTCTCAGGGGCTATTTACTCCCAGTCTTTGCTAAAAAATCCACAAACTGGAAATCCGATTGGAACGGGAACCATTGATCAAATTAAATTGATCACCGATGGTCAGGAGGTGGTACTCATCGTAGCCGATGGGGTCAAGTTCAAATTATATGCGATTGCGCTAAATGACAACAACGTAGCAGATCGACACCAGAATCTGGTAGATTCCATTCCCAATTACACCACTAAGATCAGCGCCGCTTTGGGCGTAGGATCGGTTCATGTGATGAATATGGAAGTGAACCCACTTTCGGGCTCAGTGTATTTTTTGGTCAATGATGGCGCTCAGCGTCGGGTAATGGTGGCTACGAATGGAGGAAATGACTTGCAGATTCTCGATTTGAGCCAAGTGACTTACTGCGAAATGTCCTATTCTAATAATGGATTTACCGTGCAGGACATTACCTGGGGTAACGGTACCTTATATGTATCGTCTGGAGAGCTCTTCGGAGGATTGGTGGGAGAAGTAGCTGCAGTAAATGCTCCATTTGAGCATCAGACTCAAGTGGTTCGTAGAGCAACTACCTTGTACAAAACCAATTGGGGCGGAGGATACCACACCAATGCACCACTCGAAAAGATGGCTTATACCGAAATTAATGGACAAAGCCGTTTGATGGGGGTAACCGTTTGTGCACCTGGGTTTTCCTTCGACCCGGCAACGATTAATGGAGCTGGAGTTCTACAAGTGCACGAGCAATTTAATGTGCACAACAATTTGCCTTCAAAAGTGGTAGCAGTCAATCAAGATGGGATGCATTACCTCTACAACCTTCATCGCGATAATGGAATCAACAACCAGGTTTTGATGCGCATTGGCCAGCACTGGATTGATGGAACACCAGAGAACAACAATCAGATTAACAACAACGCGGTAAGATTACGCGACAATGCCGGACAGCCCGCTACCGGTATGACAGATTCGGATATTAAGGTGTATCCAGAAACCTACCGAACCATTTCTTTTTACGACAATCACAACTTACTGGTATTAACCTCTGATGCTACACTAAAGATGTTAAAGGTTGGGACCAAGGATCCGGTATTTACATTGAACGCTCAGGCTATCCAACAACCGATTGATGGAGTTCGGGTATACCCGAATCCGGTGAGTGACCGGTTGGAGGTGGCCTGGCCCGGATCCGATGCTCAAGTAGAGTTAATGGACCTCAAAGGCCGCGTACTTCAAAGCGAAAGCCAGGTTAGTGGTGGAAATATTCAATTCTCCTTGAAGGAGTATCCGGCGGGTCAATATATAGTTCGGATCAGTGCGGAAAACAGAACGCCCTACACGACCCAAATCATTAAGAAATAGAAACCGGGGTAAGAAAGTCGGATTGTATGGATTCGACTTTCTTTGCAGGTATTATGAAGCGAATCATCTTAATGGTCCTCTTGGCTTGTCCCATGATGATGTTAGGGCAAGAGCGAATCGAAATTTTGGACTCGGCCCGATTTGAAGTGGCCGGCAGGCTTTTGCCATCTGAGCTTAAGTATCTCTCGGAAAAGAATGATCCAGTTGCCTTTCGACGCTTTCTATCCGTCCATTGGATTGTGGATAATGTAACCGTTGATCAGCCCGTTCTGGGGCGCTACAAAATAAAAGGGCAATACCTCTGCTTCACATCGACATCCGATGCCGGATCCAACCTGACTTTTGAAGTTCGGTTGCAAAGTCGGGGAGAGGAATTTAGAAAACGATTCAAGTCACCGCCACAACCGGAGCTTAATCCTTTCGCACCACAGGTTTTGGCCCATTATCCAAGTGCTCAGGCTATTCCTGAGAACACTTTGCTTTTTTACCTCAAGTTCGACCAGCCGATGGATCCGGATGTATTTGACCTGAAGGAGGTTAAAATACTGGATAGTTTGGGCCTGGATCGTCCCTTGGTTTGGCGGCACAAAGTAGCCTGGAATGAAGATTATACCGTTGTGGCTTTGATGCTTCATCCGGGCCGGGTAAAAAAAGACATTCGCTATTTGGATGAGTACGGTGAAATCTTTTATCCAGGTGAAAGGGTCACGTTACAATTGGGAAAAGCCTTTCAGGGCGTCAACAATCGTTGGGCTGAGTGCTCCTATGCCATTACTTATACCATTACCGAATCCGATACGCTGTTGCCAAGTATTGAGGAATTTCAAAAAGGTCCGGTCAAGCCTGGAAGTAAAGAGGCTGTATCCGTTCGTTTTTCTGAACCCATGTGCTATGGGAGCCTTTTAGAAGGATTGCAACTAACCTCGGCTCAAGGGGAGGTTATTCAAGGAACATTTCAGTCTGAGCAGGAAGAACGAAGTTGGAGCTTTACTCCCGATGCACCCTGGGAAATTGGAAACTACCTTTTCATTCTTCCTGAATTGACCGCAGATTTGGCTCAAAATCAGTTAGATCGTCCTTTTGAAAGTACCAACCTGGAGCAAATGAAACGCAGACAGGAATCGGTGCTGCTGCGTTTCAGGGTAGAGTAGTGCTAAAACTCATAAGAGGCATGGGTCCACTTAAGTTTATCTCTGGCAATAAGGATGATTCTATCGCCTTCGATGTGCATTCCGCTTCTTGGACGGATATCCAGCTTGGTGTCTTTTTCTGTCCCAATTACTTGTCGATCGAAATCTCCTTCTGAATCGACCTCAGCCAACATGAGTGGAATTTTTTTCCGGGTGTTTACCGTAATCGTTTCGTTTTTCGGTTTCTTTAGGTTTTCCTCCAAATCGTGGTAGATGTAGTACATCTTATCATCAGTATATCCATAGACGAAAGAGGAATTGGAGCCACCATCGTTTTTGGTGTACTGGCTTTTCGGAATTCTCGACATCCAGTTAAGTTCCATGTTTTTGCTAAATGACCAGGTCATGATTTCACCATACTTGTAGTGATTTGTAGTGGTGGTGTTACCGTTGGCATCGGTACTTTGAGTTTGCCAGTAGCGGTATTTTTCCAGAATGTACACATAGTCATCACCGCGCTCAATGAATCCTCTCCAAACCATGTTGCTGAGTTCATAAATCACGTCACGTCCTTTTTTAGCGGCTTTTTTCTCGGCCTTCTTGCGGATTTTATCAGCCTGCTTGGTAGGAGTAAGCTCGAATACCTGGTCCTCGGATAAGTGGATAAATTCAAATTCTCCAATCTTACCGTTGCCACCTTCCTTGGCAAAGAAAACTCCGCCCATACTGGAACTGTATATCTTGGAGTATACACCGGCAATGGCTACTTTATCGTTCTCATCCACCAAAACACTAATGTCGTTTACGTATACCTGACCCACCTCGAGGTATTGATGATCCAAAGGAGAACCTTTGTCGTCAAATTCGATCAGGGTAAAGAGTCTGGGAGTGATTTCATCTTCATCCACATCTTCCTGCACTTCGTCGTCCTCATCGGTTCCTACCCAGCGAGATTTTAGGAAGAGGATGCGTCCGTCTGAAAACCAGGAAAAATCGGTGTAGTAGTTAATTTCAATGTGCTCTTCGCGGTCATCTTCTACCAAGTCTGCTTTGTAAAGCTCTTGCATTTCATTGTTGTATACTTTGAGATGGTGGGTCAGATCTTCCCGTTCAAATTTTCCCCTTTCCGGAGAAGTGAAGTAGGAAATGGCCATCTTGGTAGCATCGGGTGATACTTTAACCAGAATGTCCTCGTAGCGGAATTTACCAATGAAGTCTATGTCCATAAACTCTTCGGGGCCGCTGGTTTGCATGGTACTCAAGTCATATATCTGGTAGTAGAGGTGGAAGGTTTCTTCGTCTTTGTCCTTGAATCGGGTAAAAACCACGAGACGATCTCCCATCCAGCGAAAGCGGGGCTCGGTGAATTTTCCAGGTGCACTTTCGTGTTTGTAGGTAAAAGTCTCACGAGCTTCTTCCTTCATGTTTAAGTCACGACGGATGAGGGTAAACTCACCATCTGCGCGGTGATAACTGTAGTACTTTCCTTCATACAGATTGTCGTTCCAGCCTTCCCGTTTGGGATCTTCAAGGATTTCGGACCAGCTAAGCTTTTGGCCGAAGCCCGGGCCAGATAAAATTATAAGGAGTGAGAATAAAGCAAGTTTAAGGATGAAAGAGTTTCTTCTGCCTAAGGCAGGTACGTGAAATAGAGCATTCATCAGGAGAGGAAATTGGGTTAATTACTTAATTAGTTGTGACTAATCTAAATAAATTCAACCAATGGTCTAATTGCTTCCCAAAAAATCTTTCCCGCTTACAACGTCGATGCCGTGATGCCCAGCTTTTGCTCCAGCCAACTTTTGTAATGAATAAAATCCCCGCCATCGGGAGTAGGAGGTGCTTCATAGCCATTGGGGTACAACCGCTCATACAACCATCGGTATTGTTGCTCATACTCTAGCAATGGAGCCTTACTAATTCGTGAAAAGAAACTGAGAACATGCGGTACACTTGGGTCTTTAATAGGCCACTTTTTGAGATACCGTCGGGTGCTGTCTACGAAATAGCGTAGCACGAAGAGGTTTTGCAATTCCAGGTGAATCATCAGATTTAGGAATCGTGCATTGACCTGAACATCGGGGCGCACCTGTCGGTGTTTGCTTTGAAGCACCAGATTCACCCATTGAAGGGCCTGGGAAAATTTACCTCGCTTAAAGTATATATACGCCAGCTGAAAGCGAAAGGAGAAGAGGTAGTCCAGCGGCATTTTATAGGTTTTGCTGATCACAAAGTCCTCGATGTGTTGAATATCGATATCCGCATTTTCCTGTTCCCGGTAAATCTCGAGTTCTATGTTGTAAGTTCTGAGCATCTGCTTGAGCACGGTTCGATTCTCGCTCCGGCTTTTTACCTTTTGATAAACCTGCTGCGCTTTACGAATCCAACTCATGGCCTGATCGTAGTCCTGGTTAAACACATAGTAACTCACCACATTATTCACACTTCCAGCGTATAGCGAAGGCGCTTCAATAATTCGATGAGGGTATTTTTCCATACGATCGATCAGTTCGTGCATCGATTGTAGGGCCTGTTTACTTTGGTTTTGAAGAATGCTTTTAAAATAGAGAGCGTTGTAATGCATGGTGGCCGCATCCTCGGTAAGAGCGTTTTCCGGAGCTTCCAAGAGTTGTTCGTAAGGAACCGGACTATCACTATTTTCCATTATGGAGCGGGAAACGCCCACGATGAGTTCCATGTATTGGTGCTGGTTTTCCAATTGTTTTAACGCCTGTTCCTGCTGCTTAAGCGTTGCTTGAAACTGGGCATATTGGTGAGGGTTTTGATTCTGCTGCAATTTTCGCTGCCAGTCATAGATTTCATACAATCCCGCGGTCAATTCATATTTGAGAGCCAGTTTCTCCGCTTTTTTCAACTCCTGATCACATAATTGGTACAGTTCTTTATTGAATAGGATTTCTACATTGCGCAGCAAATCTTTGAGCTCTGCCTGCTTACTTAAGTGGTGGTGGTAGTTGCGTAGGCTTTTTAGCAGCAGCTTGTAGAGGTAGTTCTTTGTAACCGAAAGTTGGTTGAGAAAGGTCTCTCCTTCAAACAACTGGCGAATGGCGCCCTCATCATATTCGTTTTGTTGCTCAATGGCTCGAAACAACCGAAGATAGTTGTCTCCATTTTTTTGCCGGGTGCAATCCAGGACGAAATACCGCTTTTCACTCTGATTGAGGGAGTGAATTAAGGAAAATAGAACTTCCTTTTTTTTCATTTAAAACTTAATTATTGGGCGTAATAAATTCACTTATTGAGCAAGTTATTGGTAAAAATATTAAAATTAGAAATTTAAGTTTTTGGATTTTTTGATTTGCCGTCGCGAATCACCCCATCTACATTCGTAGAGAAATAATGCTAATTCTTAAAATCTATTTCTAATGGCTAATGTGATTAACTGGTTCGAAATTCCAGCTAAAAATTTCGATAGAGCTTGCAAATTCTATGGTGCAGTATTGGATGGACCTGTACAAGAAATGGAAATGAACAGCCCAGATGGAGGAGACTTCAGAATGGGATTTCTTCCAGGATCTGAACCTGGCGTTGTTGGCGGAGCCGTAGTTACCGGCGAAGGTATGGAGCCTGGCTCAAGCGGTGCCTTGGTTTATCTTAATGGAGGAGATGATCTAAGCATTCCTTTGGGACGCGTTGAGGCCGCTGGTGGAACCATAACAATTCCTAAAACTTCGATTGGGGAGAATGGATTTTTTGCTCAATTCATGGATCCGGAGGGTAACCGCATTGCCTTTCATTCTATGGGATAAGAGGAAAACGAAGAGCAGGAAGTAATTCTCGTTCAATTTTTCTTGCTTCACCGTTTAAAAATCGCTCTTTACCCAAAGACATTTCGATTTAACTTAGCGTTCACCGCTGCTTCGGTAGCGGTGAACTTTTAATTATCTGATTCACTATGGCTACCCTCAGCAAAGACACTTTCACCTTTCTCAAGACACTTAAGAAAAACAACAACCGTGAATGGTTTATGGATAATAAACCGACCTATCAAAAGGTACATCAGGAGTTTATCGAGTTCATTGATGAATTGATTCGGGAGATTGCCAAATTCGATCCTTCCATTTCTCATCATTCGGGTAAGGCGGCAGCCTTCCGCATTTACCGAGATGTTCGATTTTCTAAGGACAAGTCGCCGTACAAAACGCATTTTGGCGCTCATATTACGGCCGCTGAGAAAAAGTCAGAGATTCACTCTCGTGCGGGTTACTACATCCATATTGGACCGGGAGAATCTATGCTGGCCGGTGGAGCCTACATGCCCGAATCCAAATGGATCAAATCCATTCGGGATGATATCGCTCATGATCCGGATGAGTTTAAAGCCATCATTCAAAACAAAACCTTCAAAAAATACTTTGGCGAACTGGAAGGAGAGAAGCTTAAAACGGCTCCTAAAGGCTTTGCCAAAGATCACCCGGAAATTGAGCTTCTACGGTACAAAAGTTTCCTGGCTTCGCATCAAATGGAGGATAAATTGGTGACTTCGGCCGATTTTCTGAAACACTGTGCATCCGTCTTCAAAGGACTCAAACCTTTGGACGATTACCTGAATCGTTCCCTCATTTCCTGATTATCAGGAAACTAATAATAAGGGAAGACTTCAATTCTTGGAAGATTTTCGCGTGGGTGTAAAAAAGAATTGTGCATAACCCGTTTTTATCTTCTGCCTGGGCATAAAAAACTCCCTATTTTTGCAAAAATTTTGGAGAACAATTCATGCCGGTTGAAGCCACCGAAAAGTTAGATAAGAAAGTAGGGAAGGAGTTGTACGACTACCAACACGAGGCGATGGAACGCATTTTCGATCGACTTCGTGATAAGAAAGAGAAGTACAACTTGCTGTATCAGCTACCTACCGGGGGAGGAAAAACGGTAATTTTCTCTGAAATCGCCAAGCAATACATTCGCGAAACGGGAAAAAAAGTACTCATTCTAACCCATAGAATTGAGCTTTGTGCCCAGACATCCAACGTGTTAAGCGAGTTTGAGGTTCCTAATAAAATCATCGACAGCAAGGTAAAAGAGCTACCCGACCAGGAAAGTTATTCCTGTTTTGTGGCCATGGTGGAAACGCTCAACAACCGCTTAAACGATGATGTGTTTGAAGTGACGAATGTTGGCTTGATCATCGTGGATGAGGCTCACTACAACTCTTTTAGAAAGCTGTTTAAGTTTTTCGAAAATGAGATGATTCTGGGCGTTACAGCTACTCCGCTTAGCTCCAATATCAAGCTTCCGATGAAGGATAACTACGATGAACTAATTGTAGGAGATTCCATTGGTACCTTGATCAAAAAGAGCTTCCTGGCTAAAGCATCTACTTTTTCTTACGATGTAAACCTCAAATCCCTTTCGGTAGGTATCAACGGGGATTACACCGTTCGATCTTCCGAACGCCTATACACCAATTACCTGATGCAGGAAAAGCTTTTGGATGCATATGAGGAGCGTTCCAAGGGCAAGAAAACATTGATCTTTAATAATGGTATCAACACGTCCAGAGAGGTTTATGAGTCCTTTAGCAATGCCGGTTATGACGTTAAACACCTGGATAATACCAACTCATCCAAAGAGCGAAAAGAAATATTGCAGTGGTTTAAAGAAAAGCCGGATGCGATTTTGACCTCTGTAGGAATTTTGACCACTGGATTTGATGAACCAACGGTGGAAACCATCATTCTGAATCGGGCTACAAAGTCTTTGACGCTTTATCACCAGATGATCGGTCGGGGTTCTCGTATTTTGCCTGGGAAGTCTGAGTTTACGGTAATCGATTTGGGTAACAACGCCTACCGTTTTGGTAAGTGGGATGCTCCAGTTGATTGGCACGATATCTTCCGAAATCCTAATCTATACCTGGAAAGCCTGGCTTCGGATGAAGATATTCAGCGCAACTTCAAGTACATCATGCCGGATGAGATCAGAGAAAAGTTTGCCAAGTCAGAGAGCATTGAGTTTAACATCAAGGAAGAGTATAAGCGGGTTATTCAAAGTGGTCAGCGTCCTCGGGTAGCTATCGATAATTCTATTGAGCAGCATACGCAGATTTGTGTAGAGAACTCGGAGGATATGTTCGACGCGCTTCAATTGGCAGAGCACCTGTACGACGATATACGCGATCGGGTCAAGCATTATTGCCATTGCATCAGTAAGAGTACGACCAACTTTATGGACTGGATGACAGAAGATTACCAGCGTAAGTTGAAGTACAATCTTCGTCGTCGTTTCTAAGTTTATAGTACTTCTCTAATCTTTTAGCAAGATTTCAGATTGGGCCAGAGCTTGAGGGTTAACCTCGTTTAGGCTATGGAAAAAGGCGCACCTATCAAATAGATTGGAAGGAGCGATTATGGTGATTTGCTCCATCGAATGATTTTGTAGCCTATCGTTTAGATTTTCCAGAAGGATAGTGGCACCCTGCTCATCCAGAGAATTAATGGCCGATAAATCGATGATAAGGCTTTTTGCGGGGGAAGCCTTCAATTTCTGTAAAAGATGGGTTAAATGCTCCCCATTCCAATCTTCCTGCGAGCTTGATACCGTCAATCGAGCTTTGGGCTCTTGGATGCTAATGGTGGACTTCTCAACGGGCAAGGTCTTGCTAATGGCTTTACCGTCAGCCGTTATACGGATTCCGGCCAGAATGATATCGTCGGTCTGCTCGTTATCGCCTTTCCAATTCCACAGTTGTTTTTCTACTTGGGCTTGCTGCTCCTGAATTGGCATTTGGCTGATTTCCAAGGTGAGTTGTTTAAGTCTTTTGGCGGTAAACTTCTTGTTTTTGCTTCCGCCGAATTGATCCTTGATTCCATCGGAGAATAGGAAGAGTTCTGCCTCGCTTTCCAAGCTTATTTCCTGGCAACGGAAGGTATGTGCCCCTAAGCGCTCTGTTTGCAACGATCGATCACCGGTTAGGTATATGGGGCTGCCACTTTTCGGATAGAGGTAGGCGTTGGAGTTCATTCCGGAGTAATACAGGGAGTTGTAGCCTTCAGGAATAGCAATCAGTGAAATGTCAAATCCATCGCGAAGTTGCCCTGATTCTCCCAAAGACTCTTCCAGTGTGCGATACAGGCGCTTAAGCAATCGGGGGGAGAAGGGCAGGTTTCTTTTTCAATGGCCTCGTTGAGCGCAGCTTGGCAGAATAGGGTGATAAATGCAGCCGGAATTCCATGTCCCGTACAATCGACCATGGCTAGGAAGTGAATTCGCTGTTGAAACCCTCGTGCTTTGAATTCTACATTTTCATACCAAAGAAAATCACCGCCAACCACATCTCTCGGTCTTGACCACAGGAAGGAATTTGGAAAATGCTTCTTCAACCGAAGTTCGGCATCCAAAATGGCACTTTGAATACGGTGAGCATAGTTGATGCTGAGCATGAGCTCATCGTTCTTGGTCTCAATCACGTTCTTCTGCTTCCGAATCCGGCGGTTCATGTTTCGGGTCCGGCGATAGAGCCAGAAGATCCAGATGAGCATCAAGTAGCCAATAACAAAGGTGATGATTATATTTCGCTGGCCTTTTTGAATGATTCCGAGCATGTCTTTTTCGGGAACCAATACGCCAAAGGTGATGGCATTTTCATCATTGAGTTTCATCGACCGCATCCGACACCACCAACGAGTACCTTCAAAGGTGATTTCAAACAGGGCTGAGTCCTGCTCGTTTTCAGAAAATCGATCGTAGCAGGCGCCAAACAGCGGTAACCCCGCGTCTTCGGGCTTTTTGAGCAGTAAGCGATTCAGGGTATCTGAGGCCAAATCACGGGCCATGTGGGGAAGTCCCATGAATTGCCCGTTTTTACCCAAAATGAAGAATTGTCCGTTTTCAGAAACCTTCAGGTGTGAGGTGAAGTCCGATATAGCACTTAATGGAATGTCATAGGCAAGGACAGCAAAATTGGAAGCACGACCGGGAATGACACGACTAACTGTTATTCCTGGTACCCCGGTCCAAAACAATTGATGAGGCTCGCTCATAAACAAGGGGGCAGACACGGGCCTGCTCAAGGCTCCCTGATACCAACTTTGTTCCCGAGGATCGTAATCTGCACTATCCTGGTGAGAAATAACCTTGTTGGTTGGTTTGAAATTGAGCGTAAGGTGGTTGTTAGGGCTGTTTCCTTTAATGGTGCGGGTTATGAGCAGATTTTCGGTTTCAGTGAGTAAAAATTCGAGGGAGTCAGAAGCTATACGAATACAGGTGATTCGATCGGTTTGGTGCAATACTGGAGTCATCAAACTTCGCAGCTGTTGTTCATCGCCTACATCCAAGAGTGGGTAAACGCCGGGAAATTGCTCTTTGACCAGGTCGAAGGATTGCCAAACGGGTTGCATAAACCGAGAAACGGTTTCTTCCGGTGTACTGGCGATTTCACTAAGAATTTTTCGAGAGTTGTTTTGAACCGACCATCTGCTTTGAAACAAAACATAAAACAGGGCAAAGCCAAACAAGGTCAAGGCAAGGTAGGGCGAGGATCGTTCGAAGGTTTTTCCAAATGAACTCATCTCGGCCAAATGTAATACAATTGAGAGGCAGCACCCTCAGTTAAATGCGGTCAAAGTGCAGGGATTCTTCTGCTCATTCCATTATTTTGTGGTTCTATATTTTTACCCCATATCGGATACACAACGACATGAATTTCAGCTACTGGGAACAAAAGGAATGGATTGGAAAACCCGATCTCGTGGTTATCGGGAGTGGAATTACGGGTCTGTCGGCTGCCTATTTTGCCAAAAAACAACATCCCGACTGGCATATTCTGGTTTTGGAAAGAGGTATGCTACCTTGGGGAGCAAGTAGTCGCAATGCGGGTTTTGCTTGTTTTGGTTCCTTGGGTGAATTGCTGGATGATCTGAATCACCATGACCCGGAAGAGATAAAACAATTGGTGCTTCAGCGTTACCAGGGCCTTCAAGGATTGCTATCCACGTTTGGAACAGACCGGATCGGGTTTCATCGATGGGGTGGGTATGAATTATTCAGAGATTCGGAGGCCTGGGAAGAAGCTCTTGCCAATCGGGAGCGGATTAATGATTGGCTGAAGTATGACTTGGGCCCGGAATTGTTTCGCCAGACTGACAACACCTTTGGTTTTTCTGGTATTCAGGGACTGCTTTTTAATCCCCTCGAGGGACAACTGGACACGGGGAGGTTAATGCAATGCCTCTTGGAAATGGTTCAGCGATCGGGCATATTGGTTTTGAATGGAGCACAAGTGGAGGAGTGGAGTGAAAACCCTTCACAGGTCACCATTTCGGTGCAGGGTCATCCAGATATTCAAGCTTCGCGGGTACTTATTTGTAGCAACGGGTTTGCGCAATCCTGGTTAGGTGATTCGGTTCAGCCCGCCAGGGCTCAGGTTTTGGTAACTAAACCGATGCCCCATTTGAATATCCAGGGGACCTTTCACCTGGATCGAGGCTACTACTATTTTCGGAATATTGACGGTCGAGTATTGCTCGGAGGCGGTCGCCAACTGGATAAACAAGGGGAAACTACCACTGAAATGGTAACAACAGATCTCATCCAGTCTGACTTGAGAACATTGATGAACGAGGTCATTCTTCCCGGGCAGAAATGGGAATTGGAACGTTCCTGGTCTGGAATTATGGGGGTGGGGAGTAGTAAGTCACCTTGGATAGCACCTGTCTCTGATCGGGTGGGGTGCGCGGTCCGTTTAGGGGGAATGGGCGTAGCCCTGGGAATGGAGACTGGAAAGAGGGCTGCCCTTTTGGCCGGGGAACTCGGTTAGGTTGTTTACCTTTAGCCTGATTGAGAAATAACGAATATGAAACCCATTGAAGCTTCCCTGGATTCCAATGAACCCAATTTCAAAACACATCTCTACATCGATGATCATCATCTGTTGGCCGACGAGCCTGAAGAAAAGGGAGGAGGTGAATTAGGACCTACACCGTTTCAGTATTTGGCCGGTTCATTGGCTTCTTGTACAGTGATCACGCTTAAAATGTACCTCAATCACAAAGGCTGGGAATATGGCGCAGTTACGGCCAAAGTTTCTCGTCCTTCCGATGAAAAAGGTCCTCAAAACCGGTTTGATGTACACGTGATCATTGAAGGCGATTTCGATGATAATCAATGGGGAAGGTTAAATCGAGTAGCTGGGCGCTGTCCCGTCCATAAGGTGCTGGAGCATGGAATGGAAATAAACCTTCATCTAAGCCCCGGTCTTCAGTCATAATCCTAAAATCTGTTTTCCATCTTGAAAGTACAAATTCTCTTGGGGGCAATGGTCCTTTTATTGGTCACCAGTTGCTCTACCACCCGGGTAATTAAACCCTTAGAAAAAGGGGAGTGGCGTATTGCCGCTGATGCAGGAGGTCCCTTTGCGGCTAACACACCCATTCCGCTCACCAGCATTTCTGCGGCACATGGCCTTACAGACAAGGTTAGCCTTTTTGGAGGTTTGCACACTTCAGCCTTATCCTTCAATACCCTTCAATTGGATTTAGGAGCAAATTTTGGTTTGCTTCAACCGCAGGGATGGCGGCCCGGAATTAGTGCGAACCTCGTTATCAATCCCATGGTTGCTTTTAGAAATGGATCCTTCCGAATCTATCCGGAAACTACCGTTAATGCCTACTGGACCGTTTGGAAGAAGAGTCAGATCTATTTGGGTTTTACCCAATGGTATGACTGGCACCTGCTGGAAACTGAATTGGATAAGTCTACTTTTTTCCATCCTAACCTACAAGTGGGGTATCAGTACGAAGCCAAAAAGTGGGTCCTGGGCGCAGAATACAAATGGTTAAACTTCAATAAGAAATTACTCATCCCTCAAACCAAGGTCAATTCTATTGGAGGTTATGGAGGATACGGTATTTACTTGAAAGTGGCTTATCGTTTTAATCGAAAGGAGATAGGTGATGCTCAATAAGATGAAGATTTTAATGGTCGCTACTTTAGGGTTTTTGTGGGGCTGTAACAACGATGTGGACCAACTCATGCTAAAGGGAGAGCCTGGTGAATACAAGTTTACCAATGCCGAGCTAAGTAATCGTTTCGTAGATGAAAGTCTGGTGCATCGGTTTCAGGTTACTTCCAACTACCAGGGAAGTAAAGCACAATTGGAGTGTGTGTACCTCGGTGATCTGGGGTTGATTAGCCAGGATACCATCATTCTCTATTTGCACGGCAATGCACCAAACATGGATGACTATTGGCAACGAGCTGCTGATTTTGCTAATATCGGTGGCCAACACCGGTTTGGGGTTATGATGTTTGATTACCGCGGATTTGGTAATTCAGAAGGAAAGACCGAACACATCAAAACCATGTTGGCTGATGTGGATGCTTGTATGCTTTGGCTCAAGGAACATGGCCTTACCCAGGATCGTTTGCTACTTTATGGTCATAGTTTGGGAACCATGCCAGCAGCAGAGGCAAATGCCTTTTCGGATGTTATGCGAACTCCCTGGATGGTATTGGAAGCACCACAAACCACGGACGATGTGTTGCTGCAAGATGCCACGGGTAGCCTAAGTCTTTCAGCCACTTATGTAACCGATTTTGGTTACGATATTCCTTCGGCCTTGGGAGAATTTCAAAAGCACTTCCTATGGATTCATGGTACGGCAGACGATGTGGCTTCCTACCCCAATATGCTCCATGTTTATGAAGGTTATAAGAACCCCCTCAAGGATGCAGTGATCGTAGAAGGTGCAGGTCATGAAGTGGTCGATGAGATGGGTTTTGAGCCTTGGGAAAGCAAAATGCTTGAATTATTGCGAAAATAATTTTGGATATAATGCGCTGTTATTTAGTGTGTTATTTGTTTTTTGCGAAAAAGTTGTGAAGTCCATGTAACTTTTTCTTCCGTAGAGGGACTATCCTATTGTGACTCCTCAAGAAAAATACAAGCAGCAGTTTACCGAACAATATCGAGAAGTACATGCCAAGTTCTTAAGGTATTGTGAAGTATTGACCGGAGAACCCGAATCGGCAAGAGATCTTCTGTCAGATTCGGTACTGGTAACGCTGGAGAATTACCACAAAATCAAGAAAAAAGATGCCTTTTTATCCTACCTCATTGGAGTAGCTCGCAACCGCTTTTCAAAACATTTGAGGCATAAGAATAAATGGGAATCCATAGAAACCGGTAGAGTAGGAGATGCCCAGGATTCAGGAGCCGATCCATCCTTGCAAGCTGATGTGCGATTTCTCCATGAAGCCCTGAACCAATTGCCGGAAAAACAAAGAGAGGCCCTGATTTTATTTGAGCTATCTGGCTTTTCTCAAAAAGAAATTCAAGCTATTCAAGGCGACAGCCTCTCGGCTGTGAAGGCCCGAATTGTTCGTGGACGGGAAGCTTTGAAGCAATTATTAATCGAAAAAAAATCCGTAGCATGAGCCATTCATTGGACCACTATTTTGAGGCTGGCCGGGCCAGCTTAAAAGCAGAAATGTCATTGGACGAGGTGGATAACCTAATTGCCGGCGCCGCCATTGCTGGTGGGGCTGTAAGCCTTTTGGGGTGGATAAAACCGCTAACGGCGGTTGTGTTAACCTCTGCTGCCGGTGGAGCACTTTGGTTGGGTATTCAGACGAATCAACCCGAACCTACGCCTCCTTTAAAAGAAAATCCCATTATGGTTCAACCTGAAGAACAGACCGACAGCTTATTGGTTTTTCCTCAGGACACCCCGCCACCGGTGGAAACGAACATTAAACCCATATTGGAGCCCCTGGATACAGAAGCGAAATCCCCCACACCGGTTACTGATGATTCCCCCATTCAGGAACCTGAAACCCAGGAGGCTCCAACCCCACAACCCGAAGCGGAAGAACAACCGCCCACTAAACCAGATGTGCTGGACGAACCTGTACCCATACCCGAAGAAATTTTGGAATCGTTGGAAGAGGTAGAACTTCCCGAATTACCTGAATTACCGGAGCTGCCCGATGTGCCTGAACCGCCGACTCCACCTGCACCTCCGGCACCTGGACTCTGGGATGAACATGCCGTATCCACAACAACGGTGATCCATTCTTCAGGAATTTTTGTAGAAAATCACCATGAGCATGATGAATTGCATCACAACTCCAACTTCTATTTTGAGATTTCAGGAGATGAGTCAGAAATCGATTTGGAAGAATTGGTTCGAACCATGGAAGATTACAACCTGGAGTTGCAATTCAAACCGCTGAAGTATGATAAGGCTGGCCAAATTCGAAAAATTGGTCTCAACTTAAGGGGAGATGACTCCCACCACGTCATCAAAACGGATTCATTTGGTAAAATCATCATCTCCTTTGACTACACGGAAGAATCCGGACCATACAACATTCATGTAAAAGTGCATGGAAACGATGATTGCACTTGTGACTAAGGAAAAAAGAACCTGTGTTTATTAGCGAAGGGCTTTTCACCGGCCGCATACTTCGGTGGAGAGTTCTTTGCTAATTAGTGGATCAACGAATCACCTTTACGCTATCGATAAACAGGTCGTCAATAGGCCAATCCTTGGAATCGGTTTCCACATGGGTAAGCTTGGGAACTACCGAATACCCGGAAATAATTTCTCCAAAAACCGTGTGCTGGCCATCAATATGAGCTGCTCCCTGGTTCTCTCCTAAGTAGTAATCCCGCTGAGTTTTGGTGTATTTGTATCCGTTTGTTTCCTCGTATTTGGCTAAGGTAGGTTCGTTGTATCGGGTGCCTTCAACGAAATAAAAACGGTGCGAATCTGAGCGTTTTTCTGGATTGTCTTTGTAGTGACGCGCCGCACCCAAGGCTCCTTTTTTGTGAAAATGGTGTTTGTGAAATTCGGGTGGAATGGTGTATTTCCCGATTTCGCGTTTGATTGCCTGCTGTTCATCGGTATGCGTGGCTCCTCCCTGAGCAATAAAGTCGGGGGCTACTCGCATAAATACGCTCCCGTTGTAAAAGCCCTTCTTAGCCCAAAGTAGAAAGCTGGCTCGGTGCAAAGGCGTGTCTTTGTAGAGTCGCACCCGCACCTTTCCAAAAGTGGTATAGATGTCTACAATGGTCTCAGGATTCTCTTTGCCATATTGAGTCAGGCGTTCCACCACATTGCCGTTGTTGATCCAACCGCGTGGCTTTTTGGGTTTGGGCTTTGGCTTTGGTTTAGGTTGAACAACCTTCTTTTTAGGCGGGGCAGGTTTTTCTTCTGGTTTAGGTTCTTCTGAGCAAGACCAAGCCAGCGCAGGAATCAATATGAGGAGCATCCATTTCTTCATGCCCCAAAAGTAGAACCGAAAATGCAATTGTCAATCTCCAATCTCCAATCTCGAATCTCGCATCTCGCATCTCGCATCTCGTTTCTCCTTTCTCGCATCTCATTTTAACCCTTTTAAGTCCCAGAATTACCTTTCTTGCCCGGTTGCTGCTGTAGACCTTTGTTCCTTCAAAAGAAAAGTAAGATGAAAACAAGAGGAATATTGTACCAACAACCGGCTAAAAATGATGTTCAATTTATCGTATCTCCTCGAGTGAGAGAGGAGCTAAAACCCCTGGTCTTTTTTGATGCTGGAAAATTTACCCAGGAGGGCAATGGATTTAAGGTGGGATTTCATCCGCACTCAGGCATTGGAATTATTACCTATTTCGAAGGAACGGATCTTCATCACCGGGATAGTGGAGGACATGAAGGAGTTATTCAAGATGGAGGTGCACAATGGATTCGTTCCGGTGGTGGGGTATGGCACGAGGAGGGATATCAACGTAAACCTGGTGTAGAGGGCACATGGACCGGAGCGATTCATCAATTGTGGTTACAGTTACCGCCGGAATGGGAGGAAAGTGAAGTAGAGTATGGTCAATTGAGCAAAGAAGATATTCCCTCGAAAGACCAAGTGAAGGTTTTGGTGGGCAATTACCAGGGAGTTCAGGGAAGGTTAAATCCGCCTGTAAATATGACTTACCTGGATGTAACCTTGAGTCCTGAAGAAAGCTGGTCTTTTGAAACTCCGCCGAATCAAACGACGGGATTCATTTTTGTTCGAGAGGGAGATCTACTCATTCAGCAAGAGGAATTGGCTCAAGGTGGAATGGCCGTTTTGGAGCATAATGAGGGGAAAATGGAGCTTATGGCTGGAGCTCGTAAAGCTAAATTCGTTGTGGTTTTGGCCAAGCTGTCACCCTGGCCAACCATTGCTTCAGGCGGGCAAATTCATACGGATCATGAAGCGTTAAACCGCAGTTTAGAAAGAATCCGTAACATTGGTCGGAATTTGCTTTAATGAACCCGGAAGAACTTACTTTTTTTAGCTCGAAAGATACTGGACAAGGCCTGCCTTTTGCCATTGTGGATCATACCACGCTGATGCAATCGGACGATATTTTTGTGCCTTCCTTGCGGGATTTTCACGTGTTGTTTTGGTTTAAAAAAGGGGGAGGTAAATACTACGTCGATTTTAAAGAGTACGAATTTGAGCCGGATACACTGCTCTTGCTTTCTAAAGATCAGCTGCAGTATTTTGAAGAGTTTGATCGCAATTCCTGTGAGATTCAATCCATCGCTTTTGTTCCCGATTTCATTTACCGCAACGACAACGATATCCGGCATTTGTTTCAATTCAACATGGGAAGTCCCTTGGTTGGCGTTCAGGTGTTGAACATCGGGCAGAGGGAGAAGCTGTTGTTAGAACAATTCTCGGATCAAATGAAAATGATTTTTCGGGAGTGGGAGGGGGAAACCCGTGAAGTTGGATTCTACCATGCTCTTTGTCTGTTTCTTACCGTTTGTGAACGATTGCAAGATCCTCTGCTTAATGCTCAGGAGGAATTTGATGAGGATTCCAAAATGCTTTGGCGGTTCACCCGTTTTTTAGAGAAGCACTTTCGAACGGAGTTTAAGGTGGATTTTTATACAGAAAAGCTTCAAATTCATCCCAAACTTTTAGCACGGTTGACCCGAGAGAAATTCCGACTTTCACCCAAGGCTGTTATTGATCAACGTAGGATGCTGGAAATCAAAAGGCAGCTTCGTGGAAGTTCAAAACCTGCTAAAACCATAGCCTACGAACTGGGTTTCGGGGAGCCTACGAACCTATTTAAGTACTTTCGAAAGCATACCGGAATGACGCCGCAGGAGTTCCGTATTTCCAATTAGTCTCATTTTTACCCTTTCTTGTCCCTTTTCTACCTTGATCGAGGTTGGTGTATTCAGGTTCTTTGTTTCCACAAAACATTAGAATCATGGCAGCAGATTTTTTACAGGACAAAACCAACAAGATTTTACTAAGAATGAGTATTCCCATTAGTTTGGGAATGATTTCAACGATTCTCTTTCAGGTCGTGGATACCTATTTTGTTGGGCAATTGGGAACCCGAGAGCTCACAGCTTTGGGTTTTGCATCTACGGTCTATTTCCTTTTGGTGGGTCTTTACATTGGTGTTTCCGTAGCCGTGTCCATTCAAGTGGGACGCCTTGCTGGTGAAGGGCAGGGGAGCAAGGCCCACAGGGCAGCCTTAATTGGTATGGCTGTATCCTGGGTGCTGTCATCCCTGTTTTCCATTCTTGGGTTGTTTAGCATCGACCCCTTGTTTGGCCTATTGGGGGCCACACCCGATCTGATTGAACCCATACGAGAATATTTAATTCCTATGTATTTAGGCTTGCCTATTCTGGCCATAGCCATGGCAGGAGGGGCTGTACTTCGATCCAATGGCTTTGTTCGAAGTCCTGAAATAATCTTTGGAGTAGGGGGGATCATCAATGTGATTCTCGATTACGTGCTCATTTTTGGTACCGGACCTTTTCCTGAAATGGGTATTCAGGGAGTAGCTGTAGGTACGGTAGTCTCCTGGATTGTGATGTTGGTTTTGGTATTGATCTACTTGGTAAAAAGCCGATTAATCAATTTCCAAGGATTATTCGGAACCGAGACTGGCGTATTGCTCAAGGAGCTATTGGCTTTGGCAGTACCCACCGGAGTTACTCAATTGGTAGGACCATTCACCTTGTTGTATGTTACCTTCCTTTTGGGACAAGAAACTTCCGAAGCCGTGGCTGCATTTGGGGTGGCTGGGCGAATCGAAACGCTTATGATGATCGGAATCATGGCGGTTTGTACCGCTTCAACACCATTTATTGCCCAGAATCTTGGAGCTCAAAAACACGAACGTATCGATGAAGCAGTCATCTTTGGAGGAAAATCAGCCTTTTACCTTGGCTTTTTGTTGATGATTGTGATGGTAGTGGCAGTGGGACCTATTGCACGTATATTCAGTGATGACCCTGCCATAATTGGTTACACCAAAACCTATTTCTACTGGGTGAGCCTATCCTATACCTTTTATGGTTTTTACCTCATAACGGCTTCTATTTTCAACGGACTTCAAATGCCCAAAAAGGCCATGCGCATAGTCTTGGTTAAAACGCTTGGCTTCACCATCCCATTGGGGCTGATAGGAGCCTATTTTGGTGTACTCGGAATTTTCATTGGCCTGGCACTAAGCAATGTTGCAGGAGGAATCTATGCCGCCTACCTGATGAGAAAGCAGCTCAAAATGGTCAATTCTCCTTTGGCCCAAAAGAACCCGGTAGAATCCTACCGCGATGATTTGGTATCCATCGCTTCAGGTGTTGCAGCACTGGTTAAAAGAAAGGGATAGGTCTTATCAATCAAGAAGAAGTTCTGGAAACAAAAAATGGTTTCTCACCCACAAAAAGTCCTCCTTCGATACAGTCTTGCCATTCCTTTGGAATTTGTTGTCCATAGAGCACACGGGCAACGCTGTATGCGGCAAATCTGGTGTAGGGTTCAAGCTCTTTGATTTCTTTTTCAGCCTCACTGAAGTTTCCTGCTTTTATCCAACGCACTCCTTTGATAATGCGTTCAGATCGTTCGTCGTATTCTTTCTTGATGTAGGATTCTATTTCAGAGCAATCTTTGTCATACTTCAGACGCAACCCCCAAGTAGACCACACGGTATTGAGGTTCAAGCCATCTTCCAATCTCAGGTTTATTACGTCTTTGTTTTGCCTTACCGTTGCACCATCGGATGCACCCAGTAGGTGGTAAAAAACATAATAGGAACCATGGTCTTTGTCCAAACTGCTTATACCAGCATCAATCTGCCCATTGATTAAGTACCACAAGACCGGAGGATCATCGCTAAGGCTCAATTCCGTCATTCGTTGTTCCTGAGACTTTATATTGTCAACATGACTGGATTGACAATCGTGTCGTTGAGTGAGCACATCCGCATTTCTTAGCTTTATCACCCGATAGACCCGTTCAGCCGTGCTGGAGATATAATCGGCAAGGTGTGGGTGTTTTACGCATAGGTCACTCATCAATGCATAAGCCTTTTCCCATTCATTTTGATTGGTGTAACTATAGCTCGCAGCTAGCATAAACCAATCGTGTTCGGGAAACTGAAGGTGCCCATCAATAAACATTTGATTCTGATCCGGATTGTCTTTCTCACATCTACAAGCCAGGTAGCTCCAGTTAGCATTTTCGGGATCTTCCAGCTTCATTTGGTGGAAGTAGGTGCAAAGAGAATCCTTGCCCGCATCGGTATTGTTGTCCATCAATATTCGATAGCTTGCCAACTCACCTGGGTATCTTATTTGACGCATAGCCACGATGGAGTCCAGGTTGGCAAATTGAGCAGCCAGTTGCAACCAGGAAGTAAGTTGAGGTGAATCGTAGGGTTCCCACACTCCATGGGTAGTTACCAACGCTTTAATTTCATGTGCATCGCTCATGATATCCACCATTTCGTAGGGATTGGTACTCGAAAAGGCGTCGAGCACATTTTTAATCGAAATTCCCGATTTGGATTGAATGGAAGAAGGAGGCTCTTTCAATACATAATCCAGGTTGGAGCTGGTGAATCGTGTAGAAGTTCCCGGGTCAGGTTCAAGGCCACCATCTTTGTATTGATGACCATACCACACCTGGTAGTTATAAATTACAGCGCTGCGAGCTACATTATAGACATAGGTTTCACGTCCTCGCTCTAATTCGGGTTCAAATTCTTCGATCAGTTGCCCTGCAATGTAGGCCTCAATCGTCGGCTCATCACCTGGAGATATTTCAGTTCTTACCGAAGAATGTGGAAGCACCGCATAGTAGGAATCATCAACTTTTACATCAACCGTTTTGGAAAATCCGTTGTAAATAACGAGCTCTTTTTCGTCAAACATTGCACCGAGTGAAACGGTACCTCCAATGATGACCGAAGCTGCCGCTAATCGTAGCAGGGTAGCGGCGGTGCCATCGGCGGTGTGAATTTTATCCCACCAGCCTAACTTGGTTTGAATTTCACGTTCTTCTCCAGGCATCAGGGTTCGATATTCCAGAGCTACCTGTGAAGGAACCGGAGCGTGCATCATGGTTTGCTTGCCTTCCAGTGCCTGGGCGATTTTATCCTGAGATTCCAGGAGAGTTTCCAGTGCGCTAAACCGAAGATCATTCAATGCTCCTAAGGCAACAGCAGCCCAGCCGTCGACTACTTCAAGCCAGCTGCCCACATTTTGTTCCACAGGGCCCACTAAGCCAAACTCTTCTAACCGGTCGCCCCATTCTTTGAGTTTGAGTTTTTGGAGAATAAGCTCATCGGGTTTGATTTTGTCTTTTTTGGTAAATACGGAGTCCAAATTGAGTTGTACATCATTGCAAGCCTGCAGAAGTTGAACCATTTCCGAGCTCGATACCCGATTGTCGGCCGTGACAATGGCAACCACATTACCCAATTTATTCATCGAGTCCGTTATTTCCCGGGACGAATGCTCGGCATAGTGAATTAGGCGCATTAAGCCTTGAAGATAGGCTGGCCAGCCTTCGCCTACCTTTTCGGCAGCCATCATATAGGTGGACTGACAATTGATGTTGTGTTCGTTGATTTTGTTTTCCAGATCGTCGATTTCTTTTTTGACGCCTGCAATTACTTCATCAAGATCTTTCCGCTTCACAATTTTTCCACGGTGCATCAGCTCTGGACCGGTTGTAGAAAGAGCTTTGCTTTTAACCCCTTCCAGCATGTTCGTTTCTTCAAACAGGCCTTCTCGGTCTTCGATCCATTGTCCCAAATTTTCAGGATACAAGCCTTGCAGGGATTCCTGGAGATTGGCAATCGAAACTTGCCTGCTGTAAATATCTTCTGGTTTTTTGAACGATTGAAACAGCGAAATCGAACGATAGAGTCCCCTGTATCTTGGTTGTAGAAAGAGTTTTTCGTATTCCTGATTCTGTCTCGATAGCGCATCCTCAGAAGAAAGTAGACTCAATTCACCCTCCACATTACGGTACAGGTTTTCCGTAATGTCTTTTCTCCATTTTTCAGGCTTTTGAAACAATTCCCAAGCTGATCGATCATCAATAGTTGCAGGGATGTAGCGTTTTTTGGCTTCATTTTCCCGGTCAAAATCGGGTGGGTGAGTGGCCCACATTTTTGGAGGTTGAGCCAATCGACTTTTAAATACCCGAAATTTTTCGGGATCTTTTTCCGGAACCTGAGGGGAACGCAACCATTCCGATTGGTTGTAAATGCCAGAGAGCTTTTGGATAGCGTTGCTCTGAAAATCGTAGATATCTGGAATTCGGTGTTTTTCTCCCACCAACTTGTTCACGTCGTCTATCGCCGAATTATACCCGCGATCACCCACACCCAGTCGCTGTAAGGCGTGAACCAAGGCATCGCTACCCGTAAGGGATACAGCAACAGAATCGGCGTGAAATTCCATTTCCTGTGAAAGCTTACGTTCGGCCATAACCACCAATCGGAAGGCAATTTCTACTACCGACCGAATGGACCAAACGATAATGGACAGAATCCAACCAATCCAGGCTATACGCAGATCAAAACCGGAAATGAAGCCCAGAACTTTATCCAAAAAGTCACGCTTGGCCACGATATAGGCAGCAATTTGATGAGCCACGTAAACCCATCTACCAACCAGCATAGATCGTTGTCCAAAATGTCCAAACTCATGAGCCAACACGGCTTTAAACTCCCCGAGATTTAACACGTTCACAAGACCCAGGCCTATTAACAGGTTCTTGCGGGATGGAAAAAGCAGGTTGAAAATGGAAAGGTTGTAGAATACGGCTGCATTAACATTATCGGTGATGTATACTTTGTGAGGCTTAGGTGCACCTGAGTCCTTGACCAATTGATCTATGAATCGAAATAATTTGGGTTCCTGTTCCCGAGTTACTTCTACTTGGCCGCTATTGTCGGTTTGAATTCGAAAAAAAAGCGCTTTGACCATGAATACGGCTAAAAACGTATTGACAAAGGCGAACAAAAAGGTGATTAAACCATCTCCTGATCCTTCAACCAGAGCCTGAATAAACTCGAGAGCTTTATTGATAAACCACCAAGTGAGGCCTACATAGAGAATAACAAAGGTGAGAATACCGCCAACAGCAATCCATACATGCTTCCGGTATTTAGAGGATGGGCGAGTCAGGTCATCTGGAACAGACTTGGGCCCGGGTGGGTATAGGGTGTTCATCCAATTGTAATTGTTGGTTCAAAAGGAAGGCCAATTTATAAAATCTCGAATTAAGAGCACCAAATTGGATGGTTCGAAATCCCATTCCCTTGATTTTAGGTGATTGTTTGATCTAATTGTTTTATTTTTAATCACTTATAAATCGTGCTGCTATGAAGATTGTTTCTGTATTTCTCGCTGTTTCCACCTTACTTCTGTTTAGTTCTTGTGAAAAATTGGATTTTGGTAAAGGGGGCAAAGGCACCAAATGCCAGAAATATGTTTATGAAGATTTGGTCTTCTCCGAGCAGTGCGGTTGCATTGTTTCCGGAAAGGTAAAGTACGTAAAGGGGAAGACGCTTGCCTTAGTGGATTACGGAGACGGTAGTTGTGACAATGAAGCCGTTAAAACCGTTTGCTACCAAGGAGATTGTTACCATAAAAAGGCCACTAAACACGTGATTACGATCGACTGTCAGCAGAAAAGCGTTGCTGAAGGTGAGGTGGAGGAAAGTGAGGCCTTATCACCAGAACTTCCTTAAAAATCCTTTTCTATAAGCCCGTCTTGGCTACTTTTGTCCTGACTGCAAATGGGGCAAATTGCTGATCATATTCGGGAACACTTTCCACTACTCAATCAGGTTCAGATGATCCAGGAATTGGAGAGCCACGCCCGTATTGTATCCGCTCCAGAAGGAGTTACGCTTATGGATTTTGGTAGCTATATTCGGTTTATGCCGCTGGTTACCAAAGGAGCCATCAAAGTGATTCGGGAAGATGACCAGGGAGAAGAGGTTTTTCTATATTACCTACATCCTGGACAAAGCTGTGCCATGACGGTGGATTGCTGCATGACTCAAGCGAAAAGTCAGGTAAGAGCCGTTACCGATGCTGAAACCGAATGGATCTCCGTTCCGATCGAATGGGTGGATACCTGGATGGAGCAGCAAAAGGGATGGCGGGATTTTGTTCTTACTACCTACAGTCAGCGGTTTTCGGAGCTCCTGCATACCATCGACGGCATTACTTTTCATCGATTGGATCAACGTCTTTTGGACTACCTTCATGAAAAGGCACGAGCCACCCAAACCCAGGAAATTCATACTACCCATCAGAGTATTGCTCAAGATCTGCACAGCTCCAGAGAGGTTATTTCCAGGCTTCTTAAACAGCTGGAAAAACAAGGGAAAATCGAATTGGGACGAAACAGGATTCAGGTATTGTAACTTGAGTCACGCTGGGAGCCAGTAAGCCGATCTACTTTTGTGGAACAATTAAAACGATAGGTGGTAACTCTACCGCCTTCTTACACAGACATGAAAGAGATACTCGAAAACTGGAAATTAGCAGCTGTCACTTCACTCACCTTAGGATTAGCCCCGTTTGTACCTGAACCTCATATTGTAGGTAAACTACACTGGATTGCCGGTGGAGCGGTAGGGATGAAGCCGATGGACTGGTTTGATACCTTGCTACATGGTGTTCCTTGGGTGTGGCTTGTTGTGGCTCTACTGCTCACAGTTATAAAACTGGTTTCTCCCAACAAGGAACAGCCCGTCTGATTTTTCCTTCCTTACGTTTAATTATCATCCTTTGGAGTGATTATCAGCTGCGTAAAAAGTTTTAATTTCCGTTTATCAATTCATCCATAGCTACAATCTGAAAGCGGCGAGTGCATCAGCTTTGGATATAACGGGAACGAATGAACTATAATCCCGAAGTGCTTATCCGGCCGATGGGTTAGATAATGGCTTTGGGCCACACCTACTAAACGTATCAAACATGATTACTCGCCTGATATCCTGGGTATCAAACCATCCTAAAGGTTTGACCTGGCATTCCTGGATTCTTCTGGTTTTTACCATCTTACTGGCTACCGTTGCTGGATTATTCTCCATCAATGGGTACATCAATCACCCACAACATGCCCGGTTTGAGGATTTTGCTAATATCTATCAGTTCATCCAAGGACATGACCATAAAAAATGGTACTATGCCTTTTTTGTACTCGATGCTATTTGGGCTCCTATTCTGCTATCCTGGGGACTTCATGTCTTGATTACTTTAAAGCTCAATCGGGAGATAGATTCGGATAAACAGGATACTAAACAACGGGCAGAAGATTACCCCAGAAGCAAAACGCCTGATTTCGTTCCGGGTATCTACTTATTGTTAATTGTAGTGGCTTACCTGCTGGATTTTGTGGAAGGTGTGCATTACGTATGTGGTTGGGGTACGAATTTGAGCGATATTGTTACTGGTAAAACAGTGGCCTATGGGCTGGCCATTTTAGTCCTCTTGTACGGCTGTTGGAAATATTGGAACCTAATGCCCAATCTCAAAAGAAGCCAGCAGCGATCGATTCGTATTTTCCTTTCTTCTTCCTATTTGAGTATCCTTACCGTGATTATTGTTGCAGGCATCCTCACCTTTATTCCTCAAGGTATAACTGTGGTTGTTCATGATTTGGCTTCTGGACAGAACCTCTTTTTCATGGTTATTCTGATCAGTTTTTTGGCTTTGGTCGTTTCTCACTATCCTGCCTATTTTGAAGCTCGGCGCGAAGAGATGAAACCCAAATTGGATTGGTTCATGATTGAGGATTGGCCACTCTTAAAGTGGTCCGCCAGAAATTTGGGTTTAGGTTTCGTCTATTATCGGGTTAATGACGATTTTAAAGGGCAGACCCTATTTGATCCCAGAGCCAGGATGTATAGGCATCATTTGGGCTCCTTAGTTATTCTGGCTCTGATGTATGCCGTTTTGTTTACGGCCAATGAGGTATATAATTTTCCTCTTCCTCCTTCCTTGGTAGCACTTTTACTTATTGGTGCAATTGTTTACTACAACGCCCTTTCTAAATGGGAAAAGAAAACGGAAAAGGTGAGGGGCTTTCTGTTCGTTTCGTCCTTGATTACAGCTATCCTTTTGATCACCACCAGTTTGATTTCTTTCTTGGATGGTTGGTCGAAAGTGCTGGTTTATTTCACCCTAATCACCTTGACGGGTGTTTTGATTACCTACATAACCTATCGTATCCTTCGTAAAAAAGCATTTGGCGTGGGAAACAAAGGCTTGGTGTTTTTTATGGGCGTATTTGGCTGGGGAACCATGATTGCCATTGTTCTGCTCAATTTATTTCTCGATTTTACGCATCAGTGGATTGGGCCGGTTACCTTGCTGCTCCTTTACCTGATCAATCTCTACGGTCTGGTAAGTATATCCTCAAAGCATGTTCAGTTTTTCTATGACAATCCGTTGCGCAGAAACAATCAGCTTCGATTCATTATCCCGCTTATTCCCATTCTATTACTCATTTGGATTCAGGCCAAAAGACCCATTTTCAACGATCTTCATTACTTGAATGAAGTGCCTGAATTGAAGAGCGAGCCAATGGCTTATTCCAAATTCATCAATACCTGGAAGGAACAGGCCCAGCGCGATACCTCCGGACAAGAGGTGTATCTCATGGGAACCAGCTACGGAGGTGGGCTTATGGCCGATTTATGGGCCATGTTGGTACTCCATGAATTGCAAAAAGAAACCCAGGGAAAGCTTCTCAATCGAACCCTAAATTTATCCTCCAATTCTGGTGGAACCATCGGTTTTGGTAATTATGCCAACCTCTGGCTATACCACGGATCGGGGATGCCCGACCATTCCTACGATACCATTTCCGGCAGCATTCAGAGAATTGGAAATTTCAATCACTTGTCCATAGATTTTGTTAGTCTTCTGGGAAGAGATTTGGTCAGACAATTGCTTCCTTGTGAATGGGAGGGACGTGACCGAAGTTATGAAGCCATGGGCCGCTATGCTCAAATGACCGGTGATTTGGAAGCTATCTCAAATCGTACCCAAAGTTTTAGAAGTCGTTATAATCAGATTTATCAGGCCTCTGGCTATTTTCCTTCTATGGTTTTTGCCACCACGTCTGCCGATGGTAGTTTAGGAAACTGCTTTTCTCTCAAAATGGATGATCAGCGATGGGATAGAATCTTTCGAGGAACCTCCAACATACTGGATATCAAAGGAAGTAGAGAGGATAGCTCATTAACCTACTATGGAGCACTTTCAGCCAGTAACCGGTTTCCCTTGTTTAGTCCGGTTGCATCCATCAGGGGAGAAGGACATTATTTGGACGGAGGCTACTACGACAACTCCGGCTTAATGAATTCCCTCGAATTATTGGAGGATTTTTTGAACGCTGGAGCCATTCCCAATGAAGAACAGGTTCGTTATTATATGATCAACAATTCACGCAGCAAATACATCCGCTACCTGTTTAAAGATTGGATTCACCGCGAGGTAGATGAAAAGGGAGTAGGGCAATTGTCTGCCATCTTAAACACCGCTACTAAGATCGATAAGGTTTCCCGACATCTGGAAGCTCGGGCCGATGATTATAAGGGCGTGAGGGTATTCTTACCACTCCGACTTACTTATGAAGATGTGGTCAAAGAATTTGGAGGGGAACCAAAATGTCCGCTTCAAGTGATCCAGTGCATCGATAGGAATAACCGGAAGATTGACGAAGCTCTTCAAAAAGCCAAGAATGGTAAACTGTATGACTTCGAGAAGTGGGGAGTAGTGGAACCGCCTACAGCTCGTTTACTTTCCAGGCAGGGAGTGGCTTACGAACAGGCCATGGTTCTTTATCATGATGACGTACGCCGTCAAATAGCAAAAATAAATTCCTGGTTTGGCGGAAAGCCGTCCAATCAACAGATGCCGGATGAATATCGTTGTGATTACTCCAGTGCGTGCGAATAATACACATAATTACCTCATTCACATCTATGTGGCCTTGTCATTTATCGGATCAAATTGTCGTTTTACCTAAAATTGATTTTCGCTTTTTCGAATGAGTCGAACAAATGATTTTATTTGCAGCTGCGAAAGATGAGGGTCCTTCTAACTATAACTTTAACTGCACTAGTCGGCTTAACTGCCTTTGGTCAAGGTTCGGGTAACTGCTTGCGATTCAATGGGTCGAACGAGTATGTTCGGATGAACCATAGCAGTAGTTTGAATATCACTTCCACTTGGACCATTGAGTTTTGGATTAACCCAGATGCCACTCCTTCAGGATGGGACGCTTTGGTCAGTAAAAACGTAAGCGACCGCCCAGCGAGTGTTTGGTTGTACTACAACAGTGTGGAGGTATGGTATGGTTCAGGAACGAATGGTCTTATCGCTTACACGAATTTTGGAACAGTATCTGCCGGAGAATGGCAACATATTGCCGCCACCCGAAGTTCAGGTGGATCGGTTAAAATCTATGTAAACGGCGTTTTGGAAGCTACCTTCAACGGAACGTCAACACCGCCTACTAACTCCGATCGCCTAAACCTGGCCCGAAGAGGCGATAACGCCTACCACTACGATGGTTTTATGGATGAAGTGCGCTATTGGAATGTAGAACGTACTCAATCCGAAATTCGTGAGAGTATGTGCAAAACCCTTTCAGGTTCTGAAACTGGATTGGTGAGCTATTGGAAGTTGGATGAAGGAAGTGGAAGTTCAACAACCGATTCTAAAGGTTCCAACAATGGTAGCTTAAGGAATACACCTACTTGGAGTACTTCGGGTGCACCTATTGGTACTACTTCTCAGCAACTGTTCACCAACAGCTGGTCTGGTCAATCCATTTACCTGGCATCGGCGGATGGAGATTCGGTTTCTATTTCCAACGTAACCGGAAACCCTGATGGAATTGTATTGTATTCTGTGAATACCGCTCCTAATACCACTTCAGGTTCGAGTGGAGTAGGTGGCAACGATCACTACTTTGGAGTGTTTAAGGCCAATGGTACTTCACCTACGTACACCATGACTTACTATTATGGGTCTAATAGTCTGATTAATACCGTAGAAGAATCCGATTTGAGGGTTTACCAACGAACAGACAATTCAACCAGCAGCTGGTCTGTGGTCAGTGCCACTCAGAATACGGGCTCGAACACGCTAACCGCTACTGGACTCAATTCAGAATACATTTTAGGAAGTGTAGGTAATCCGTTACCGGTTGAATTGATTAGCTTTTATGGTGTAAATACCCCGTATGGAAACGACTTGACCTGGGAAACTCAATCCGAGATCAGTTCCGATTATTTTTTGGTGGAGCGGAGTGAAGATGGCGTAAACTGGACACCCTTGACTGAGGTAAGTGCCAGTGGATTTTCCAACGAAAAACGCACCTATACGGCCAATGATCTTTACCCGGCCATGGTAACTTATTACCGACTTACACAGTATGATTTTGATGGGAAGTCAGAAACATTCCCAATTATCTCTGTACACGGTAACATTGATCCAGAAAACAGTCTCAGACCGGTAAGCATTATTCAAAATCCGGTGAAGGAGCGTATTCAAGTGAGAAGTAAGGAATCACACCAATATATTCTTTTCAATTCAGCTGGGGCTCAGGTTACTGCTGGAAGATTCAGTGAAGGGATGAATGAGATCAATGTTCAAAGTCAACCCGCCGGTATCTACTTCTTGATGACGGATCCTGAATTGGAAACTTCCTTGACCCACAAGGTTGTGATTAGCGAATAGTCTTCTGTTCATTCTTTTGTCATGTCTTGAATTGGCTTCTTAAGAATTCAATCCTATTACTACAGAGCATTTTTTACGGGATTATAGTTGCCTGTCAATATCAGTACTCAAAGAGTCGAATAAAGTGAACTCTTGGTGCTCTATTGGCTTCTAATTCGTGAATCTAAGGGATTTAACGGAGGATGCTAAGTGGTTTTTAAGACAGAAGTTCTGTGTCACGATTATAGGTATGATCTTCATGGCGAAATCCTAGGTTGGAGTAGAAGGGCATTTGTCTCTTTAGGAGTGGAATTAGCGCCTTAAATTATAAGGACCATTGTAATTCCAAATGAAATCAACATAGTCCCTTTGTAAACGAGATTTTTTAGGCAAAAGAAAACCCCATCCGAAAAGTCGAATGGGGTTTCCATTATTTCTAAAGGCGAATTATTTATTGCCCGTATATAAAGGTGATTGGCTCGGCCAATCCGTCTGCTTTGATTAGGTACAGACCCGGGCTCAGATTTTCTGGATGAAGTTCCAGTGTATTCAAACCGAATTCTACTCCAATTCGAGTTTCGTACACCACTTTTCCTTGGGCGTTCACCACTTGAAGATCAGTCTCGGATTCGAAGTTGGCATCCAATTCAATATTCAGCGCACCTTCGCCCATATAGGGGTTAGGGTAGAGGCGAAGAACAAGCAGAGAGTTTTCGGTAGCCGGCTCTTCGAAAATCAGATCACCGCCTGATGGAGCGATGGATAAACTGTTCTCCTCATTAGCAGTACCTCGAGTGGCAGTAGATTGAGTTACCTGAATGGTATAATCTTCTACCTCCCCATAAGAGAACTGCTCACAGCAAGAAGGATAACTTCCATACTTCAAGGAAACCCGCATACGTGTGGTCCCAGCTTTGGCATGTGTGGGAACATGGAAACAGGCTGTACGGGTATACTTACCGTAGTCGTAGAATACACGCTCGTTAGCATCTCCAAAGTCACCATCCTGGTTCCAGTCAATCCATACTTTCCAGTATAATTTATAGATGGTGGAGGCATAACCAGGAGTTAGATCCATTTTGGCCGTTTGACCTGTAGAAAGCTGTCCGATAATGTGGGTATGATCGCCATAGCCACCGTTGTTTCCAGAATGGTAGTCAAAGCTTGAGTGAAGCTTAACCCGATCAATCCACTTGTGTGAGCTGTTTAGCCCTTCACTATTGCAGTAGTTCACCGTTGGGCAAGATCCAACAGTTACATCAAAGCTACAGGTGTCGCTGGCTCCAGATTGAACATCGGTAGCCACATAAGTGATGGTTGTTGATCCAGCAGGGAAGAGACTTCCACTTGATGGTCCACTCACTTGAGTCAAACTTACTGTATTGGCACATGGCACTTCCATGATGAATTCATATTGAGAACAACCTCCGCGATCATACCAGTAACCATTTGGTCTTAGTACCGTGTAATCGGCACCTGATCCATAATGAGACGATACGCAGTATTGACCACCTCGATCATTAGGCTCACCTGATTTCCAACGTGTGAAGACGTTCTGGTCGCCATTGATCCAGATAAAGGAACCTTCTTGTTGTTTATCTGTGTATCCAATCCAGGCGTCGTTGGCCATCAGTTTATTAGCCAAGAAGCTATTTTCTCCTAAGGAGTTAATAGAAGCGAGGTAACCTCCGGATGACTGAGCCAATGAATTAGCCTGATCCCAGGTATAATCACAACGCTTAGAACAGTAGTAACGGTGTCCGTTGAATTCACCTAAGTAAATGAATCCAGAGATTTGAGTGCTTGTAGGACAACCAGGACTACATGGATCGTAGGAAGTAACCTGAGGATCTGTCCAGTTCACGTAGGCACCTTGATGAGCACCGTTACAAGCCACTGAAATATCTGATGGGCAATTGATGCTTACACTTGGGGTTCCAGTAACGGTAATAGTTACCACATTGCTTTCACCAGCGTAAACCGAGCATCCACTTCTTCTTGCACATCTTATGAAGTAGGTCGTTTCATTCAGCATGCCCGGATCATAACTTGCAGAGTGGGCGCCAGGAATAACTTTCCAATATGGACTTCCAGGTCTGTTGACTACATTGGTGTCACTCTTCAACCATACATACTCAATGGCACCAATTCCTCCAGAAGGAAGTGTGATGTTTGTAATAGGAGCAGGGTCAAATGGTCCACAGTTATTTTGATCCGAACCAATACTTCCAGCTGCGGTAACATTACAACATCCAGGCAAACTCAAGGTTACTGATCTTGAAGTTGTGCAGCCTTTAGCATCAGTAATGGTTAAGGCATAAGTTCCGGCACTCAATCCAGAGAGGGTAGAGGAGGTGCTACCTGTTGACCAGTTGTAGCTGAATGGAGCAGTTCCACCAGTTACAGAAGCTGTAACCGAACCACCATTAGGGTTAGCGCAATCTACATTTGTACTTTGAAGGCTTAGGGATGGAACGTCGTTTACTTCAATGGTAATCACGTTACTTTCTCCAGCGTAAACCGAACATCCACTTCTACGAGCACAACGAATGAAGTAGGTTGTTTCCGTTAGCATGCCCGGATCATAACTACTGTTATTAGCACCTGGCACAACTTTCCAGTATGGGTTACCGGTAGTATTTGCTACCAGTGTATCACTCATCAACCATACATATTGAAGAGAGCCAACACCACCGGTAGGTAAGGTTACGTTGGTAATTGCAGATGGATCAAATGGCCCACAATTGCTTTGATTGTTTCCAATCTTACCAGCGGCAGTTACATTACAGCAGGATGGAAGACTCAGTGAAGCAGAATCCATGGTTGTACATCCATTAGCATCCGTCACAGTTACGGTGTAATGACCAGGACGAAGACCAGTTACCTTTTTAGTGGACGCCCCATGACTCCAGTTATATTGGAATGGAGCTTGACCGGTAGTGGTCACTACTTCGATTTCCCCACCTGTAGGTTGGGCACAGGATACATTAGTTACATTAAGTGAAACCGTCAGCTGAGAATTAACGATCATACTTACTACATTACTTTCTCCGGCATAGAAGGAACAACCGCTTCTTCTTGCACAACGGATGTAGTATTTCGACTGAGTGATGAATCCTGGGTTATAGCTCGCACCGTTAGCACCAGGAATCATTTTCCAGTAAGGATTACCTTGAGTATTTGGAACCAAAGTATCACTCACCAACCAAACAAATTCCAAAGATCCAACGCCACCAGAAGGTAGAGAACGGCTTTGAATGGTCATTGGGTCAAAAGGTCCGCAGTTATCCTGATCATTGCCAATATTACCGGCAGCTGTCACATTACAACAAGCTGGTCTTGCCAGACTAAAGGTATCGATAGAGAAACATCCATTGGCGTCACTTACCGTAACAGAGTATGAACCTCCGGCAAGTTGCTGAGCATTTTCAGAGGTTTGGCCATCACTCCATTGGTAATGAATTGGAGCTGTTCCACCCGTTACGATTCCCGTTGCGGCTCCCGCCAAGGTATCTTGACAATTTGGATTAGTTAAACTTAGCTGAACCGAAGGAACAGAGAATACCTCAATGGTTACAATGTTGCTTTCACCTGCATAAATGGAACACCCGCTTCTACGAGCACAACGAATGAAGTAGGTAGTCTCAGTCAACATACCTGGATCATAGCTTGCACTGTTCGAACCAGGAATCATTGTCCAGTGAGGGTTACCTTGGGTATTTGGCACAAGTGTATCACTCTTCAACCATACATACTCCAATGACCCAAGTCCACCAGAAGGAAGAGTAGCACTATTAATAGAGGTAGGGTCGAATGGTCCGCAGTTGCTCTGGTTGCCTGAGATAGTACCAGCAGCAGTTACATTACAGCAAGTAGGAAGACTCAAGCTAATTGAATCAGAAGCCGAACAACCATTAACATCTGTAATGGTAAGTGAGTAAGCACCTTCGCTCAACCCAGAAAGGGTAGAAGAGGTATCACCCGTAGACCAAGCATAAGTGAATGGGGCAGATCCACCAGAAATGGAAGGAGTGATAGATCCACCATTTGGAGCCACACAACTAACATTATTAGAAGCCAGGCTAACTGAAGGAATATCGTTAACCGAGATAGTAATCACATTACTCTCCCCAGCGTAGAACGAACATCCGCTTCTGCGAGCACAACGAATGAAGTAGGTAGTCTCCGTCAACATACCTGGGTCGTAGCTTGCACTGTTCGAACCAGGGATCATGGTCCAGTGAGGGTTACCTGAAGTGTTAGGCACAAGTGTATCACTCTTCAACCATACATACTCCAATGAACCAAGGCCACCAGAAGGAAGAGTTGCACTGCTGATCATTGAAGGATCAAAAGGACCACAGTTGCTCTGGTCACCAGAGATAGTACCAGCAGCAGTTACATTACAACAAGCAGGAAGACTCAGGCTAACTGAATCAGAAGCCGAACAACCGTTAGCATCGGTAATGGTGAGTGAGTATAAACCTTCGCTCAACCCAGAAAGGGTAGAAGAGCTGTCACCATTAGACCAAGCATAAGTGAATGGAGCAGTTCCACCAGAAATGGATGGAGTGATAGAACCACCGTTTGGAGCCACACAACTAACATTATTAGAAGCCAGGCTAACTGAAGGAATATCGTTAACCGAGATAGTAATCACATTACTCTCCCCAGCGTAGAAAGAACATCCGCTTCTGCGAGCACAACGAATGAAGTAGGTAGTCTCAGTCAGCATACCTGGGTCGTAGCCTGCACTGTTCGAGCCAGGAATCATTTTCCAATGAGGATTACCTGAAGTATTAGGTACAAGCGTGTCGCTCTTTAACCAAACATACTCCAATGAACCCAGCCCACCAGAAGGAAGAGTTGCATTATTAATAGAAGTAGGATCGAATGGTCCGCAGTTGCTCTGATCGCCACTAATGGTTCCAGCAGCAGTTACGTTACAGCAGGTAGGAAGACTCAGGCTAACCGAATCAGAGGCCGAACAACCATTAGCATCTGTGATGGTAAGCGAGTAAGCACCTTCAGTTAACCCAGAAAGGGTAGAAGAGGTGTCACCAGTAGACCAAGCATAAGTGAATGGGGCAGTTCCGCCAGAAATGGAAGGAGTAATAGATCCACCATTTGGAGCCACACAACTAACATTATTAGAAGCCAGGCTAACAGAAGGAATATCATTAACAGCGATAGTAATTACATTACTCTCCCCAGCGTAGAAAGAACACCCGCTTCTCCGAGCACAACGGATGAAGTAGGTAGTCTCCGTCAACATACCTGGGTCGTAGCTTGCACTGTTGGATCCAGGGATCATTGTCCAGTGAGGGTTACCTTGGGTATTTGGCACAAGTGTATCACTCTTCAACCATACATACTCCAATGCCCCTAATCCACCAGAAGGGAGAGTTGCACTATTAATAGAGGTAGGGTCGAATGGTCCGCAGTTGCTCTGATCACCGGAGATAGTACCAGCAGCAGTCACATTACAGCAAGTAGGAAGACTTAAGCTAACTGAATCAGAAGCCGAACAACCGTTGGAGTCGGTGATGGTAAGAGAGTAAGTACCTTCGCTCAACCCAGAAAGGGTAGAAGAAGTGTCACCCGAAGACCAAGCATAAGTGAATGGGGCAGATCCACCAGAAATGGAAGGAGTAATAGATCCACCATTTGGAGCCACACAACTAACATTATTAGAAGCAAGGCTTACCGATGGGATATCGTTAACTGCGATAGTAATCACATTACTCTCTCCGGCATAGAAAGAACATCCGCTTCTACGAACACAACGGATGAAGTAGGTAGTCTCCGTCAACATACCTGGGTCGTAGCTTGCACCGTTAGATCCAGGGATCATGGTCCAATGAGGGTTACCTTGGGTATTTGGTACAAGCGTGTCGCTCTTCAACCATACATACTCCAATGAACCAAGGCCACCAGATGGGAGTACTGAGCTAATTATGGTATCCGGGTCAAATGGACCGCAGTTGCTTTGTGCTCCACTAATGGAACCGGCATCGGTTACGTTGCAGCAGCTTGGAAGAGTTAGGCTTAAAGAATCAGAGGCAGAACATCCATTAGCATCGGTAATGGTGAGTGAATAGCCACCTGCACTCAGCCCTGTGAGGGTAGAGCTGCTATCTCCGGTTGACCAGTTATAGGTAAATGGCTCAGTTCCACCCGTTACCTTGGGAATGATCCCTCCTCCATTTGGAGCGGTACAACTTAGATCGATAGTAACTAAGCTTAGAGTCGGAATATCATTTACTGCAATGGTAATCACATTGCTCTCTCCAGCGTAGAACGAACAACCACTTCTACGAGCACAACGAATGAAGTAGGTAGTCTCCGTCAACATACCAGGATCGTAACTTGCACTGTTCGAACCAGCGATCATTTTCCAATGAGGGTTACCTTGGGTATTTGGTACAAGCGTGTCGCTCTTCAACCACACATATTCCAACGATCCAAGCCCGCCTGTTGGGAGGGCTACATTGTTGATTGATGAAGGATCAAATGGGCCACAGTTGCTCTGGTTGCCAGATATGGTTCCAGCTGCTGTTACATTACAACAAGTAGGTAAGGTAAGGGTGGCCGATTGCTGTGAGGAACATCCGTTAGCATCGGTTACGGTAACTGAGTAAGATCCTGCAGCTGCGTTACTAAGGGTGCTTCCCGTGCTTCCATTGGACCAGATAAAGGTATAAGGAGATTGCCCTGATGAAGCCTGGGCGGTTATCGTTCCGTTGAAGGCGGGGGCTGAAGAACAGGAAATATCAGCATTGAAATCTCCAATACCACTATAGCTACCGTTGATCGAAGAGTAGTCAAACCAACAAGAGAACCCATAGTCTGCATCCTTGCTGTTGGCGGCCATTCCAACCTGTAGGCCATATTTTAGATTCGATGGTCTGTGCGTTAGCAGGAGTACTTCACCCGCATTTGACCCTAATCCGGTAAAGGCATTGGTCTTGCTGGTATCCATCACGTAGTAGGTCCAATCGAGGTAGTGATTACCTACTTTGTTATGTTCGTCTTTGTACAAGCGGCCCAAAGCAGACCAACTGGTCCAATTCATGCCATTGGAAAAATGAACATCCACAGACCATTTACTGGAAGTATCTGTAGTGTTGACCAAAATACCGGTGATTCTTGCCGTCCCATTAGGGAATTGTTGAAGTTTACCTGAATTGTTGGCAAACACGTACTTTGGATCGCTTGCTCCTGGTAGGCTTTTGATCCAGCCTGCGTGACTGCTTGCTTTCCAAGGTGCGATAGAACAAGTAGTCGTACTATCAGCTGTGGTAGGGCAAGAAGGGTTAGAAGGAGTTAAAGTTAGAGTAGGGGACCCATTAACAGCAATGGTTACCACGTTACTTTCCCCAACGTATTCTGAACAGCCACTTCTGCGAGCACAACGGATGAAATAAGTTGTTTCGGTTAGCATTCCTGGATCATAGCTGTCGCCAGTGGCACCTGGAATAATTTTCCAATGCGGATTTCCTGAAGTGTTGGGAACCAATGTGTCGCTCATCAACCACACATATTCCAGCGATCCTTGTCCACCGGTAGGAAGAGTAAGGCTATTAATCGTTGTTGGGTCGAAAGCGCCGCAATTGTTTTGATCGTTTCCAATAGTACCAGCAGCTGTCACATTGCAGCATGCAGGACCGCTCAGGGTAAAGGAAGTGTCATGGTAGCAACCGGTAGAATCTGTTACGGTAACGGAGTAAGATCCACTGGAAAGATTGTTAATCGAAGATGATGACTCACCCGTGCTCCAGCTAAAAGTGTAGGGGCATTTCCACCTGAAGCGCTCAGGTTAATGCTTCCACCATTGATCGAGGAGCAATTTGGATTTTGTGCGGTAGATTGAAATCTAATGTTTTGGATGGTAGTAACTTGAGCCTGTGTGATGGTTGAGTTGTTGTTGACATCAGTTACAGTGAGTGTATAATTTCCAGGAGCCAATTGCTGGATGTCGGAAGTGTTTGCCCCGTTGCTCCAAGCGTAGGTGTAGGGTGTGCATCCCCCTGAACGGTAGAAAGCAAATAACCATCGGTTCGGCCTTTACAGGAACCGCCGGAAGTTAGCGTAACTACAATTGGGGCAGGGTTCACATTAACATCGAAAGAACAGCTGGCCGTGTTACCAGACGCATCGGTAACGGTATAGGTTACAGCAGTTGTGCCCTTCGGGAAGGGAGAGCGTGCTCGGTGAGAACCCATAATGGAGGTAACACCGCAATTGTCAAATACATTGGGCTGTCCCCAGATAGCAAATGCAGTACAGCCGTCTGTTGATGCCTGAAAGGAAACGTTGGAAGGACAAGTAATGGTTGGTTTTTCTACATCGCGAACCACCACCATGAAATCACAGGTATCTTCATCACCACAAGCATTTAGTGCGGCAAAGGTTACCGTTGTCGTTCCCACCGGGAAAAGAGAACCACTTGGTAAACCGCCAATTTGGGTGATGACCGTTGTGTTGGAATTTCCATTGACCGAACATTGATCCGAAACGGTGGGCATTCCAAAATGGACAATGGCTCCACACTTTCCACTGTCGTTGTCCACAAAAACATTGGAGGGACAATCGATGACGAGGGGCAAGGATTCTGCAGCCAAAGGTTTGCTTCCCAATTGAAGCAAAAAGAGGCAGGCTAAAGCTAAGATCGTTCGTTTGAGTGTTTGGGCGTTTAGTGATATTCCGGCAGTAGCCGAATTTTTCCCGATTGATCCAGACATGATAATTTTTTTGTCGCGATGTTATGATTCTGAGTTACTCTCCTTCCTGTAAGGAAGGATCAAAAATAACCAAATGGATAGGGGAGGATGTGGTATTTGAACGATGGATCATGTCATGGGTCGATTCTTAATGGTAATTTGACCTCTCATCTTCAAGGCGTTGTGTTGGGATATTTATGCTAATTTTAAAGGGCTTTACGGAGCTGATTTGGCTCCAGTTTTCATCCTTTTTTATGCTTGGAAATCGCAGTTGGGACGAATGGATTCGGCAATATTCACTGAGTCATCAAAACCGGATAAATCGATTTTGCCATACCCTTGGAATTCCGCTTATCGTTCTTTCTCTGCTGGGACTGATTCCAGCCCTCATTTACCCTCATTTGTGGATGTGGGTATGGAGCCTTTTTGGAGCGGGTTGGGTTCTTCAATTTATTGGGCATGCCTTTGAAGGAAAACCACCGGAATTCTTTAGGGATTGGCGCTTTCTATTAGTGGGTTTGCGCTGGTGGTTTGCAAAAATTAGAGGGAAGGCATAACCTGGTTACAAAACCTTAGTTTTGCGCAAAATTCAGGTATGAGCGGATTTGCTGATTTTAAGATTTCAAACTCCCTTCTTCGAGCCATAGAAGAACTTGGTTTTGAGCAGCCTACACCTATTCAGAAAAAGTCATTTCCTCTGGTTATGTCAGGAAAGGATGTGGTAGGAATTGCCCAGACAGGAACCGGGAAAACGCTGGCCTACATGTTGCCCTTGTTGCAAGACTTGGGTTATTCCGAGCAAATTCACCCTCGTATATTGGTGTTAGTGCCCACCCGTGAGTTGGTTTTGCAGGTGGTCGAGAATATAGAATCTTATGCTCAGTATAAAACGGTTCGTGTATTGGGCGTTTTTGGTGGGGCAAATATTAACCAGCAAAGAAAAGCCTTGGCTGAAGGTGCGGATATCGTGGTGGCCACACCCGGTCGTTTGTATGATTTGGCCTTGAGTCGCTCCGTTAATTTGAAGACCATCAAAAAACTGGTTATCGACGAGGTGGACGTGATGCTTGACTTGGGTTTTCGTTTTCAATTGAACAACCTGTTTGAACTACTACCCGAAAAACGGCAAAATATCATGTACTCAGCCACCATGACAGAGGAAGTGGATATCTTGATTCACGATTTCTTCAAGCTGACCACAAAAATCTCCATTGCGGTGAGTGGAACCCCATTGGAAAACATCAAACAATCCTGTTATCCAGTTCCCAATTTCTACACGAAAATCAACTTGTTGATCCATCTCCTTCGGGATAAGGATCAATTTAATAAGGTGGTTATCTTTTTGTCGTCCAAAAAGTTAGCTGATCGTGTATTTGAAAAGTTGGAGGAAGTATTTGGCTCCGAGGTATGCGTTATTCACTCCAATAAATCCCAGAATTACCGGATTCGTTCCATTCGTCAATTTGATGAAGGTAGTAACCGCTTATTGGTGGCTACTGATGTGATGGCCCGTGGATTAGATTTAGATCGAATTAGCCATGTGATCAACTTTGATACTCCTGCTTTTCCGGAAAACTACATGCACCGCATTGGTAGAACGGGTAGGGCAGAACAGGAAGGAAATTCTATCCTGTTTTATACGCCCAAAGAAGAATCAGATAAATTGGGTATCGAGATTCTAATGGATTACGCCATTCCGGTTGTTGAATTTCCAGAAGACGTGGAGGTTTCGGAGCAGCTAATTCCTGAAGAGCGACCCAAGATTGCCGGAAAGGATCATTTTAGGAATGACAAGGCCGTTGAGCGCGGTCCTGCTTATCATGAAAAGAAGGATAAAAACAGGAAAGTAAACCTGGGTGGTACTCTCAAGCGTAAAAAAATGGCTAAGTACAAAAAGCCGAAGACACGGGGAGACAAAAACTTTAACCGTAGAAACAAACGAGGTAAATAATCAACGATGAAGTATGTTTTGAATGGCGAGCAAACCGACCGCCTGGATTTTAGATTGGTCAATGAAGATGACTTTGATACCTGGCTGCCGTTGTTTCAAGGAGATGCTATTCGTTTTCTGGGGTTAAACCCGGAGTTGAGCGCGGAGGAGCATGGAAGATATTGGTTCAACAAAGTTTTTCATCGCTACGAGAATGACCTGGGAGGAATGAACGCGTTGATTGAGCGCGAATCCGGAAAGTTGGTAGGGCAGTGCGGCTTGCTGGTTCAGGAGGTACAAGGCGATACACTTTTGGAAATTGGTTATTCTCTTTTGCCCGATTTTAGGGGAAAAGGATATGCCTTAGAAGCTGCTCAAAAATGCAAGGAAGAGGCTTTTAAGCGTAATTATGCCCAGGAGCTTATTTCCATTGTGGACATCAATAACCATCCCTCTGCACGGGTAGCTCAACGCAACGGTATGCAGATCGTGAGACCGCACATTATCTACAAAGACTGCGAGGTCAATATTTTTGGAATTGGCAGAGAAGAGTGGTTGTCCGCTCAGAAAGCGTAGGTAATTCGCCAGCGGATCGGATTGGTCCATTTGTCGAAGTTGCTTTCCGGTCTTCCGTCATCGTTGCGCTGATATTGCTCATATTGGTACCCGATGGCTGTTTCAAAACCCCAATGGTCGTTAACCCCATAAAATCCAACACCAGCTCCCATAAAGTATTTCTGCCAGGCCAGTTTTCCAGTCATCCAATACTGGGCTCGCTGATCCGTGTAGTCGCAAATTCCAAAATCGGTGCTTACCGTAGCGTAAGGTGAAAACCAGCTTCGTTTGATGTGGTACTTGATGTATGGACCTCCACTGGCATAGAAAATGTTGAAATCCCGTGCACCGGAATTGACATCAACTCCCACCTGAAGTTTGTGGAGTACAAAATACCCATATCGGAGGTATACTTGGGCTCCAAACGCATCGTCAGAGCTCATATCAGCATAAGAAAAACCAACTTGTTGTGTGCCTTTATCGAGTAATGAGGTTTTGACTTCCTGAGCGAATAAGTTGAAAGAAAGGAATAGGGCTAAGGTTAGAGCGGTAATGCATTTCATGGTCAGAATTTTTAGTCCTTACAATGATAGTAATTTCAATGCAATTGCCTATTTATTGAAGCGTGATAAGGCCACATTAGTAGGGGATTGTTGAATCCCAAATTCACGAGATTATCACTTCCCCATTTTTTTGTTAATTCAATTATAAGATATTGCTAATAAACGACTTATGAATTTTAAGTGGGAGTGATTTGTTACTTTTAATTCACCAAATTAATTCCTTAAATCTAAATTTTATGAGACGATTTCCCATAACCTTATTACTAACTGTTGCCGTATCAGCGCTTTGCGCTCAAATTCCCTCGGGTTACTACGATAGCGCAGACGGATTAACCGGATCAGCATTAAAGAATGAATTAAACGACATTATCGATAGCCACACTGAGTATCCCTACACTTCGAGTAGTACGGATGTATGGGATATTCTAAAAGCCGCCGATTATGATGAGTCGAATTCCAGCAATGTGGTTCTATTCTACACCGGTTGGAAAGTGAATGGTGCCCAGGAATACAACAGCGGATCCGGTTGGACTCGTGAGCACGTATGGGCCAAAAGCCGCGGAAACTTTGGAACCTCCAAAGGACCGGGAACAGATTGTCACGCTTTAAGACCCAGTGATGTGTCAGTTAACTCGGCCAGAAACAACCGTTGGTTTGATGACGGAGGTACAGAGTACATTGACAACTCGGGGTACTATGAAGGTACCGGCGCTACAGGGTGTTACCAGGGTAGCAATTGGACCTGGGAACCGAGAGATGAAGTAAAGGGTGATGTTGCCCGAGCCATTTTCTACATGGCGGTTCGATACGAGGGGAACGCTCGGGAGAGCCTGATCTGGAAGTGATTGATTATTTTCCTTCCAACAACAATACGCAGGATCCAGTGCATGCTAAACTTTCCACATTGCTTCAGTGGCACAACGACGATCCGGTGGATGCTTTTGAAGAGCGCCGTCACGACATCGTTCATGATTACCAGGGTAATCGCAATCCTTTCATCGATCACCCGGAGTGGGTTTGTGAGATTTGGGGAGGTACCTGCAGTACATCTACTTCTTCAGATGACTTGATCATTTCCGAATACATCGAAGGTTCTTCTTACAACAAGGCCATCGAAATTGCTAATCAAACAGGGGCTTCCGTTGATTTGTCTGACTATACTTTGAAGAAACAAACCAATGGTTCCGGATCCTGGAGTAGCGGTCTTAGTTTGAGCGGTACATTGGCTGATGGAGCCGTTTATGTAATTGCCCACAGTTCTGCCGGAACGACTCTTTCCAATGCGGCTGATTTGAGTACCAGTAACTCTGCCATGAGCTTTAATGGAAATGACCCTATAGGTTTGTTCAAGGATGGCGTTTTGATCGATATCGTGGGAACCTTTGATGGCGGTAGCAGCAATTTTGCCAAGGACGTTACCCTGGTTCGCAAAGACGGAATTACCGTAGGAAGCACGACGTACAGCTCCTCCGATTGGGACAGCTATTCACAAAACGAGTTCAGTTATATTGGGGCTCATGGAAGTTCTTCGGGTGGAAGTATTTCTGACCTGATCATTTCCGAGTACATCGAGGGATCTTCTTACAACAAGGCCTTAGAAATTGCGAACTTTACCGGATCATCCGTTAGCTTGTCCGATTATTCCTTAAAGAAGCAAACCAACGGCTCTGGGTCCTGGGGATCTGCACTTACCTTGAGCGGAACATTGAACGATGGGGAAGTCTATGTCATTGCGAATAACTCTGCCGGATCAACCCTTTCCAATGCAGCTGACCTAAGCACAAGTAACTCCGTGATGAGCTTTAATGGAAACGACCCAATTGGATTGTTTAAAAACAACGTTCTCATCGATGAAGTCGGCACATACAATGGTGGAAGCAGCAATTTTGCAAAAGATCTAACCCTGGTTCGAAACAGCACCGTTACCGATCCTAATTCCACCTACACTACAAGCGAATGGACAACCTACTCCAAAGATGATTTCTCTTACATCGGAAGCCATTCCACCAGCTCTAAGAGATCGATCGTATCGGCCATCAACGATAGGGTAGGTAGTGCGGTGACCTGGAGCGTATATCCCAATCCGTTTCAAGATCAGATCACAATCGAGTTTGAATCTTCCACCTCTGGAGAAATGGCAGAAGTAATTTTGGTTGATTTGGCCGGTCATCAACTCATGCAACAATCTGTGAATTTGAATCAGGCTAAGCCCTCTGTGAGATGGAATAACCTAGAAATGACGGAAGGCGTTTACTTGTTGCAGGTGAGAATTCAGGGAGAAACTCAGTTTTTTAAAGTAGTCAAACAATAAGCCCTCCTGCGGAATCAATCCGCCTTAAACTAAATCCCGTCTCTTCTTTGGTTTTAACTCATCGAGGAGCCGGGATTTTTCAATGAATAGGAAGAAAGGCTAAGGTTATTTTCCCATGTATTTCCTGATTCTATCCACCATAGGAGAAGGTGCATCGCTTTCTTCGTCAGGCATAAGTTGTCCTTCACTTTCCAAAAATTGGCGACCAATTCGATAGCCCAGTTCTCGGTAGGCTTCAAACTGCTTTTCATCAAAGAATTGATCTCCTGTGGACTCATCCGGAAATTCAGGATGAGCCATTTTATAACCTAACACATCAACCGGTAGATCAGGGATCATCGTAGTTTTCAAGTAAATCAATACCCCTTTTGTACCATCCGGGTAATGAATGGCAGCACGAGCAAAGCCACGATCAGCAATTTCGCATTTGGCATCTAAAGACCCACTCTCATGTTCTTTAGGAATCAGGTTCTCAAGAGCATTCTCGTCAAACACAATATCTAAACCAAAATCCACACGGATTTTTTCCATGGCATTGGTCAAGTCATCAAAAATGTAGTCAGGATCGGCACCGCCATCACTCACCACAATGAGCTTGAGTTTTCTACGGATCAATTCGTAAAGTCCCAGATTTTCGAAATGACCGCCATCCGATATTTCCAGAACCTCGTGCTTTTCGTGAAAACGGCTGGTAAAGGAGTTTAGAATCGATTGGATAAGGCTACTTTTTTTCCGAAAGTCCTTCAGGGATTGGTCCCCGCTTTCAGGGAGAGGGACATGCACACCCAATCTTAGATTAAGCATATTGAGCAACTGGGAAACCAAAAAGTTTCTGGTGGCACCTTCGCCGCCAACACCAGCATTTGGGTTAAGTGCCGCTCCGGACGCCGCCATGGCTGTTGCTAAAGACAAACCGTCAAATCCTTTTTCGATGCGGTAATCCTTCGTTTTTCTCCAACCGGTGGCATGGCTTCCACAAAACAGCGGAGATAGAATGTAGTTATCTCCACCACGGCCTCGATAGACCGGATTGTCCGAATCCTTGAGAATAACATTGGTATTGATCAGGTGGTAGGGGCGGGGCTGCTTTTGGCAAAAGGAGTGGAGGTAAGAATTATTGGCTTCCGTGGCCGGTTGCCATTGATTGGCCTTAATGGCTTCTGAGTTGGGCATAAATAGCTCCATCAATCGATCGCGGTACATGCGGTGGTGGCCAATGATATTGGTGTTGGACTTAGAACCTAAAAAATAACCCAGGGCCATGGGTATAAGAAAGAGGAACCAAAGGGAGCTGTTGTCCGATGCGACCCAATAGCAGAGCAACAGCACTCCATAGAGTATCAGGGCGACAGCCAAGTAGACCATAAGGCCGGAATACCAGGAGGGCGATTCCTCGGATTGGTCACTTTTCAGGTATTTTAAATAACCCAATCCAGCTCCTGAAGTTATCATAGCAGGGATGGCTTCCTTTAAATAATTCAGGGTGTGTGGGAGTGAAGCCAATAGGCCAATCACGATCATTATCGTCCATAGCCGGCCTTGGCTGATTTGAGACTTAATGTATTTAATATAGGATTGGCTTTCTGCTTGATCCGAATCTGATTGCTGCGAATACTTATACAAACCATCGGATCGAAAAATGTGATAGATGTAAGACAATGCCGTTAAAAGTCCAACTGCCCCAAGTATCCATAGCATAAAGCTATCCTGATTAAGCATGCTTAATCCCGAGGAATCCAGAAAACGGCGTACCGGGCTCCATGTAAATAGAGTTTCCATTCCCCCAAACAGGAGCATCATAACACCGGTGATGATCAGAAAGTAGATAAAAAGAGAAATGAACATACCCCGAATGGCGATGGCTGCAAGGGATAAGGCATTCAAGCCAACTCCTGGCGTTAGGTAGTTGCCGTGCTGCCGGATGTAGTTTAGCACCGCATTACGGTTTACCTTGTCCGTGGCTTGTTGCTTGTTTTGCGCACCTACTTTTTTGGCTCCAAATGGAAATCCCTCGGGTGTGCAGTCGGCTTGTTTTACGCCAGGTGCTCCTTTTTGCAAGTACCAGGTAAGGGAAGAGCCGATGTATCCACCGCCAGAAACGGTTGACAGGTAGTCAAACACCGTAAACATGTTTTTGGCCACGAAAGCCTGCATAACGCCCAATCCAAACGATGCCGAACGAATTCCACCACCGCTTATGGCAAATCCGGATAAAGGACGGTTTTCTGATGAGTTTGAATGATTAATGTGGGACCTTTCCTGATCGAATAGTTCTTGCCACTCTTCAGGTTTAACGTAGGGAGACTCCTGCAAGGGAAGTCCAGCTTCCGAATCGCTCATAAGGAAATGCTTAATTTAAGTTTAGCCGAAAGGCAAACCTAATTTAAGCAAATCCCTTGAAAATAGGTTGTTTAGGCGTTTTTCTTAGGTAAGTTGAAGCCCTGTTTGATACCCTACCAAATTGAGCGGACGGGCAGTGCAAGCGGGGCATTGTATTATGCATGTGACTGAAGTTAAGCGCTTAGCTTAATAATTGGAGAACAGAATTTCACCCACTCCTTGGCCGATTTTACTACCACAAGTTGCCGTCCATGAAATGGTCAAATTCTCAGGACATCCGTTGCAACTCGATAAGTTTGGAAAATGAACCGATGAAGGATGGTTGCCATAGGGTTGTGCGTAGCCATAAACAGGGCAACGAATACAAGTAGGATTGATCGCAGGAGCAAGTTCTGTACTCAAGGGACAAGAACGTGTAGGTAGTGTTGGGCTTTGTGGCACGGATACAATTTCTGCAAAAGAGTATTCAATAAAAGGAGACGCAATAGGCGTTACTATTATTTGACTGTATGGGCCTACAAGTACCGTTTGGGGATGATAAGTGCAATTTGAAGCCGAATCTTCGCCATGAAGGTGCACGCTAAAATAGCAACCCGTTGTGTTGTTCAGGATGACCCGATCGCCCTGACCCAGAGCAGGAAGAGAAAGTAGGAAAATAGCAAGCAACAAGAGGCTGTATTTCATCTGTTGAAGAGTTATCATAGTGGTTATTTTTAGGATTACAGGTCAAATGTAGCCGGGCTCCCTTTTCACTATTCTAACATTTCATAGCTCCCTCATTTTATTTCATAGCTGCGATTAACCCTCTCTTTTTTGTAGAGGGTTCTTTTCAAAACGTGGGAATGATAGGTTGTTTAGGACTTCTCCTTGGGCAGATTTAACCCGTGAGACTCCAACAACTCGCCCAGTTCATCATAATCCTTCAGCACCTGTTTGTAGATCCAGGTATAGTGGTGGTTGCTCCAATGATCCATAACGGCTTTGGCTCGCTCTTGTCCTAATTCCCGAATCAGAATTTCATATTCCAGGTAATTGACCACCAAATGTAGGTGAGTGCCATACTCTGACCCGCCACCTTCTGGAAGTTTGATGGGTACCTTGGGATAGCGCTTTTTAATCTCTTCCATGACCTCTTCCGAAACCTCGTTTTTGTGCAATGTATACCAGTGCATTTGCTCATGTACAAAGGTGGATAGAATAAGGTCTGGAGCACTGTCTCGGGTAGTCATGGTTAGCACCGGATGACTATGAGGAATGGTACTGTCTTGAATGAGTATTTCTTTGGTGTAGAGGTAGGGTTCCAGATCATATTCCTTCAACAATTTTTCTAACCTGACTTTGGTGTCGAGTTCTGTTGCGGTCTGTGATTTTGTTTTTATTACAATAGGCTGGTCCTTAGGTGGTTTTGGTTGATCATATAAACTGATTCTTTCTTCGTTTTTTGAGAGCCAAAAAGGAGTAGGGTCAAGATGTTCTGTGTACATAAATCCACGAATAGTATCGCCTGTCCTCAAGGCTGAAAATTGAGCCGGTCCTGAGCGGAAATCCACCGAAAACCATACGGAATCATTCTTTTCTTTTACCGTATGCAAATCGAGAGGAATGGGAATCAAATCTGGCATCAAAAAGATTCCCGTGCTTTGTTCAAAATCAAAGCTCAGTTCTATCTTGTTATCTCCCTTTTTTTCGAGGTGTAGTATTCCTTTCCAGGCATCTTCCCCGGGCATTTTTCTTTCTGAACAACCCACTAAGATCAGCAGGCTGGCTAACAAGGCTAAGTATGTTTTTTTCATTATTCTATTCGTTCAAATGTATCTTCAATTAAAGGGTGACTGCTAACGATTCCCGATTGAATCAACTCCTGAAGTTGAATTTCAATCGTCGTGTTGTTTTGGTGTTTTTTATACTGAATTTCTTCTTCCCAACTCGAGAACACGATCCATTCACGGGTGAGCGGGTTTCTAAAAACTAAATGTTCCTGGCATCCCTCGGCGAGGAGTGCTTGAGGGATGGTTTCCAGGAGCATTTGTTTTAACCTATTCTCATGCTCGGGAGCGCAGGAAAAACATTTCGTTACCAGGTAGGGAGATGCCACCGTTTTGAGCGTGACATCCGTGCTGCGGTGCGTGGGGTGGATAGGAAGTAACATGGCGCAAAAATGCCGGTATAGCAGCAGTTCAGCGTTCGGATTTATAAATTCGAACCTCTTTTCAGGACTTTTTTAAAAATTGAGAAGGGGTTAATCCAGTTTGCTTCTTAAAAGCCGTGTTAAAGGACGACTTGCTGTTGTATCCCACTTCATAGGCAATACCAATAATAGAGTAGTGGGAGAACTCGGGATCCAGTGCCTTTTTCTTGAATTCTTCGATTCGGTATTGATTCAAAAGCTCTGAAAAACTTTGCTTCAATTGGGTGTTGATTAACCGAGAAAGAACATGGGGCTGAGTATTCAATCTTTCAGCCAAGGATGACAATTTGATATCCGGATCGGTAAAGATTTTTTCCTTTTCAAAAAGCACATTCAACTTTTCCATCAATAGGTCCTTGGTTCCGGGTTGAATTTTGAGGGTGGCATAGCGAGTATCAAATCCCGGCAACACGGTTTGATTGTGAAGCAAGGTTTGGTAGCCAATCAGGTAAATGATGAGCGATAGAATCGTGGTAATGATAAAGTTCCCATCAGCAGAATACTTGCCGGTAACAAGCATCATAAAGGTGGCGCCAACTAAAATCAAGGCTATTATGGAAAATGCAATAGACATTTTGTGAATCCATTTTCCCCGTTCGGCCAGGGAAACCTGATAGTTGTCCGCATCTTGCTGCTCAGAATCGGTCAATACTCTTCGGGATAAATGCAGATAAAACAACAAGTGAGAAGCGTAGAAGATAAAACGAAGGATCCAAGGCCAACTCACAGGCATTTCACCGGCCATAAATACATCCACCATTTGCCGCATTTCTTCCTCGTTTAAGGCCGAGTCTTGGATGATTAAGCCCGACAAAACCAATAAATAAGGAAGGCCATGGAGCAAATGCCTGGTATGAAAGGTAAAAGAAGGTTTAACAATGGATTGAACGTAAAGGTAAATTAAGGGGCCTATTAATAGAATCATGCCCATGGCAAAGCCTGCTACACCGGGTATACTCTGATACAGATAACTGGCGTACCAAAGGTTGTTGATGTGGATTAGAAACAGGACAAACAATAAACCAAGAAGCAGGCTCAAAGCTCTCTTGTTGGTAGTAGGTCGAAGAGCAAACATGGCACCCAGAAAAACAGATTGAGACAGGGACGCTACCAGGATAACCGACCAGAGGTTGAGGCTCATGAGGCGAATTTACTGCCTTCCGCTCAAAACCGGAAAACATATTTTAAAAATGTATCTTGATGAATCCCTAAAACGGTGAATGTTAAGATGAATTAAAACTGATTTTTATCATCCGGTTCACACTTGCCTTCCAAATTGGACTTACCGATCTTTGTGAAGCAACGTTCAAAATGAACGGGAACATAATAACACAAATAGCTATGAACAAAATAGGATTAGACCCCACTCAAGCCGAAGAATTGGCAGATAAACTCAATGACCTACTGGCAAACTATCAGGTGTTTTACATGAATGTAAGAGGATTTCACTGGAACATCCGAGGAGAAAAGTTTTTTGAACTTCATGTCAAGTTTGAAGAACTCTACAACGATCTGTTGCTGAAGGTGGACGAATTAGCCGAACGGGTGTTGACCATTGGTAAGTCGCCCGTACATGCTTTTACCGATTACCTGGAGGTATCCGAAATCAAAGAAGTAAAGAATACCAGTGATGGAAATGCCTGCGTGCAATCTCTACTGGATAGTTTTGAAATCCTAATTCGCAAGCAACGTCAATTGCTCGATTTGAGCGACGAAGCCAATGATGAAGGTACCAACGCTTTAATGAGCGATTACATCCGCGAACAGGAAAAAACCGTTTGGATGTACAGTGCCTTTTTGGGCTGATTGAACACTGAATGTTGAATTCTGAATTCTGAATTTCGAAATGGGTCCCGCTCGGAGAAAGATGGATCATGAGATTGAGAATTCAGAATTCGAAATTCAAAATTGAAAAAGAACTTCTACTTTTGTAGGGATTTGAAATTCAAGAAGGTAATAGTGTCCCTTTTTCTGCTCTTGACCTATTCGATGGGTTTTGCGCATTATTTAGTGCCTCATTCTCACGAGGAAGCAGGGGAGCATACCCACCACCATCATTTGGATTTGGACAACCACAATGAAGATGAGTTTCATGTTCACCATGACGATCATGTAGATGCCAGCCTTTATGATTGGTTAGTCTGCTTGGTTACTGACATGGAGCACCCGGAAGACGATTGCTCCAATGAGCCTTCCGAATTGACCAGTCCGCTCACACTGACTCAAAAGGTGCAGAAGAAGATTGAGCTAATTTCTACCCTTTACGTGATTCTTGAGCTCCCCGTAGCGGAGTGTGAAGAACCCGTAAACACAGCCTATTTTACGCCTGAATATCAGGTCCCCCCTTTACTTCGAAGTTTCCTTCGAGGCCCTCCTTCAGTACTTGCCTAATGAACGGGTAGATCCAGGATCTGCCGTGGTCCGTGCTTAGCGCGGAGTAAACCCTTTATTTCATTTTTTAAGTACATCATCATGATTGATCGGATCATATCCTTTTCTATTCATCATAAATTAATGGTTGGGCTGATGACCCTGGCCATGGTGGTTGGCGGTATTTGGAGCCTGTCGCAAATTCCTCTCGATGCCGTACCCGACATCACCAATAATCAGGTGCAGATTATTACTCAAGCACCCAATCTCGGAACCGAGGACATGGAGCAATTCGTGACCTATCCCGTAGAAATTTCTATGTCTAACCTTCCCGGAGTGACCGAAATTCGCTCTGTTTCCAGGTTTGGATTATCCCTGGTTACCATTGTCTTTGAAGACGATATGGGGACCTATTTACCCCGGCAACTTGTAGCTGAAAAACTCAATGAGGTTCGAAAAAACATTCCGGAAGGGTTTGGAGAGCCTATGATGGGACCCATTTCCACTGGGCTGGGAGAAATCTACCAATACACGCTGGAAGTTGATTCAGCACATGAAAACAATTACACCGCTCAGGAATTAAGGGTTATCCAGGATTGGATTATCCGTCGGCAAATGGCGATGGTACCAGGAGTGGTTGAGGTCAATGGTTTCGGAGGAAACATTCGTCAATACGAAGTTGCTATATCTCCAGATCGCTTGAATGCTATGGGATTAACCATAACTCAGGTTTATGAGGCCCTACAAAAGAACAACCAAAACACCGGAGCCGCTTATATTGAAAAAGATCACTACGCCAATTTTATTCGGGGCGAGGGGTTAGCTCGGAATATTAGGGATATTGAAAAATCCGTGGTAATCAATCAAAACGGTATTCCAGTGACCATTGGCGATATTGCCACAGTTCAATACGGTCAGGCTATCCGATATGGAGCTTTTACCAAGGATGGCAAAGGTGAAGCGGTAGGGGGAATGATCCTAATGCTCAAGGGATCCAACTCCAATAATGTAATTGCGGCCGTTAAAGAAAGGGTAGAGGAAATTCAGAAATCCCTACCTGAAGGAGTCCGAATTGAGCCGTTTTTGGACCGTAGCAAGCTAATTGGAAAAACGACAGAAACGGTCAGCCGGAATTTGTTGGAAGGAGCACTTATTGTTTTGTTCGTGCTGGTATTCCTTCTGGGCAATTGGCGCGGAGGATTAATTGTAGCTTCTACCATTCCGCTTTCCTTGTTGTTTGCCTTTATCCTGATGCACTTTTTTGGTGTTTGGGCCAATTTGATGAGCCTGGGTGCCATTGACTTTGGAATAATCGTGGATGGGGCGGTGATCATTGTGGAAAGTGTGGTTTTTGTTCTTTCCAAAAGGGTGCTTGAGGGTAAGCAACTCGGCTCCAAAGAAAGGGATGAAGTTGCACAAAAAACCTCCAGTAAAATGATGAACGCCGCGTTCTTTGGTCAGCTAATCATTCTACTTGTTTTTATTCCCATTTTGGCGCTGGAAGGCATTGAAGGAAAGATGTTTAGGCCAATGGCACTTACCTTTATGTTTGCCATGATTGGGGTAATGGTTCTTTGCCTGACCTATGTACCCATGATGTCGGCCTGGTTGCTTCGCGTCAACCCCCATCGTAAATACTGGGGCGATCGGTTGGTCAAATACCTGGAAAATGCCTATCAACCTGTATTAAAAGGAATGCTTAAGCGGGGTGGTGCGGTTCTTTCCGGGGCAGTTTTACTCTTGGCCCTGGCAGGTTTTACCTTCTTTCGATTAGGTGGAGAGTTCATTCCTCAGTTGGATGAAGGTGATATTGCGTTTCACGCCATTCTAAAGCCTGGAAGTTCTTTAACGGAAACAGTGGAAACCACCACCCGAATTGAAAAAATGGTCAAGGATCGCTTTCCTGAGGTAAAGCATATCATGAGCCGAATTGGGGTAGCAGAAGTTCCTACTGATCCCATGCCGATGGACATAGCCGACATATTCGTTATTCTTCATCCTCAAGAAACGTGGACAACGGTGAAAAGCAAGGCCGAACTGATCCGTGAAATGAAGAAAACCGTTCAGGTGATTCCAGGAATCAATTTTGAATTCTCACAACCGATCGAAATGCGGTTTAATGAGTTGATTACCGGTGTGCGTGAAGATGTGGCTGTTAAGCTATTTGGAGATGACCTGACCATTCTCGCGGAAAAGGCTGAGGAAATGGGACAAATCATCGCTTCCGTAGAAGGGGTGGGTGATATGAAGGTGGAATCTACCAAAGGCTTGCCTCAAATGACGATTCATTATAACCGCCAGAAATTGGCTCAGTATGGACTCAGTATCGAGGATGTGAATCAGGTGGTGGAGGCCGCTTTTGCTGGTAGAAAAGCAGGTGTGATTTTCGAAGGTGAAAAGCGATTTGACTTAGTAGTCCGCCTCGCCAATCGCCATCGAAAGAGTATAAATGACCTCAAGCAGTTGTTTGTTTACCTGCCCAATGGCAATCAAATTCCACTAAAAGAAATTGCAGATATACATTACGAACCCGGGCCGATGCAGATTAGTCGAGACAACACCAATCGCCGGACTTATGTGGGGATCAACGTACGTGGACGAGATGTTCAATCCATGGTTCAGGAAATTCAGGAAAAACTGGATGCGGAGTTGGATCTCCCACCTGGTTACTACATCCGATACGGTGGAGCTTTCGAAAACCTGGAACGGGCCTCTCAGCGAATGCAAGTGTTGGTTCCATTAGCGCTTGGGCTCATTTTTCTGTTGCTATTCATCGCCTTAAAATCCATTAAACAAACACTTATGATTTTCATGGCCATCCCTTTAGCAGCTCTGGGAGGAGTATTTTCACTTTGGCTGAGAGATATGCCCTTTAGCATATCCGCTGGTGTGGGTTTTATAGTGCTCTTCGGTGTTGCCGTGCTTAATGGCTTGGTATTAATCACTAGCTGGAATGAGCTGAAAAAGGATGCCTCGCTAAGCCTTAACGATCGAATTCTCATAGGAGCAAAACGCAGAATTCGTCCAATTTTACTCACAGCCCTGACGGATATTTTGGGATTTCTACCCATGGCCATTTCCACCTCAGCAGGAGCGGAGGTTCAGCAACCCTTGGCTACCGTGGTCATTGGGGGTATGATCAGCGCTACCTTGTTGACCTTGTTTGTTTTACCCATTCTTTATCGATGGATTGAGAAGGGGAGTAGTCCGAAATTATCACCCGTTGTGGCTGGCGTAGCTTTGATATTAGGTGCCTTCCTATTCGTTCCCAATACTATGAACGCTCAGGAAAATGAGCCCATCACCCGTTTGGATCAAGCTTTGAAAATTGCGTTGCAGAACAATGGTTTTGTTCGCGTAGCCCGTTCTCAAGTAGAATGGCAGGAGCAACAGAAAAAGGCGGCTGTAGATCCAGGAAAAACCTGGGTTGAGGTTCAATATGGTCAATACAATAGTTTTGAAAATGACTTGGGGGTTACCATCAGTCAACAGTTGGAATTTCCCACCGTGTATACTGCACAAAACAAGTTAGCCAAAGAACAGGTGAGAGGTAGCCAATGGGAACAGGCTATCACTGAAAATCAGCTTCGACAAAGGGTTCGCCGCTCTTGGTATCAACTGAGCTACCTGCAAGAAAGACGAGAGCTCTTGAATTACCAGGACTCGCTCTACCAGCGATTTCTATGGGCAGCTCGTTTGCGGTACGAAACCGAGGCAAGTACCTATTTGGAATTGGCCGCTGCCGAAACCCAGGTCATGGAGGTGCAAAACGCTTTGCGACTTACCGAAGCTGATCTTTCCATCCAGGAACAAGAGTTGCGTGTCTTGCTCAACGATAGCGTACCTCGATCTTTTAATCCGGATCAAATACCGAATCGAACCCTGGCCGTTTTTAAGGATAGCAACAACTTGAACAAAAACCCTCAATTGGCTCTGGTTCAGCAGCAAATAGAAATTGCTCGTGCTGAAAAAGCGGTATACAATGCTCAAATGCTGCCCGATTTGAAAGTGGGCTATTTCAACGTTTCCATGACCGGAAATCCCACAGCGGATGGGGGTATTGCCAGCTCTTCGGATCGTTTTTCCGGGGTTCAGGCAGGAATTGCTGTTCCGCTGTTTTTTGGCTCCTACAAAGCCGATATTAAATCGGCCAAGATAAAGGGCGAAATGGCTGAAATTCAGGCCGATTATTACCAAACGGCGCTACAAGGATTATACAATCAGCAAGTACAGGAAGTTCTCAAGTTTCAGAGCAGTATGGAGTACTATGAAAACAAGGCAGTACCTCAAGCAGAACTGATTATCGACAACGCTCAAAAGAGCTTTGAAAACGGCGCCATTGGCTACGTAGAATATTTCCAGAACCTGGATAGGGCTTTGGAATTGAAAATGGATTACCTAAAAACACAAAATGGTTACAACCAGTCAATTATAGATTTAGAATACTTGGTTGGACAATAACATATTTCCCATGAAAACATTGAAATCACTATATATTCTCGTTCTGAGCATTTCCGTTCTTTCCTGCCAATATCAGGGGCATGATCATGGCCATGATCATGAAGAGGAACACGGCCATGAACACGGTACGCATTCAGATGTAATTTTCCTCACTGAGCAGCAATTTGAAACCATGGAAATGAAAGTGGATACGCTGCCCATTCGAAATTTACAATCTTATGTACAGGCTAACGGGCGTTTGGAAGTGCCTCCTCAAAATGAAGCTGCTGTTACGGCTATTATTGGCGCCAATATCTTTAGTATTCAGGTTATTGAAGGTGATCCCGTTAAAAAAGGACAGGTGTTGGCCTACCTAAGTCATCCTGATCTTATTCGTATGCAAACGGATTATGTTGGACACTGGAATCAATTGAATTACCTCGAAAAGGAATACAACAGGCAAAAGCGCCTCTACGATGAAAAGGTAGGGTCAGGAAAAGATTTCCAGAAGACTCAGGCCGATTATCAATCCAAGAAAGGGCTGGTTAAAGGTTTTGAAGCTCAGTTGCGGCAAATGGGTCTAGACATTGAAAGATTGCGCCAAAGCGATATTTACGAGCAAGTTCCAGTCATTAGCCCTATCGATGGGCATATTCGCTTGGTAGAGGTGAAAACTGGACAGTACGTTCAGGCCCATGAAGAGATGTTTGAAATTGTAAACATCGAGCACATCCATGCCGACCTTATGGTTTTTGAAAAAGACATGCATCTGGTGAAAGAAGGGCAAAAGGTGAAAATCAAGTTGGAGTCCTATGAAGGTCTTGAACTTGATGCAACGATTTATTCCGTTGGAAAGGCCTTTGAAGAAGATCCCAAGGCCATTCACTTGCATGCCGACATTGAAAACAAACAAGGTCATTTAATTCCTGGAACCTACGTAAGTGGCCGAATTCTCGTTGACGATAATCCCAGCTTAGCTCTACCCGAAGAAGCCTTGGTAAGAGAAGGGGACAAGTACTACCTGTTTATGGCCAAATACCAAAAAGAACGCTGGGCTTTCAAAGCAATTGAAGTGAAAACCGGAATTACAGATGCCGGCTGGACTGAGGTAAAACTCTATAAACCCTTAAAGCCAGGCACTCAAATAGCTTTGAACAACGCCTACTATCTATTGGCAGACTGGAAGAAAGAAGAAGCGGAGCATTCGCATTGATATGATTGCTGAGTATATAAGGCAACTGCCTTATTGATAGTTGATTATCGATATCCAAACTTTGTGATAAAATCATAAGATCATGAAGAATTGGATACAACGCATTCAGTTGGCAGCACTGGTAATGGTGTTTGCTTGGATAGCTTCAGGCTGTAGCAAAGAGAAAATTGGTCCTGGAAAACTGAAGGGTAAAACCTACACCGTACAAGATGTGGCGGTTTATGAAGGAACCAATTACGCGACCTGGAAAAATACCCATGAGGGCGGAACCATGGACGGCGGATTAAACGTGACTTCAAGCGAAGGTTTTATGGCCTTTTCGGACGATGGAATTGCGGATTTCAATATAACCGTAACGATTACTGGATCTGATGGGCAAGCATCAAACTATCAGCATGTTAATGCTGGAGGTAGCCTGGTTATGGATGGAAGACAAGATTGGTTTGATATTGACGGCGGTACTTTGGGCTATGAGCAATATTTTATTCAGGAGAGAAAAGGGAAGGAGCTCATCGTCGTTTGGGAAAACCTACATGGACAATATGGCGAGGTGTTCTTCTTTAAGGTAAAACGATAAAAAAGTTTTTTGATCGATGTAAGTTTCACTTAATGAGCTTTTTGTAACTTAAGTGCAACGAACGGGTGACGAGCAGAAAGAAAATTTTAACTAAGCAGTGTCCAAGTTTTAGTAATCTGTTCGTCACAGGTACAGAAACGCTTAAAACCCAATAGCTATGAACAAGTACATCGTCATTTATCACGCACCTGCCGAAGCCATGGAAATGATGGCCGACGCCACACCTGAACAAAAAGCCGAAGGCATGAAGCCTTGGATGGCCTGGGCCGAAAAATGTGGTGATCAACTCATCGATTTGGGGTCTCCCTTGGTAGGTGGATTGAAATTGTCGCCAGATGGATCTGCGGCCCCAAGCCAAAAAGAGGTTACCGGTTACTCCATTCTACAGGCTGAAAGCATGGACGGTGCCAAAGCCTTACTCGAGGGGCATCCTCACTTGGCGTGGACCGGAGGATGTGATATCGAAGTTCACGAATGTGTCCCTTTGATGTAAAATCTGAAGATTCTAAAAAGCAAAAGCTCGGATCGAAGGATCTGGGCTTTTTTTATGCGCTAATTATTCATCAACGTCTTTTCATTTTTTTTCCATACTACGTATGGAAGCTGGTTCATTGAAAAAAAGCATTTGGTTTTTCCAAAAAAATGTTTCTCATTTGCACTCATATTGTTGAATCTCCTCATATCGCAAAGGAGGACGCTTATGTTCGATTTGAATACCATAGCATTCCGTTGATCAGGTTTTAAAGAACCAGGTTCTTACCTTATACACCTGATCCTCCGATCGGGTTTTTTTGTGCCCAATCGGAACCCCTAATCATTTATTTTATTATTTAAATTACTGATTATCAGTAATTAATATTCTTGGTCCATTGATTTGGTTCCAGGAGAAATTTAAGGCTATGGGCCATTCTAAAATTAGAGGAAAGGATCTGGAGCGGATTCGATATCACTCGGATAGATCCAAAAGTTTAGCCATTGAAATTTTAGGCAAACACTTTAAGCGTTCCACCAAAAAAGAGAAGCTATTTCTACTTCAAGACGTTCTTTCAAATCCAACAAAATACCTGGACGATCCCATCTGGTCTCGTTTAGCAGAAGAATTTGCTGAACCGGAATTGGAAACTCCTCAAGCTCAATCGTATGAGCTGAGGGATGAACCAAAATCCTATCGGGTTTATGGCAAAAAGTTTATCGATCAAATGACCCTTCGGCAAATGGATCAGGCGATGAGTCTACCCGTGGCTGAAAAGGGTGCCCTAATGCCCGATGCGCATGTAGGCTATGGACTTCCAGTGGGCGGAGTATTGGCTACTCGTAATGCGGTTATACCTTACGGTGTAGGCTTGGATATAGGCTGTCGAATGTGTATGACAGTATACGATGTTCCGGCTAATATGCTTACCGGTCAGCGCCATGCTTTCAAAAACGCACTTACCAAGCACACCCATTTTGGAATTGGTAAAACCCAGTTTTCAAGAAGGGATCACGAGGTATTTGATCGCACTGAATTTCAGGACTTAGAACCTCTTCGCCATCTCAAGGACAAGGCCTACCGTCAGATTGGAACTTCCGGATCGGGAAACCATTTCGTGGAGTTTGGTCGGGTAGAAATTAGCCAAGAGGGAACCTTGGGAATACCTCCGGGTGAATACTTGGGAATTCTTTCTCATTCCGGTTCAAGGGGTTTTGGGGCGAGCATTGCTCAGTACTATACTCAGTTGGCACGTGATCTCTGTCATTTGCCGAAAACGGTTCAGCACCTGGCGTGGCTGGACCTGGATACGGAGCCGGGACAGGAATACTGGTTGGCGATGAATCTGGCCGGTGATTATGCCAGAGCTTGTCACGACGTGATTCACCTGAACCTCTCTCGAGAATTGGGACTAAGGCCAATGACCAAGGTAGAGAATCACCACAACTTCGCCTGGAAGGAGGAGCAACAAAATGGAGAATCATTCGTGGTTCACCGAAAAGGGGCGACACCAGCTCAAAACGGAACCTTGGGAATTATCCCCGGTTCTATGACGGCACCAGGATACATCGTTTCAGGAAAAGGAGTTTCGGAGGCTTTACAGTCAGCCTCTCATGGGGCAGGAAGAGCGATGAGCAGATCCAAGGCCCGATCGAGTTTTACCCGAAGTGACATGAAGAAAATGCTGAACGGATTGGGTATTCAATTGATCGGAGGTGGAGTGGACGAAGCTCCAAAAGCATACAAGGACTTGGAAGTAGTAATGAAACAACAAGAAGAATTGGTTCGCGTGGAGGGGAAGTTTTACCCCAAAATCGTACGAATGGATAAAGGATGAAATCATGGAAAAGTACCTACAAATAACCTCGGGTAGAGGGCCTGCCGAATGCTGTTGGGTGGTTGCCCAAGTGCTCAAGTTTCTGCTTCAGGATTGGAGAGGGAAGGGGCTTGACTGCCAGGTGGTTCACTCGGAGAAGGGACCCGAAAATGGGACTTTGTTCTCGGCCTTGATCGCCGTGAAGGTGAAACCCGAACAATTGGTTTGGATTCGAGAGTGGGAAGGTTCTGTTCTCTGGATAGGTCAAAGTCGATATCGACGCCACCACAAACGCAAAAATTGGTTTATCGGAATCAAGATGCTTGAACCGCCTTCGGAAGAAGCCTTACGAGATCGAGATATTGAGTATCAGGCCATAAGAAGTGGAGGTCCTGGAGGACAACATGTCAACAAGGTGAGCACGGCTATTCGAGCCAAACACTTGCCTTCCGGCATTTCGGTAGTGGTATCCGAACACCGATCACAATGGCAGAATAAAAAGCTGGCAAGACAAAGACTGGAGGCAGAATGGCTTCGAGTGCGTCAAGAAGAATTAAGAATTAAAACAAGTGCCGATTGGCAAAATCATAACGAATTACAACGTGGAAATCCTGTTAAAATATTTACTGGAATGGACTTTCGGGAAAAGCGTAAGCCAGTACCCGGAAGCAAAGGCAATCGGGCGAGGAAAGACCCGCACAAAGATCGTCGGAAGAACAAAGGGTTAGGAAAAAGAGAGGCTGACTGGACATGAAACCTATGCATGAAAAAGGACGTCGGAAAAAACAAGTCATGAAATGGCGAAAAGAACAAGTTCGCCTGAACTGGGAATACCGCAAATTGGGCTACGAGCCCTTGGAAAACCCGGTTCGCCATGGCTGGTTCAAGTTTTTGGTTCTTCGTGATGATATTGCCCGGCGAGCGGATGCCACCATTTTTCAGGAAATTTTGGACAAATGTGGATACCGCATTTGGGCCGCCAATAAACCTTTGCTGCACCAGTATTGGGAGGAGTATCCGATGAAAAATCGGAACTTTTTGTACCCCGGAATTAGAAAGATCAGTCCAAAGACCTATCGGTTGCTCTCGGAAGAAGCCCAAAAGTGGTTTCGAAAAACGGTTCAGAGTTGGAGCCCATGGATAGGGTATCGCTATCAGTATCATTTACTGGTACCGCTCTATTTCTTTCGGCCTAAAATGGAGCGAGCTTACATCACACACCGAAAGGTGATTGATTCTGACTTAGACCGTCGATCGGATGAAATTGAACGACTGATGCTTCGGCCTGAGTATTATGACCTAAGCAATTACAACTACAAATCCTGGTGGTGCCACGAAGCCCATCAAGGACGGAAGGAGCGTAAACACTCCAAAAGAATACTAAAGAATTACAACGAATGGGATTACGACCGGCACTGCCGCTCCTGATTCTAACACAAACTCAATGACACAAGCAGATCAATATTATTTACAGGCCAAAGAGGATTACCCCTACAATTTGGAAGAATCGCTGGAAAACCTTGAACGAGCCTTAAGGATGGAAGAGGGGCATCCTGGAGCTTTGTACCTTATGGGACGCTTGAGGTATGAACAACTTCAGGATTCTCAGGGAGCGGAAGATTATTACCGCAGAGCCTTGCAGGAAAACCCCGATTATTGGTTGGTAGGTTATCACCTTGCCCGGTTATTGATTAGGCAAGGTCGTTTTCATCAGGGGGAGCAATGGGTGAGTAAAACATTGAGCCACCCCGAGTCACGCAAAGATTGGCTGTATCAACTCCGTGCTTTAATAAATGAAAAGAAACGAGCCTACGATCAAGCCTTGCACTGGCTGAGGGAGGCACAACTTGAAACCACAGATTCCGATTATTTAGAATCACTGCAAAGCGATGCAGAGCGGATTCAAGAGAAAATGCTTCTGGTAAAAAAGGTGAAATATGTATGCGTATGAACAGCCGGTAAAATCAATTTCGGCTAATTTCGAAAGCCATGAATCAGGGTTATCAAATACGTTTGGCAGAAGAGGGTGATGCCGATGGTATTTTGGACATTTACCGTCCATTTGTTCTCAACAATGCCGTAACCTTTGAAAACGAGGTTCCTACTTCGGCCGAAATAGCCCAAAGGGTTAAAGTTGTCCTGCAAAAGCACCTTTGGTTGGTTTGTCTGTGGAAAGGTAAGGTGATTGCCTATGTTTACACGGCAACTTTTCGGCAGCGTATAGCTTATCAATGGGTGGCTGAAAGTTCCATCTACTTACACGAAGATTTTCGTGGTAGAGGCATTGGTCGGATATTGTACCATGCTCTGATTGCCTTATCTACGATGCAGGGATACAAGCGTTTATACGGCGTTATGACCGCGCCCAATGCTGGAAGTAAAGCTCTTCACGAAAGTCTTGGTTTTGAATCTTTTGCCACCTTCAAAGATGCTGGTTTTAAGCTGGGTTCCTGGCATAGCACCGAATGGTTTGAGCTGGTACTGGATGAGAGCCGAAGTGAACCCGAAGAGATTCGAGCGATTCAAGGCATTCTTAAAACAGAGGTTGGCCAAGAGATTCTCGAAATGGCTGAGGAAACCCTAAACCTATATGATCGATGAAAACACAAAAAGATAAATTCTCCTTAGATGCCGGTGTCACTTACCTGAACAATGCCTATTTCGCCCCTTCGCTAATTCGCTGCCAAGAGGTGGGGAAGCATTCCATTGAGCGCATCGGTAATCCCTGGCAAATAGGGAAGGACGATTTCTTTGAACCTGTTCGGATGCTTCGGGAGAAGTTTTCGGAGTTTATTGGTAATTCCGATCCGGATCGAATTGCTCTTATTCCTTCCGCTTCCTATGGCTTGTCTAATGCAGCGGCTCAAATCAAATTGAAGCCATCGGAGAACGTAGTAGTGGCTGATGGTCAGTTTCCCAGCAACATCTATCCCTGGATGCGTATTACCCAGGAGGCCGGTGCGGAACTCCGCAAGGTAGCAGCGCCTGAAGGAATTAACAAGGGAGAGAATTGGAACCAGGCATTGCTCGATGCCATTGATGAACATACCCGTGTGGTTTCGGTGGCACCTTTAATGTGGTCCGACGGTACATTGTTTGACTTAAAAGCACTTCGAGACAAATCGCGTAAAAACGATGCGTTATTGATTGTGGATGGATCTCAATGGATTGGGGCTCAACCTTTTTCCATAGCCGAAATTCAACCCGATGCTCTGATAACGGCGGGTTACAAGTGGTTGCTTGGTCCTTACGGATTAGGATTGGCCTACTACGGTGAGTATTTTGATAAAGGAATCCCGATTGAGGACAATTGGATTACCAGAAAGGGGTCTGATGACTTTAGAAATTTGATCAATTACAGCGGGGAACTTCGTCCCAAAGGACAGCGTTATTCGGTTGGTGAGCATGCTTCGTTGATTCATCTTCCCATGTTGGCCGAATCTTTAAGCCAGGTGATGGAGTGGGGTGTTGATCAGCTTTCCGCTTATACCTCAGAAATGGCTGAACAGGCGGTTGAACTCTTGTCCGATCTGGGGAATTTTGAAGATCAGAAATACTGGGCCAGCCATCTCTTTGGCTTTACCTTACCCGATCATATCGATCCGGATCAACTCAAGGCTCGTCTGGATGACCAACGTGTTTATATCTCCATGCGAGGCCGTGCACTGAGGTTGTCTATTAATGTATTTAACGACCGAGATGATTTGCTTAAACTCAGAGATGCCCTTGCGGCTGAATTCTGAAACGTGATTACTTAGTCTCGCTATTCAAAGTTCAACATGGGAAATTCAGAATTCAAAATTCCTAAATTCGAGTCATGGCATTAGTTGGCAATCTGGAGCCGCCTTACTACGCGGTCATTTTTACCTCCATTCGTACCAATCAGGCGGAGGAGGAGTATCAGGAATTGAATGATTACATCAGCAATCTGGCCGTTCAGCAGCCTGGGTTTCTGGGAATGGAAAGTGCTCGCAACAACATTGGTGTTACGGCTGTCTATTGGCGCGATTTGGAATCCATTCAAGCCTGGCGGGCCAATGCTGAACATGCAGCTGCCAAGAAAATAGGACGAGAGAAGTTTTATGAGGCCTTTCATACACGAATCTGCAAGGTGGAGCGGGAGTATGGATGGACAAAACCAAAAGAATAGATGATGACTGTAGCTAAACCTAAAGAAGGGACCTATAATCCATACTTTACCAGATATATTGATTTGGTAGACGAGAACGATTTGATGACAGCTTTGGAAAATAACCGAGTTGAAACCTTGAACTTCTTTTCCCAAATCTCTGATGAGCAAGGACTACATCGTTATGCTGAAGGAAAATGGTCGATCAAAGAACTCTTTCAGCATTTGATTGATACCGAGCGGATTTTTGCCAATCGGGCATTGCGATTTGCTCGTAAGGACAGTATTTCCCTGCCGGGATACGATCACGATGCCTTTGTTCCAGAATCCCGTGCTGACCGGCGAAGTATGGCTGAAATGTGTACCGAATTTGACTTAGTACGTCAAGGCACATTGGCCATGTACCGCAGTTTTGATGACGATATGATGGCCGGAACGGGCAATGCCAACGGGGCAGACTTAACCGTGGTAGCCATTGGATATTTGACCGCAGGCCATGGTAAGCATCACCAAAGAATTATTCGGGAAAGGTACTTGACCGCTTAAGGAGCGGGCTGCTGAGCCCATGCAGGGATTTCTCCACTTAGGGCACCCAAAAAAGCTACAATATCTTCCACTTCATTTGGCTTTAGCTGTCGATTCAATTGAGCCTCAGCCATAATGGTTACTGCCATTCGCAAATCAGCCACGCTACCATCGTGGAAGTAGGGGCCAGTTTCAGTTATGTTGCGTAGAGATGGAACCTTAAACCGGTATAAATCCAAAGAATCCTGTGTTTCTTCAAAAAGGCCTGGATCCTGGTTTTCGCTTCCAGTCCATTTCCAGTAATCTCCATAAACTCCAAACTTTTCAAACTTGTGCCCCCCTAACAACACACCAGTATGGCATTGGGTACAGTTACTGGAAATAAAGGTTTGAAGTCCTCTTTTTTCCTGAACTGTAAGCGCTGATTTGTCTCCTTTGAGGTAATCGTCAAACCTGGAAGGAGTGAGTAGCTGTCGTTCAAAATCGGCTATAGCCAAACGAAGATTGGTATAGGTGATCGGATCATCATCATTGGGAAACGCAGCCGAAAACATGACTTGGTAATCCGGAATCTCCTTTAGACGATTAACCAGAAATTCTTCATTGGGTATTGCCATTTCCACTGGATTAAGTATTGGCATTCCCGCTTGTTCTTCTACATCCTTCGCTCGGCCGTCCCAAAACTGAGCAAAGTGTAGGGCTGCATTTAATACAGTCGGGGAGTTACGATCTCCATTCTCTCCTGCGTCCCCTGGAGAGGTAGGTAAATTGTCCACTCCTCCGGTAGCCAGATTGTGGCAGGAGTTACAGCTGATGTTACCGTCTTTAGATAAACGCTTATCAAAATAGAGGGCTTGACCAAGAAGGCTTTTGTTAACCTCCGTTGGATTATCCGGATTATCGGCTTGGTCAGGTAGTGGTGCAAATACGGCCAATTCTTCACTCAAAGAAAGATCGTATTGCTGATGGATAGCCTCCTGAACTGAATTTTCTGATGGTGTTTCCGAATCAGATGAGCAGGAAGCAAGGAGCAGACTGCCAAACAGTGCTGCCAGGTATAAACGTGTATGCATAGTCCTGAAAATTTCTATTTGCACCACTAAGTTAAGGCCTGTTTACCTGGAAATCAAGGCCCTTGTTTTGGAAATGCGTCATTTGACGTATTGATACACATGTATGTCCTAAATAGTTTTACTTCAAATATTTATGTCTAATTAATACCTGGCAACATGTCTATTTTTAGGATCATTAAACAAATGTTACTCTGCTGTTTTCTGGGTGGTATTCTTCTAACGGTACCTACACAACAGATTCAGGCGCAAATGCTGACTAAAGAGAATAAAATTGAGGTCACCAAAGACGCTAAAGGCTATCTGGGCAATGTCTCTTATGACGACGCTTCCAAAACGTTTAAAATGTATTTCGTAACCAAGGAAAAGAAGAAATCGCTACGGTTTTACATCTACACCTTTGATTATGATCTCAATCTGGTTTCTGAAGAGGAAGAGGTTCAGGAATTGGAAAAGGTAAAAACGAAATACAAATGGGTTCGCTACAAAGGGGAGGACGAAACGGTATACGAAGGGGTAACCGTGAGCGCTACTTTGACCGGTACGGCCCAGTTTCAGAAAAAAGAGATTATCAAAAAATACAACTGGGGAACGGGAGGATATACCTATAAAACCAAGTTGGGAGAAAAGCTAAAACCCAAATCGGACGAGGGCAAGAAAATGTTCTTCTATGGGGGACGCGATCTCAACGAAACCGGCGAAGCCATGGGCTTGGTAGGACTTAAGCCCGAAAAGAGAATTGCCGAAATGGGCAAAGAAATGATGCATTACCGGGTAATTAAGGTGGATAAGAACCTGGATGTGGTCAGTCAAGATGATTTGGTGCTGGAAAGCATTCATTATCCCACTTGGATTGGAAATCTTGTGGATGGTGAAACCGGAGAAATCAGCGATATGATTGCTGTGCTGGTACCTTTTAAAGCCAGTGGGTACAAAAAGATAGCTAAGGTGCCTAATCAATATGTGTATGTGCGCATAGGTACCGATGGTAAGATTAAGGAACACATTTCCTTTACCACCAAGTTGCATACCTGGAAAGTGGTTGGTGCTTATGAAAAGGCTGGCCAGGTGGTGTTATACGGGCCGGGAAAAAACGACAAAGTAGAAAAGACCTTTTACAAGGGACAAAGCCCTCAAGCCATGGAAAAGGGTTTTGATGCATTTCAAATGGCCTCATTTCGTGATGGTAAACTCAGCTTCATTACTGCTCCAACCTTCGATGAGTTTAAAGCCAAGGCCCGCAAGCCCGAAGGGCAGAAAAAGGACAAGGTGTATGACGGTAGAACCGTTGCTATCAACGGGCTGGATATTTTGAACAACGGCGAAATCTTCGTGCATGCTCAGGATTGGAAAATCGATCCTTTAAGCAAAACAACCGGTGTGGTTTATGATGAAGTGTACGTTTTTCATTTTGGCAAAGACGGCATTCTGAAACATGCCTATGGGATTGAAAACCCACAACGCGGATGGGGGAGTAATGCTACCGTAAGAGGTTATCCCTTAGAGGCCATTACCTATGAAGGAGTGGATGGCAACTATTGGTGGTTATCCGTATTTGTAAAAACGATTTACAGCTATACATCGGATTATTACTCCACGGCAACGGCTACCTACAAGGTGACGACCTACGAACCCAGGTACCAGGCACTTTTTGGAAAGATTAATGACAATGGTACCGCCAAGTTTAATGTCCTGGGAGGTGAGAATGTATACCTCTACAACAAGTATCCCACACTATCCGTCAATGGCGGAAACGAGGTCATCTTTCTGGGATTTGAAGGCAACAAAAAAGGAGCCAACAAAGGCAAAGTCTTTTGGCTGGGAAAATTTGATCCTAAGCAAGCGAATTAGACCTGTTCGCCAGATTATACCCATACCATTATTTGAAGGGGTCTGATTCGATTGTTTCGCAATCCATCCATCGGTTATTGGTTTTCCGATGGATGGATTTTTTTGTGCATTGAGAAATCAACTCACCGTCTGCGCTTCTAGGTAGCTACTATAATTCCTGGTACTCAAACCGTGGGTAACCGCGTTCTCCGCTTTCGTTGTAGAAATCGACGAAATGGAGTTTCCAAACAATGCCGTTTTCTTTGCGAATCAGATAGCTTACATCGGTTCTGATATGGTAGACACCACCTTGGTAGTCATAGACCTTCCAGTCGTACCCAATTCTATTTTGAGCCCCATGGAAAACATAGGAATCCAGGTTTTCGCGGGAAATATCTTCAAACTTGAGAGTGGTATCCAAGGCAACCTCTGTAGTGTTCATGTTAATCAATACTCCGGTAACCAGATAGGGGGTAGGGCCATCAAACAAATGGGTGTATTGGGTAAACAACAACTCCCAGGAATCTACCTCAGGCTCGAGGTCCATGGTTCCGCCCATTCCAGATAGGGAAGCATGTACGCGGCTGGATATAACTGATTTATTTACGGTTAGACCGTGAATTTCCGTCGCATCCAAATGTCGGAAGCTAAATTGGTAGCCATCTTTAGTTACTTCTTCAGGTTTTACTAAAGTCATTCCACGAGCGTCTCCTTGTTCATCGTATCCCCGATCGATTAGGTAAATGGCGGAAGATTGGTTCCAATCCCCAAAAGCGGTACTGTCTGTATTGCCCGAAGTAACGTCCCAGGTCCACTCGGCTGTTGCAGGATCAATAGTTTCACTCAAAGAACTTAGAGAAGTCTTGTAAAGAGCCATTCCATTGGCCGTGTTTAGAAATATATGATAGCCGTCATCACCGCATTCAAAGGCCAGATCCCAATCCGTTTTGGCGTTGGATTTAGGAATTTCATCTCCTTCCAGGGAGAAATAGATCTGATTGAGGTAATCACTACCGATTCCAATGGATTGATCCTTGACATCACCTGGGTCATGAGCAGGTACAGGCAATTCGTCTTTTTCACAGGATACGAGAAAGAGAACGAGGAATGGGGCAAGGATTAATGCAATGTTTTTCATTTTCTATCTACGGTTAGGTGAAACTTAAGTGTGGTGAATAGAGTGGTACCATAACCAACAGCTTGCGAACCCGAGCTGGAGCTATGTACCGAACTTCCTCCCCGGGTTGAATTCACCTGAGTTACGTTAAACAGGTTTTTGGCGCCAATGGACCAGTGCAATCTTTTCTCCAAGAAGTACCGACTTAGCGTTAAATCAGCCAGATGGTAGCCGTCAAATTGGGTTTCCACCACCTCACCGTCGCGTTCTACAAATCCAGGCACAGGCCCGTTGTATTTGTAGAATAGGGCAAGGCGAACCTTACTTTTAGGATGTTCATAGGTAAACTGTGTCCGGATTTCCGGGGAATAAAGCCAACTTGTTTTTTCGGGTACGGATGAAGTAAAACCGGTAAACATGCCGACAACTTCAACCTTAAGGTCTTTGAATACGGCACTTGCTGTTAATCGGCTTCCCCAGGTTTGGTAACGATCTTGGTTAAAGTAGGTGTATTCTTGGGTGCCTTCTCGCTGAGCCAGTACAATCCGATTTTTGATGTTGTTGTAAAACCCATTAAGCTCCAGCGAAAAGCGGTGTTTGGAGTTGAACTGCTTCCGCTTGATTTGCAGTTGCACATTATCCGAGTGTTCAGCCTGTAGATCTGGATTACCGATAATATTGTGGTTGACATCTACAAATTCAAAGTACAGTTCTTTGGCCGTAGGGGCACGAAATCCTCTGGCATAAGATGCGCGAAGGGTGTATTGGCCGGTATGGTACTTTGCATGGAAGGAAGGAACTACAGGTGCTTCGTAGGCAGTGTTATAAGCTACCCTCAATCCAGGACGAATAGTTAGTCCATCAATAGCTTGATACTCAAATGATCCGTACAAGGCATAATCGCCTAAATCCTGTGCACCGTTTTCCAATCTTCTTCCTTCCACTGTTTCGTAGCGGATGTCGTAGCCCAATTCGTAGTTAATTACCGCAGAATCTTTGTTTCGGGTCCAGTTACCACGGCTCATCCAATGATCAATTCCCGAAGTGTCTTGAGAGCCTGGTGTTTCAGTAAGTTGCGTTTGAAGGTTGGTTAAATCTTTAATTCTTGAGTTCTTTATCCGGTCGTAACCTTGATGGGCTGCAATGATTTGTAAATGGTGATGGGCGCCAAAATCTCGATCGAGGGTAAACCCTTGGTTAAATCGTTTGGTGTAGTATTCATCATCAATAGCTGTTTCTCCGTAAGGAGCACGGGGGTAGCCTTTATTCGTGATGGTTTCTTCAAACCAGTCGAGGTAGGGTTTAACCGATGTCTTTTTGCCCTTCCAGAGATATTCGGCCCGGGCAAAATATTGCTCACGTGGCTTCCAACTTTGAAACCGGCTCGAGTCGGCTGGACGCGATTCTGGAAATTGAATAAAATCATCTCCTTCATTCCATCCATCGAAGTAATTGCGACCTCCGCTCAAATTCAAACTCTGAGACTTCCATCGAAGGCCTACATTTCCGTCAATGTTGTATTTGCCAACGGTTTCGTAGTAAGTATTTACACCCACATCGACCCATTCCTTTTGGCCGGATTTAGTGATTAGGTTGATGGTTCCGGCCAAGGCATTTGAACCGTATTGAACCGATAGGGGCCCTTCAACAATTTCCACCCGTTCGATTTGGTTTAGGTTAATCTGGCTCAGATCTATGTTTCCATTTAAGCGACCAATCATGGGGACACCGTCAATAAGGATTTTGACATTCTCTCCGGATATTCCTTGAAGAGAGGTACTCGAACCCAAAACCTGGTCCTGACTAATTCGAATGTTGCTTTCCTGACTCAATAGGTCGGCCAGGTTTACCGCTCCCTGAGATTCAATTTTTTCCCTGTTAATCACCCGGATTTGCTGTACCGCCTTATCCGGACTTGAAGCATTGTACTGCCCTGTTACCACTACCTGATTAAGCACCAAGGGATCAGGCTTTAGAGAAAAGGTTTTGGACTTATTGATTTTTGAATGCTGCGATTCGTAGCCCAGGTATCTTACTTCTATCTCATTGGATGGTGTAGATAGGTGCTCTTTTTGAATGGTAAATTGTCCCAAAGAATCCGTTAAGCCCGTTTGTAAAAAAGTACCCGATGAATCCTTGACAATGACCTGCGCTCCTGGCAAAGAATGACCATGGTGTTTAACGGAAATGACCTTTTGACCATGAACTACCCCCACAAATAAGAGGGCAAGCGTAGATAGCAATAACTGGATTCTCATCGATGAATGGGTTTAAGTTCAACTGCATCTGAAATCAAGTCGAGCACAGATCCGGTAGGGCAGAGCATGCGGCACCATAGCATGGGATATCTTACAGAAACCAATAGAATTAAGGCTGTTACCAACATCCAAATCGAAAGGAACTCTAATCCAAAGAAATCCGGGAACAATTCGTAATTACCCCAACCACGCATGCCCAGGAAAATACCGACAATGAGTCCGATGGTTATTATTCCCCGTATGCGTTTAATAGTAGTGTTGGACAAAAAGAACTTTTTGCTGGTTTTTTTAGGGGCAAACTTGACCATCAATCTCTGCGCATTACCAAATGGGCAGACGTATTTACAGTAGGTGTTTTTACCCCAAACAACACTCAACAATACGAGGAGTGAGTACAGTCCAACAAAAGAGGATAGGGAAGTGCCTAAAAAAGGATGGATGAAGGATACGTAAGTAAATGATTGATTAAGGAAAAAGCCGATGTATGCTACCGAGAGCAGACTTAAGATGGTCATGTGTCGCTTTCTTTTCTTCCACTTTTTTTGATAGCCGTAGATAAAGAACAAGGAAATGAATAGAAGATGTAAAATCCACCATCCGTTAAGATTGGCTTCCACCAAGAAGGGGTTCAAACCATCTATTCCAGTAAAGTTGGTTAATGGTTTTTCGGTAGAGTGGTGGACGAGCGCGGTAATGGTTTCGGCCATCGCTTCGGAGGTTAGGGTGGCCCCGGAGATCGCATCCACTTCATGTTCATCTTCCAGATCAATCTTTTGGTATTGGTCGTAGTAGCCGGCTCTTCTTATTTTCTCCAGATAGCTGCTCGTTTCTTTGGAGCTTACATGGTGAATCGATTTGATTCGTCCATCCTGGGTAACCCACATGCCCATATTTATAGGGCCAGCATAACCTGTAATACCGTGGATAATGTCACTGCTTTCGAGGTAGATTAGTTTTTCGCTTCCGTCTCCGGTAACGTAGAACAGGTCGGCGGTCATTTCAAGTTTGAGTCGAAAGTCACCGTCCAGCAATTTTTGCGCATTGCGAAGCAATTGTTCGCCCAATTCTGGTGGTAAATCGCTATTTCCACGAGAAGAGATTAGGATACCAAAAGATTCCTTTTCTTCTTCCTTATCCAGAATTAAACCGTGTCCTTCGCCCTCTGTCTCTGCAATTTCAATGATTCCATGATGATCCTGTTCCTCCTCTTCGTCAATCACCATTTTGGGAATGGAATAGGGGGTAAGCTCTTCCATCAAACTAAGCTCCGGAGCTTGGATCACCAGGGGACCTTCCAACCAAAAATAAAGGAAGAAGCTCGCCACCATAAGGGTAGCAAGCCACTTCCATTTTTGCTTTAGAAAAGCAGAGATTAGATTCATCTAAAGCTGTTGCAAGGTTTTTTGAGTAATATCAATGACCCATTGATTCAAATTGGCATCGGGCAGAATCGCATCTTGGGTATACAATACGTTACCCGAGTTTTCGGACTCATCCACCGCTTTTTGAATAATGTCATTTTGGAAATAAGGATCGTTAGCTACCAGGATAGGAATAACGATCACCTTGTCTTCCAATTCAAACAAATTGGAAATGCCCTTTTTGGTCGGCTCGGTGCTGTACCTAACCAAGTGGCCACACCAAGAATAGGCAATACTCTCATGACCGGTTTTCACTTTAAGGTATTGACCGATATCGTCCACCATTTCTTCCCATTGCTGGTTGTATTGAGCATCGCCGTAGGCTACGAGTAATACGCCTTCATTTCCAGCATTCTGACTCAAGGCTTTTACGCGACGCTCCACGTTCTTTTTCAGGAGGGTAGAGTAGTCCAACGGAGGAGTGATGGTCACCTTGGCTTTTGCCCGGTAAACCTCAATTTTCTCCTTGCCCAGTTGCTCCTTAATTTTTGGATCAGCACTCAATCCGGCGATTACGGGAATATCATGAGAGTAATGTGAGCTTACTGTAAGAAAAATAGGAACCAGAATTACCTCATCATAATTCTCTGCGTCAAATTCCTTTAACCGAGTAGCGATAGATGGCTCGGTGTATTCCATAAAAGCCGTCTTTACTTCAGAGATTTTCTTATCTGCAAGAATTTTATCCTTAACCTCTGCTTCAACATCCAAAAGCATGTTGCGCCATTTTTCGGATACTGAACCGTGATTCACTAACAGTACCCCAACCTTTTTATCAGTCGTAGCTTCTTCCTGGGGTGTACTATTTCCGCCACAAGAAATGGCCCCCAAGAAAGAAGAGCCATTAGTAAGATTTGAAATAATCTTGTATTCATTACTGTATTTTTTCGCTGTATTACTCAACGATTAATTGACGGGTAATACGCTGATTTTCACTTACCCAGTGAATGAGGTAGGCACCTCGAGACAACTCTGCAATATCAAGAGTGATCACTTGCCAGCCGTTGTCATCAGATAGATGCTGTTGCAAGGTTTTACCGCTCATGTCTGTAATCATCAATTGACCTTCACCTTCAAAGGTTACGTTAACTACGTCGTTAGCTGGGTTAGGATAGATGCTAAATCCAGCGTTGTTGTTTTGCTCAGCGATAGAGGTAGAAGTCTTAGTCAACTTTTCTTGTTTAAAAGAAATATCTCCAGTAGAGCTTCCATCGAATGCGGTGAAAACCAATCGGTAAACATCCAGGTTCTGATCCTTTACAAAGTAGCAGGTAGAGTCAGCCAAATCGTAAGAAAAAGTTTGCATGTTAAATCTCTTCCAGTTGTAACCAATGGTATTCATGGCCGTCAAGAAAGTTCCGCTTTGGTAGTCGCTGTAAGTTTCAGGATCTCCTACTGGAGAAGCCTTTTGGGCTGTTCGGTCGCTATTAAGCAATACTCCGGTCACTCCGTAATAAACACCAGGTGCAAGTTGAGTTACATACTTTGTGAAAACCAAATCCCAATCCGCTGGTTCGCGATCCAAACCTTGATCATTTTTAAGGGAGTAGTAAGCCAATCTTTTGCCAGCGTAGTCCGATTTCTTTACGGTATTCATTACTTCACCGGTTCCGTCCAAATTGGCGTGACGGAAAGAGTAAGTCCCTGATTTTAGCTTGGTGATTTCGAGTTTTTTTACGCTCTTGTCCGCCAAAACGATAACGTAAATGGAATCTCCCTCAACAGCATGGGTTACGGTATTGTAAATACCCCAGCCTAAGTCAGTAGAACTACCGTTGCTGTTCATGTTGAAGGCGCCAATTCCCCAAGAAGTATCGGAGTTGTTTAGGCTTTTCCAGGTGCTTAGTCCTAACGTATCAACACTTGCCCAATCTGCAATTTTACCGTTTGGCCAGCTATATAATTTGGTACCTGTTCCACCATTGATCCGGATACCTGAGCCAAATGGAGTAAGATCAAAAGCAATGTCCCAATTTGTGTTGTCAACATTGGCTTGCTCTCCCATAGATAAACTATAGAATGATTGTTTTTCGTAATCTGCACCTAATGAAAGGTCGACAGTTTGCATTTGTGAAACCCCCTGGGTAGTGCTTAATGCGAATACCAGAGTTGCAATAAATAGAGGTATAGAAATTTTCATGATTTACTTTTATCTTTATTTAGACTCATTCTAATTTGAGGCAAAAGTATGGGGTGGAATAAGGCTCGTCAATCGCCTTAGAATGGTAATTTTTTCTTCCCTGCGATTAGGTAGGAGTTACCCGGAATTAGGTATTAGTTTTCCAGAAAAGGGTAGTGGGGGTTTACCTAGGAGTTGGGCTCTTCTCGAACGAGGCCAGATTTATAAGCGTAATTGATCAAGGCTGACACCGAACTTATATCCAGTTTTTTAAGGATGTTTTTGCGATGGGTACTCACCGTGTGGGGACTCAAACAAAGTTTATCTGCGATTTGTGGGGTGGTGAATCCCTCTGCTATAAGTTGGGTGATCTCAATTTCCCGATTGGATAAACTGGTGGGGTCACAGTTGTCTTTTTCTTGGGGAGCGAAGGTCCGTTCCATCAATACGTCAACAATCTTGTTGCAGTAAAACTTTTCGCCCTTGGCTATGGCAAATATGGCGTTAATGATCTCATCACGATCACATTGCCGGGTTAAAAAACCATCTACACCTCGTTCTAATATACTGATTATGGAGGGGTTATTATTGTCTGACGAAATAATGAGGACCCGGGTGCCGGATTTTTCTTTTTTGATCCAGGCCAAATCTTGAGGTGAAAAAAATCCAGATTGATCGTAATCCAGAATAACCAGATCAGCTTCGTTGTTTTGAAGGTAGGTTTTGAGCTCGTCGCTGTTTTCGCAATGCTCGATCGATTGAATTCCTCCTCCTTCTCCAAGGAGTGCTTTTAATCCAAAATGAGCAAGGGGTTCGGCTTCGGCGTGTACGATCTTGAGGTCCTTCAAAACAACCTGTTATTTAGAATGATTTTAAATAGCAAATAAAGAATCATTCCAGATAACAAGCAATACCTATATGTAGGTATAATCTACCTAAGGTTGATTACCGCCTATACCCTTGGGTTTTCCTGAGGAATTCTTCTCCACTTTGGAAAGGAGGTTAGGAACGTAACTTTCACTAAATCCGGCAACAATGGCAATCAGGTATAGTGCGTATTCATTCTGATCCAACTGAAGGTTAGACAAGATCAACTCGGATTTAATCAAAATGTACATGATCAAACCAGAAAACATAGATATGAGCATTCGCAGGCCGCCGTAGAAAAATTGAAACCAACCAAAATCATGGGCATTAATCTCGATGGTGCGTAATCCTCTGGCAACAGAAAGAAAACCTCCAATTGAGGCGTAGGTAGTCATGTGCACATACTGTTCGAATGAAAGGCTAAAATCAAATAGCTTTAATACCGAAGTAAAGGCCATCATGATGAGAGTAATGGACAAACAACTCATGAGGTAGTAGAATCGCCCGGTATTCGATTTGTAGGACTCAATGCGTTCAATCAACCGATCGCATATTTCTATAGCTCCATCTGTATTTCCTTCGATAGCCTCGGAATAGGCCAATCCTATTTGATCGACGTATTTGCGCTTCTCGGTTCGATCTGTTAAGTAACCCGTAATTAGCGCAATTTTAGGACTAATAGGGGAGGTCCTTTCCCTCAATTCCTTTTTGCTTTCTTCGGCCACTTTTACCGTAACTACACCACTTTTATTTCCTTCAAAAATCAGATAGGTGCTCCTCGAGGCATAGAGTCGGGTGATATCCTCTCCTTCAAATACGTCTCCTTCTTCGTATTCGCTTAAAGACTTAGTTGTAGCTTCAGGCATGGTGTCAATTTTTATCTAAAGTAAGTAATTCAATGGTGGCTTAACCCGACTTGGTGTTCTAATGCTTTCTCGGTTCCTTCAATATTTATTTATTTTGAGCACCATCAATTTTGTCAATGACCATCTTAGGAAAATCCATCCTTCCCATCTTAGTGTTCCTTGGTGTTTCTTTTTTAGCTACCGCCCAGAAGCTCAATGCTATTCATTATACGACCAAAAATGGGTTTCCCTCTATGTGGTCAGGCTCAGCATTGTTGGACGACAGAGGCGCACTTTGGATAAGAACAGATAAGGGCATTGCAATTAATTATGGTTATGGCTTCGAATTACTTCCTACAGATCCTGAGGTTACAGGAACCTTCGTTACTCATATTGTAAAGGGGACTGATGGAAAGCTTTGGTTAAAGTCGATCGACAACCTTATTAGCTATTACCAGGACGGCGAATTCTACGCTTATCCACATCAACAGCGTTTTTTGGACTCTTTGAAAAACACGGATATATTTTCATTCGATGTGGATTCCAATGAAAACCTATGGTTTGGATTTTATGATCACCCGGATTCCATATTGTTTGCCAGCCTAACCCTTAGTGGAGAATGGAGAAAAGATCCAGTGTTCAATTCGGGAACCTATGGTTGCCAGCTCAAGCATATTGGCCAGGGGAGGTATATCTATGGGCAATTAATGAACTTAAAAAACAATAACCCTCATATTAAACCTACGCTTGGGTTGGCCATTCCAGATCAAGGTGTTTTTCTTCCGGAATTACATTTGGGTCGCGTGGTTGAGTCCAAAAATCAAGCAGTCTTACTTCTTGATAATCATTTCTTAGTGGCCATAGAAGATAAGATCCTTATCAAGAATTTGATAAGTAAGGAATTGACGGTTCATGATTTTCCAGGTATGTACATCGGAGGAATATACCGAGGAGGACCGTCCAATATTTTGGTCTCCTTTAAGAGTAATAGTGGGGTGAGATCTTTGGATTTAATGACCTCAGAATCTGGAAAAGATTCGCTGGTCCTTAAGGAGCAGTTTTTAGAAGATCAAGTGGTGACCTCTCTTTTCTTTGGTCCGGAATCGGGCATTTGGATTAGTACCCGAGATGATGGGGTCTATTATGCACCATCCTTGCAATCTGTGTTGTTTACCGATGAAAATGGCCTTCCTAATTCTAAGGTATCGAGCGTTTTTTACCACAATCATAAGTTGTATCTCGGCCATCCAGATGGATGGGTATCCAAGTTTAATCCGAGATCTAATCAATCGTTTGAATCAGAAAGAAATTCAAAACATTTTCAAGGAGAAATTGGGCGGTTTTCTAATTCAAAAGGAGACCACGTTATTGCCTCAGGGCAGTATGGAGTAGGGCTCTATGATGACATTGAAACTTTTAATTACCTCAGGGCATTTATTGAATTTGATTCCGTCATGTGGACCCAAGCTTATAGCATCAACAAAGAGACCTATAAGCTCAAGCTCATGCACTTTTTTCAAGGTCTTAATATTTCCTCATTTGCCCATGCTCAAAACAACGATGTATTGGTCGGAACCTTTTCGGGGCTCTACCTCTTAGAGATAGACCAAGGGGATACCGTTCTCAAATCTCTTGCTCATGTAGACCCGGTTTTTGGCAAGGGAATAAAGGAAGTGAGTCGTATAAATTCCAGTTTATGGGCTATTGTTCCCTCGGGATTTGGCGTGTATTTGTGGGATGGAGAAAAGGTATTCGATCTCTTCGACAAAGTTCAGGGTATCGGAAACAGTAGCTCCGGTGTTTTTGTTTCAAGCGATTCTACGCTTTGGGTAAGTTCAGAAAAAGGATTTTATCATCTCAACGTAACCCAGCCGGTGGAGCCTCAATTGATCGCTGATTGGACCGAAGAAGATGGGCTGCCAGGTCAGGGCTGGAACGACTTTTGGGTCGATGAAGATTACTTGTGGATAGCTTCAAGTTTCGGTCTTGGTAGAGTGGAGTACTCGGCCAAAGAAAAATTGGCTCAAAAACTTCCCTTTCATATCTATAGTGCTGAAGTAAATGCGGAAAAACTTCCAAATCGCTCCGAGTTAGGTTATCAATTTGGCGTATTACGGATAGCATTTGGTGCCATTAGCTTTAAGAATTACAAAAACGTATTATATAAATACCGAATCAAAGGAATCAATGACTCTTGGGAAACCACCGATATTAGGTTTTTACAGTTGGCAAACCTTCCACCGGGAGATTATGAGGTTCAGGTTTATGCCTTTATCCAGGATGGTGATTTAGAATCTGAAATCAAAAGCTTCCAATTTACCGTATTACCCCCATTCTGGATGACCTGGTGGTTCTATTTATTGGTCGTCATGGCTTTGGCCTTGCTGATCTATGGACTATTCAACTGGCGGCTAAGACGAATCAAAAAGCAACTGGCGGTCAAAGAATTGATTCGCGATCAACATTATCGAATCTTGAGAATGAAGATGAACCCGCATTTCATCTTTAATGTGTTAAACTCCATTCAGCACATGATGACCAAGAACGACGCTGCTTCCTCTTCCGAATACCTATCTGGATTTGCCAAATTGATGCGGTTCAATTTTAACAACACCTCCCGTCATCGAATAGCCTTTGAAGAAGAATGGGAATCTTTGAAACTATACGCCAATCTTGAGGAAATGCGCCTCATTAAAGGGGTAGAAGTAAGCTTTTACCTCGATCCTCAATTGGACCAAAAACGGGTTCAAATACCGCCGCTTCTCATTCAACCCATTTTAGAAAATGCCATTATTCACGGACGATCTCAGAATGGCTCAACCCTTCAGGTTTCTGTTCGGGCCGAGAACGATGATCAAGGAGTTAGAATTACCGTGGAGGACAACGGCATAGGGATCTATAAAAACCTTGGATTAGCCGAATCCAATTTTGAAGCCCTGCAGGAGCATCTCAGAAATAGCTCCAAATCGGATCACGGGTTTTCCATTACCCTGGATAGGATCAGGTTGCATAATGAGGAGCTTGGCTGTCATTCGGAGATAGAGGTAGTACCACAAAGCCCTAAAGACCATTCGGGCACAGTGGTGTCATTTATCCTGGGGGTCTGAATTTCACCTTCCTGAACTAAATCTTACACTTTATGTCATTTTTAGGGTCACTCTTGAAGTAGCCCGCTGAAATGTTCCACTACCTGCTCATCTTTGTGTCATGGAAATAGGGTTTCACCAACCACAACCACTGCAAACTTAAACGACCCATCCAATGGATGATTCAAGGCCATCCATGGTACAGGGAGCCGGAGACTGGTACCAGCCAGGTCTCCGGTTTTTTTGTTGGTGAGTAGTATTGTAATATCTTAGCATCTGAGAGAGAATTCCTCTATGACCAAAGAGGGGTTTTACAATTTATTGGATGCGTTTATTGTTGATTGAAGACGAAGCTCATAGCCTTGAATCTTTGGAGCTTCAGTGCAGGAGTATTTCTGAGAATTTTGAAATTGTAAAAACCCAGGACCTGGATTCTGGGGCTGACCTAATTCTGAAAGAAGAACCTGATGTTATTTTAATTGATGTTGAGTTTCCCGGTGGTCGACTGAGTTTTGATATGCTCAATCAATTACCCAAAATTGATGCTCAACTTATTTTTACAACTGGACATGATAAGTATGCTTTTCGTGCTTTTAGAAGTCGGGCCTTAGATTATTTGCTCAAGCCCATTGATTTGGAAGAGTTAAAGTCCGCTTTAGTAAGAGCACAAGAAAAAATAGATCAAAAGAGGAGACCAGACCCGCAATACCTTCAATTGCTAAGTACCGGTTTAAAATCAAAGATATCGTTACCCTTGGCGCACGGCAAGCAGTTCATTTCCATTGAAGACATTGTCAGGTTTGAGGCCGATGGGTCCTATTCCAAGGTATTTCTTAGTGATTCTCCACCCGTTTTGGTGACTCGAAGATTGGCTCTGATTGAAGATGCTCTAAAGCTGAAAGGTTTTCTTCGCATTCATCGAAAGCACCTGGTAAACCTTATGATGGTTACCAAATACCAAAAGATCGATGGGGGAATTGTTGAAATGTCGGATGGCAACAAGCTTCCGGTTTCCCGAAATCTAAAGGGACAATTTGTTAGCCTCTTGGAATCTCTCATTACCCAAGTCTGATTGTATCTTGATTGAGGGGGAATGAACAGAATCATTTTCTGAGGTCTTCCTAAAATATTCTATCTTCCTCATTCGTCTCCAATTTCAATGGAGGCAGTTAACGAGATATCGCTGTTGAATCAGGACGAAAAAATCCGGGATACGTTTAAGAAGGAGGAGGGAAGACTTCTCAACTTCATTCGAAAGCGTGTTCCCGATCAGGTCGAGGCAGAGGACATTCTGCAGGATGTTTTCTATCAATTGGTGGAGGCCTACCGATTGATGAAGCCTATCGAGCAAGTAACTGCCTGGTTGTTTACAGTAGCACGAAACCGCATTACCGATGGATTTCGAAAAAAGAAGGCTCTTTCCTTTAGTCAGGTTAACGCTAACGATGATCAAAGCGAAGAGTACTTTTTAAATGATGTTCTCGGTGCTTGGGATGATGATCCGGAGAGTCAGTTGTTGAGACAGATGATTATGGACGAGTTGGATCGGGCCATATCCGAATTACCACCGGAGCAGCAAGAAGTGTTTCGGCTTCACGAGTTGGAAGGAATAACCTTTCGGGAAATTTCAGAAAATACAGGGATCTCCATTAATACCCTGCTGAGCCGAAAGCGTTATGCCATCCAGTACTTGCGATCTCGCCTCCGTGATGTTTATGAAGAATTTATGAATACATAAAAGAAAGAAATGAAACGCTATTGGTTTTTAAATGGAGTCAAATTCCTGGTGCTCATTACCCTGGCCGTATTGGCCTTTACTTGGGTGGTGATGACCTTATGGAATTGGTTGATCCCATCCATCATTGGCTGGTCGGCGATAAGCTTCTGGCAGGCGATGGGATTGCTCGTGTTGAGCAAGATTTTATTCGGCGGATTTCATGGCAAAGGAGGTCATTGGAAACACAAACGTGGCCAATGGATGAAGAAAATGAAGCACCGCTATGAGCAAATGACACCGGAAGAGAAAGAAAAATTTCGGGAAAAGTTCAAAAATCGCTGTGGATATAACTGGTCGGGATTCGAGCCAAATCAGGACGAGAATAAGCCCACTACTTCGCCCAGCGAGTCTACTTAAAAAAGGAATCCTGCTTCCTTAACTGTCGGAACAGGAGAAACCGTGCCTTGTTGTTGGGGCATTTTTGGAAGGAGTCAGGAATTATTCTTGGCTCCTTTTTTTGTGCTCCTGTCGGCCATCAGACTAGGGAAGATTGAGGGCTGTGATAGTTTCGTGATACAATTATCATAACGTTGTTAGCGAAAGATATGGGACGGGTATTGATTATAGAAGATGATGTGGAATTGGCTCATTTAGTGGACATCCACCTAAAGGATCTTCAATTTGAAAGTGAAATCCATCACTTGGGGCAGGAGGGAATGCAGCGTGCTTTAATCCAACATCAAAATCAGGAACCCTTTGACCTGATCATTCTGGATCTTATGCTGCCAGATGCCGATGGCTTGGACATTTGCCGTCAACTTCGAATGGAAAAGGTAGAGACTCCTGTAATCATGCTCACTGCACGTTCTGAAGAGATTGATAAAGTTTTGGGTCTTGAAATAGGGGCCGATGATTACATCGTGAAACCCTTTAGCATTCGGGAATTTGTGGCTCGGGTAAAAGCGGTGATGAGGCGCTCCAGTCTTCAGGGAAAAAGTCACGAAGCCTCAACCGATGCTGTCATTCGTATCCATGATTTGGTAGTCGATCGGGAGAAACACCGGGTTAAGTTGCGCGAAAAGGAACTGGAACTCACTCCCAAGGAATTTGATTTATTGGTGATGTTAGCTACCAATCCAGGTAGAAGTTATTCACGCGAACAACTCCTAAATCTGGTTTGGGGTTACCAATTTTCAGGCTACGAGCACACCGTCAATTCGCATATCAATCGATTGAGAGCCAAGGTAGAAGAAGATCCATCGAATCCCAACTACATTTTAACTACCTGGGGTATTGGTTATCGCTTTAATGACAAATTATCCGAGGTTTCATGAGTTTTCTACAGCGTTTCTCTGGCAGCCTGTATTGGCGTTTATCTCTGCTTTTTATGTTGATTTTGTCCGTTATGGCGGGCATTTTCCTTTATGTGTCTATCACTACGGCAGACATGTATTACCAGGAAGCTACCTACAAGCTCAATACTACGCTGGCCGATCACATCGCTCGTTTTAATCAGCCTTTTGTCCAGGGTGAAGTCAACAAGGAGGAGTTGGACAAAACCTTTCACAACGTGATGGTCTACAACCCGAGTACAGAAGTTTACTTGGTTGATACAGAAGGAAAAATACTGAGTTATTATGCTCCGGCCAGTAAGGTTAAATTGGAGTCCATTAACCTAAAGCCTGTTAAAGCCTACATTGAATCTGCCGGTGCTGATTTTCTCCAGGGCGATGATCCTCGGAATCCTGGTGAGATTAAGGCTTTTTCAGCTGCACCGGTATGGGAAGGGGAAACTTTACAAGGGTATATTTATGTGGTGCTGGCCAGCGAAGAATATGCTTCCATCGCCGATCGAATTCAGGGGAGTTATTACCTGCGTTTGGGTTGGCAGTGGATTTTACTCACTTTTTTGGTTTCTGGTATTTTGGGGATTCTTTTAATTCGATTGTTGACTCAAAACCTTCAGAAAATTGTGAAAATGGTACGCCAGTTTCAGCAAGGCAATCACCAGGCGAGGGTAAAACTTCAATCTCGTGGAGAATTGACTCAATTGGCTGATGATATCAATGAAATGGCGGATAGTATTGTCCGGTACATTCGGGAAATTCAATCCGTGGAAGAATTGCGCAGAGAGCTTATTGCTAACGTTTCTCACGATTTACGAACCCCATTGGCAGCTATTCAGGGGTATGCCGAAACCCTGGTTCTAAAGTCCAAAGATCTACCCGAAGCCGATCGGGAGAAGTACATCGAAATCATTTTAAAAAGTACCAATCGGGTGAATAAGTTGGTGCAGGATTTGTTTGAACTTTCTAAGCTGGAAACCAATCAGATTGAGCCCCAATTCGAACGTTTTTCGCTGGCAGAATTGGTTGCCGATATTGTAGCTAAATATGGTTTGATGGCCAAGTCGCAAGGGGTAAGGCTGGATTCCAATATACCACACGATCTTCCCGACATTCATGCCGACCTGGCTTTAATCGACCGGGTGTTGCAAAATTTGGTGGACAATGCTTTGAAGTATACACCGGAAAATGGGGTTATCGCCATCGAAATTCAAAGCACGGAGAAAGGCCTTCAAGTCAACGTAGCCGATACAGGTTTGGGGATTCCAGAAGGAGAGTTGCCCTTTATTTTTAACCGCTATCGCCAGGGAACCAAACCCAAAAAGGGTGGAGCAGGACTGGGCTTGGCCATTGTTAAGCGGATTCTCGATTTGCACGAGGCCACCTTATCGGTGAGTAGTAAAGAAAATGAGGGGACCGTTTTTACCTTCGTTTTGCCAACTGCGTGACACTTTTCCTGCCCGGGTGATCATTTGCCTATTTTTTTGTGATATTCTCGTGATACTTTTCCAGGAGGTTTGCTTCATAAACACAAAAGTTAATCCTTATGAAAGCAAAATACTGGCTCATTCCTATGGTTGGGATGGCACTCGCCTTAACTTCATGTAAAAAAGAAGGTTGCACCGATTCCGCAGCAACGAATTACGACGCTGATGCTAAAAAAGATGATGGCAGCTGTATGTACTCTACGCCAGCAGCAGAAAAAGCTACCTTCAAGGTAACTCTTGAGAACGTTTCTCCTGCCCGTGATTTTATGGCCAGTGGGTCCTTCGCTACTCCTGATGGCGCCTCTGCACCAGGTCCTGCTATGCCAGGCAATTCTTATTCTTTTACATTTCCCGCTGCACCAGGAGCCAAATTGTCTTTTGCGACCATGTATGTACAATCCAATGACTTGTTTTTTGGAGCTTCTGGAGATGGCATTGAATTGTTCAACGGATCCACACCCGTTACAGGTGATGTAACGTCACAAGTGTTGCTGATTGATGCAGGTACCGAAGTAAACCAGATGCCGGGAACCGGGGCAGATCAGGCTCCACGTCAGTCAGGACCAAATACGGGTGCGGCTGAAAACGGAACCGTTCGCGAAATCTCTATGGTGAATGATGGCTTTACCTACGGAGCAGTAAATACCTACATCAACGTGATTTTGAGTGATGAAGGAAATGGTATGATGAAATGTACCATCGAAAACTTAACAGGTAGCAGCACCCCAATTGCTCCCGGAGTTTGGGTAGTGCACCAGTCCAGCAATCCTATTTATACCTTAGGCCAAGCAGATCCGGGTAAAGGATTAGAAGGCCTTGCTGAGGATGGGAGTCATTCTACCTTGGCTTCTGATTTAGAAGGTCGCAGTGGAATAGCAAGCCCGTTTGCCCCAGGCGTATTTGCCGTGCATAATGCAGGCGTAAAGCCGTTGTTTACTGACGGAGCTCATCATCCTGACAATGGTTTGGAAGCCTTGGCTGAAGACGGTAATCCAGCTACATTAGAACAAGCTTTGGCTGGTATCAGCGGCGTTACTTCTTATGGTGTATTCAATACCCCAGTAGGAGCTACCGATCCGGGAGGTATTGGAACAGGCGGAAAATATGAATTCACTTTCACCGCTACCAAAGGACAGTACCTGTCATTGGCGACCATGTTTGTTTTCTCTAACGATGCTTTTTCTGCTCCAGCAGATGGTGGTATCGCTCTTTGGGATGGTAATAGCCCGATTAGTGGAGATATCAGTAGCAGTCTGTTGCTTTGGGATGCAGGTTCAGAAGTGAATCAATACCCAGGTTCTGGTCCAGATCAGCCGGCTATTGGCGGTCCTGAAACTGGTACAGATGAGCATAATAACGTACAGTTAATCACATCTGTAGGCGATGGATTTAGTTATCCAGCTTCAGCTGATGTGTTGAAAGTAACCATTACTGTACAGTAAAAATATTTGGTTGAGGGAGTGGTGCCCCTTAAAGGTTCTTTCCAGCCGGATTCCGGTAAAACCCATGAAAAAATAATAATGATCCGTCTCACAGGGCTAATAGTAACACTGATGTTTATTTTCCCAACTCCATCTTCAAATCAGGAACAACTCGAAGTTTTGTTTCCCTATGACGAGCAATTCCTGGAGAATCGCAACAGGCAGGTGGAAAAACAAACAGCGGTACTGGAGCTTTTTACCTCACAAGGGTGCTCCAGTTGCCCTCCGGCGGATGAGCAATTGAATCGTGTAATTTCTCAGGCAAATGCAGGTTTGCTTGAGGTTGTAGCTTTATCCTTTCATGTGGATTACTGGGATCGTTTGGGCTGGAAAGACCCTTTTAGTAAGGTTGAGTTTTCGAACCGGCAACGAATGTATCGCCCGAAATTTGGTGGCCGTATTTATACTCCTCAGCTGGTGATCAACGGAGAATACCAATTGGTAGGTTCACAACCGGGACCTTGGTCAGAACTTAAACAGGCATTAAAAACACCGGTTACCAACAAAGTCTTTTTGGATGATCTACAAAAGGAAGATGGGAAACTCTCGGTAGCTTACAAGCTCGAAGGAGATTTTGCCGGATGGGAGCTTCATGTAGCCTTGGTTCTAAAACAACATACCCAGCAAGTAAAAGCTGGGGAGAATAGGGGGCGTACCTTGCTAGGAAACAATATCGTTCGCGAATTCACCACACTATTGCCTGATCGCAGTGGAGAAGGGCGAGTATCTTTTCCTTTTTCAAATTACCAGTCTATGGATGATTATGGTGTAATAGCCTATTTACAGCACCCAGTAAGCCTAGAAATTCGCGGGGCTGCGGAGGTTTGAGACTTTATTCTTGAATTTTTAACTTCAATCTTAAATCGTCAATCTTAAATCCGATAGTTATCAAATGCGTTTTGGAGATTCAAGATTGAGGATTGGAAATTGAAGATTCAAAACCGCTTACCATCGCCGAATAGATTTTAACTCCACCTGCAATTCGCGGAACATTCTTAAAATACTTTCAATCTTTAGCTCCTCTTCAGAGTACTCCTGGGTTTGTATGCTACAGGTAAATTCCCAGATTTCGAGTATTTCTTCTCCTTTTACATCATAGGGATCGTAGGCCTTGTTGTCAGAAACCAGGGTAAGGGTTCCTTTTTCTTCCAGGTTATTGTACACTCTTTTATAAACCATGCCATCGTACTTGGTGAGTAGGATGTAGGTTTTTCCGTTTTTGATTTCGTGTACGCCTTCCAGATACTTGCCCACTACATAAGAACCTTCTTTTAGAGGGAGCATAGAATCTCCTTTAATAGGGAAGGCCCTGTGCTTACCTGTAGGCACAAAGGGGAGTTTGATTTTTTCCAACTGTTCGATGTATTCCGGATCGGCATAACCATTAAGGTAACCGGCAGAGGCTTTGATGGGAATCACCTCAATAAGGTCCTCCTCATTCATATCTACTGATATAGGGAATAGCACCCGGTGATTGCCCAGCTCAATAAAGGATTTGTTGTTGGACAACGTCAGGTCATTTTTGACGATCACGTCAATCGGTAGGTTGAAATAGCGTGACAGAATAATGAGCATATCTATAGAAGGCGCTGATCGACCTTCTTCGTAAGATCCTACCCGAGAACGGGTTATGTCAAGCTCTAAGGCAAACTGTTCTTGAGTGAGCCCCTTTTGAATTCTTAGAAAGCGGATGTTCTTGGCAACTTTATTCATAATACTACAAATGTAAGCAAAGAAAACTACATATTGTAGTTATGTTTGTCGAGAAGAAAAAAGTTGAATCATGTACCTCAATTCACATAGCTATTATAGCCTACGTTACGGGACGATAAAAACCGAGGAATTGCTACAGATGGCAAAGCTTTGCGGGGTACGATCCATGGCCTTAACCGACATAAACAACACATCAGCCAGCATGGATTTTATGCGACTTTCTTCTAAATACGAGGTCAATCCGGTGTTGGGAGTAGATTTTAGGAATGGGGCACAGCAGCAATTTATTTTGCTGGCCCGCAACAACGATGGCTTTTTCCAAATCAACCGTTATTTATCCAACCATTTACACGAAGCCCAACCAACCTCCCGTACTCATGATGCCAATCGGACAGACGTGTCCGAAACCGCATCGGAGGGATCGGGAAACCAGTCAATCGACTTTCCTGAAACTGCCCCAGCACTGGATGACACCTTTGTTATTTACCCGATGCATGCCGTCCAAAAACGCTCTATCCAGGCGGAGGATCTGAACGATCATGAATACGTAGGCGTTAGCCGGGAAGATTTAAAACGATTGCGTTTTACTTCCTGGGACAAGCACCGCGATAAACTGGTCGTATTGCAAACGGTTTCTTTCCGAAACAAAAAAGACTACAATGCTCACCGCATTTTGCGGGCTATCGACAACAATCAGCTCTTAAGCAAACTGCCTGCTGAAGAGCAGGGGAGTCCCGACCACCAAATGATACCTGAGGAGGAGTTGAGGCAATGCTTTGCCGAGCATCCCGAGTTGATCGCTAACACCGAAAGACTGCTCGACTCCTGCCAGGTTAATCTCGACTTTGATAGCGATCAACCACGTAATCAGAGAACCTACACCAACAACGAAGACCTGGATTTCAGGTTGATGAAGAAGCTGTGTGAAGATGGCTTGAACTACCGCTATGTAAAAACCAATGCCAAAATCGAAAAGCGAATTGAGAAGGAACTGGAAATCATTCGGGAAAAAGGTTTTGTTTCCTACTTTCTGATCAATTGGAAGATTTTGAAATATGCCCGGAGTAAAGGCTATTTCTACGTAGGGCGGGGTAGTGGGGCCAACAGTATTGTAGCCTACCTACTACGCATTACTGATGTAGATCCGGTTGAACTGGATTTGTATTTCGAACGCTTTATTAACCTCTATCGAAAAAATCCACCCGATTTTGACATTGATTTCTCCTGGGCCGATCGCGACGATATCATTGAATTTATCTTCAAAACCTTTCCCCATACGGCTTTAATCACCGTTTACAACACCTTTCAATACCGGGCTGCTGTACGGGAGATTGGTAAGGTATTCGGTTTGCCTAAGCAGGAAATGGATGCGTTGACCCGGAACAAATTTTTACCTCAAAACCTGGATCAACTTTCCCGGTTGGTATTGGTGTATGCCAAGTACATCAACAACTTTCCCAATTACCTGGGCATTCATGCCGGGGGGATTGTTATTTCAGAAGAACCCATCCATGCGTACACCGCCACTTTTATGCCACCCAAAGGATTTCCAACCACCCAGTTTGATATGATTGTGGCAGAAGATATCGGCTTGTACAAGTTTGATATCCTGAGTCAGCGGGGGCTTGGTAAGATTAAAGATGCAGTAGAAGTGGTTGCGGGTAACTATCCTGAAAGAGAGTTGATTGACATTCATGATATAAAACGATTTAAAACCGATGAGCGGATTCGTGAACTGCTGCGGGAGGCCAAGGCCATAGGTTGCTTTTATGTGGAATCTCCGGCCATGAGAATGCTCATGAAAAAGCTTCAGGTAGACAACTATCTGGGCTTGGTAGCAGCCAGCTCTGTTATTCGTCCTGGAGTGGCTCGTTCGGGCATGATGCGTGAATACATTTTACGCTATCGGTATCCTGAAAGAAGAGCTGATGCCAATAAGGTGTTGACCAACATTATGCCTGAAACCTATGGCGTGATGGTCTATCAGGAAGATGTGATTAAGGTGGCTCACTATTACGGAGGGCTTACGCTCGGCGAGGCTGATATGCTGCGTCGGGGAATGTCGGGCAAGTTTCGGTCGAGGGAGGAGTTTCAATCCGTTAAGCAAAAGTTTTTTGACAATTGCAGGGATGGGGGAAAGCAGTATGAGGAAGTAAAAGAGATCTGGAGACAAATTGAAAGCTTTGCGGGATATGCTTTTGCTAAAGGGCATTCTGCCTCTTATGCCGTAGAAAGCTATCAGAGCTTGTTTTTAAAGGCTTACTACCCCTTGGAGTATATGGTGGCTACCATTAACAATTTTGGCGGTTTTTACCGAACCGAACTCTATGTACACGAGGCTCGAATGCATGGGGCAACCATTCATGCACCCTGTGTTAATCGGGGGCGTTATGAAAGCCACATCGAAGGAACGGATATCTACCTGGGTTTTATTCTGCTCAAATCCCTCGAAAGCCGCATGGGGCACTTGATTGTGCATGAAAGAACTAAAAATGGGGCTTACCAAAGCCTTGATGACTTTATCGACCGGATACCTATAGGGCTTGAGCAATTGGCTATCCTAATCAAAATCAATGCGTTTCGATTCACCGGGCGAAATAAACGGGAACTGCTTTGGGAGGCTCACATGAAGATCCGAAAGGTTGTTTTGGAAGAACAAGTTGTTGATCTTTTCCGGGTAGAGAAAATATCTTTTCAAACTCCTCCGTTATCTGGTTCAGAGCTAGAGGATGCCTTTGATGAGATGGAATACATTGGTTTTCCATTATGCAATCCTTTCCGGTTGCTCCAAGAAGACTTGCCTTCAACGCTACAAGCTCGTGAACTGGCCCAACACATCGGAAAAACGGTAACGGTAACAGGTTACCTGATTACGAGTAAAAACACCACGACCTCCAAAGGCGAACAGATGCACTTTGGAAACTTCCTCGATGTTCGGGGAGATTTTATTGACACGGTTCATTTTCCGGCTATTGCAGCCCAATATCCTTTTCATGGAAGAGGAGTGTATGCCATTACCGGTAAGGTGACCGAGGAATTTGACTGCCTGTCCATCGATGTAACGCGCTTGGAAAAACTGGCCATCATTGAAGATCCACGCTACGCTGAACAGGAAAATGGAATGAAACAAACAGGATAAAAAGACCACCATGAAAAACTGATGTATTTGCGGTAAAGCTGAGAATGCTTCGTATTAACCTTGTGCGGAACTGGTACACGTACAAGGAGTTTCCCCACGATTCTCGCTTTTTGGGGCGTATCATTGCGTCAACCTACCTTTTACCTGGTATAGATCCAAATCTATATCACCCTTAAGATGCCCCCAGGTTTGCCTCTTTTCTCTCTTAGTCGGTTTTGGCAAACCCCGCAAATACTCTTTTTGAGGCAAAATGGACCCAGTGCGCCTATTTGAATGCCTTGGCCAGGTAGAAGTACTTGCCTTGCTGGAAGTGTGAGTCTCGATTTTAGGGAGCTTGGGATGAGATGGGCTAAGAACTTTCATTCTCAATGCTGATGAATTAAGGTAAAAGGAATAAAAACAATGGAAGATCAGAACCGGGCAATTGTACATATGGACCTGGATACATTTTTTGTCTCCTGCGAACGGTTACAGGACAGTGAGCTTATAGGCAAGCCTGTATTGATCGGAGGAACTTCTGATCGGGGAGTAGTAGCTTCTTGTAGCTATGAAGCCCGGAAATTTGGTATTCATTCGGCTATGCCCATGAAACTGGCCCGACAGCTTTGTCCGGAAGCTATTATTCTTCGGGGCAATTCGGGGGTGTATTCCAAGTACTCGGAAGCGGTTACCGATATTATCAAAGAATCGGTGCCGCTGTATGAGAAATCATCGGTGGATGAATTCTACATTGATCTATCGGGAATGGATAAGTTTTTTGGGTGCCACCAATTGGCTAAAGAGCTTAGGCATAAGATTATTCGTGAAACTGGTTTGCCCATTTCTTTTGGGCTTTCGGCAAATAAAACGGTATCTAAAATTGCTACTGGTCAGGCTAAGCCCAACAATCAAATACGAATCATAAAAGGGGAGGAGAAGCCTTTTTTGGCTCCCTTATCCGTTCGAAAAATTCCCATGGTTGGAGAAAAAACCTACAAGTCGCTTTGTGATTTGGGAGTTAAGCGTATTCGAACCATTCAGGGAATGCAGCCTCGCTTGATGGAACGGGTGTTTGGAAAAAACGGAATTGTGCTCTGGAAAAAAGCCAATGGTATTGACAACTCTCCGGTAATGGCCTACCAGGAACGAAAGTCCATCTCCACAGAAAGAACCTTTGACAAAGACACTACCGATGTGGTGAAGCTCAAGGGTATAATTACTGCCATGGCGGAAAACCTCATTTACCAACTGCGAAGGGGCAATAAACTAACGGCCTGTGTTACCATTAAGCTCCGCTATTCAGACTTCCAAACTTACACCTTGCAAAAGCGCATTCCCTATAGCGCCTCCGACCATGTTTTGCTACCCATTGTGATGGAACTCTATAACAAGCTGTACAACCGCCGACTGCTGGTCAGGTTAGTAGGAGTGAGGTTTAGCCACTTGGTGGAAGGCGGGCACCAGATCAATTTGTTTGAAGATTCTGAAAAATCGATTAACCTGTACCAGGCTATGGATCGGATGCGGGAGCGATTTGGTGATCGAGCTGTGATACGGGCTTCGGGAATGGACGCAAAAAGCATTAGCCGTTGGAATCCCTTTACTGGAGAGCCTCCACCTTTATTGGCTAATCGTAGAAGGTAGAAACCTTTATAGATCAGTCCTTTGTTCTATATTTAAACCATGGAATTTGGATTGGCACAAATTCATGCCTTGGCTGGTTACCTCGTTTTTGGAGCAGGAATAGCCCAGTTTGCGGCTCAAAAAGGGGGAAAGGTTCATCACTTGGTTGGAAGGGCCTACTTGTTAGGATGGTTGATTCTCATTGTCACCGGCGGTATTTTGGGGAGTATTCTCATCACCTTTTTGGGGTGTTTTGGTTTTTACTTTGTGATCAGCGCAGTTCGCTACGCCATGGTCAAAGGCATTCCACGAGCTTGGTTCGATAAAATTCAGTCTTTGCTCGGTTTACTTTGCGGGCTGGCCATATTAGTTTCAGCCTGGCTTGTTTACAGCAAGGGAAATGGCGGATTTGCCATCATATTTCTCGTCTTTGGATTGTTGTTTAGCCTTTCATCCACTGTCGATATCCGCAGAAGTCTACTTGAACAGTACACCTCCAAACAATCCAAGCATCCCATGTTTTGGTACCTGGAGCACTACGGAAGAATGATTATTTCCTTTATTGCGGCCACTACCGCTTTTAGTGCCATCCAAGATTTAACCGGTATTGTAGTCATCAACTGGCTGCTGCCAACCGTTATTGGAACCGTGGCCATTATTCTCATGAATCGCCACTATCGACGCAGGTTCGAAATGAATTGAGAATACGCTCATCAGCGCCCATTACATCTTTTAAGCCTTCGAAAGGTCCACTCAGGAAATAAACGGTAACCGACCGTTTAATCACCCTTGATAGCCGGATAAGCGGTGGAGCAGCACCTTACACATTGTGCCTTTTCCTGGCTTGAATTTTCTTGAACTTTTGGGAAGTCACCAAAACAGAAACCATGAAAGTACTCACTACACTGGGCTTAATGCTAATACAGCTCGCTCTAATCGCTCAGCCTGAATGGAAACAGGTATCTAATCAAAATCTTCAAGAAATCGTTTGCCTGCCAGATGGAACTATTTGGGGATATGCGGGTTCAAAACTCGTCAAGGTAAAGGGAAGTCAAGTGTTCAACTTTTTAATTAAAGGGAATGAACCCACATCCGATCTGATTTACGATGGTCATAACCACTTGTGGTTTGCAGCCGACGACTCCATTCGGAAATTTAACCTGAATTCAGAAAGATTTGAAGCTATTAATTACCAGGGCGTAATTCCCAGTACCATCTATCAAGTGATAACCGATCCATTGGGAAAACCTTGGTTTAGAGATAAAAACCATCTCTATTACGTGGATAACAATCAGTTGACCCCATTTCAACAAAACGGAAATATCCTAAATCCTGTTCGAATAGGAAAGAGCCCACATGGAATTTTGGCCTTGGTAGGGACGAAGGTGGATACCTTACTTACTCTCGATCAAACAGGGGTAAAAAAACAACTGGTACTATCACCGGATCTCACAGCTTATCACGGTAGCCAACAGGTATTCGTTCCACAAATGCTACAAATAATGGAGGAAACCACATCAGGTAAAATCCTATTTGGCCCAACAAGAAAAGGTTTTGAATATGAAATCAGCATCTATGAAAAGGGGAGTTGGAGTCATCACCTTATCGATCTCAATATGAATGATAAGAGACCTGATAAGATGCTCAATACACAACGTGGAGGACTTTACATAAGCGGAACGGTAAATATTAACTCCAAAATGGGAGGGTACCTGAATCAACTCAAAGATGGAAAGCTTACAAGCTCCAATTCATTCAGTGGTTTTGGGGAGCGATACATCCATGACATTGCAGAAGGGAAATACGATATCTACTTGTGCAATAAATCAGGTGTATTTATAACTTCTTACAACCAATTACCAGAAATTGCCAACCAACACCTATCCACATCGGATATGGAATTTGTGGTAGGGCCTAAAGGAGTGTTATTTCTGGACAATGATAACGGCGAAATCGATTTTGATGGGTGGAGTGCCTCGCCACCGCAAATCAAAAAGTACGAAAGCGATTTGTTTTACAGCGGAAACATCAGCATTGGGGCATTTGATACCGGAGGGCAATTTTTTGGAAGCGGAGACCTATTTAACCCCAATAGTTCTGACGCCAGCTTTCATGCAGGGCCTGTATCCAGTGATTATTCCCATAAAAGAGCCTGGGTATACCACATGACCAAGGGGATGATTGATACCCACAAAATTTTGTATTCTCTTCCTGGCTACCAAGTACCCGATAAACTTGACCAATGGCCTGCTCATGGCGATCCTGCAAGAGGGCAAGCCGAGTGTCTGGCTCCCTTTGTGGATGTGGACGGTGATGGTCTATATCGACCTGAAAAAGGCGATTACCCAGACATTCGAGGCACCCAGGCTGTTTACTGCATATTCAATGATGACGAGTTTCCCCAATCAGATAGCATTGCACACATGGGAGTTGAAATACACGTGATGTACTATTTCATGGAAGATCATGCCAACCCTAAGGTTCGAAGTACCTTATTTGCCCATTACGAAGTGATAAATCGGTCTCTTCGGGACTATAACCAAGTGCGTATCGGCAATTTTATTGACTTCGGAATAGGCTGCTTCCAGGATGACTTTATTGGTAGTCTGCCTTCTGAAGCTACATTCTACGGATACAATGCGGATAATTTTGATGAGAGTTGTCATGGCAGGAAAGGATTTGGCTCTAATTCACCTCTGGCGGCTGTAAGTTGCCTGAGTGATACCCTATATAGTTTTCTGAGTCATGGAGTTGGATATAGAAATGTAGCTGGCGCACCTCAGAATGCATTGGAGATGTACAACTATGCCCGGGCCATTTGGAGAGACGGTGCTCAGGTGGTACATGGTGGAAATGGCCATCCACATTCAGGTGGTACTATTGCCACTCGGTTTATGCTGCCTGGAATATATAACGGGTTGCCCAATTGGACCGAGTATACTTCCTCCCACGTTAAGGGGGATCGACAAGGAGTAGGAGGAATTGGGCCTTATACCCTAAATGCCGGTGATAGAATTGCCTTTGATTGGATGTATTACTCCTATGTAGATAACCTGACGTCAACCCAGGATAAAATAGCGAACCTAAGTACTCACATCCGGGATATCAGATCGGCTCATCAAGCTCAGTCTTTTGGATGGTTCAATTCAAATTGTTCGGGTTATACTTCAGTAGAACCTTTGCATGTTGAAGAGAGCGAATTACTTGTATTTCCTAATCCAGCCGACCAGCAATTAAACATCCAAATTAAGAAGGAAGGAAAGTACAACCTTCGACTGATGGACATGAGTGGACGGCTGGTGATTGAAAATGACTCAATCAATGGTGCAGATCAGCTCATGCACATGGATATCTCGTCTCTATCTCCAGGCGTATATGTTTTGGCCATTCAAGGCCAGGGATTGAATGAGTCTAAACGCGTTGTGGTGGAATAGTGGATGAAAAATGGGGGAGAGTTGAATGGAGATCAATTGAACCTAAACGCCTTGCTAACCTGGGTGGGTTGGGTAGATAACCGTTTAATCAGAAAAGGCTTCCCATTATTTTTCTGAGCTACCGTTAATCAAAAGCCAGCCAACGAAAATGGAAAACCGGCGTGAGGGTTAGTAAATGCAGCAAATCGCATGAAACCAAACAAAACCATACAGTACTTGCAATCCGCCTTAAACCAAAGTAACCAACTGGCTCACAGTAATGTTCCTCAACTGGAGATTGGTCTTATCGTTATGTTTTATACGCTTAAAAATCACATCAATCTCCGGCTGAGGAATGCTACTCAGTCTTTAACCATCCAGACGTCTCAAGTATGTATCAACCAACCTCTTTGACATTGCCTATGAATGTTCCAGTCTTACTGGAACGGACCAGATGGGTCGTTCTCCGGATCTTAATGTTACCACTTATCCCGACCCGATTTAACATCGGGCCTACCTCGCCTTCCGGAGAATGGGCAGGAAGGGTTATTCGCTCATAGCCTAACGAATGGTCAAAAAGGAATCTTTCCTAAAGACCAAATTGATGTGAATAATCCACCGTGCTGCCCGCTTTGGCCAAAGCAAACAGCCGCCACGGATCTTACGGCCGTGGGGTATAGGAATATGAATGACCAGGCCAAAAGTGACCTTAGCCTCACTGAAGCTCCCCCCAGCTCTCAGTGAGGTTTTTTTTAGTTAATAGGGAATAAGCAGTCAATTAACTTCCGGACGACAATTTCTTAATTGTGGGCAGTTAATTTTGAAAGAGTTAACCCAAACACCCACTCAAAATGACTTACAGAGAAAGAGTTATCGCTTTGCAAACCATGATTGGCCAGGGCCAGGCATTGGAGGCTTTCGAGAAATATTACCACGACGATGTAGTAATGATCGAGTGCACTGGAGATGTGCGAGAAGGAAAAGAGTTTAACCGTGAGTTTGAGAAAAACTTCTTTAGTAGCATTAAGGAAATGCACGGTGGTGGTGCCAAATACATAACCGCCGATGAGGAAAATGGGGTAACCATGGTGGAAAGCTGGATGGATGTCACTTTTCAAGATGGAAACCGCATTAAAATGGAGGAGATTGCCCGCCAAAAATGGGAAGGAGATCTCATTATAGAAGAGCGTTTTTACTACGATACCAGAGGAATGTCGCCTGAATAGGAAACCAAAAGTTACCTTTAGATTCCAATAAAAGCTCTGCCTTGTTAACCCAAACTTATTGTGCGTTAATAGGGTAGGGCTTTTTATTTTGTATTAAATTCGGGAATACGAATACCTAGACTATCTGTACCTTTTCTCTCCAAGGAAATCTACATCTTGTTTAGGACATTAACGGGAATTAGTGGAAAACCCCTATTTATTATTGCGCTGCAATGGCGCTTTTTTGTAACTAAAACGAGCACTCATGAAAAAAATGATTCTTGTGGTTTTGGTATGCTGCTTTTCAGTACCCTTGTTAGCGCAGCAACGCTTGCACCAACACCACATAGGAACCCAGGCGGAGGTTGGTACCGATGGTAACCATACCTTGATCTGGACGGTCGGAGAAGTGGTTAATGCAACTCCTCCTGATACGGCAAGCCACCACATCACAGCAGGATTTTTGCAACACAGAATGACTATTGTCTCGGCCGAAGAACATACAGCGGAGCCCGTAAACATTTTCTTTTATCCAAACCCTGTTAAAGATGAACTTCACATTCAATGGTCGGGCATCACTGAAAGCCTGAATATGGATGTGTACGATTTGAGTGGTCAGCTGATCACCTCTCGTGTTCTTGAGAACATGGAAGCCACAACAGATGTTTCTGAATTAGAAGTAGGAATGTATCTGATTACCCTAAAAGATTCAAATAACAAATCCCTGAAGACTTTTAAAGTCCATAAAACCCTATAACGATGAAAAGAGTATTACTTGCCTTATGTTTAATGCTATTATCCTCAATTGGGGTTAATGCACAGGCCCCAGATATGTTTGCCTACAAAGCTGTAGTGCGAAACGGTAGTGGAGCTGTATTACCAAATACCTTTGTTTCTTTCCAGTTTACCATTATTCAAGGATCAGCCACCGGTACGAACGTGTATCAAGAGCGTCATCAAACTACTTCCGATGCCTACGGAATGGTTAAGTTGAGTATTGGTCAAGGATTGGTAGTAAGTGGAAACTTCTCTACTATTTACTGGAAGAACGGTCTTTATTGGATCAAAGTGGAATTTGACGAAAACGGTGGTTCCAGTTTCTCTGATATGGGGACCAGTCGTTTGGAGAGCGTACCCTATGCTTTGTATGCCAATCGTGTATTCCATGACTCCGTGAATGATGCGGATCACGATCCTACGAACGAGCTTCAAGGACTTTCCATTGTAGGAGCCAATGTGTTCCTAAGTGGTGGTGGTGGAATGATCACCCTTCCTGACGCATCGTCTTCCAATGAAATTCAAGACTTGACCCTGTCCGCTGGCGGTGGTACAGTTGGTTTGAGTCAATCTACAACTACGATTAAATTGAATGACTCCTCAGCAACCAACGAGATCCAAACTGTTTCGTTGAGTGGGGCAGATGTAAGTCTGAGTAATGGTGGTGGTACCATCACACTTCCAGATGCGTCTTCTACCAATGAGATTCAGAACGTAACCTTGTCAACGGGAGGTGGAACTATTGGGTTGAGTCAGTCAACTACAACGATTAAGTTGAATGACTCTTCGGCAACGAATGAGATTCAAACCATCTCTTTAAGTGGTGCAGATGTAAGTCTGAGCAACAGCGGTGGAACCATTACACTCCCAGATGCATCCTCTACCAATGAGATTCAAACGCTATCTCTTTCCGGTGCAGATGTTACCTTGAGCAATAGCGGTGGAACAGTTACGCTTCCAGACGCATCATCTACGAACGAGATTCAAACGCTATCTCTTTCCGGTGCCGATGTTTCTTTGAGCAATAGCGGTGGTACCGTTACACTTCCAGATGCATCCTCCACGAATGAGATTCAAAACGTAACCTTGTCAACGGGTGGCGGTACGATTGGATTGAGCCAGTCAACTACAACGATTAAGTTGAATGACTCCTCTGCTACCAACGAGATTCAGACACTATCTCTTTCAGGAGCTGACATTTCTTTGAGCAACAGTGGAGGTACAGTTACTCTCCCAGATGCATCCTCTACCAATGAGATTCAGACTCTTTCTCTTTCCGGTGCGGACGTTTCTTTGAGCAACAGCGGTGGAACCGTTACACTTCCAGATGCATCTTCCACGAATGAGATTCAAAATGTAACCTTGTCATCAGGTGGTGGTACGATTGGATTAAGCCAGTCAACTACCACTATTAAGTTGAATGACTCCTCAGCAACGAACGAGATTCAAACGTTATCTCTATCCGGAGCTGACATTTCTTTGAGTAGCAGTGGTGGAACGGTAACTCTTCCGGATGCATCCTCTACCAATGAGATTCAGGTATTGTCTATTAGTGCTGGAACGATCACCTTGTCTAACAGTGGAGGTTCAGTTACCGTACCTGATGCATCGGCTACGAATGAGATTCAGACGATTTCCTTGAGTGGTTCAGATTTGACCTTAAGTAATGGTGGTGGTACAGTTACTCTTCCTTCTGGTGGAGGAGGTATTACCCCTGCTAATACTCCGGTTAACGGAAACCTTTTGAGCTTTGATGGAACTAACTGGGTTGCTAAGAACATTATTACAGGAAATACGGGTAGTGCAACGGCCTTTAGCAACATGCAGCCATTCCTTACCTTGAACTACTGCTTTGCATTGAACGGTATTTACCCAAGCCGTAATAGCCAGAATCCATTTATCGCTGAGTTAATGATCTTCGCTGGAAACTTTGCTCCAAAAGACTGGACTTTCTGTGACGGTCAATTGTTGTCCATCAATTCTTACCCAGCAGCTTATTCTTTGGTTGGAACGATTTACGGTGGTAATGGTATTACTACTTTCGGTATTCCTGATTTGAGAGGTCGTACTCCGATTCACGAAGGTCAAGGTTCTGGATTAACTAACCGTACCTTGGGTTCTAGAAGTGGTAATGAATCTACGGTTCTTTCCATTTCCAATCTACCTGCTCACAACCACTCAATTATTGTTCAATAAGCGGATAATCATTGAGGGCATTGCCTAACGAAATACTACTTTCGTGCTCCATGAGCACAAAGTGGATCGAACATATTGCACTTCTTGTAGTCCTGAGTCTGACTTTTCAGACTCAGGCTCAGGAAGAGCGAAAAGAAAACTTCTCCTTTTGGGCTTATGACGCCCTCCAACTACCTTCCATCGATTCTTCTCAACAGCCCTACCGAAAGATTAGGGTAGCCGTTGTAGATGATGGTTTTCTCCTCACACACGATTTACTAAAAGGCTTTATTGTCACCAATTCAAAGGATATTCCTGGCAACGAATTGGATGATGACCTAAATGGTTATAAGGACGATTTTTGCGGGTGGGATGTATCTGATAACGATAACGATGTAGGTTTTCCCATAGGCCGTGAACGCGACTTTTACCATGGAACGATGGTAGCGTCAATAATCACAACCGTAGCTCAAAGAGTATACGGAGATCAGGCGACTAAGCATCTTGAAATTCTTCCCGTAAAGGCGGTTTCAGATTATGAAAGCAAGACCTATGTGAAGGAAGGCTACAAAGGCATTCGTTATGCGCTGAATCAAAAAGTCGATATCATTTGCTGCGCCTGGAGTGGAGGAGACCTCAATCAGGAGCAAAAACAATTGCTGGAAGAGGCGGCCAAGGCTGGGGTTATCATTATCGGTTCAACCGGGCGCTTTTTTCACGATGTTTTGTATCCTGCCGCTCATTCTGATGTATTGGCGGTTTCGGCTATTGATACCCAATGGATCCGAATTCCTTTTGCTAATGTAGGTGAGGGAGTGGATTGGAGTACACCTGGAATCAAAGTTAGAGCGGGACATCCTTTGGAAAAAAACGCTTATTTCTACGGTGATGGCACTTCGGCTTCCACAGCTTTGATGGCCGGATGTCTGGCTGTTTTGAAAAGCTCATATCCGGATAAAACAAAAGAGGAATTAGTGGATGCCCTTAAAGCTACGTCCATTCCCTTAAATGCAAATAACTCCCGCTACGCGGGTAAATTAGGAGCTGGGTTGCCTCAACTTCAACGATGCGTCGAATACCTGAACAATCCGGAAAATCCTGCTCAGTTTTTTAATCCTCGTCAAACCGAAGGGAAGATGTATTTCGGTCCCAAGTTCGAAAACTTCGACAATGAATTGGTTCCCGCTGGTCATTACAAAGGTTTCGTCTTTAAGGTAGAAGAAGGCTTGGCCAAAGGCAAAACTGAGCTGGTTATCCATGGGGGAGACACGGTTGTAACCATAACCCAAGAGACAGCTAATAGGGAGCATTTCCTACCTGGAGATCAAGCCACCTTGTACACCACCACTCAAAAATTCAAGCAACCCATTGTTCTTTCCTACCGGCCCATCACCATTGATTCTGCAACACTTTATTGTGACGGGGTAGTTTATCTCAACAAACCTTCAGGAACCATAACCGATGGCAGTGGACCGGATTCCTACGCCAATGGTTGTGATTGCAAATGGATTATCCGTGCGCCAGAAGGCAAGCGTATTCGATTTCGATTTGAAGAAATGGATACCGAAGGAAACCAGGACTTTGTCTGGATTTTTGAAGGAGAAAAAACATTGGAAGAAATGCTCATGGCCAAATTTAGCGGCACCAATCGTCCTCCTGAATTAACTTCTGTGACCAGCACTGTAATGCTCTGGTTTCTTACCGACAACCAACACACCCAAGGCGGTTGGAAGATGCATTGGGAAGTCTTGGACTAATTTGAATTTTGAATTATGAATGTTGAATTCTGAAATTTGAAGCCAAAATAATTTCGGTATTTGAAATTACCTTGGATCAAACCTGAGATGTTTTACTGATTTTCGATTTTCAATGATTTCTTTTAAAGAGTCAATCCCAATTCGGATGTGCTTTTCTACGAAATTTTTGGTGACCAGTTGATCACTTTTTTCTGTTTTTACACCATCTGGAATCATCGGTTGATCTGAAACCAATAACAATGCACCTGTAGGTATTTCATTAGCAAAACCCGCTGTGAAGATGGTGGCAGTTTCCATATCAATAGCCATACATCTGATTTTTCGCAAGTATTCTTTGAATTCCTGATCGTGTTCCCATACCCGCCGGTTGGTGGTATACACGGTCCCAGTCCAGTAGTCCAACTCGTATTCCCGTGCGGTATGAGATACGGCTCGCTGCAAGTTAAAAGAGGGGAGTGCCGGCACTTCTGGTGGCAAGTAATCATTAGAAGTTCCTTCACCTCTAACGGCCGCTATAGGAAGAACAACATCGCCTATTTTATTCTTCTTTTTTAGCCCGCCGCATTTTCCTAAAAACAAAACAGCCTTAGGTTTAATCGAACTCAACAAATCCATAATCGTAGCAGCATTGGCACTTCCCATTCCAAAATTGATGATGGATATTCCTTGGGCCGTAGCATTCGGCATGGCCTTGTCCTTACCTTGAACTTCTACTTGGTGGATTTGAGCAAAAAGGTCCACATAATTGTTGAAATTGGTAAGAAGTATGTATTTTCCAAATTGGTCGAGAGGAGTACCTGTATAGCGAGGTAGCCAATTCTGTACAATGCTTTGTTTATCGTTCATAGGCTTTTTATCTTTTAATGAATTTAACGATCACGATTGATCTTGTAGTGCGTTTCTAAAATAGAAATCAATTAGAATCGTCTACTTCTAAGAAATGTTAAGTCTCCGTTAGACGTAAATTTAATTGAATATTTCTGTCCTCCGGACGTCAACGACTGATATAGCTTTGACGCAACTTAGTTTAGAATTTGAAAAAAATGCAAGAAACGGCAACCCAGAATGAGGCTTTAATCCGCCAATTTGAAAAGATTCGAAGTTTTACCGAAGAGCTTTGTGCTCCGCTAATGGTAGAGGATTATGTACCACAGCCTGTCTATTTCGCTAGTCCTCCTAAGTGGCACCTGGCGCATACAACTTGGTTTTTTGAAGAAATGATCTTGAGGCGAAATGATGCGAGCTATGTATTGTTCGATGCTGATTTTGGTTATTTGTTCAACAGCTATTACAACCACGTAGGGGAGCGAACTTTGCGTGCGGATCGCGGAAACATGACTCGTCCTTCGGTGGACCGGGTGTATGAATACCGTCAATACGTCAATGAGCACGTGGCCTTTTACTTGCAAAACGATCCTGTGCCAGAAGAAGTTCTTGCCTTGGTACAATTGGGCCTGCAGCATGAGCAACAGCATCAGGAACTGCTTATAACAGACCTCAAATATACGTTGGGACATAATCCTCTATTTCCGGTTTATCATCCGGATGCCGTAAGATCCGAAGGAAAGAACGAGTCTTCGGGATGGATTAAAATGGACGAAGGAATCTACACCATAGGACATGATCAGGATGGTTTTTCTTTTGACAACGAAGGTCGCAGGCATCAGGTCTTTTTGCACGAATATGAAATATCAAACAATCTGGTTACCAATGGAGAATACCTTGAGTTTATAAACTCGGGTGGATATTCTGACTTTCGAAATTGGCTGGATGAGGGCTGGGCCTGGGTAAATGAAAATCAGGTAAAGTCTCCCTTGTATTGGCACTTTATAGAAGGTGAGTGGCATCATTATACTTTGGGGGACTCAAATCCATCGACTGGGAGGCTCCGCTTTGTCACGTGAGTTATTACGAGGCTCAGGCTTATGCCACCTGGAAGGGAATGCGTCTCCCTACTGAATTTGAATGGGAGGCCGCTTCAGATCAATTCGCTTGGGGACAGCGCTGGGAGTGGACCAACAGTGCTTACCTGCCTTATCCAGGTTTTAAAATTGCCGAAGGCGCCGTGGGTGAGTACAATGGAAAATTTATGGTCAATCAAATGGTTTTGCGAGGGGCATCAACAGCTACTTCCGAAAACCACAGCAGAAAGACCTACCGCAATTTCTTTCATCCCCATTTTCAGTGGCAATTCTCTGGTATCCGCTTAGCTAAACCCAATTCACTATGAACGCATTTCCATTAAAAGCAAATACCGAAGAGTCGGTCGATTTAGCTGAAATTGAAGCTCGAGAACTTCATGAGGCCTTTCTCAAGGATGTTTTGCATGGTTTGAGTGCTCATCCAAAGAAGCTCTCTTCGCGCTATTTTTACGATAAGAAAGGGTCAGAACTGTTTGTTCAAATAATGCACATGCCTGAGTATTACCTGATGAACTGTGAACTTGAGATTTTTCAAAAACAAACCCAAGCTCTGGCAGAAGCAGTGTCTCATGATGAATCCTTTGATTTGGTCGAATTAGGAGCTGGGGATGGAAGTAAGACGCAACATTTGTTAGAAGAACTGGTAGGGAACACTTCCTTCCGCTATATTCCGATCGATATCTCAGAAGATGCGCTGGATGGCTTGGTGTCTCGCTTGTCTGATGAAGTGCCAGGTTTGAAATGTGGTCCTATAGCCGGTGATTATTTTCGGGTATTGGATCAGGTCAATCGGAATAGTCGCCCGAAGACTTTACTCTTTTTGGGGTCCAATATTGGGAACTTTCCGGATACCGAAGCACGACGTTTTTTAGGACGATTGGCAGAGCTTATGAATCCAGGTGATCGTTTACTGTTGGGTGCTGATCGCATAAAATCTCGTGACATTGTACTTCCTGCATACCATGATGCCGCGGGAATTACCCGTGATTTCAATCTCAATTTATTAACCCGAATAAACCGGGAATTGGGAGGAGATTTTCAGGTGAACCAATTTGAACATGCCCCAGAATACGACGAACAGGAGGGGATTGCCAAAAGCTCTTTGCGCAGTACCTGCAATCAAACGGTATATATCAAAGAACTCGACCAACACTTCAGCTTTACGAATGGAGAACGAATTCATACCGAGATTTCCAGGAAGTACGATGAGGAAATACTCAACAGGCTAACAAAGGGATTGGGGCTTGAGCTGCAACAAACCTTTTCGGACAGCAAGAATTACTTCTCCGATTTTTTACTCATTAAACACTAATTCAAGATGAAAGCCATTTGGAAAGACACCGTAATTGCCGAAAGCAATGACACCATAAATGTAGAGGGAAACCCTTATTTCCCGCCTGAGTCCGTTAAACAGGAATATTTGGTTCCTTCAGAAACACACACCGTATGCCACTGGAAGGGAACAGCTTCGTATTACAGCATTAAGGTGGGAGAGGACGTTAATCAGGATGCCGCATGGTACTATCCGGAAACGTCTGAAATGGCCAAAGGCATTAAGGGCCGTATCGCTTTTTGGAAAGGGGTTCAGTTAGTGCAGTAAGGCGCTTTTAGGAGCCTTGGCCAGTATCTGGTCAAACCTATCCAAATCCTCTAAAGAATTGGTGTGGTGCACACTGAGCCGGATGTGTCCATTTCGGAAAGTGCATCGTACCTGATTCTGATGCAGGTATTGGTACATTTCCTCACTTATAGAACAACAGGCAATACCTAATCGGTTATCCACACCGGAGGGGCCAATTAGGGGTAATTCGTATTTATTTACCACGGAGATAAGCTTCTCGAGCATAACGCGGTTGTTTGTCCGAATCGATTCCATTCCTTTAGAAATCTTGTATTCCATGGCATGGTGGAGGAGAAGTAGTGAACCTATGGCGGGATGACCGGGTTCATAACTCCGAATGTTTCGATTGAACTCCCATCCGTTTTTGCCCATTTGATAGCTTCCAAAACCTCCAATTTGAGGTAGGTATTCCTTGGTTATGTGCGGTTTGCAACACATAACACCCGTACCAAATCCACCATTCATCCATTTGTAGTTACTGGCGATCAATACGTCTACATTCAATTCTCGAAAGGAAAGGGCATCTGCTCCTAAACTTTGGGTAGCATCAACCACGAGCAGTATTCCAAGTCGTTGACAAAGGTTTCCCAACAATTCCAAATCCACCCGTGCACCGTTGAGGTATTGCACATGACTTACCGCCACTAATTCAATCTTCTGCTGGATCAGCATTTTTTCCAAGGCTCCATAATCCACCTCGAAGAAATCCTGTGGAACAAAAGAGGTGATCTCAAATCCGTTAAGCTCGAAGGGGAGTGTAAGGGAAGGGTAGTCGTTTTGAAACAATAGCACCCTTTTATGCTTTCCTTTTATGGCCTGAATAAAGCTGAAGAGGCCATAGCTGAAGTTAGGAATGAAAGCCAGCTCTTCTTCCGTGCAATCCAAAAATCGACGGGCTGTATTTCGCAGTTCAAAATAGGTCTTGTCTCTCCATGCATTGGCAACTCCACTGGCATCGGTCACAGCGTTTTGCATAAAGGCCTGTTGTGCTTGTAATCCATCTAGGTGGATGAGTCCGCATGCTGCGGTGTCGAGATAAATCAAATCGGTGTTTTGCATGGGCTAAAAATACAGTGTTGAGAATAACCAGAAAAAGAAAAGATCCCGGGTTCAGGCTTTGTGGAAATTGTCGGATATTTGAATCGTAGTGTCAGATTATCTGAAGAATCTTAAAATTTAGTACCATGAAACGCACAATAATAACATGGAGTATTGCCTTGGTGTACGGATTTGGAATCCTAATGATGGCAAGCTGCTCTGGAGAATCTAGCCACAATCATTCACACGATGGGCACGAACACCACGATCAGGATGGACATGATCATGGGAGGAGGGAGAAATGACAGCTTCCGTTTATGCCTGCCCAATGGATTGTGAAGATGGAAAAACATACGCAGAACCTACAACCTGCCCAACTTGTGGTATGGATTTGGAGCAAATGGAATCTACCAATGAGCCCACTCCTGAAGAACAGGTGACCGAACCTGTTCCGGAAGAAGAGCCTACCGAAGAAATTCCTGCTGAGGAAGTACCTGAAGGTACCGAGGAAGGATAGTAAATCCTTTGCATACAGATTTTTAGCCCTTATTCATGGTGATTGAATAGGGGCTTTTTATTTGAATGTACTGGAAACGAAGGCCTTTTAAAAAAGTACTAAAATTGCTACATATCTAATCCAGGTTTTCGCCAAAGTCCCTGTAGTTTTACACCCTCCAAAATAAACCCCGTGAAAAGAAAAAGCGCCTCCATATTATTCATTTTCATCACCGTTATGGTGGATGGAATGGGATTAGGAATCATCATTCCCATCATGCCTGATCTAATCGAGCAACTGACTGGTGAGGACCTAAGCCAAGCTTCCTATTACGCTGGGTGGCTCACATTTGCCTATGCGATTATGCAGTTTCTTTTTGCTCCTGTATTGGGTGAGCTAAGCGACAAATATGGACGTAAGCCTTTGCTGTTGATGGGTCTGTTTGGCTTGGGAATGGATTATGTATTCCACGCCTTTGCGCCCACTCTATTTTGGTTGTTTATCGGCCGCCTTTTGGCCGGTGTTTGTGGAGCGAGTTTCACCGTGGCCAATGCCTATGTTGCCGATATAAGTAAACCAGAAGAAAAGGCCAAAAACTTCGGAATGGTTGGCGCCGCCTTTGGCCTGGGTTTTATTATTGGTCCCCTAATCGGTGGATTTTTTGCAGAATGGGGTGTTCGAGTTCCGTTTTTTATCGCGGCTGGTTTAAGTTTAGCTAACCTAATTTATGGAATCGCGATTCTACCGGAATCTCTTTCCATGGACAAGCGACGCTCCTTCGATTTTAAGAAAGTAGTTCCTGGTGTTTCGATTATTGGTTTGAGACGTTACCCGCTATTGGTCGGAATGATGATTTCCTTTTTTCTAATTCACTTGGCAGGTCACGCTTTGCAGTCTACCTGGACTTTCTTTACCAAATTAAAGTTTGATTGGTCACCGGCCGAAATTGGTTTTTCCTTGACGGTAGTAGGGATATTGGTGGTGATTGTTCAAGCCGTTCTGGTTGGTTTTTTTACCCGGAAGTTTGGGAACCTAAAAACGATCTATGTAGGTTATGCTCTTTGGAGCTTAGGAATGTTGCTTTTCGCTTTTGCTGATACCGGGTGGATGCTCTATCTATTTCTCGTTCCCTATTGCGTTGGTGGAATTGCAGGTCCTACGCTCCAGGGTATTGTGTCCAATCAGGTTCCAGAAAATGAACAGGGAGAATTGCAGGGGGCATGACTGGGATTATCAGTCTTACCGCTATAATTGGTCCACTGTTGATGACCAATATCTTTACCTGGTTTACGGCTGAAGGGGCAGATCCCTATTTCCCTGGAGCGCCCTTTATTGCTGGAACGGTCCTTATGTTGTTGGGATTTCTTTTTGCCTTTAGAGCCCTTAATCGCTTTGGGGATAAGTCTCCTGATATTCAGGGAGCTCCGGTTGAGAATGATGGATAGACCTTTCTACCGGTTTACTTTCAACGCTTCGTTGAGTTCCTTAAAGTCCAATCTTCCACCCGTAGATTTAAGGTAATTGAGGATTACAATGGCCTTATGAAGTCGTAAATCAGCTGATTTGGGTTTGCCGATAATGTAAAGCAGGTTTCTTTGTTTTCCCGGAGTTAGTGCATGAAACAGTGAACTACCGTCCTCATCTTGTAGGAGTAATTCCTCAAATTCAGGCGGAACCGGAAGGCCATATTTGCTATCATCCTTTTCCATTTCGATACTCACGCTATCACCCAGTTTAATGCCCAGTTTTTTGCACTGCTGTTGGTTCAGGGTAATCATATATCCACCTTCACCATCCGGTAGTAGGGGAGTTTGGAACTTTTCATTTCCATTGATGGAGCACAATACCCGACGATTATTTCCTTCAATCAATCCTTCGGTCCAATCACTGGAAACCGGTAGGTAAAGCCCCCAAATGGAGCCAGGGTGCATTTCAATTGTGGTTTGATAAGGCATATTCGAAATTAGCTTTTTAGCCGAATTTCACCCAATCTAAAACCTCATTTTGTGCAAGCTTGGTAATAGGGTAATGGGATTGGTTAAATTCGCAACATGCCCGAAGGATATGGAATATACCTGATTATTACAGCGATAGGTCGTTGGTTCAATCGAACGGTTCCTGAAATTTGGGAGAGAGCCGCTCTTTTTACAGGGAGTTTTATAGGTTGGTTTTACGCACTCATCTATTTCTACCACCGCATCATTAATGCACCAGAATCCTGGATGGATAGGGCTTTTGGAGAATACGGACTTTATTTTTGGTGGACGCCCATTTCCTTGTTGTTGGCCTCCCACATGCCCTGGTTAAAATGGGTAAGAAATCGTCCCATTCTACGCTTGTTAAATGGCTTTTGGCTACTCTTTTCCATGGAGGCCTGGGTAATTCTCAATACCAGTATGCACAGGGATTATCAGACCTTTGATTTTTGGAGTTTTTTCCTTCCCCGAGCTCTCAACTCGATTATTGGCTTATTCGGTTTTGTGGTATTTACCGTGATGATGAGTTTCGTTCTTAAAATCATTCAACCCAAGGAAAAGGCCTAAGATCGGAACTGATTATTTCTGCGTGGATGTATAAAAATCGTGCAACTCTTGATTCCATTTCTCCACTGCATTCTGAGCCTTTTTTTCTACTGGTAGATTTTCATAAGTTCTTATATAGTAAGGAAATGGGGCGCTTAATTGAACAAAGTCTGAATTGCTAATAACCAAACCTGGTAAACCCTGATCGCTAACCGGAATTCCATCATTTACTTTGGGTTCTACAATACCAAATTCGGCCATCATAAACACCTCGGGATTGAAATCAGTAAGGGAAGTATCGGCTTGTAACTCCGCATTTAGAAATACCACTTTGTCCCAGTTGCGGGCTTTTACTTCAGCCGTCTGGTCTGAAAGGAAAAAATAAACCGGGCAGAAATCAAAGTAGTTTTGAAAGGCAGCGATAATTTGTTGGTTTTTCTGTTGTTGTTCAGCCTTAATCTTATCTGCTTGTTTGGTATTGCCCGCTTTTTCCAGGGCATTAATGCTTTTGCTACGGGTCATTAGTCGAACCAGTAGAACCCCATTCTTTAATTCATAAATCTGATCAGAGGCCTTCCGGCTATTTTGAGCCCAAACACCGCTGGTATGCATCAGAAAAAGGCTCAGGAGAAGAAGTAGGAAGCGTTTCATTCTATCGTTATATTTAAGTGATTCAGAAGACCCTGAACGCCATCCTGACTGAATTTGGCGCCATTCAGGTAGTTGTGCTCTGGATGAATCGTATAGTGATAAGCCGTCCTAAAATCGGCCTTATCCAGAAGGGTGTTGTCAAATAGGGTTCGAGCCAAATTACACTGGTCGAAGTGGGCTCCAGTTAAGTCTGCTTGGGAGAAATCCGCCTCTTCCATCTGGCAATTGGTAAACCGTGTTCCCTTAAGTTTTAAGCCATGAAAAGAGGAATAAGTCAATTGACATCCCATAAACTCCATCTGAAGCAGAAAAGGATGGCAGTCCTCAAAGCGTAATCCGAGAAGTTTACATTGTTCAAAACGAACATCTTTCAAAGCAGTTCCCTGCAATTGAGCCATGCTCAGGTCACAGTTTTCAAACGTACATTCTGCAAATACGGATTGAGATAGATCTACTTCATGAAAACTACAATTGGAAAAATGGCAATCGTCGTACTCGCCTGTCTTCCAGGTGTTTTCTTGAAAATCCTTGTTCTCAACAAGTTCTCCTTCGAGGTAATGGTCACTCATAGCATTGGATCGAGGAGCTAATTTAGCTGAAAATGCCAGGACCCAAGGTCAAATCACAACATGATTTCCTAATCGGCGGTTAAGCCCATTTACTGACGAACAAAAGTTATTCTTCCCGGGTAGTCTCCACCGCTTAACTCCAATACATATTGACCAACTGGTAATTCTCCTACTTGCAAAGCTTTGTTTACGGCAGATAGATTTCCAGATTTCACCACATTGCCTTGGGTTGAATAGATGGAATAAGAGGTGTAATCCTGGTCAAAGTCCAGGTGGATCCAATTTTCCGTAGGATTGGGCCAGGCCTTTATAGGTTGGTTCTTACCATCCATTTCGGTGATGTAGGTAGCAATAACCGGGGTATAAGTGGCCAACATAGCTCCCATAGTTCCATTCAATTTGTCCTGGAAATGAGAGGAGGAAGATCCGGGTTTCTTTAAGGGGATGGACTTGTCCGGAGAATCGGTTACCCCACCCAAATACAACTCCTGATTTTCTGCATGGAATTTCAGCGTGGTCACTCCTTCGTTTTCCGATCCGCCAAACCAGGTGCTCCAGAATAATTCGTTGCGAGGATTAAAGGCCATGATAAACGCATCTGTTTTTCCGCGGTTTAAGGCATTGCCATCTGCATCGCGCTGAATGAAAAGGGGAGTGCCATTACTGTGGTTGTCGCAGATTGGAAACTCAGAACCTTCAGGAACCTGGCACCATTTGTATTGGGCTTGTGGAACCTTACAGGCTGTATTACCGGAGAGGTAGACATTGCCAAAGTCATCCAATTCTAATATTCCTTGGGAACTGGTGCGATCATGGCAACCGGCAAACGTGTGCCAGGTGGGATTAAAATGTTCAAATCGAATCAAAAGCATTTGTTGACTACGGTCGTTGTTGGGTTCCCAGTGGTAGCCCGTTTTTGCTGGATCAGGTAGGTCGAATAGAGTAGGGTTTTGAGTAGACAACGCCACGTAGAAATCGCCAACAGTATTGGGATCTACCACAAGGTCAGCACCTTTTTCAAACTCTTCGCTCGATGATCCTCCAAGCCAGGTACTCCAAAGCAATTCAAATTGCGGAGTCATTACGAATAGGTAATAGTCATCTCCACCATGAGGTGCATAGTTGGTGGTATTGTTTAACTGAGAGCATAGGGGTAATTCACCGGGTAATGTAGGGTGATTACAATCCGAATAATAGTCTTGAGTTTGGGTAGTCATGAGGAAGTACAAGTTTCCATCCTTGTCCTTTTTTACCCGGTAAATTTTGTCTGACCCGGAGCCGCCAAAAAAGCTGCTGTAATTAAGCTTTAAATCACTCTTAAACTCGGCTATAAAACCATCATCCGATCCCGCCATATCAGACTGAAACCAGCTGGTGGGTTGCCCAAATTTTAGCGGATACACACTATCTGCGGTAATGGTAAACCCCGTAGCCACTACGCCCTTGGAGTGAGCCACCAAATCGGTAAGGGTAGTGCTGTTATCTCCACCATAGTATACCGATTCTACAAATCGCAGATCGTGGTCAAAATGAGCCACAAAACTGGATAGAACGCCAGCCTTGGAGTTGGTGGCTTTAAACAAATCGTAGCCGTAAGTAACGCCACCTATGTATAGGCCGAGCTTAGAATGGTAGGTTGCAGCCTCCAATTGATCAAAAGAGGTGGATCCGTAGAACGTACTGGTTTGTAATTTCATGTCTTTGTCAAACTGCATGGCAAAACAATCGTAGGCACCTGAGTAGGCAATTCTTTTCCCAGAACTATTTGGAAAAACATGGCTCGAGGTGAAACCGGCAGCATAAATGGAGTGATTGCTTTCCGTCATCAGCTCAATTAGGTGGTCTTCACCGTTGCCGGCCAAATAGGTGCTGTAAGTCAAGTTGCCACCATTGGTTTGAGATCTTGTGGCCGAACGGGTAGCAGTTAAAGGAATGACGAGGGTGTTGTTGGAATTATAGGCTCCGGTCAAAAGGCCGAGTGTTCCATCACTGTGCTTAACCCAGTTGGCTTCCCATTCCAGTGGAACAACCCGTCCCCATTTATCCACTTCATAGGCGGTTAGGGTGGTAAGTCCAAAGTTGAGGCTTTTGAATCCAGCATTTAGCGATTTACTGGAAAAGCTCAATCGGTCATAACCTTCCCATAGCAGGCGAATGTTGTTCGCATCAGCTCCGGGGCTTATAACGTAGTGAATAGACACGTTGGCATCTACCAGATTGACTTGCTGGTGAATGCCTGGGTAAATATCTGGCCAAAGAATTTTTTTGTAGGCAGGTACGTGCTCAATGCCCTCTTTGCCGCAATGAGGAAGGTAGAAGTGAGCTTGATCGGGTGTGACATCAAAAGCAAATGGCTTACTGGTAACCGGGTTGAGATTTCCGTCCACAGCTTGTAAGTCTATGCGCAGCAGTGTGTCGTTTATTTGAGAATCAGAAGGATCTGGAATTTGTCCGTTGGCATAGATGTCAATCGACTTTTTCTCCACCTCACTCGACCAGCTTATCCTTCCTTTTTGGCCAAGCCACATCCGAGGATAGATGGATTCACTGTAGTAAGCAATGGTAGAATCCTTTTTGTAATCAGAATTGAGCAGTTGGCCCAAGTTTTCCCGAAAACCGGTTTTCAAAGGTCCGGTAGCCGAAGCTTTTACGGCTTGTACCAAATCGGGTCGATGGTCGAGGTTGGGTTCCTGAGCTTGTCCAAAGCCCACGAGAGGACAGGTAAGTAGAAGTGTGAGGTAAAGAAGCGGTTTTTTCATGGTTATCAAGTTGTGTGTTAGCGTATAGTGTTTCCGATCATTGACTATTCAGTCAGTTCGGATGCGCAAACAGCAACAACATGATATGGGCGAGGATAGGAGTGTAATTTGGCAGAGTTGAGCTGGAAGAAGTCATAGCAATTGAAGGTGTGTTCTTTATTATAAACACCGATAAATCAGAAGGGTTGGATGAGCGAGTGGTAGAAATTTGTGAAGAAGCGGTTTCCGTTTGGAAACTTTCACGCCAATCGGGCAATTGGAGTAGGCATTATTTTTTTCTTTGTGCTATGCGAAAGCTGTTTTACTTGGGTTGTTTCCTTTTTTCGGCGCTTCATTTGAGTGCTCAGGATTTTTCAGATAAACCGAATCCGGCTGAGTCCAAATACAGCTTGTCTTACGGCATGGGTGTTTCGATCCCTATGGCCCGATTTGCGAGCAACGATGTAACTCTGTCTGATGCCGGTTTTGCCCAGCCTGCCGTTTTGTACCGGCTAAGAATTCAGGCCAAACCTAAACCCTTTTGGCTCCTGGGATTTCAAATGAATTACGCCTCCCATGCTTTTAACAATGAACCCTTCCAGCGTTTAATTTCCAATGGAGGTAGTATTGAATCCTGGGAAGCTGATCGCTGGAGTTGTTTAAGGTTTTTAGGAGAAGCTGGTGGCGTTCTAAGCAGCGGTCCCATTGACCTGAATGCCCGTTTCATGCTGGGTATGAGCATTACGCAATATCCTCAAACAAGAAGCGTACAGATCATAGGAACCACCGCCTATAATGTGTTGGAAGATGCTGACCCGGCCATTAACTTGACAGTGGGTACCGGTTTTTCCTGTTTCTATCGATTTTCCAAATGGCACATCGGTGGATACCTCGACTACCTTTACCACGAAGCAGATTACACCGTACGAACCTCCGTAGTTGGTACGGGAACAGTAAATACGTATACCTACGATCAGCAGGTGAGTGTTCTCAATCTCGGATTGCAGGTCGGAATACATTTTTAAGCAGATGAAATTAATCGAATGTCCACGTGACGCCATGCAGGGAATTGAAACCTGGATTCCCACAGAAACCAAAATAAATTACCTGAACCAACTGCTCCAAGTTGGATTTGATACCCTCGACTTTGGTAGCTTCGTTTCGCCCAAGGCCATTCCCCAGCTCAAAGACACAGCTGATGTACTTTCAGGATTGAACCTGGATACTACAACTACTAAGCTTCTGGCCATTATTGCCAATGCCCGGGGAGCATCCGATGCTTGTCAGTTTGATGAAATCCAATATTTAGGATATCCATTTTCTATTTCCGAAGAATTCCAAAAACGGAATACCAATGCCACCATCGAAGAGTCATTGGGTAGGGTAGAGCAAATCGTTGAGTTGGCCAATCAGCATAAAAAGGAAGTGGTACTTTACTTAAGTATGGGCTTTGGTAATCCTTATGGCGAGCCTTACAGTCCTGAAATTGCAGCCCAATGGTGTCGACGTCTCTACGATCTTTTTGAGGTGAAAATCATGGCCTTATCGGATACCATTGGTGTTTCTAACCCCGAAAACATTTCCGGTTTATTCTCAACGCTTATTCCTGAATTGGATCAGGTAGAATTTGGAGCTCACCTACACAGCACCGCAGAAACCCGAATGGAAAAATTACAAGCCGCCTATTCGAGCGGATGCCGCCGAATGGATTCCGCCATCAAAGGGTGGGGTGGATGTCCCATGGCCGAGGATGAGCTGGTTGGAAATATGGCTACCGAAACCGTGCTGGAGTTTTTGGATGGTATTTCAGTGAATCCAGGAGTAGATCGCGATGCCTTTAATCAGGCCATGATTCAGTCTGCTTCCGTGTTTCCGTGAAAAGACGTTAATTTCCCCTTCCAATAGATAGGCATGCTCATGGGATGTCGCACAACGAACATTTTCTGCGGTTCAATTGCCTATACTTTTGTATCTATGTATCGCTATATTGTCATTACCGGATTGATGTTGGGAATCACCTTAGGGTGTACCGGAAATCAGACGGGAGAAAAGGAAATGGAACCTGTAAAAGAAGAAATGAGTAATTCCTCAAATTTGGACACGGCCACATTTGGTGCCGGTTGTTTTTGGTGTGTTGAAGCCATCTTTCAACAACTTAATGGTGTAGATAAAGTACTTTCCGGCTATTCCGGAGGATTTGTTAAAAATCCGGGTTACAAAGAAGTTTGTTCAGGAAGTACAGGACATGCCGAAGTATGCCAGATTTACTACGATCCATCGGTTATTTCCTTTGATGAATTATTGGAAGTTTTTTGGCAAACCCATGATCCTACTACGCTAAACCGTCAGGGAGCAGATGTAGGAACTCAGTACCGTTCAGCCGTTTTCTACCACAATGAAGAGCAGAGAAGCAAGGCTGAACTGTACAAAGCCAAACTGAATGAAAGCGGCGCCTTTCCAGATCCTATTGTTACGGAGATTTCGGCTTTTGATACTTTCTATGAAGCCGAAGGATATCACCAGGATTACTACAGCCAAAATGGGGAACAGTCCTATTGCCGATTGGTGATTCGTCCCAAGATCGAAAAATTCGAAAAAGTTTTTGGAGATAAGATAAAGTAAAGCATGACCACAACTGATTTGAACCTGCGAACCATTCAACCTGCCGATGATCCGCAGGTGAAACAATTAGTTATCAATACCCTAAAAGAATTTGGAGCCGTAGGGCCTGGATATGCGTCCTCAGATACGGAGCTCGATAGCATGTATGAGGCCTACACTGGCGATGATCGGGTTTACTTTATTCTCGAACGAGAAGGGCAGGTAGTTGGAGGAGCTGGAATTGGCCCCTTAAAAAAGAGTACAGGTTCTACCTGTGAACTTCAGAAAATGTATTTCGATCCTTCTATCCGTGGAGAAGGGTGGGGCAAAAAACTGATTCAAAAGTGCCTCGATTTTGCCAAAGAATCAGGATATAGCCAATGTTACCTTGAAACTTTACCCGGGATGAAACCCGCCCAACATCTATATTCCTCCTTTGGGTTCTCTTATATTTCTGAAAGAAAAGGAGATACCGGCCACTCGGGTTGCCATGTTTTTATGATGAAAACTTTGTAGATTCATTCGTATCAACTAATTTCCGGCCACGAACTAAACGAATGAGAGAAAAGAGCTGTTCTATTTTTATAGAATAGACACCCGATTTTAAGTTTTAACTTCAATTATCGAGCGATACACATTGGAGAGTGACATTTTATATGGAGATAGTTCTGCGGCAAGTACGCAGGACCCACGTGCATTTGTGGATCACTTTTGGAGGGATTTTCATGGGATCGTTTTTCGACTCAATTTGAAAAAAGGAGGGCAGATTGCCTTTTTGAGTCCAGGCATAGAGTCCTTAACCGGGTATGCGATCGACGATTTTTTATCCGGAAAAAGAAAACTTAGAGACTTCATTCACCCGGATGATTATCATTACATTTCGGAACAATTTCGTCATCTTAATCCGACCAACAACTTTTTCAATTTCGATCATCGTATCATTACCCAAGATCGGGTTACCGTTATGGTTAATTCCGTTGGCCAGCTGTTTTACGATGAAAATGGAATTCCTGATTACATCGATGGAGTAATTTCTGAAACCTCTGGGGCTGCGGCTACCAACAATACCGATAAAATCATTTCCTCCATCAACCACAACGTTAAGGAGGGGATTTACCGCAGTAAACTAAGCGGTGAGATCATTTATGCCAATACGGCCATGTCTATGCTCTTTGGTTATGAAGACGAAGAGTTTAAGTCCATCAAAGCTTCTGACCTCTACGTGAGTTTAAACGATCGGGAAGAAACCGTTAATCGTTTGATTCGAGAGGGCGAGTTTCACAACCTGGAAGTGGAGTTTCGCCGCAAGGATGGATCCACCTTTTGGGGATTGCTCAATAGCTCCATTGTAGATCTTAAAGGAGACGATGGCATAATCGATGGTGTGGTTATCGATATTTCAGACAAGAAGAAAATGGAAGAGGAGCTTCAACGAAGTAACCTCGATCTCAAAAAAGTCAACTTTGAGTTGAACATGTTAGTGTATAAAACATCCCATGATCTTCGTGCACCTATCGCTTCGTTAATGGGCTTAACCGATTTGATTCGGATGGAAACCCAGTCAGAAGAAATTGAGCAATATACCCGTATGCTGGACAATCAGCTAAGAAGATTGGACAAGGCCGTTTTGGATATTATCAATGCCCGAATGGTATCTCGGTATGGCATAACCACCGAGCAGGTAAAAATTGCACCCCTCATCGACGATATTCTGGAGAGTATGCGGTTCATGGACCAGTACGAGGAAATCGAAAAGCAGATTCAAATTCAGGAAAAAGGGAAATTCTTCACGAGTGAGAACGACCTGAAAATCGTTTTGAATAACTTGATTTCCAACGCTATTAAGTACGTCGATACGCAAAAGGCTCAATCCTTCTTACGCATTATCGTTAAGGTCGATTCTGAGAAGGCCTTTTTGGAAATTACGGATAATGGAATCGGTATTCAGGAGAGTCAATTGAAAAACATCTTTGATATTTTCTTCCGGGCTACCTCTAACAACAAGGGGACAGGGCTTGGTTTGTACATTGTTAAACAGGCGATAGAAAAGATGAAAGGAACCATAGAAGTAGACTCTACGGCAACCGCTGGTTCTCGCTTTACAATCGTTTTACCCAATCTGGGTGAACAGGAAATGGACGAACAGAAAGAAGATTAATTCTTCTCGTTTTCCCGAAGTTCTTCAAACGAAACATTTAACAAGGGAAATTCCTTCCACCCTCTAAAATCGTAATGCCACCATTCACTGGGATAAACGTCAAATCCACCAAGATCCATCGCATCCATTAATACTTGACGGTTCTTGAGTACCTCTTCAGGCAGATCGAGGTAGTCGGGATGGGCTTTTTCGGTGAAGTCATCATAGGGCGTTCCCATGTCAATCGCCTTACCAGTGCTAAGGTCAAACAAGGTGAGATCAACAGCAGCACCTCGGTTGTGTCTGGATCCGAAATAGGGTGAAGCTACGTAGGTAGTGTCTGGATAAGTTTCGTAAAACGCCACGGTTACCGAATAAGGGCGATAGGCATCATAGATCAATAGGCCGTATCCAAGATCCTTCAAATGACTACTTACCTTCTTTAGAGCATCTGAAACTGGTTTACGTGCAAAGGCTCCGGGAAAGGGATAATAAGTTTTGCCAGCGAAGTTGGAATCGGTGGCGTAGCGTATATCAAACTTTAAGTCACCATGAGCTTGGTACAAATCAACCAACTGATGGTTTGGTTTGTCAGAGACCTGTTGCTGGTATTCCTCCCAATTGGCCGTATGAAGACCATAAGATTTCTTCTGCTTTTCAACGGTTTCCTGCGGTACTGTTTCCGTTTTGTTCTCCGCTGGAGGCGTGGAACAGGAGGCCAGAATCAAAACTGTGAATAGGATGGGGGATAAGTTTCTCATAGTAATTGAATAGAGTAGTGTAAAAGAAGGCTATTTTCGGAACATATTCGCAAGGATATACGGGAATGATTTATCAACGATTCGGGAAAATAATAGTAGCGGTTATCGGTCTTATGGCCGTGTTCATGCTTTATCAGGTAGTTCAGCTCGAATACGATTATGATTTTGAAAAGTTCTTTCCCGTAAATGATGAGAACACAGACTTTTTTCTGGAGCACCGCGATCAATTCGGTACTGACAACGATTATGTCCTTATCGGTTTAGAAAATGAGTCGGGTGTTTTTCAATACGATTTCCTCAAGAAGGTAGACTCTCTCACTCGGGGTATAGAGCAACTGAATGAAGTTAAACAGGTATTGTCACCCACCAATTTGTTGGAATACCGGCGGTATCAAATGCATCCGGCACTTATTGAGTTGCCTTATTTGCATTGGGAAGATACCTCACGTTATGCCCGAGATAGCGCTCGGATATTTTCCACACCTGAATTAAGTAATACCTTCTTTTCAACCGAGCATCCCGCCGTTGTTCTTTTTATTGAGCACACCAGTGGATTGCAGGAGGATAAGTGCCAAATATTGGCTAAGGAATTGGATTCCCTCGGAAGGTCTTATGAATTCGATCACATTCATTTTGCAGGTCGCAGTTATGGACAATCCATTTATATCGATCTGATTCGGAACGAAACGGCCTTGTTTGTTACTTCATCGGTCTTGTTGGTCATTCTCTTCCTGATCATTGCTTACCGCAGTTTCTGGGGATTTGGATGCCTCTTTCTGTAGTTGGACTAACCGTTTTATTCGCGGTTGGAGTAATGGTACTTACGGGCAAGGATATGGATTTAATATCCAACGTGTTGCCTACCATCTTAATGGTGATTGGAATTGCGGATGTCATACACCTGCTTACGAATTACCTGAATAGAAGAAGGGAAGAAAAAAGCCGGACCAAGGCCTTGATGAGTTCGATTCGTGAGGTCGGCTTTGCTACTTTATTGACGACCGTTACAACCATGATCGGTTTTTTAACCTTGTTAAACTCCAATGTTCAGCCCGTTATCGATTTAGGTATTTATGCCTGTATTGGTTTGGTTATAGCCTTCGGTCTTACCTATACCTGGTTTCCGGCCATTTTGATGTGGCACAAAAAGATCGTTCCTCCTTCCGAAAAAAGAAACCGTGATTTCTGGAAACTTCAACTTATTGGTATTTACCGACTGGTAACGAAACGTAAAGTCGAAATCTTGGTGGGTTCAGCCATCCTATTGGGAATTGGAATTTGGGGGACGAGCAAGATTGTGAAGAACAATTACATTCTCGAAGACTTAAAATCGGACCACTCCCAGGTTCGTGATTACCGTTTTTTTGAAGAAAACTTTGCTGGAGCCCGACCTTTTGAAATGGCCTTGTGGATTAAGGATACCCAGCGCTCGGTATTTGATGCTGAAGTGCTCGCAGAGATTGGTAAAATTGATCAATACCTAAAGGATGAATATGGAGTAGGGGCCTTAGTGTCTCCAGTAGTGCTGGTCAAAAACACCAACAAGGTTTTGCATGGCGGTAAGGATAAGTACTACAGTGTTCCTAAGAACCCGAAAAAACTGGCCCGACTCGAAAAAGACATTGTCCGCTACCAAAAACAAATGGATTTGGGACGCTACATCAACTTGGAGACTGGACAAATGCGTCTATCCGGAAATATTCCAGATTGGGGAAGTTTATTGATTAAAGGAAAAAACGACTCCTTGGATCAATTTATGGCCCAGGAGGTAAATCTCGATCTATTGGGATACCGTGTAACTGGATCGGCCACCTTAGTGGATATCAATACCCAATTTGTTTCATCCAATGTAGTGGAGGGCTTGTTTCTGGCTTTTGTGCTCATTGGCATTTTGGTTGGCTTTCTGTTCCGTTCCGTTAAAATGGCTCTAATTTCATTGGTGCCAAATGTATTGCCGCTCCTGCTAACTGGAGCTATTATGGGTTTCGCCGGAATTGACCTAAAACTCTCCACGTCTATCATCTTTATCATTTCCTTCGGTATTGCCGTGGATGATAGCATTCACTTTTTGAGTCGATTGAGATTTGAACTTTCCCGACCCAATGCAACCTTGCGCTGGGCCTTAAAAAAGACCTACCTGGAGACCGGTAAGGCAATAACCATTACCACGCTCATTTTATCCGGAGGATTTCTAACCTTGTGTTTTAGTGATTTCCTGGGCACATTCTACATCGGCATTCTCATCAGCCTGACTTTGTTTAGCGCTTGGATACTCGACCTGCTGTTACTTCCAGCCCTAATCCTCGTATTTTACCCTGAAAAGAAAAAGGCATAAAAAAATCCCGGATTCTCCTCTTGTAAGGGTTACCCGGGATGTGTTAAAACAGCCTATGAGAAAGACCAGAGATGGGTCTTTGAAGTATAGACGAGCACTTTTGAAAATTGGTTGGATGCAGACGTCACTTTTTTTTCGCCCTTTTTGCCAACCTAAATTTTCATTGCGCCAAAATGCTTTAAGAATGTACGAATAAGATTTCCTTATAAGGTGGAAATCATTTCGTTAAGTGTAGAGCTTGGACGCATGGCCGAAGAAGTCAAATCGCGGTTTGGACGGTAGTAGCCTTCCGTGTTAATCGCTTGACCCTGAACACTATTCAATTCTTCGATGACTTGGTTTTCGTTTTCAGTCATTTTCGCAGCCAAATTAGCAAAGGCGCCTTTCAGGCTTGCATCCTTATCTTGGTTTGCCAACTCTTCAGCCCAATACATGGCCAGGTAGTAATGGCTTCCGCGGTTATCCAGTTCACCAACCTTACGAGATGGGGACTTATCGTTTTCCAGGAATCGGCTTGTGGCGTTATCCAAAGTCTCACCCAATACCAAGGCTTGTGGATTGTTGTAGTTGTTACCCAAATGTTCCAGCGAAACGGCCAAGGCCAAGAACTCACCCAAAGAATCCCAACGGAGGTGGTTTTCTTCGTTAAACTGCTGAACGTGTTTTGGAGCAGATCCACCGGCACCGGTTTCAAATAGTCCACCGCCATTCATCAATGGAACGATTGAGAGCATCTTGGCACTGGTACCTACTTCCAAAATAGGGAAGAGGTCGGTCAAGTAATCACGCAATACATTTCCAGTAACGGAAATGGTGTCTTTCCCTTCCCGAATTCTTTCACAAGAGAATTTGGTCGCATCTACAGGTGCCATAATGTGGATGTCCAATCCATCGGTATCGTGATCTTTTAGGTAAGCGTCAACCTTAGTAATCAATTCAGCATCGTGAGCACGGTTCTTATCCAACCAGAATACCGCTGGAGTTTGTGTAGCACGAGCACGGTTCACGGCCAATTTTACCCAGTCTCTAATCGGAGCATCTTTTACTTGACACATGCGGAAGATGTCGCCAGCATTTACATCCTGATGAAGTAATACTTGGCCATTTTGATCGACAACGTTTACCACACCGGCAGCTTTCATTTGGAAAGTCTTGTCGTGAGAACCGTATTCTTCCGCTTTTTGAGCCATTAGCCCAACGTTGGATACCGATCCCATAGTAGTAGGATCGAAGGCTCCGTTTTCTTTACAAAAATCGATGGTGGCTTGGTATACACCGGCGTATGAGCGATCTGGGATAATGGCTTTGGTGTCTTTGGTGTTTCCATCCTTGTCCCACATTCTACCTGAGTTTCTAATCATCGCAGGCATAGAAGCATCGATAATCACATCACTTGGTACATGTAAGTTGGTAATTCCTTTGTCGGAGTTAACCATGGCCAAATCCGGTCCTTGATCATAGCAAGCCTGGATATCAGCTACAATCGCTGCTTTTTGATCGGCGGGTAAAGTTTCCAATTTCTTGTAGAAATCACCCAATCCGTTGTTCGGGTCAATACCAATTTGATCCAAAAGTGCTGCGTGCTTTTCAAACACAGGAGCGAAGAATACAGATACAGCGTTTCCAAACAAAATGGGGTCAGAGACCTTCATCATGGTGGCTTTCAGGTGAACCGAGAAAAGAACGTCTTGGTCTTTGGCCTCTTGTACTTGATCAGCCAGGAAAGAACGCAATTTTTGTTGGCTCATCACAGCGGTGTCAATGACTTCTCCAGCCTGCAATGGAGCAAAATCTCTTAATAGAGTAGTGTTGCCTGAGCCATCTACAAATTCGATTTTGAATTCAGTGGCTTCTGTTAGGGTCATGGATTTTTCACTTCCGTAAAAATCACCTTCGCTCATGCTGGCTACGTGAGAACGTGAATCAGCTGACCAGGCACCCATGGAGTGGGGATTTTTGCGAGCGTAGTTTTTTACCGCCTTTGGAGCACGTCTATCCGAGTTTCCTTCACGAAGAACTGGGTTTACAGCGCTACCTTTAATCTTATCGTATCGAGCTTTAATCGCTTTTTCTTCATCATTGGCAGGCTCTTCTGGGTAGTTGGGGAGTCCAAATCCTTTGGCCTGCAATTCGCTAATCGCCGCTTTAAGCTGAGGAATAGAAGCACTAATGTTAGGCAACTTAATGATGTTTGCCTCCGGTTTTTTAGCCAATTCTCCAAGTTCGGCCAAGGCGTCAGATACACGCTGACTTTCTTCCAGAAAATCAGGAAAGTTGGCCAAAATTCTACCGGACAAGGAAATATCCTTGATCTCAAGGTCCACATTGGCCTGCTTTACAAAGGCTTGAACAATAGGGAGAAAAGAGTAGGTAGCTAATGCTGGTGCTTCGTCCGTTTCGGTGTAAATGATTTTTGCTTTTGTATCTGCGCTCATAGGTCTCGTTTTCTTGAAAAAATTGCGGGCAGCAAATGTAGCACACCGGGGTCGATTTGTAAAGTTTTCGTCTCGAAATTGGAAGGGCAGTTGAGCGAATAGTCGAAAGGCTAAGCCCAATGCCAAGAATTACTTTAGAATCAAAGGGGAGGCCTGGAATTGGGATGACGATTGTAAGGTTACCCAATAGCTACCTGGATTTAGTCGGGTAAGGTCCAAAATAAGCAGTGATTCGGATTGAGGATCCCATTTCTGCTTTATCAAGGATTGACCACTTAGGGAGAAGATCGAAACAGTCCAGATCTGGAGGCTTGGAACCCATTCTTTTAATTGCAATTTACCCGTGCTTGGGTTAGGATACATAATGACCTGGGACGACACTTCAGACTCCACAATTCCCATGGGATAGGCCAAATTGATGGAATCCTTCATTTGACAACCATTGCCATCGGTTACCGTAACCACCGCCCACTCGTAAGGTAATTGGAGGGCCGTACTGTCCTGCTCGCCATTGTTCCATACCCAGGATTGGAAAGGCCGGGTTCCACCTTTTGAAGATACGCTCAGTTCATTGGCCGTTCCCTTGTCTATAGGGTTGGAGAATAGGAGTTCAATAGAGTCTGGAGCTGCGAGTTGAAAGATAGTATCGTACTCGCACTTCATAGAATCTTTAATCAGCAGAGAATAACTGCCTTCACCAGCACCATTCATTTGTGGCGTGGTGGGAGCGGAAGGTCCATTCCAGAAATAGGTGAAGGGCGGACTTCCCTGCGATACTTGTGCCCGAATTTGCCCGGTATCATTGAAACAGAGGAGAGCAGGTAAGTGTAAGCTAAAATTGGGTGTGGGATGACGATCCACATAAATGCTATCAGAAAAAGGGCAGTGATTGGAATCCAATAACGTGACGGAATGCCAGCCAGGTTGAGTAGTCCAGGCTTGTGGGGTAGTATGCCCGGTGCTCCATTTCCAGTGGGTGTAATGATTTGAGTTTACCTGTAAATGAGCCGTGTCCCCCCAGCAAAAGCCACTGGAATCCTGGTCAATAACGGACTTCTGGCGAAAACGAGATGTTCCCAGATAGGCTGTCATGGCCAAGGCCATTCGTTGGTGTTGAATCTCGTTTGAATACTGAGGTGTCTGGTTCAATGAATCCCAATTTACGATTATGGTTCGATCTGGAATTAGGCGAGATCCAGCCAAAATCTCCGGTCTCGGCCCATTAACGAGTTTGAGCACGACAAAAAACTTTCCGGTATCAAGAGCCAATCCGCCGCATCGCATAGAAAAATGTGACTCTGTAGGATGCATCAATGTGCCGAATTGTTGGGTTCTGGATGTATCTACTCGGGTTCCTGGATGCCCCATAGCATTGGCCTCCCAGATTTCTACTTGAGCTGCGAACGGAAAGTAGGACCGCAGGTAGATTCCAATTCCAGTAAGCGTGTCTTTATCAGTTAAATAAAACTCTTGGCCCAATCGGTTGATGAGGGAAAAATAGAGTGGGTTTAGGGTATCCATTGGTCGAGAAAGGGCAGAATCAGACCAATTTACCCTAGTGGTTAAGGTATCGTTGTAAAGTCGACAATCGGCTGAAGAAGTATTAACCCAAGCTGTCCATTGGCCCATAGTTGCTGACGAAGGTCCGGAAATCAGTGTATCCACTTTTCGTTGCTGACGCGACGATAAGCTGCCTAAGTTGCGTTGATGGATACTTCCCGTTTGATTCAAAAACCAGTGAACCTGATGAACCGAGTCTTTTCCAGAAGATTGAATCTGGGCTTGTAAATGAGCCCGCTGTGAAAGTGGAACGAAATTGTACTCCGAATAGAAGGATTGCAGCTGAATATCATGACTGCAAGGCGTAAAAGAGTAGGCTCCTATATCCAAAAATCCAGGGGTATAGGGCTGTCCAAGTATATCCCATTGGATTCCATGAATGGAAGCACCCGAACTATCTAAAGCCGGGTTTCCGGGCAGTAGGTTTCCTTTCGCAGGATCTTCAAACCAGGGATTGTCAAAAATAGCTGAAGCGTCGTATACACCAGGATCAACACCTTTCCAGGTAGAAGATTTGGCCCAGTAGGCATTGTTTCGGTTGTCAATAAAATACTTGTTTCCAACTTCGCTACGTACATATTGCTGATCCTCTACTTCCCATACGTTGTTGGCAATTTGAAAATGACCAACAGAATTGGTTCTAAAGGCATCGGAAAAGCAGTAGACCGAATTATGGACGAATCTTCCAAATTCAGTGTGTTCTATCCGAACCCCATTTCCAAGTCCTTCGCCAAGGGCATTGCTTCCGCAAAAAGAGTTGTGAGCAATGAAAATACTGTCGGTTTGATTTCTGCCTGTGGAGTTACAATTGCTTAGGCTGAGTAGGAGAGAGGGTTGACTCAAGTGAACTTTATTTCCACTGATTTGCACCTTCGTACCATAAGTCAGGTAGATTCCTCCTGAAAAGCTCTGTGCCGTACTTAGTTTGTTGCCATTTACCTGAAGCGTGTGTACGTTTCTCAGCTGTAGACCTTGACCTCTGAATTGATTGATTTCATTGGAATCTATGGCCCAATGGCTCGCAAGGTAAAAGGCGGGACTGTGAAATCCGCGCATGGCCACCGGGTTTTCCACCTGATTAAAAACATTGTGATGAATCGAAAGATGATCCACTTGAATATACAGGGTGTTGGCTATGCCCTTGGCCCAGCTCTGATTGGTGTCTAAGGATTCGAATTGATTGTGGTCGATCTCCACCTGTTGAGTGGGGTGCAGAAAATGAATGAGCGAATCGGAAGCTGTTATCTTTAGATGGTCAATTCTTACGGCATCTAATCCTCGGAAAAATAGGGTGCCCATAAGTGTTGACGGCCTAGCGTTGGCTGGATGTGAGGTTATACGCAAAGTATCCGTTGGGGAGGCCTTAGGAAAATCTTCAAAGCTGATTTGGTGTTGAAAAACAGAATCCATTAGGAGCAGGGTCACAGGACCACAACTTCCGCGAATTTGAAGCTCTTTTAAGGCACTGTCTGGGTGAGGGAAATCGCCTCCCGCACCTACCGTATAACTTCCCGATAGGGATGATGTGGCTTGAAACCATCGGCTGGTGTCGTTGGAATGTTGTAAATCCATTCCTTGATTTACTGAATCTATATGGGCTTCTATAGTATAGGGGCTGCTACCGCTGAAGTTAAAGTTGCCAAGCGTAATTACGGTGTCTTCCTCTTTGAGTAAGTGCAATCCACTAAGTCTTAATTCAGGTTGGGGTGAGCCATTCACTGCCCATGCAACGGTAGCTGAAGTGAGGGTGTCGCTTCCCTTGTTTTTGAGAATTACCTTAACGGGTGAAGATCCCTGGCAAAACGGCAAAACCTGATGAATGGAAGCATCGTTGCGGGTTACTTTTTGAATGCCAATATTGTCCCAACTAATTCCACCTCCGGTTAATACGGTGTTTTGAGTACTTCCACCATTCTGTCCCATTCTCAATTCAAAGGTGCTATCAACGGAAGTTCCCACAGTTCTTAGAGCTGAATCCAAATCCAGGTAGCCGCTAAATCGCCAATAGCCATCAGGAAAAGAGTAGAGCCGAGAGCTCAAGTCATAAAGCAGGGTCCAGGTATGGTTGGCATTTCCTCTTACCCATACACCGTCACCAGGACTCGGTTGTTCTCCAAAGTCGGTCCAGTCAAAGAATATTTCTAATTCATCGTTGGAGTAATTCCTGAGATCAAGGCGAAGTACGAGGTCATTTTGAACCAAGTTTACCCCTGGTTGATCGAGGGTGATGGCTCGTTTGCCGGAAGGCATGTATTCTGGCAGAACATCGGTTTGCATCCGTCCTTGTGCAACCGTAAAAATCTGGATATGGGGAGCCCAGTTTAGGTTGAGTTGGTTGCCATAAAGTTGAACAGCCGGAGCTTGTTCAAAATCTTCAAAATAGGGGAGGGTATATTGAGAATAACCCTTCAATCCTCCCGCCAGAAGCAGGAGGATAAAAAGGTATATTTTCACAAGTGAAGCCATTTGGCCAAAGGTAGCAACTCTTTTACCTATGGATCATCACTTTCATAGATCGACGTTGGCCTTTGGAGTTAACCACGGTTACATGGTACAATCCGGCCACATCTTCAATAACTAAAGAATAGGGACTTAAAAGATTAATTCCACTTTCACTTTTAATTACCTGTCCCAGTGGGTTGGTCACCAGTACTTTATATTCTTCATCTAAGCCGCCGTCCTGAACTACAAAGAAGGACCCTTTGTTAGGATTCGGGAAGATTCGGAAAACCTGGTCATGGGCCATATCAAACCCTTCCACCTGATTTATAATGTCATTGATGTTGAGTCCAAAGGAATAGGTACAACCATTGGTATCGGTCACCGTTAGGTAGTGTCGCCCATTGGTCAGCTCATCGGCCGTATATCCGGTTTCTCCGTTGCTCCAACTCAATGTGGTATATCCCGGAGTACCACCGGTTACGGTTGCGGTTACACTTCGGTATTGACTTCCATTGGGCACTGGATTGCTGAAGGTGGCTTGGATCGGTGGTGGCGATTGGATATGAACAAAGGTGTCCATATTACATCCCATGGTATCGTAAAGAAACAGGTGGTAGCGACCTGGAACCAGGCCATGTTGACTGTGTTTGGCACTGTTGTTATGCTTCCAACGATACGTGTAGGGAGGAGAACCTCCAGCAACACTCACCGCGGCAGTGGCGGTATCGTAAGCACAATCCAACACCAAATCGTGAGGGGTCACTTGAGGAGAGTTTGGATCTTGAATCCGTACTCTTCCAAAGGTAATACAGCCCACACTATCAGTAATGGTTACGTCGTATGCGCCCTTACCAAGACCAATGGCTTTACCGGTGCTTTGTTTGTTAGGATCACCCCAGAAGTATTTGTAAGGTGGTTTACCTCCGCTCACCTTAGCGTAAGCATAACCGTCCTGATACAAACATCCGGTAGTATGACCAGGAGACATGCGCAATTTTAGCTCGGGTGGATCCGCAATGAAAACCGTATCTTCTTTGGGGCAATTGCTCAAATCGGTAACAGTTACCAAATACATTCCTGCTTTTAGTCCAAAGTTGGTGGAGTCGTTTGGCGTCCAACCAGCATTCCACTGATAGGAATAAGGCTTGAGCCCTTTCACTACATGTACCGTTGCTCTGGCATTGGAATCTCCTCTACATATAGGTTCTGTAATTTCCATTTGAGATTCCGGATATCCTCCTTTGAGAGCGTATTGCTGAGATTCGGTACAACCCGTTCTGTCGGTAACCGTTACCGTGTATTTATCACCGGGAAGGAATTTTAACCAAGAGCCGGCCTGTCCGGTACTCCAGGAATAATTGAAAGGGGGTTCTAAACCAGAGGCCTGTACGCGAATCTCTCCGTCATTTTGACCACAATTAGCGTGCACCAGTTGAGCCGACAAAGTAATTCCCTGTGCAGGTGCCGTTTGAGTAGTATCTCGGAATTCACATCCAATATCATCCCAAACGCGTACAGAAAACTGCCCGATTTGCTTGGTTTTAAAGCTTTTGTGAGGGTATCCATTCGACCACAAATAAGTCTTATAACTACCCGTAGTTTTCATGACCACATCCTGACCTTTACAGATAAAGGTGGTGTCGCTAATTAAGTCTGGGGTTTCCCATTTACGGCCCAAATTGGCCTCAATCATAGGAGTGATGTGCTTCGCATATTTCTCTACATCCGGATGGCTGGATAGCTTCCAACCTTTTCCATCGTTAAAATTGATGAGTACAATTTCATCCTGTGTAAAACGCTGTTTCTGATACCCGATGTGTAGGGTAGGAGGTTGTACTTGCTCGATAGCGATCAAATACTTTCCGGGCTGTAGAAACTGGCCATGACAACCTACACGAAGAGCAAACCAACCGGATTGAGCTTCCTTGGCAGTTGCCAGGGTCCGCATGGGACTTGAATCAATCAGGGTGGTGGGCAGCAAGGTGTTTGGATCTATGTTGTAGACCAATCCTCTGAATGTGGCCCCTGTATCAGGATGATTGAGGTAAACACTGATCGAACTGAGCGTGTCGGCTTGGAAGATTTCGAAAGTCTGCCCCAAAATCCATTTGGGAGTAGTGGGTGCGGTCATGGCCAAATCAATGCTATCCAACGACGTTCTCGAATACGAACTATCAGTAACCTCAATATTCATCACTGCAGTGTCATTCACCGCAATACAGTCATTTTCATTGATAGATACGGTCAATCGAGCAGGCCACGATCCCACTGTTTGGGTGATAGGCACTCTTACCTTTAAGATCGTATCCTGACCGGGTTGCAAGGTTCCAATAGCTCGAGAAGTATTGGCTCCGAATAAATTGAGCGTGGCCTGTGTTCCTGTCACTGGACTGAACCCCGTATTGGCTACATATATTTTTACTTCTGCGTCTTGACTGTTAGGTACTTCGGTGTAATCGGAAGATATGAATTGTGCATTTCCATCATACTGACATGGAGTAAATTCATGGGCTCCAATATCAGGAGTGGTTCCTCGAACGGTTTCAAAGAAATCGGCTTTTTGGCCTACGGGCATTCCAGCGGCATTGAGTCTGGGATTGTTCACTCGTAGGTCGCCTGTGTAAGGGCTGTAAAAATACGGGTCTATCGAACCGGAGTTACTGCCAAGCGGAATGTTATAGGTTCCATTAATCAAGGTGTCACCTGTCCAATAAACGTTGTGATCGTGGGTTACACCCGTTCCTAATCCAGCAACTCCTGCATTCCAGGTTAATCCGGAATAAGGGTTTCCAAAAATGTTGTTTAGTACGGCTGAATTGGTAAATCCAAATGTGATTATGGCACAGGAAAGCGAGGCTAAACTTCTGGAGTTAATGGAATTGCCAACAATGTACAATTGCTTCGCACCAGAAATACGGATTCCATAAGACGGTACACTATCGTTATCATCTAAAATGGAAATGAAGTTGTTCATGACCTTAACGCTATCCGATGGAGTAGCTTGATGACCGATGGAGGATAAGTTTAAAGCCGTACCGGTAGAAATCAAAAAGTTATTGCGGTTAATCTCTACGTTCCTTGCGGTAACACAATTGAGCGCCACTCCAGGTTGAAAGTGAACGGTTTCAAACGTATTGCCTTCGATGCGTGCATTTAGCACTCGGTTCACGGCGGCAGAATATCCTGTGGCATCATGGAAACGGTTTCCTGCGACCACCACACTGTCCAACCAGGCAGAGGTGTCTCCTTGTAATAGTAGGTTGACACGACCTCCGTTAAAAACGTTATTCGTCACATTAATGTGGTGACATTCTCCAATACCGGCCACTTTCACTTGCTCAGATGCATAGATACTCGATTCACGTGGGGAGTAGAAATCACAACTGTCAATATCCAAATGATGAATTGGCTTAACGAAGATCAGATTTGCATTTCGAGTAGAAAATCGAAGGTTATCGACCTTAATGTAAGGGGTATTCTTAAATGCCAGGGCTTGTTGCAGTAAGGGCTTGTTCTGGTACCCGGTAGCAGCGGTAATCCTTAGTGGAGTTGCAGCTGACATCCCAGGAATGGTATCCAAGGTGCCACCAGGGTGAAGGGTGTCTTCTAGATACAAAGTCGTCGGGCCACAAATACCGTTATCCATCAATGCGTCAAAAGCATCTTGAATCGTGGAGAAATTGCTGTTTGGTCCCACGGAGTAGGATCCGGATAACCGTGGAAATTTGTTTTCTATCAATAAGTTATCCGAAGGTTTTTCATCGACCTTTCCATTTACCGGGTTCAATTCCAATTCAAACAGTTGAGATTGAGCAGCTGGAATATTCCAGGTTCCTATAGTTACCCACATGCTGCTATCCTTGGCCAAGGACAAATTGTTTAGATTGATTTTTGGATAAGATGTTCCGTTGTATTTAACCGAAATTTCGGCCGTTTTTAAGGTGTCGCGTCCCCGGTTTCTGAGCAGAACTTTTACCGTTGCAGGGCCGGGACAATAAGTCGAGATTTCCTCTAAACGGGCGTCGTTGTCGTAAAACCGCTCCATGAGCAGATCATCGTAACTGATACCGTCACAACAGACAGGATTAATGGCCACACTGTCTCCTTGTTCCGAGATGCGTACTTCCACGGTAGAAGTAATGGCTTGCCCACCCTTAATTAGGGTATCGCTAATGCTCACATTTCCAGAGTAAATCCATTTTCCAGTATGCTTACCGAAGTGGGGCCTGAAATCATAAAGAAGAAGCCAGGGCGATCCTGGACCTTCTCTAACCTCTACAATGTCTAAGGAATCCGGGTCTTCACCATGTTCTTGCCACCAAAAAGATAGCTGTATATAGGATTGGGTGTACCGGGAGAGGTCAAACTTGAATACGGTGTGGTTGTAACTCTTGTACCGGGTTAAAATGGAATCCCGATCGAGGTGCGCTGCACGTACACCGTTATGGGCCAATAATCCAAAGGGAGCAAATCCAAGTCTACCTCCAACCAGAGGGTCGGGATCAAAGCTCATGTTAGAAATCCCAGGAACCGGGGATCGATAATTAGTTAATTCAAAGGTTCTCACTTTTTCAAAGTCTTCCGACCAGGGGAGAATGAGTTGAGAATAAGAGAATGAGGGGTACGCTACAAGGCATACGATGGCAAGTAGAATTCTATTCATAGGTGTTTTAAGCTGAGTGTCCTCTAAAAAAAGGGCTGTTTTACGGAAGTACCGGATGCAGAGGGGCAGGGTTTGGCTTAACCCTAAGTTTTCATGCAGTCAAAGGGTTACAGCCCATATTTTTAAGCTATCTTCCCCTTTTAAAATCGGGAATGAAACAAGCCGTAATTACAGGTGCTACATCGGGAATTGGTAAGGAAACTGCAGCCAATTTGTTACGTCAAGGGATTCAAGTTTTACTTCTGGCTCGCAACGCATCCAAAGCAGATCAGGTTTGCCAGGAATTGCATCACGCCACTGCCAATCCTTCGGTAGATTATTTACAGGTTGATCTGGCCGAGATGAAGCAAGTACAAGAAATAATCGGTGCGATTCAAAAGAAGGTGACAGGTATCGACATTCTAATCAACAATGCCGGTTTAATGACCCTTAACCGAGAAGAGTCGCCAGATGGTATTGAATTGGTGATGGCCGTGAATCATTTGGCTGTTATGATTCTTACCGAAGGACTATTGGGCACTATGCGCGAACGCAGTCGGATTGTCATGCTTAACAGCGTGGCCCACAGGGCTGGTAAATGGACTGGGGATCTTAACTTGAAGGAAGGCTGGAGCGTGGCCCGATCTTACGGGAACTCCAAGTTGGCTAATTTGATGTATGCTTATCATTTGGCACGTGAATTACGATCAAAAATGATTACCGTTAATGCCGTTCACCCAGGAGTGGTAGGTTCCGGATTTGGGCAGCAATGGGGCGGTTTTATGAAATACGGTTGGAAGGTGGCCAAACCTTTTATGCTTACCTCGGCTCAAGGTGCTAAATATCCCAGTCATCTGGCCTTATCGGAGGAGGTAGAAGGAATAAGTGCCAAGTATTTTAAGAAGGGTAAAATGGTTCAATCCTCATCCGATTCCTACAATCAAGAGATATCGAAAGAGGTATTGTTGGAGTCCCGAAAATTGATTGACGAAATACTGGCTTGAATTATAGAGAATTGGAAGCTTTGGGAATACCCCAGGAGAACGTGCCGATTTCTTCTAAAAACTGAATCGGTAATTGATAGGGTAAACGAAATCTCCGTTTTACTTTTACCCGCTGATGGCTTGTCCATTTGAAACAATATAAATCCTATGACAAATACAGAGGCAGCAAACCGAATTGAGGAACTTTCAGAAGAACTTCGCAAAGCCAATCATGCCTATTATGTAGAAAACAACTCTCCCATGTCGGATTACGACTTCGACATGAAACTGAAAGAGTTGCAAAAATTAGAAGCCGAATTTCCTGAATTGGCTGACCCAAACTCCCCAACCCAAAGAGTGGGGGGAGATATCACCAAGAAGTTTAATACGATTAAGCACCGTTACCCCATGCTGTCGTTAGACAATACCTATTCTCCTGAAGAATTGATGGATTGGGAACAACGCAACAAAAAGCTCATGGACCAGGACTGGGAATACGTGTGTGAGCTAAAATATGATGGAGTAGCCATTGGTATTCGCTATGAAAACGGAAAGCTTAGCCAAGCTGTGACCCGTGGTGATGGCGAAAAAGGAGAGGAAGTAACGACCAATGTTAGAACCATTAGAACCGTTCCACTTTCCCTTCAAGGTGACTATCCCGCCGATTTTGAAATTCGCGGAGAGATTTTCTTTCCATTGGCCCATTTTCAGCAACTGAATAAGGATCGGGAAGAATTAGGTGAACCCACTTTTGCGAATCCAAGAAACACAGCCTCAGGCACCTTGAAAATGCAGGATTCTGCTGTGGTTGCATCCCGAGGATTGGATTGTATGCTCTACGGAGTTTACGGAGAAAATTTGCCTTTTGATAGTCATTACGACAGTGTGGAAGGGGCAGGGAAATGGGGCATTAAAACCCCGGATAAGTATCCTCGTTACCTGGAAAAAGTAAAGGATCTCAACGGTGTATTAGAGTTTATCGAGCACTGGGATACGGAAAGACACCATTTGCCTTTTGAAATTGATGGCATCGTAATTAAGATAAACGACTATCGAATTCAGGAGGAACTCGGATTTACCTCCAAATCGCCACGATGGGCCATTGCCTTTAAGTTTAAAGCAGAAGCTGCCTTGACTCAATTGGAGGAGGTTACCTATCAGGTGGGACGCACGGGAGCAGTAACTCCGGTGGCCAACTTGAACCCTGTTCTCTTAGCAGGCACTACCGTAAAACGAGCCAGTTTGCACAACGCGGATCAGATGGCCAAACTCGACCTTCATAAAGGGGATTGGGTTTACGTGGAGAAAGGAGGGGAGATTATTCCAAAAATAACCGCCGTTGCGCTGGAGAAAAGAGAAGCCAATGCCGAGGTAGAAGAATTTATTGAGTTGTGCCCGGAATGCAATACTCCGTTGGAAAGAAAAGAAGGAGAAGCTCAGCATTACTGTCCAAATGATAGTGGGTGCCCTCCTCAAATAAAAGGAAGAATAGAGCACTTCATTTCCCGTAAGGCCATGGATATTGATGGTTTGGGAGTGGAAACCATTGATGCTCTCCACGCTCAGGGATTGGTCAATAATTACACGGATCTCTATCGATTAACCTATGACCAGCTCATTCAATTGGAGCGGTTTGCTGAGAAATCGGTAAATAATCTTTTGGCAGGGATAGAAGCCTCAAAACAAATTCCATTTGAACGCGTTCTGTTCGCTTTAGGAATTCGATATGTAGGGGAAACGGTAGCCAAGAAATTAGCCCGCCACTATGGCGACATGGAAAAACTGTTAGCCGCCTCCTATGAGGATTTGATTGAAGTGGAAGAAATCGGAGAAAAAATCGCAGCCAGTATTACCGAATTCTTTTCCGATCCCAAAAAAATGGAATTTGTTACCGCCTTGAAAGAGATAGGGTTGCAAATGAAATTGAGCGCTGAACAGCTCGATGGAAAAACGGAGAAATTAAAAGGCATGAGTTTTGTAATAAGCGGTGTTTTTGAGCTGCATTCAAGAAACGAACTCAAGGAGATGATCGAAAAGAACGGTGGGAAAAACGTGGGTTCCTTATCGGCAAAAACGAGTTATTTGATCCGTGGAGAAAACATGGGACCATCGAAGCTCGCAAAAGCCGAAAAACTGGAAATACCCATGATTAGCGAAACCGAATTTCTCGCCTTAATCGCCAATGAATAGCAGCTTAGAAAGCACGGAAAGCTTGAGATAAACTATTTTGGATCATTCGAGTCAATTATTGATTAGGCAAATAGCCGAAGGGAACAAGCGGGTATTTGAGTCGGTGTTTCGGGATTATTATTCCCGACTCTGTGGCTTTGCCTATTCCTTAATTCAGGATTACGATCAATCCGAAGAAGTGGTTCAGGATTTTTTTACCGATTTGTGGAACAAACGGGAAAGTCTGGAAATTCGAAATCTGGAGTCCTATCTGTTTCAATCCGTGAAAAACCGCTGTTTCAATTACCTCAAGCACCTTAAGGTGAGGGAAGTTCATGCCAAGGAGGCTCCCCATTTGTCACCTTCCTATTCTGACGAAACCGAAGAAATTGTTCAAGCCAATGAATTACAATACCGTTATGAACAGGCGGTGCAAAAATTACCCGAAAAAAGAAAGCAGGTTTTCGTACTCAGTCGCTCCGAAGGGTTGAGCTACAAAGAAATAGCCGAACAGACCGGAACCTCTGTAAAAACGGTGGAAAACCAAATGGGCCAGGCCCTCAAATTCCTTCGGGAAGAGCTCAAAGAATACCTCCCGGTTATCGCTCTTCTAATTTTTTTAGGATTGGGATGGGGGTTATCTTGTTTTGAGTTGTCATGCTTAATGAATTATGGTGGATAGAAGGGACGAACATAGAGATTTCGAGTTGCTGAGCCGGTTCTTTGATGGGACTTGTTCTTCTGCTGAAGTTCAGGAGATAGAAGCCCGTCGTGAAAGCGAACCGGAGTTCACTGCGCTCTTCGATAGCCTGGAAAAGTTGTGGGGCATGAAGCCCGATACTGCAACTGAAGTTCCCGAATTTAACGTGGACAAGGCTTGGGCTAATGTAGATGAGCGGATCAGCACACCAACGATTCAAAAGAAGACCAAATCTAAACGGCCTTGGATAGGAGTAGCTGCTGGTGTAGCTCTGCTTATCGGCTTTTTCCTATTTAAACCTAATCAACCCGTCTATCAAAATCAAATTTTAGCTCAAGCTGAAGTTATAACGGATACTTTGCCCGATGCTTCTATCATTACCCTGAATAAAGAATCAAAAATTCAGGTTAGTTATAAAAAAGGGCAGCGAAATATTGATTTGAACGGAGAGGCCTTCTTCGACGTGGCCCGCGATGAAAAACGTCCATTTGTCATTTCCAGCGGTGAGATTCAAGTAGCCGTTTTAGGTACTTCTTTCAATGTAAAAGCACTGCAGGGTGATTCTTTGGTAGAAGTATGGGTGAAATCTGGTAAGGTTAAATTTTACGGGACTTACCAGGGAAGTGACTCACTTGTGCTTACCGCCGGTCAAAAAGGTATCTTTAATAAGAATAAACGCACCTTCCGAAAATTGGAAGATTCCAACTTGAATGCCGTTGCCTGGAAAACCAAACGATTGATCTTTAGCAACACCCGGCTTGGCGAGGTAATTCCATTACTTGAGCAGGTTTACGGTGCCAAAATCAAGTTGGCGAAAGCCGATCATCAGGATTGCCAAATCAACGCGGATTTTGAAGATGAAACCCTTGAAACTGTTCTTGCAGTCATTGGTGAAACACTTCATCTAAGGGTTGAAGAGCGTGGCGACACCTTTGTTTTTGTAGGAGATGGCTGCCAATAAAATTTTCCTTCGATTTCTTCTTATTGGCCTTTGGCTAATTTGCTTGAGCACGGCTATTGCTCAGGAAAGTCCGCTTTTGCGCAAAGTGTCCGTTGATTTTACCTACGTGAGGTTGGAGGACGCTCTGATGGAAATTGCCGAAAAAGGCCGATTCAAGTTCTCTTACCAATCCAATATTCTCGATGGCGACTTGTTGGTTAGTCATCAAGCTCAAAATCAAGAAGTAAAAACGGTTCTTGACGCCCTATTGCGCGGTAACGTTCGTTATAAAACCACAGGCAATTTTGTTATTCTTCACGGAGAACAGAAGAAAGCCGCAGAACCTGTAAAATCTTACCGCATCACCGGAATTATCCGCGATGCGACCACGGGGAAAACCATTTCTAACGTTACCGTGTATGACGTTAACAACCTTTCCAATACACTTAGTGAAGCTGACGGAAGCTACTCCTTGACCACGCAGGGGAAGCGTGCCGAAACCGGAATTGCTTTTCGTAAAAAAGACTACCTGGATACCGTAATTGTTGTAACCCCAGCTACGAGTGAGGAACTTCACCTGCGGTTAAGACCCATCATCCCTTTAATGCCAACGAAAGACACCATACAAATTCCGCAAAAGGAAGTGGAAGATTTGGGATTGGTTCGCATGATGGTCAACGACAAACAGTCGACCAATACGGAGAATATGCAAAAAATGGAAACCCAACCCATGCAGGTGACCTTTGTACCCGGGTTGAGTACCAACGTAAACATGTCGGGTGCGGTTTCCAACAATGTATCCGTCAATGTATTGGTGGGTTATGCCGGTGGGGTGAGTGGTGTGGAAATTGGTGGACTGCTCAACATTATTAGGCAAGATGTAAATGGCTGGCAAGTAGCCGGAATCGGAAACATCGTGGGGCATCACGTAAATGGTGTACAGTTTGCCGGATTCTTTAATACCAATCTCGGTTGTGTAAATGGCCTTCAGATTAGCGGTTTTAGCAATGTGTTGGTCGACACCCTAAAAGGAGTGCAGATCACGGGATTTAGCAATGTGTTGGGCGGTAAAATGGCTGGAAGTCAGATTAGTGGATTCAACAATTTGACCCTGCACGATGCCACCGGCCTTCAGGTTGCGGGTTTTTCTAATGTAGCCATCAAGAAGGTAGACTTTTTCCAGATTGCAGGATTTTCCAACTATGGTCGGGAGATCAACGGTACCCAAATCGCCGGTTTTGCCAATATTTCGGCCCATACGGTTAACGGCCTTCAATTAGCCGGAGGAATCAACTTTGGTGAAAATGTATTGGGCGCTCAAGGAGCTGGTATCATGAACCTTTCAGTAGGGGATACAGCCAGCTTTCAGGTAGCCGGTGTAACCAACTTTTGCAGTCACAGTGATGCCGGGCAGGTGAGTGCTATTGCCAATGTGGCCATTTCTTCGGTTAACGGAGTACAGATTAGCGCCGTTACCAATTACACACCGGTGATCAAAGGCTTTCAATATGGATTGGTGAACGTAGCTTGGGATACCGTGATTGGTGTTCAGGCCGGGCTTACGAATTGTGGAGGAATTGTAAAAGGAACCCAACTGGGCTTCATCAACATCAACGATTCCATCCATGGAGTGCCCCTCGGATTTTTCACTTTTTCCAGACGCGGATATCACAAATTAAGCCTTGAGCTAAATGAATTGTATCCCTTCAATGTTCAATTCAGAACCGGTGTGAGTGCCTTGCACAATGTTTTCCAGTTGGGCTATACCTATAGAGATGGTGTATCTCAGGTAGGTGCCGGGTACGGATTAGGCACTGAAGGTAGGTTGGGTCGCTTATTTTTTCTGGGTGGAACAGCCATGGCGATCAATAATTTTACGGAAAACATTGACGATCTTGATGGAACCTTCCGCTTTCAGATCTATGGTGGCTTGAAGGCGAGTAAAAACCTGGATTTCTTTGTAGGTCCGGCCATCAATTTTCATTTTACCAACCAACGAGATTCGGAGGGTAATTTTTATTCCAGTTTACCACCCTACGAACACTTTTCGCACCTCGATCCGGAGTTTCTCCTCACGGGTTGGGTAGGCCTCTCTGCAGGGATGCGATTTTTCTAAGACTTTCTTTTCTTTTTCTTGCTTCAGTATTTGAGGTAGCTATTTGACTCATAAATAGTTAACCGGCCGTCTTGTGTAATCAGTTAATTCACATACTCCATTCATTTTTTTCCATTTTTTTCTTTCCTCGAATAGGGGGAATCGGTAGGAGAGGTGTCATCCTTTTAGAAACAACAAACACACCCAAAGATTAAATAAAATGATGGCTTCAATTTCTCTCAAAAACGCGTTGCTTACGGCGGTAATTCTACTGCTATCACTTCCAGCGTGGTCGGCCAATCTTACGCAAACCATTCGAGGAACGGTTATCGACGAGGATACCCAGCAGCCCATCATTGGTGCAACCGTTATTCTTAAAGACAGCGATCCAATAGTAGGAGTCACCACCGATATAAATGGTCAATTCTCCATTCCCAACGTGCCCGTTGGGCGAGCTACCCTCATTTTTCGATTTCTGGGTTACGAAGAAAAAATGCTGAGCAACCTTGAAGTTACGAGTTCGAGGCAAGTTGTAGTCAACGTTAGTTTGATCGAATCGGTAGTGACTTTGAAAGCTGCTGAAATATCCGCTTCGGGCAACGAAAAAGGGGAGTCCATGAACGAAATGGCCACGGTAAGTGCCAGGGCATTTTCGGTGGAAGAAACCAAGCGTTATGCTGGAAACTTCAATGATCCGGCACGAATGGTATCTGGATATGCCGGTGTTACCGGAGACCCTCAGGGAAACAATGATATTGTAGTTCGTGGTAACTCACCCAAAGGTATCCTGTGGCGGGTGGAAGGAATAGAAGTTCCTAACCCCAATCACTTTGGTGGAGAAGGTGCCACGGGTGGACCCATTAGTTTGCTCAACAGCGACTTATTAGACAATTCCGACTTCTATAGTGGAGCTTTTCCAGCCGAATATGGAAATGCGCTATCAGGAGTATTCGATATTCGATTTAGAAAGGGAAATAACCAGGATCGACAGTATTCTTTGGAAATAGGAGCATTGGGAATAGATGCGACTGCCGAAGGGCCTTTTAGTAAGAATGGACGAGCATCCTACCTGGTTAACTATCGCTATTCATCTCTGGCCTTATTGGATAATGTAGGCGTGGTTGATTTTCAAGGGATTCCTAAGTATCAGGATGGGGCATTTAATGTATTCCTTCCTACGGAAAAGGCTGGAAATTTTACGGTATTCGGGTTTGGCGGATTAAGTACCATTCAGCAGAGCTACACCGATGAAGAAAATGAGGAATTGGTTCATAGCAAGGGTGATTTTGGCTCCTTTATGGGAGCAGGTGGAATTAACCACTTTATATCCACAGGAAAACGATCCTACCTACGCAGCTCACTAACCATTTCAACCAACGGCAGTACCTACGATTACTGGGAAAACAATGAAGCCGACGAATTCGAATTACGAGATGACAATACTAACCAAATGATCAACTTGAAGGCGGCGACGACTTACAACATCAAGTTGAACAAACGCCATAAGCTTAGAGCAGGAGCCATCTATACACGCCAGTATTTTGACAACTATTGGTTGAGCTATGATCAGGAAACGCAGAAAATGGAAACCCTGTTCAACAGTGATGGAAATACCGGTTATTTACAGAGTTTTTTACACTGGAAAACCAGAATTGGTGCCAATCTGGATATCCATTCAGGAGCCCATGTACTGTACTTTGAGCAAAACCAGCAAGTATCTGTTGAACCAAGAGTAGGGGCCGAATGGAAATTTGCCGAAAGACAGTCCCTGAAGCTGGGTGCTGGAATCCACAGCCGAATGGAGCCTCTTAGCACCTACCATGGATGGACCAATCCTACCGTAGGAGTACCGTATCAGCCCAATTTGAACCTGGGCCTTAGTCGTGCCGCTCATGGAGTAATCGGTTATAACTGGCAATTTGGCAAAAACATGCGATTGATGACAGAAGCTTATTACCAGCATCTGTTTGACGTGCCGGTTGAAAATGATCCAAGCAGTTCCTATTCGCTGATCAACGAAACTGTGGGTTACGATACCGATCCCTTGGTGAACGATGGTTATGGGCGTAACTACGGTTTAGAGCTCACGCTGGAGCGTTTCTTTGCCAAGCAGTTCTATTTCTTACTTACCGGATCCCTATACCAATCGGAATACAAGGCCATGGACGGTGTATGGCGTGAAACCCGATTCAATGGAAATTATGCTGCCAACTTCTTGAGTGGCAAGGAATTTAATATCGGAAAATCGGATAAGAAAAAGCGCATTCTTGGGGTGAACACTAAATTATCAGTTCTTGGAGGAGGAAAGTATACCGCCGTCGACCTGGATGAATCCATTGCCAAAGGATACCAGGTGATGAGTGATAACTACCTGGGAGAAAACTCCGATGATGTATTACAATTGAACCTTGCCGTGTATTACAAGGTTAATCGCAAAAAAGTGACCCACGAATTCAAAGTTGATATTCAAAACCTAACCAATAGCCAAGCTATGGTACAGGAGTTTTACAACCCCTACACTGAGAAAATTGAAAAAAGTACGCAGCTGCCTTTATTACCCGTGATTAGCTACCGTTTAGAGTTTTAGTTAAGTAAATCCGCGCGGCCGTCGTTGGGGGTTCGGGTACCTGGCGGCGGCTTTTTTTTGCCCTAAATTCATGACTTCCAGTGACTCTGATTTTGACTTCTGAGAAATAAATGCTACTTTAGAGGAAACTACTTATAGAACAGTAGGTTTTGACCAGAGAAAGGGAAGGAGGTTGATTTACCTCCTTTTTTTATGCCTTAGAGTTTGCATTTTCCGATCTTTCCATTTCATTTACATTCAACAAAAAAGAGAAGATATGCCTACAATTAACCTTACCCATGAGCAATGGGAACAAATCAAAAAAGATGCTGAAGGAACCCAAATGCTCAAGCCCAATGAAGTGGAGGCCATAGCAGCAAGAATTAATGAACGAAGAAATTTACCCTTCTTGTCGGAGGAAAAGGAATTCATTGTTTACGTGAAAATCGTTCGGCGCTTGGATCAACTGTTGTACGAAAACCTACCCAACGAGATTTACAGCTCTATTCGCTATTCAGAAAATGGCCTCGACCCTCAGGAAAGGAAAAGGATGATTAAATCCTTAACCCGCTACATCAATAAGCAAATTGACATTCCTTACCTGAATGAGATGATGGAGAAATTCATCATTCGAGCTTTTCTAAGCATCATTGTGAATGCTTTGCTCAAAAACAAAAACCTGGACATATCCTTGCAGGAAGATATTCCGGACGAAGAGTAGCCTTCAATCCGCTATTCATCTATTTTTGACAACCTGACTAAACAAATTATAGTGAAAGCGAAGTTTCTATTCATGATTGGCCTGTCGCTGATGTTGGCCTTACCCGGAAAAGCTCAGTTTGGTTTGGGCGGCGGTGGCGGCGCGGCGAAACGAGATACCAGTATTCAGAAATTAAGGGTTACCGGATTTCCGCTTATCCAATACGACCGCACCCAAGACTTGATTTTTGGGGCCATAGGCATGCTTATGTTTCCGATGCAAAAATCAGATACCCTATCGCCAACTTCCATGGCGGGTGTTGGAATCATCGGAACGCAAAGAGAGAGTTGGGGAGCATTGGGCTTTTCCAAACTTTATATGAAGGAAGACCGATGGCGGGCTACCCTGGCTGCGGGTTATTTTTCATTTAATTACCAGTTCTATTGGGATCCTGTACCTAATTATGGTCAATTTATTCAATACAATTCAGGCTTTGTGTTTGCGTATGGACAGGTTTTACGACGTATAAATTCATACTTGCTGTTTGGTACTCACCTCACGTACATGAAAGCCAATACCACGCTTTACGTACTCGAACAAAATGTTCCTCGTCCTGTTACCTACATGAACAATACGGGCCTTGATCTGGATTTGGATACCCGAAACGATGTGTATTATCCCGATGAAGGCATCTTTTTAGAATCCTCCTGGGAATGGGCGCCCGAATGGTTAGAAAATACCCAGAGTTACCACAAATTCAACTTATCCGTTAACCATTACCACAGGTTAAAAAAATGGTGGGTTCAAGCATCTCGGTTTACTTCGGCTTTTGGAATTGGAGAAATTCCATTTGAAGCTCAGGAAATATTGGGAGGCACCGATATTCGAGGATATTCTCAAGGTGCCCAAAGAGGAGATCAACTGTTTTCCATTCAAACCGAAAGTCGCTTTCAGGTATTGCCGCGTTGGTTCCTCATCGCTTTTGCTGGCGTAGGTACCACAGCCAATGAAGCCAAGGATTACAATTGGGACAATCTATGGCCTGGAGCAGGCGGAGGATTTCGGTTTACCGTTATCCCATCAGAAATGATGAACATTGGTATCGATGCTGCAGCGGGTAGGGGAGACTGGAGCCTTCAGTTTACCATTGGGGAGAGTTTTTAAGCCTTCTTAAATTGCGTTAATTTTAGGATCGCTTCACCAATTTGTTTTTTCTTCGCAACTATGGATTTGATTTTTCGTGCTTTAATTATTGTAGGGGTTATGTTACTGGCCGGTTTATCGGTTAAAGGACAGAAGGATTCCACACTTACCGTAGAGCAATTGCCCGAATCGGTGCAAAATGAGCTGGCGGATAAGTACAAGAAATACGAAGTCAAAAACCTGGAAAAGACCGAGAAGTTCGGTCAAGAGGTTTATGAAGTGAAGGTGCAGAAGAAAAGCACGGTGTACAAAATCCGTTACGATCTTGAGGGTCAGTTCGTTTCCAGAACCAAAAGCAAGTCCTTCCGGTTTGATACCAATGAGCGACCCAAACCCCGCCAGGAAGGAAATGTAGGTCCACCGCCTATGCCTAACTTGTAAGGTAGCCAACTCCTGTTATTAAAAGCCCGACAAATCCTTTCTATTGCTTTCAGCTTAAATAGTAATACTATTATATTTGTTAGCCGCCGTAAGAAGTATGCTTGAATTCCTCTCAAAAGTTAGCATTCGGGTAAATGAGCACATTTACTTGAAGGATCCTGAATCCAGTGAACTGGGTCGGAAGATCATTGCGGGTAGCATTGATTTGATCGACGAGATTGGAATCGAGAATTTCACCTTTCGAAAACTCGCTCAGGTTATTGACTCTACGGAGGCTTCCATTTACCGCTACTTTGAGAGTAAACACAAGTTGTTACTTTATCTAACTACCTGGTACTGGGGATGGCTGGAATACCGATTGGTATTTGGCTTGGCCAATATCGCCTCTGCTGAAGAACGGTTGAGAAAGGCTATTAGACTGCTTACCGAAAAGGTGGAGCAGGACGGTAGCTTTGCCCATATTGATGAAATTAAGCTGAATCGCATTGTTATTTGCGACTCCTCCAAAGCCTTTTTAACCAAGGGGGTGGACCAGGAAAACAAAGACGGTGTTTTTTCCGGATACAAGCAACTGGTGGCTCGAGTAAGCCAAATTGTTCTTGAGATAGCCCCTCAATACAAGTATCCTCACATGCTTATTTCTACGGTTATTGAGGGAGGACACTTGCAACGCTTTTTTGCTGATCACCTTCCCGGGTTAACGGACGTGATTCAAGGCGAAGATGCGATTACCGAGTTTTATGAAGAAATGGTTATTAACTCACTTCAAAAACTCCGAACCTCTTGAAGCCACAAAGCAGTTATATCAATCCTTTGCGAAAGAAATGGGTGAGACTCTTCTTTTTGATGTTGGCCATTGTGCTATTAACTGATCACGTGATTAGCGAAATTATCGTTAAACAAGTCAATACCGAGTGGACCGAGAAAGGGGAGCAGGAAGGAGAAAAAGAAGCGGAAGAAAAGAAAAACGAAACCGAAATTGATGACTACCTTCATTTGGTCGCCATTGGCGACTGCTTTGTACAGGACCAATGGTCACGTTTTCATTATCTGACCACCCATTGGCACGACCTGTGTCCAGATATTTTGACCCCACCTCCGGAACTTTATTCCGCCTAATCTCGTAGCCTGTAACTAAGGTTATTTTTCTGTCTCTCCAATCCAATAATTTCTTCTTCTGACACGTCAATTACGACGGATCGGGTATTAATTAAAATTTTAAGATTCCGCCACGAGCGGTAGAAAAAAAGCGTATGACACCTCACCAAAAACCCGGGTTCTTTGAGAACCTTAAATATGATTTACCTGCGAGTGTAGTAGTATTCCTCGTTGCCTTGCCTTTGTGTTTAGGTATTGCTCTGGCATCCGGAGTACCCTTGTTTGCAGGACTAATTGCCGGTATCGTTGGCGGTATCGTGGTCTCCATGATCAGTGGATCTGCACTGGGAGTAAGTGGCCCAGCAGCCGGCCTTATTGTAATCGTTCTGGGCGCCCTAAAAGATTTGGGAACCTTTGAAGCCTTTCTCTTCGCCGTTGTTTTGGCCGGATTAATTCAATTGATTCTCGGTGTCATTAAGGCGGGAGTTATTGGTTACTATTTTCCTTCATCAGTAATTAAAGGAATGCTTTCGGGGATTGGTATTACCATTATCCTGAAACAAATTCCTCACTCCTTGGGATATGATGAAGATTTTGAAGGAGAAATGTCCTTCTTCCAAGCCGATGGCGAAAACACCTTCACCGAAATTATTCGTGCTATCGAAAACCTGATAAATGGTGCTCCTGGAGCAAGTGGCGCCATCACTGTAGCCCTTGTTTCCTTGGCACTGCTTATTATTTGGGATCGTCCATTTATGAAGAAGCTTTCCTTTACTCGCTACATTTCAGGACCATTGATGGCGGTGTTAGCAGGTATCGGACTCAATCAATTTTTTAGCTCAGGAGGCTCCATGTCGTTGCAATCGAAGCAAATGGTTAATATTCCTGTAGCCGATTCCATTTCCAGTTTTGCTGGTCAATTCACCTTTCCTGATTTTTCTGTTTGGGATAACCCAGACCTCTACCTGGTGGCTTTAACCATTGCGGTGGTAGCCAGTTTGGAAACCCTATTATGTGTCGAGGCAACGGATAAATTGGACCCTGAGAAACGAATTACACCAACCAATCGCGAATTGGTAGCGCAAGGGGTAGGTAACATGATCTCCGGATTTATTGGAGGTTTGCCTATTACTCAGGTAATTGTACGAAGCTCCGCCAACATGATGTCTGGGGGTAAATCCTGGGCTTCTGCCTTTTTCCACGGTATTTTGCTATTGGTTTGTGTTTTCAGCATTCCCAATTTCTTGAATTTGATTCCTCTTTCCAGTTTGGCCGCCGTGTTGTTTGTAGTAGGTTACAAATTAGCTAAGCCATCGTTGATCCGTCAAATGTACCACTCCGGTAAAGAGCAGTTCATCCCATTTGCCGTAACCATTTTCGGTATTCTATTTACTGACCTTTTGATCGGTATTGGAATGGGATTGGTAGTTGCCTTTTTCCACATCCTATGGAAAAACTACCGCACGCCTTACCACTTTGACTTGAATAACTACGATTCACATCGTTCAATCACCATTCACTTGGGTGAGCACATGACCTTCTTGCACAAAGCTGGTTTGCTTAGAACCTTAGATCAAATTCCAGATGATACGCACGTGGTAATTGATGCAGTAAAAACGACCTCCATCGATGCCGATGTGTTGGAGATTATTCAGGATTTTGAACAGGGAGCCGCTTCCCGAAAAATAGAAGTAGAGTTTCTTGGATTAGAAGATCAACTCCATCCACACACGGAAGAGCATTTTAACAAGGCTATTAAAGAAGAGCCCAAAGTTAAGAAGCGAATAGCCGATGGTGGTGAAGAAAAGTAAAGGTGAAAATCAGAATGATTAACACCAAGGCCCCGGATAATATTCGGGGCTTTTTTTTGCTTTAATAACTCAGTCTGCTAAAAGTTAAACCATCAATACTTCGAGGTTCCCTTATATTCGCGGCTTCAAAATAAGGTTTCAGTAACTGATCGATTTAAGGAGTTGAAAATCGAGGGGATACATGGATGGTTAAAGTAAGTTGTCCTACTTCGCACTCAGTTTTCAACCCAGACGATTTGTATTGATTTCAAAGTTCATGAAAAAACGAACGATCCTTGGATCCCTGTTGATCCTGCTTACCGCAACTGCCTGGGGGCAATCTCCAGGAAATGTTTCTGGTAGCTTTTGGTTGAAAGCGGATGCCGGAGTAGAAGAATCAGCCTCCAATCCAGCAGAGAATGGAGATCGAGTAAGTGGTTGGCTCGATCAGATCAACTCCAATTCATGTACTCAAAGTACATCATCCAATCGCCCGATTTACCGCAACAATACAAGTGATAACATCAACTACAATCCAGTACTTGAGTTTATAGATAACTCCGGTACCTCCAACGACAGTTATTTCGATTTGGACAATGCCGAGGTTGGTGATTTCGATTTTTACATGGTCGTTCAAACCTCTCAAACTACCAGTAATACGGCATTTTGGGGGCAACCTCTTTTTTATGGCGGTGATGAAAATATTGCCATGGATATAGCGATCACCTTAGACAACAATGGCAAATTTCATGTAGGTGGTGGCCGAAATGGTGATTTTGATGTAGCTGCTACAACGACCATTAACGATGGCCAAACGCATATTCTTCAAATGTCAAGAACGGTCAACGGTACCTCCAATTCCGATTTCAATTGGCGGGTAGATGGGGCTGAAAATGGTTCAAGCAACCGAACGGAGACCAACAATGGGACCGACATGGCTAGCGACATCAAAATGGGCTTACATGGAAACGGGGAAGCGCAGTCTTACGATGGATTTATTGCTGAAATGGGAATCTTCGGTTCAGCCCTCAGTAGTACCAATCGATCGAGAGTAGAAAGCTACCTGGCCATTAAATATGGAATGACTCTGCCCAACAATTACGAAAATACGGCTGGGGAGACGATATACAACGTTTCTACCTACAGCAATGATATTATCGGGATTGGACGAGATGATAACGAAGAACTGTTGCAAAAACAGTCTCATGATGCCAGTGACACCATGCGAATTTATGCCAGTTCCTTAGCCACAAGCAATGCATCCAATACGGCCACAACAGGAAATTTTGGAGCAGATCGGGCGTATGTGATTATGGGGCATAATAACGGCTTTATGTGTGCCCAACCCAGCACCATTTCAGAAATTCCTGCTGGAGTAAACAGTCGCCTGAATCGAGAGTGGAAGGTGACCAACAGTCGCTTTACCGGGACTTTTGGAGTGGATTTTAAAATTGCGGGTTGTGGAAATGGATCGGTTACTGCAAGTCATCTTAGGCTTTTGGTCGATAGTGATGGAGACTTTAGCAACGCCACTATTATTGATGCAGGTGATGGAGTAAGTATTTCCTATGCTGGCGGAGTAGTGAGTGTAACCGGTATCTCAACTACCCATATTCCCAGTAATACCACGCGTTTCATTACCATTGCCTCCACGAATACGGCAACTCCTTTACCGGTTGAGCTGGGCGAATTTCAAATTCAAAATAGAGAAGATCAAGTAGATCTGTACTGGAATACCTGGTCTGAAATCAATTCAGATTACTTCTCGGTGGAGCGTTCAGCTGATAAAGATCAATGGAAAGAAATAGGGCAGGTTGGCGCCGCAGGTTTCTCATCCGATTTTAAGGAATATGAGTTTTCGGATTATGATCCGTTGACTGGTCATTCTTACTACCGCCTAAAGCAGATTGATTTTGACGGACAGTACGAATATTCATCCATTCGACTTAATTACCGAAACAACCTGGAAAGTGCATCAAAACCCAAAGTTTTCTACTTGACCAATCAGTCCCTGATTCAAGTAACCGGAATGAATAGTACAACAGGTGTTCCTAAACTGACCAACCTATTTGGTCAATTGCTAAATGGTGAAGGTGTTTTGGAAAAAGGGGAGTCCGGAGAATGGTATATTCATTCAGAAACCCTTGCTGCAGGTACTTATGTGCTCTATTCTGAAGAAGATGATCTTAGGGTACTGATTACCCTTCCATAGGTGAATCCTGATTCAGAGTTACCAACCCTTCGTAGATTTTAGTGTGAATAGAGTAAGTCGAACCTCTTAGTACCTTCGATTTTGCGCGACAAACTGAATGCAATTCCAGAATTTCAGTTAGCGACCAATCCGTTGGAGGGAATGCCCTTCAAACTGGAACGATTGGCTGCTAATACGGGCTATAATCCCATAGCTCCGCATCGGCATGGCTATTATGAACTCTTTTTGTTTCTCACCGGATCGGGCTTACACATGATCGATTTTCAGGAATGGCAAATCGTTCCTGGGCACTTTCATTTTCTTTCTCCCGGTCAAATTCACTACATCCGAAGAACCCCCGAAACTACGGGATGGGTACTCAAATTTGCGCCTGAATTTATTCAAAACCAGGAGGAGGGTGGTCAGCTTTTGACTCGGATTCCCTTCATGCAAAGCGGCCGTCAACCCATCATTAAACCCAATAAGGACGACTTTGACGATCTTTTGGTATGGGTAGACCAAATCAAACAGGAGGTTGAAAAAAGGGGAGTAGGCTTCAACCAATTGATATACCACTACCTCAAAATCCTTTTACTCAAATGCCATCGCTTATACGACTATTCCCAGTCGATGGATTTGAGCAGTACCAGTAGAAACTTCCAGGTTCTTTTGGAAAAGCATTATCTGTCGCGTCAACCGGTTTCGTTTTACTGCGAGCAGTTGCATGTGTCAGACGATAAACTCAACCAAGAACTAAAAAGGGATTTTGGACAACCCGCCGTTACTTTGATGGCTCGGAGACTTCTGCTCGAAGCTAAACGATTGCTGTTGCATTCGGATCAGTCCATCAAGGAAATTGCCTATGGGTTACAATTTAAGGATAACGCCTACTTTACCCGTTGGTTTAAAAAATGGGCATCTTGCTCCCCCGGTGAGTTTAGAGAACAAAATCGGAAAAAGTACCATTCGAAACAGAAATAGTACCATCATGGTTTTCAGATGATTGAGACCTTTGAGTCTAAACCTGAATACCATGAAAAATCAAGAATCCAACTTAGTGAATACCAGGAACACCGGTTTACTACCTGCGTATTTGGTTCTATTGATTACAACCATTGTTCTTTCCGGTCCTGTTCAGGCTCAAAGCTGGACGAATGTTAGCTCCATTCAAAACATTTACCACAACAAAATAAGCTTTACGGATGATCAATTGGGTTTCAGCTTGGTGGGAACCACGTTTACCCAAAGCACTGACATTTACCGTACCCTCAATGGCGGGCAGAGTTGGCAGAAGATTACTCCTCAGTTGCCCTTACAGAACTACACTTTTTTGGCCATTCAGTTTTTGGATACAAACAATGGTTTTTTGGTCGTACGGGGAAGAGGTGTGCAAACGCAACAATTTTCTGGTTACCTGTACCAAACCGTGAACGGAGGAAAAAACTGGACATCAATAGGCCCCAAGGGAATGAGGTTGAGCTTGGGAGAGGGTTCCTTACACTTTTTTGATACTCAGCGTGGTGTAGTAGCCAGTGGAGGTGGGCATTATTACACCGATAACGGAGGAGCTCAATGGAGTTCGATTGATGACCAATCCTACTGGTCGGTAAATGAAATTGACTTTTCGGACCATTTAAATGGCATAGCAGGAGCCTGGGATGGAACGTTTGCCTACCGAGGCATTCTTTTTACAACAACCAATGGAGGCGTAAGTTGGGACACCCTCGAATTGGGTATGAACTCGGCTATAGAGCGGGTAAATTACACCTCCCAGGGTACTGCTTATGCGTTAGGTCCTTCATCGTGGCAGAGGCCACAAATACTGTACAAAACCGAAAACTGGGGTAGTTCGTGGGACTCCCTTTCTCTGGATTTTTTGGTAGACAGCAATGACGCTGCTACGGATATCCATTTTACTTCCCACGAACGGGGTTACCTCTCCACCCGGGATGGGCATATTTTTCGTTCAGAAGATGGCGGAAAAAGCTGGTCCCGGGAATTTTTCGGTAATCAAACAACCCAAGGGCTGGACAGATTGGAGAGTAACGGGCAAACCTTGTTTGCCTTTGGCCCCATGAATGTTTTATTGAAAAGGGATTTTGAATTGGGCTCCTGGGAGTTGATGGATAGAGATGAGGAGTCACCGAAAGTATTCCCCAATCCATGCTCTCATAATAACCTGGTAAACCTGAGTTCATCGGTAATCGGAACGTACTATTGGATGGATGCTTCAGGAGGTGTTCAGGCCATTGGAAATAGGGAAGAGGAAATGCCGATTTCCGTGCCTACGGGGCTTTCGTCAGGACAATATTGGATCGTATTCCCAAAATCCTCGCAAAGGCCAATGAAAGTAACTCTTCGATAGTATATCGGAAAAGTGTTGTTTTTACGGTGAAATGTGTTTTCCTGCTTGGAATAATCCAGTCAACTTTGTACAATCAGATAATTGTAATTTTAAGAATCTAATTGTGCGATTATGGCTTCCCATGAAATCATTCGGGTAACTTCCATCTCTCAAATGCTCGAAGGGCTCAATTGTCCTCCTCCAGAACATCCTTTGGTAAGCGTGGTCAATGTTTCTGACATTAAGATTCCTAAGGAAATGGAAGGGCAGCGTGTAGCGGTAGATTTGTATTGTGTGGCTCTGAAAGATTCTGATTGTGGAATGGTTTATGGCCGCAAGAGTTTCGACTTTAGCGAGGGAGTGCTGATCTTTTATGAACCAGGCCAGGTTATGGCAGCAAGCCAAGAGATGAATGAAGGGCTGAACTCTGGTTGGATGTTGTTTTTTCACCCTGATCTTATTCGGAAAACACACTTAGGAAGCAAAATTCATACGTATTCCTTCTTTTCATACGATACCTACGAGGCACTTCATCTTTCCGATCGGGAGCAACAACTTCTTGGTGACTGTGTGGAGAAAATAAAATACGAATACAGCCAAAATATTGATGCCCATAGTCGGGATTTGATTGTGTCTAACATTGAAATGATACTCAACTACAGCAATCGATTCTACGAACGCCAGTTTCACACCCGCACTGCCAGCAATCAAGGGGTGGTGTCTCAGTTTAACCAGTTGCTTCAGGCTTATTTTGAATCTGGTGAAATTGAAGAAAAGGGAATTCCCACCGTAAGCTATTTTTCAGAGCGTATCCATTTGTCGGCCAATTACCTGAGTGATTTACTGAAGAAAGAAACCGGAAAAAACTTCAAGGATCATGTCAACACAGCTTTAGTTGATCGGGCGAAAAGCCTGCTCTTGGGAAGTGAGTACACGGTAAGCGAAATATCGTACAAATTGGGCTTCAACTATCCCCATTATTTCAGCCGGATGTTTAAGCTCCAAACGGGTATGACACCCAACAAATACCGCCTTCTAAACTGAGCTGACCACCGATTGCTCAGAATCTCAACCGCTCATCATGTTGGCTGAATTTGAATCCGTAAAAATCCGGTAATTCGAACAAACGCCTACTTATGAGATTGCTAATCCTTTTGCCACTATTGCTGCCTGCAACGCTGATTAGAGCCCAGTCCAGCATTTACATCCCCACCTACGATACGCCCTTTATTGAAGGGCAAACCACCTCACAGGAATGGAGTGATCATGACTCAGCTATGATCTTTTCCACCGGAAATCAAAAGTTGATTCAAATTCGATTTCAACGTAATGATTCATCGCTCTTTTTCATATTTATGGGAAACCTGACACATCAAAGCAACCCAAACTTTCCTGAGATATTTATCGACCTGAATTACTCCCGAACCCAAAACTGGCAAATCGACGACCATTGGTTTCACATATCAGCCACCGATTGTCATTTTCAGGGCGCCCATTCCGATTACAGCAATTGCAAAAGAGAGCAGTCCGATTGGTGGGGTAGACGCAATTGGGCCATGAGCGCACCAGATCCAGATACGGTAGAGATTGAAATCCCCTTTACCAAGATTGGATTGGACCTTTCCCAAAACGATACCATCGGTATAGCCTTTGCCGTTACAAATACCATCAACCGCCATGATTTTTGGCCACCAACCGCCACCATCGATGATCCTTCTACCTGGGGAAAGGCCTATTTTCAAGAGAATATTCAAACGGGTATGGCTGTTCATGAATCATCTTATTCCATTAAACTGCGCCCAAACCCGGCAGAAGATTTCATTTCCTGGAATGACCCTGATCAATTGGGGCAATCTTTCCAAATTCTGGATATTCGCGGCTCATTATGGCAATCTGGTGTATTAGAAGGTGCCCAGCATCGCTTATCGGTTGCTGAACTTCATGCTGGTAGCTATGTATTGGCGGTTACTCAAAAGGATGGAGCAGTGCATAGGCAGCGCTTTATCCGTCGATAGCTGAGCGGAAATGGTTTACTTTGTGGAGACGGACCATGAAAAAGATTCTCTACACAAGTTTAGCCGGATTACTGCTGGGTATTTTAATGGCTTCATGCGGTCCTGAACGGACGGTTGAATGGGCGATGTATCATTGGAAATCTGAGGCTGATTTTTCGAAAGAAGAGCAGGCTTTTTTGGCCGATCAATCGGTTAATAAGGTATACATCCGGTACTTTGATGTAGTTAAAAAAGGAGGGAGGTTGATTCCCGTTTCCGTTCTACAATCCGCTGACACATTACCCGCTCAAAATTGGATTCCCAGCATCTACATTACTCAACAATCCTTAATAAAAATAAGCTCTGTAGAAATTGATGAATTAGCTGATAACATGACTGGTAAGATTCATCAGTTAAACAATCGATTCGGTATTCAATCGCCGGAAATACTATTGGATTGCGATTGGACGGATGGCACCCGGGATGCCTATTTTAACTTGCTGCGGAAGATCAAAGAAAAGAGTGGCAGTCAATTAATTTCTACCGTTAGGTTGCATCAATTGAAGCATTTTGAAGATCGAGGAGTGCCTCCGGTAGATCGATGTCAATTGATGCTTTACAACATGGGGTATTTGAGCGACTATAAAGAGCGTAATTCAATTCTTAATGTGGAGGAAGCCGGCAAGTATCGAAGAAAGCTGGACGAGTATCCCAAACCTATGGATCTGTCACTCCCGATGTTTTCCTGGTTGGTGCGATTTCGCTCGGGTAAAAGTCAGGAGTTGATTAGTGATTTTGACCGGGAAGTTTTACAGGACACAAGCTTATTTTCTAACGAAGGAGGAAATAAATACATGCTCAAACGGGACACCTTTCTGTTTGATCGTTTTCAATACAAATACGACGTTTATCGCCTCGAAGAGTGCTCCCATAGCGACTTGATAAAATTGGCACGACAATGGGAACCTATGCTGCCCAGTGGGCCAATAGAAATAGCCTGGTTCGATTTAAGAAGCAGAAATCTGAATAACCGTAAAGAAACCTGGAATGAAATTGAGCAAATACTTAATTAGCGTCTTATTCATTGGGGCAATCTTAATTCCCTATCAAGTTAGCCATGGTTGTGGCTACTATGAGGAAGAAAACCTGCATTTTGACTTCTTTCGTACAGAATGGTTATTGCCGGATAATGCCTATTCGGATTTCAATTTCTCAACGGAACTTATTCGGGACTACTACAGCGATACTCGGGATGCCATTAATCTCGAAGACTGGCAAAACTATATGGGTGCAGACTGGAACTTGGACGAACTTCGGGAGATCATCTACCAGTCGTCTACACCTATGGTTGAGCAGGCTCTATCCATGATGCAGTCGGGAAGCATGATGCCTCCATTGAACCTCACTTGGACCAAACTACTTGAGACCAGGGATGAAGCCTTTTTGCACTATCTACTTTATGCCAAACAATGCGAACCGCATGCCGAAGAATATGATCCCTGGATGGGAAATAATCGAGACCTCGATATTATGGATCGTCTTGGTGAAAAGGGGAGAGAGGCCTACCAAAAAACCGACAATACCTTTCTAAAGAAACGTTACGCTTATCAGGTAATCCGCCTCAATCACTACAGATTGGATTATGAAAACTGTATTAAGGCTTTTGATGAGTTGATTGGTGACGATGCCGAACAGGACTTGATGTATTTCTGGAGCCTATCCTTAAAAGCAGGGGCCTATAGAAGATTGGAAAACGACGTGAAGGCGTCCTACTATTTTTCAAGGGTCTTTACCAGTCAAACCGGGCGGCAAGTGCAGGCCCAAAGAGATTATCACATAGAAACTCAAGAGTCTTGGGAGCAATGCCTCGCTCTTTGCCAAAACAACAAGGAGAGAGCTGATCTCTGGTTTATGCGTGGTTTAGGGTTTTATGACAAAGGATTGCCTTCTGCTCAAGCCATTTGGAAATACAACCGGAATGAGGATCAGATGCTGCATCTGCTCGGACGTGATTTGAACCGGGTAGAAGAACAGGTTTTGGCGACAGAAACGGTGGAAGAGTATGATTACTTCTCTTGGGCCAATAAAGAATACCTCAAAGAAGCGTTACAGTTTATCGAAAGCGATGTTTTGCCCTGGAATCCTGTCCACGAGGCTGAATGGCTCTACGCCGCTGGTTACATCCATTTTTTATTGGGTCAGGAAGAAGGTGCTCAAAAACACCTTTCCATGGCCAAGGATAAATACGAATCCATGGAAGGTTCAGGTCAGGTATTGGCTCAAATAAAAGTGTTGAATACATTGCTCAAGTACCGGGTACTCGAAAAGGGCGAAAAAGTACCTGAAGAAGTACTGGTTTCAGACCTTCACACCCTAAGCTCCAGATCGGGTGATTATTACATTGAACAGGGCTACGAATATCTGTTGGTCTACCTAAACCGGATCTATCATACCAAAGATGGTGATCCGGTGAAACAAGCCTTAGTTAGAGCGGTGTACCCCTACAGCCATTTTTCCATGAACCACAATCCTGGCCCTTGGCCATTAGATGGTTTAATCGATTTTCTGCAATTGGAAAAATATGGTCCTCTGGATGAATTTCTGGTCGACCATTTCTCCTACACACTTTCGGATTTATACCTGCTCAAAGCTCGGGTCCATGTGGTAGACGGTAATCTGGATTCGGCACAGTACTACCTTCATCAAATGGAAAAAGGAGGGACCGAATCTGTTGACGATAGGGGATTAATGGCCAACCCATTTGGGTTTGTGGTCAACGATTGCCATGATTGTGAGTATGAACGATACAGAGGATTAGCCTCAAACTTAGAAACCGTTGTAGACTCTATGGTCTATTTGCAAAAACAGGTCAACGATTCAACCCTGTCAGTCGATGTGAGAGCCGAAAGCGCCATGACCCTGGCCAACACTTTTTACAACCTGACCTTTTATGGAAATGCCTGGTACATGGTGTATGAAGACTTCTATTCAGGCTATTACTATTGGAACGACTATGGCGATCAAGAACCTTGGAGCGACGATGGAGGAGGGGAATTGTATTTTGCCCAAGAGTATTATGAAAAAGCCCTTGACCTGGCCTCGCAGATGAAAAAGGGTAAAAAGAAGGACGAACTTCAAGCCACTTTGTATTACTTGTATGCCAAATGTGAGCAAGGAGATTATTTTTTCGGAGAAACTCCATCAACAGACGGGGAGGACGAATTTTACGAAAACTACAAGAACAATCGCCAGGGCTTCGAATCTTTGCTTGGTAAATACCAGCATACTGAGTTCTATGCAAGGGTTATTGAGGAATGCGGTTATTTACAGACTTATCGTGATTTGTACTACGAGAAGTAGTAGGAAATTTGGTCTCCTGCCTGCAATGTTAGGATTGATTAACATAAACCAACTCGTCATTCGTCAATATATTTGGCGCAGATTTGAGCGTATTAAATAGTTACTCTTTTGAAAGAGGAATACCAAAGAATTATTAGAGATTACATGCTGGGCTGGTTCTTTGCCGGTCTGCTTTGGGAACTGCTGCGTTATGGAAGTTATGGACGAGATGAGTTTGGGCTGCTCTATTCCATTGACGGTATGGGGATTTTCTTTCTCCTTTGGTTCTGTCAATCCATGATTTATGGAGGCTTCCACATTCTATTTGAACAGAATTTAGCCGGAAGAATACGATTTCACAAAATGATTTTGGTTTTCCTCACGGTGCAAATGATCGTGGGTGTATTTTCCATGACTTCCGTCTACTATGTTGCTCAACTCTTCAATATACCAGGCGTACCCACTTCTATACATGAGTTTTACTCGATGCGGATAGTGCCAGTGGCTTTGGTTTATGCTTCGATAGTCAATGCTTTCGTGGGTATTTCTATTGTGACCAATCGCATGTTGGGGCGAGGTAATTTGCTTAAGCTCCTTCAAGGTAAATTTTATAAACCTCAGGTAGATGAACGGATTATCATGTTCATTGATATGAAATCTTCTACTAAGTTGGCCGAGCAACTGGGACATGAGAAATACAGTTTATTAATCCAGGAGTGTTTTCACGACCTGGCCGTGGTATATGATCACCATTCAGAAGTATATCAGTACATCGGCGATGGAGTGATTTTGTTCTGGGATACCAAGCTTAAAAACAGCTCAGCAGAATCTTGTAGGGCTTTGTTTAAGTTTTTGGACACCATCGATGCCAGGAGCGGGTTCTACCGTCGTGAATTTGGTGTAGTACCACAATTTAAAGCAGGAATCCATGTAGGAGATGTCACCATTGCTGAAGTAGGTACTCTTAAACGAGAGTTGGCGTATCATGGCGATACGATTAATACAGCATCACGTATTCAGGATCAAACTGGTGAATTGGGGCGCCATGTGCTAATCTCCGAAGCCTTTTACCAGCGAATAGAAACGTATCAGGAATTTGCGGTAAAACCAGTTGGAAAAATTCACCTCAAGGGTAAGGAGAATGATGTTAACCTGTATGAAATTGACCGATTAGGGTCTAACGGGCATTAGTGGGTAGGAGTAATCTCGGATAACTTCTGACGGATCTGTTTTTCATTAATCCTTTTTTGTTCCTCAAAGTTTTCCCGGGCGTAAGGAGTGAAGTATTCATGATGCTCCAGTAGATCAATCGTCATTTGCAACCATTGACCATCTTCTAACTCATGCAGGCAAAGGTTACGCATTTCTTTGAGTAGAATCATCGTTTTGTCGTACATACCCGCCATGCCGAAGTGGGACAGATCTGCATCACAAATCACTTGACCAGCCAAGTCTTTGGGCTGTTGAGGCATACGAGTAGCTTCAATACAACGGACTACAAATTCAATCTGGTCTTCGTTCAATCCCTGATTCTGCAAATAGGGGACAGCAATCTTAATGCTGTAATCTTCGTGTCCCTTTGCTTGCTTTAGGTAACCGACATCGTGAAACCACGCAGCCAGCTCCACCAGCTGAAGTTCACTTTCAGTAAGCCCAGAATGCTGTCCAATTTCCCGAGACTTGTCTACTACAAATTGAGTGTGTTCCAAGGAATGATAAACCGCTTCTTCAGGAAGTTGTTCCCTGAATAATTCGGTGACATGCTTCTCAGCCGATTCGATTATGTGTGGTAAATCCTGTACTTCCATCTCTACTGCCCTCTCAGATGGGATAGCTCTTAACAAACCATTTTCCCCGTAAAAAGTTCAAAGTAACGCTAATTGTTGAATTATCGTATGTCCTTGAAAATTATTCGAGATAACGCTCTTTTAAGCGGTTTATCTCTTCCGTTGTCAAACCGACCGCTTTTCGAAGGTATTGATCCAGAGAACCGTATTCTTTTTGAATTTGAGCGTAGGACGCTTGCAGGTATTCTGGCCTTACTTCAAGAACGGATCGTATCGACTCATTCTCTATTCCCAAAAACCGTGCCCCAAGTCGGGTAAAGCGTTCAATCTTGTCGTAGCGGTAATAATTGGAAAGCAGGTAGTCTTGCATGATCACCGAATCGGACACCCCGAGCGATGATAGGATAAGCGTTGTCATCAGCCCGGTTCGGTCTTTTCCAGCGGTGCAATGGTAGAGTAGGGCATCGGTGCTATCGCTGAGTAACAGGTCAAATACCTTTCTAAAATCTTCCCCACCAGAAACGGTTATGGTATCCATCATTTGAATCATACGGCCATGGCCATCAAACTCTTCCGCCGACTGCTTGCGAATATCCGTTCGGGCTTGCTCAATATCGGCAAAGAGGATGCCTGAAACGGAAACCGGAACCCAGGCAATGCTGCTATCGGCTGGTAATTGATCTGGATGATGGGCCATTTCTCCTGTGGTTCTGAGATCTACCACATGGGTTATATGTAAGTCCTCCAATTGACCAAAATCTTTGGACTTTAAGTCTCCAAGATGTCCTGATCGATAAATCTTTCCCCATTTTACCCGTTTGCCATCAACGGTTCTTATTCCGCCCAAATCACGAAAGTTGAGAACATTATCCACCGGCTGCAAGCGATTGGAAACCACCAACGTGTCCTTTTGCATGGGATCCACCAAAACGTAGTAGGGCCGAGCGTTTGTGGAATATTCGGCGACCCGGATTGGAACCATCATTTCCTTTTCCCATTTGACGGTTTTTAAATCGGGAGAATCGGCTGGATAGATTTTCCAGTTGCCCGGAGGAATATCCGCCATACTATCCGCCAGAATAGCGGGTTGTTGCAGCGTATAGGGGTAAGGAGTTATGCGATTGTACGGAGCACAAGCGGCAGTAATAAGGATTAGTGAGGCAAGTATTCCGGTTAATCCAGCTTTATGAGATGTCATCAGAAATGAAAACGGGTTTTAATAATGACCTGATCCTCATCCTCGGTATGGGCATAGGTGAGGGTAAAGGTGATAACATTGAGTGGCGATAGCCAAACACCACCACCGTATGAGTTGTGCCAACGGTAGGAAGTTTCGGGCTCATACCACACTCGTCCTACATCATGAAAGCCAAGCACACCAAATGAACCAGGAACGATGATAGAAGTGAAGGATAGAATTTTTAAACGAACATCCAGGTTGTGGAAGAACAATTGGTCACCGTAGTAACGTCCTCTACGAAGGCCTCGCATGTATTGTCTTCCCAGAACAGCACCGTTGAAGAATTCATAATCGCCATAAGAAGCCGAATAACCGACCCGGTTAGCAATGGATAGAATAGCCGGAAGTTTTACGCTGAAGATGTATTCCAACTCGGCGTGCATTCGGGCAAAGGGTTTCGAATTATCATTCAGGCCACCAAAACCATCGAAAGAAACCTCGCCTGAAATACCCCGGGTAGGAAGAACTGCATTATCCCGGGTATCCAATTCTATTCGGGAACCAAGGCCCAGGTAGTGATAATAACCAAAGGTGCGGGTAGAATCCAGTCCATTGCCCGGTTGAGCAATAAAGCGATCATCTTGATGGATGATGTGATAACTTCCAGAACGAGGACCAATGAAGAAATCAAATCGTTTGCCGATATTCCTCTTCAAGTTTACCTCAGATTCGAATAGCTCGTATCGCATTCGGTAGAAATCAATGGGGCGGCTAAAACCTTCAGGAACGTCGTCTTTATTGGTGTTAAACACGGATTCATTCCCCATTCCAAAGAAGTTGGCCACTCCATAGGGTCGGTTGATTAAGAGGTCAGCATTTACATCCCATTTGCCAAATACGTCGGTCCAATCGCCTTTGTATTGCAGCTTAAATGCTCCGGTGGCAAAGGCAAGGTTACCTGCAATTCGGTGTTTTTCCTTGTAAGGGTATTTTCTAAATCCTTGCTTAATGATCATGGCACCGCCACCGATAAATACTCCGTCGTCCCGGTTCCAGTTTACCGAGATTAGGGGAATAGTACGATCTACCTTATAGGCCTTGCGATCATAGCGATTTACACCCGGATCGTTGGATAGGCGATTAGCCGTTTCTCTGCCCGAAGTCAGTTTGGTGTCTTCTTTCTCATCATACACCACGGTCTTTTTAATCAAACCATATACGATAGATTCATCTACGATTGAATCTTTTCCCGCTCCACCAATCACTCTAATCTTTATTCCTCTGCGGGCTTCTCCTTCAATGTGAAAAACATCGTCTCCACCAAGTCCATACAATCTGATTTCTTTGGTCTCCTTAGTTAGGAAGGTACGCTTGTAGATTACGTTTTTGTGCTTACCCTTTTTGGACAGCTTGTATACCTTAACCCGGGTCTTTTTGCTATCAATACGGTTGACTTCAAAAAACTCAGCTTCATCCGAACCAATAACATCTACCTCTTTGGCCAAAAACTCATAGTACTCCCGGCCATATTCTTCCATGTTGGCTCTTCTGGACTGCAGCTTAGACTTGATCTCAGGACCGGACATGTTATAGATGGTATCCGGCCAAATGGCGAAGGCTGAATCGATCACTTCATCCGTTAAGTGCTTCTGAAGGTAATGGATTTGCTTTTCCCAATCTTTCCATTCCAGTTGATTCAAAAAAGAACGGTCAAACCAACGGGCTTGCCAGTTCAATGCATCCGCCCATTTTACCTCGTGGTGAAAACCTTGAAAGATGGGGTATACACTTTTGCGGGCCACCAACCAGGGCAGAAGACCTTGAGTGGTAAAGAACACTTGATCACGATCACGTGGAATAGGGCGGTAGAGGTTTCCTCCACCTTTTTTGTTCTTCGTTTCCACCCATCTCCATTGATCTTCGTGACGATCCCAATCGCCCATCCACATATCAAACATGCGGTTTCGGATCAAGAACTTATCATCGATACGGTGGTTGTTGTTTTTGCGCAATTTGTCGAGCACATCGAAGGTACTCTTGATTTCCTCTCCCGATCCGAAATGGGGCTCTCCAGCCGCTTCATCATTGGGCCGTTCTTCATATAGAGCCAAAAGTCCCTTGAAATCGTTGCGGTATTTTCCCAATAGAGGGTCATCTGGAAGTGCCACAATGGTAGGATTGGTATGTAGAATTTTAACGGCATCCGCCAGTCTGGGCACCACCAAAGCGCCATAAGGATGCGCGTCCGACATTTGGTCAGTAGCCAACTGCGCGGCAAAAGTGGGTTTGAAAATATCGGGCACAGCTTTTACCGGCCATTTCTTCAAAGATCTCAGTACATATTGACGGCCATTAGCAGCTTCCAATCGTAAAGTTCGGGTTTGACCACCGCCACCTACTTTCTTGACTTCCAGTCCGCCATGCTCGGTTTTTAAATCGAAGGTTGGAAACTCCATAAAGGTGCTCCATTCCGACCGGTAGACATTACCTAAAAAGAGACGTTCGCCCGTTGTTCCTGTACTGGCCAGGGAAGTATCGGCCGCCAGCAGCATGGTGGTGCCGTTATATACCGGTCTTGATGCCAATTCCTCTGGATCATACAGCACCGTAGGCTCGTACAGCTGGGTTTGATAAACGGACTTGTTTTCAAGGCCATCCCATAAAGTTAGATTGGTAGGACGTTTGCCTTTAAATTCTATTTCTGCAAATCCTGGAACCGCAGCGTGAAACACACTCAAGTCGCCTGAATCCAATTTGCCAAAATCAGAACCGGCGCCTACCACAATTTGATGGTTTAATCCATTGGTGAGGTATTGTAGACCATCATCATGTGCTGATACATACACCAGTTGATCGGAGGATTCAAAAATGTCATTAAGCTCTTTTCGGAAATAGGCATAGCGAGGATTCGAAAGGTTTTGAACTCCAATGCCTTTGCGATGTCGTCCGTAACTCAATATCGGATGATAGCCGGCAACAATGATTCTTTTGGATGAATTCTTGCGCACGAGCTCAGCCAGGTTGTCAAGAGCCATTTCTACATTGTCGCTTGTACAGCCGTATTTTTCACCGGGCTTATTCCAGGAATGCAGAAAAAACTGCGTGTTGATCACAATTAAAACCAATTCCTGATTCAACAGAATCTCTACTGGATCACCGCAGCCAGAAGGAGGGAGGAATATGGCAGGCGTGTCCACCATTTGGTTGAAGTAGCTTTCCTGATCCAGAATGCGTTCCCAACCTTTCTTTTTACCCTTGCCCCAATCATTGTAGCCAGAAAGAACTACCGATCTTCCAGGAAAATCGCGAATGAGTTGTAATTGAGGATTGGTGTTGGGGGAGTACAACTCGTCATTGGAGAAGTAGTTGTTTCCCAGAAAAACAAGAATGTCTTGTTCACCCGCTCGTTGAATTTGCTGTTGAAGATGATTTAAGGTGGATGTCGTATTGCTATCACCTACTGCCAAGTTGCCCACAAAAAAAAGGCGGGTTTCCTGCCCAAAAAGCAATGTTGGCAGGAGAAGCAGAAGGAGGAATGTTAATCTCCTCATTTTTCTTTGACCTTGAATTTTAAAATGTATCCTCGTTCACCTTGACCTTCACTGGCAATGTAGAGGTCACCGTTTGGAGCAAAGCATATTCCTTCAGGTTGGATTAATAGATTGGGAGAAATAGGGTAGGTGGCAACAACTTCGCCTTTGCGATCCATTTCCACCATGATTTTACCCGTAGAGGCCAACACGTAGAAATGACCGCTTAACGGATGAATAGCAATACCAGAAGGTTTGATTTTTACCCTTCCCGGATCATAAACCAAATCCCGGTGTGTCGTAAAAAACTCGAGTAACTTATCCTGATTAATCGTTAGTACGGGTTTTTGCTTGAATTTTTCCTTCTTCAGGTTGAAGGCAAACACAGCTTTTCCTTTTACCTTTTGTTTTTTCAAATCACCCGTCTGCTTGGTGATAATGAGCAATCTGTTTTTATCTCCATCGTAGCAGATCCCTTCAATGTTGTTGCGAGAAGATAGGGGAGTTTCTGTTTTCTTGGGCTTAACGCGACTTTCCTCGGTTTTGGGAAGCCGGTATAAGTCCCCATTACTCTTCACAGCGTAGTAGTGCTCTCCGGTCCAGGCAATTCCTTCAAAGTCTCCGGGTGCACTAAAAGCAACACTATGGGTGATCTTCTTTTTCTGGAGATCATATTCATAAACCTTGCCTCCTTCATCTTCCACCATAGCTACATGATTGTCTCCAATCCAGGTAAGCCCGCTTACCGTTTCGAGTACGTATGGAAGGCGAATTTTGACATCGTAGGTATATAGATCGTAGATGTATTTCGCACTATCCGTGATCAGATAATATTTTTCGGCTCGGGTAGTTTCTCTGGGAGGAGGAGGTGGTGGTGTCGTGGGTTCCTTAACCACCTTATTGGTATCGAGGTAAACGGTATCGTGTTTAACCTTTTCCTCTTCATTTTCGGCCGGAGCAGGGGTAGAACAAGCTCCCATCAAAATAGCCGGAAACCAAACCAGAAAAAGGGCCCAATTAGCAATAGAATAGGAATTGTTATTTTTCAATTTCAAAGTCTGCAGGAGTATTTAAAGAAGAAAGTGCATTAATTTGTAGCGCAAAAGTATTCTTGAAAGACGAGTACCTGCACCAAATTAGTTTAAAAACTATCAAAAAAACAGCATTGCTGCCCGATAAATAGAAAATGACGGAAAACGAAGAAATAGAACAGCTGAAGCTACAAGTTGAAAAACTTAAAGCTAAAGCCAAAAAGAACAAGGAGTTAAGACCCGACCGGGGGATTGAAACCATGTTTCGTACTACCTCGAGAAATCACTTGCAGCTCAGTGCTATTGCCGATAACAAGGCCAACATTCTGATCTCGATTAATTCCATTATTCTCTCCATTTTGTTCACGGTTATGTTCCGAAAATTGGAGGAGTATCCTTACTTGGTTATTGCTACGGTTCTGCTTACGGTATTCTGCTTAATTACCATTGTAATTGCCATTTTGGCCACTCGGCCTCATGTAAACCAAGGGATTTTCTCCAAGGAAGACGTTATTCAGAAAAAGAACAACTTGCTCTTCTTTGGCAACTTTCACCAAATGCCGGTAGAGGATTACGAATGGGCCATGAGGGAAGTGATGGCTGATGCCAATTATCTTTATGATAGCCTTATTCGAGACATCTATTACTTAGGAGTAGTTCTGGGAAAAAAATACCGTTACCTAAGAATCGCCTACACGGTTTTTATGATCGGCATTGTGCTTTCAGGATTTGCTTTTATTCTTTCTGAATTATATCTCAAGCCGCTCTATCCGTATTAATTGTCCACTTCAGGATAGTTGAGTCGAATAAACATAGGAATGCCTTCAAATTGCCCTCGAAGAGAGAGAATGGCAGATTTGCGTCTTTCCTGTCTTAGGTAAAACAAGGCGATCCCCCAAATTCCAACTGTAAACACGGCAATTATTATCCAAACCGTATCCCAAGAAAATTGGTCCGGATCATATTCCAAGTGAATGGAAGCAATCCGTTCTTTCAATTCGGCAGGAAGGTCAGATAGTGAACAATCGGTTTGAAATCGTTCGGTCTCCATAGCTAAGCGGCTGATTTGGTCATCATCTATATCGCTTTCTCTCAAACAGCGATCGCATTCGTGAGTTAGGTATTGAGCGAATTTTAGGCAGGTCATCAGATCCATGATGGGTTAGGTGTTGGGCTACTAAGATAGTCTATGACTTAGTATCCTTTTTTCATGGCTTTCCCTAAATTTGAGAAACACCTTAAACTTCAACAGATTTTCTATGAGACTGCATGGGGCCTTTTTCCTATCCATATTCATCTTGCTGCAATCCTGCAAAACCCTGAATTATGACAAGATCGCGGTAAACCGATATCAATATGCTCAAACCGTTAAACCCTTCGACGTACTGGTAGTTCCCGGAACGCCCTATTACCAAGAGGGAATGACTGAAATAATGCTCTATAGACTTCTATGGGCCAAGCATCTGTATGATCGTGGTTTTGCGGACTACATCATTTTTTCAGGAAATGCGGTATATACTCCCTACGTAGAGGGATGCATTATGAAGGAATATGCCTTGCTTCTGGGCATTCCTGCGGACAAGATCATTGTGGAGCCACAAGCCGAAAACTCGGTAGACAACTTGTATTATTCCAATCTTTTGGCCCGTAAAAACGAACTCAAAGACCTGCTTGTAGCCACAGATGCTTTTCAGTCTTTACGCTATTCCCGATTTGAACGGCAAACCAATATTCAATACAACATGGTGCCCATGCAAAAGGATTCCATCAATTTGGATTTTCGCTTTCAAGTAGCCATTAACGACAGTGTATGTTTTCAACCTGGCTGGGTAGATTACAAAAAACGCAAACCCTGGTATGAACGTTTTGCTCGATCTGGGGGTAAATTTCTACCCGACGAAGTGGTTAAGTGATTACGGAGTGCCGCAGTATTGGCTAAGTTTAGAGGCCGCTTCAGCATGATTCATTTGCAGCGCTTTTTGAAGATCGGCACACCCTTGATCTATTTGACCTAAGTAACATTTAATGGTCCCCCTGGAATAGTAGGCGTCTCTCATGTAACTCGTTTTTTGTTCAATGAGCCAGTCATAATCGGGAATGGCCTCTTGGTGCCTGCCCATGGAAACTAAGGTATAAGCTCTGCTGTAGTGAGCTATGTTCAAATTGGGGTTTAACCGAATGGCCTTGTTGTAGTTTTCGAGGGCCAATCCATGATCACCAATTCGATTACTCATCAAACCGGCGTTGAAATAGGCATCGGCATATTCAGGGTCGAGCTGATAACTGTGGTAAAAGCTTTTGTAGGCCTTTTGCAGTTGATTCATGTGAAAATAACACATACCGATGTTGTAGTGCACGAATACTATATCAGGATCGATAGCTAGGGCTCTTTCATAATCTTGAATGGCCAATTCATATTTGTTATACTCCTCCTGAAGCACACGAGCTCTGTTGATGTAAGGGCTTTTGAAATTAGGGTTAATGGACAAAAAGCGATTGTAGATATCTATTTTTTGGTAAGGAGTAGCATTGGGTAACTTCTGAAAGGCCGAAATCCTGAATTGGGTAGTGGGGAGGTCTTCCAATAAAATGACCACGTAATCCGGATTGTCCTCAAAATGGCTAACCGGTACATCGCCCATAAGTCGGTTGCTGTAATGATTTTCCCAAATGATGTAGGATGAATCGGGCGCCTCGTCGATGTTTTGTTGAGTCAACCTTGGAAAACGATCCTGATAGGGATAGATGTCATTGGCCCAAAAGAAGTAGAAGTGATTGGTATAAATGTTCTCGTCTCCAAAAAAGCCATCAGTATACAAGTCGGAAAAGGCTCGAACCATTTCCCGCTCATCGGAATTGTGGCTGTTGGGTGGTTCGGTAAACAGGGTATAGGAAATAGCCACTGCACCCATAAATAAGGCCATTCCATTTCTCCAATTAGACGAAATACTTCGCTTTCTGGAATAGAACATCAGAAATAGGAATACCAGAAGAATAACACCCAAATAAATGGCCCGCAAGTAATCTTTGTCATCCGTAAGGTTGTGGTGAATGAGCATTTCCTGGGAATGGAAGGCCAAGGTTACCAATAGAATAAGGCAAGTGATAAGAAGTATAAAAGCTTGATCTGAAAGAACAAAACGAGTTTTTGAGGTGGCATTGGCAGGCTGGGTTAGCTTCAGCTTCCTTTTTTCAAATTCTTTTTCCACCTTTCGAATCTCGTAGCGAATGGCCTTGCTTTTTCTTTTCCGTCTTGTTCCCTCCAATTGAATTTCTTCAATCCTATTCGCCAGATTTTGACGTTCGTTTTCTTCATCCCATTGGAATTCAGATTCGTCCTCAACAGAACCTCTTTTCTCCGTTGCGGCCGTATACCAAAAATCAAAGCCATAGAGGGCCAGAAGTGTTGCCATAGGGGAGAGTACGACAAGATGCCGGACAAAGCCCGCAGCCTGACCAAGATTTAGTTTCCACGAAAAGAGGACGTAAACACAAAAGCCAAGAATAAACAGGCCTTCCAGTGCAAAAGAGGCCGTTTTCTTACGAATTCGTTGAAACATTCCGATGAATAGGAAATAGAAAACGACTGGTCCAATAACATAGATATAGCGCTGAAAATAGTGACCCAATGTGGTATGTCCATATCGGTTGGAAGAATTCTCCTTTCCCAAAGTTTCATCATACAACCAAAATGCACCGCCTTCAATAAGACTTCCAGCCAAACTCCAACAAGCAATGGGTATTCCCATCATAAACAAGAATTTCCATTGGCGCTCACGAATGAGTACATAGGCCCAGAATACCCAAAGAATCGACATCTCCAACCGGGCCAGGGGAATTAAAGAGCCCACAAGAGCAAACCAAAAGAACCTCTTTTCATAATAGAACCAAAGACTAAAACATAAAATAGCCGTGGCCAGGGGTTCCGCCAACGCACTTCTGGAAATGGTAAAGAAAAAGGCTTCAAAAAGTAAAAAAGGCACCACCAACCAGGCCTGTCTGAGTTCCAGTTTTCGAGCAGCTTTATAGAGTGCAAACGCCCCTCCGGCTGAAATAATGGCCATGAGTAATACTCCATGCCTGGAAATCATCATAGGAATAAAAAAGAGCAACACAAATAGCGGCCGATTCCAAACTTCTACAAAATGAACCGGGTCTTCAGCTGCCTGAACGACGTTGTAGTAGCGAGACACACAGTCATCATCCCATGGAGCATGAGTGGTAAAATGCCAAATCAGCGATAACAGCAGATAGAGAGTCAAGAAGCCATAAACAAGGGCATTTTCAGATGGAATAGACGGTGAGGATATGGCTTTTTTCTGATCCATTCGTTTAGGTAATGGGTTGATCTTTATAAATATAAACAAATCCTTTACTCTGACCTGGTTGCCATTCTCAAGCACTCATCCATTAGACGACCTCCCTCTTTAGGGGATGGCATTTACCCCTAAAAGAGGACCGATATACGTTCTAAGAGTGAGTCTTAAAGAGCTGTCTATTAGGAATTTTGGGCAAACATTTAAACTTATTTCTATGCATTACCCTTTTGAATTAAACGCCGTTGCCATCAAGGCGGGATATGAAACTTATTGTAAACCCTATAAAAAATAGAACATGGAAACTGAATTCAATCTTTCTGGCTGGACGCCAGAAGCACCGGACATTAGAGATTTCATTTTAGGAGATCCTGATGAGCAACAAATTAAAGATGACCGTTATACTGAAATGGTCAAACACTACCAAGATGCCGATGTTTTGGATAACGATGGCTTCTTTTCTCAGTTAACCCTGCCGAGCGCGTCTCACATGAAAGCGTTTTGTTCACCCGTTATGAATCAAGGTTCACTGGGATCTTGTACGGCACAGGCAGCTGTGAGTCTTTATGAGTTCATGGAAAACAAAAAACATGGAGAGTTTGTCGACGGCTCCCGTCTGTTTGTCTACAAAACCACTCGGAACCTTATGGGACTTACCGGAGATACGGGTGCTACCAATCGCAGTACTATTGGAGCCCTGGCCATTTTTGGCATGCCTCCCGAGACTTATTGGCCCTATCGAATTGGTCAGTTTGATGTGGAACCCTCTGCGTTTTGTTATTCTTTCGGACAGAGTTTTCAAGCGTTGCGCTATGCTCGTATCGATCACTCCAACCGCCAGGGAGCTCGACTACTCAGTGCCGTTAAAACCATGGTTAACTTTAAGATTCCAATGGTATTTGGCTTTTCTGTTTATCGTTCTATTAGTCGCTCGAGAACAACTGGGAAGGTTCCATTTCCACACGCTCGAGATCGTCGTCGAGGTGGACATGCGGTTCTTGCCGTAGGTTACGATGACAACATCGAGATCGACAACGGGCATGGCATGATTTCCAAAGGAGCCATTTTGTTTCAAAACTCCTGGGGAACCGGTTGGGGAGATGACGGTTTTGGCTGGTTGCCATACGACTATGTTCTCAAGGGGCTTACCCGAGATTGGTGGACCATGTACCAAATGGAATATATGGACCTCAGAACCATTGGGGCTCGTGTTTAAACCATAAATGAAAGAGGAAATCAGCAAGAAGTCTAAGGCTTGTTGATTTCCTTGATCTTTATTCAAAAGAACTGTAACATGGGAAATTCTGATTTAATGTCATTTCACCAAAGTTTTCAAGACAAGGTGGAAAACTTAAGTAAAGCTGTGTCCTCTGATCGGCCGCGAGGTAAAAATGCGGCAGAGGATATGTTAAGGTTATTTCAAACGACCAATCCAGCGATTCTGCACCAATACACTGCCTTATTGGGAAGTATAGCCAGTCGACAGCTGGTTCAAAGCCTGAACAAAAAAGACAATCGCGTAGATATTCATTCTATAGAAGATCTTGCCTTCTGGGACAATAAATACCAAATGGGCAACTATACTTTCAGGCGCAAACCCAGAGAGGTCATCCAAAAGATTATGAAACAATCCTTACAGGTTTGTGCCGTTATGCGTGCACCCAAACATGACAGAAACGGCCAGTCTCATTTGATGCTTCCCTCCACTAATCTCGAACAACGTTATGATCGACAGGGTGGTGGCAAACGAGTTATTTGCCGTCAGGAACGCTTTGCCGATCAACCCAGTTTTAAATGCGCTACTGGGGTGCTAATTGGAAAAAGAACCATTCTAACGGCTGGCCATCTATTTTATAATAATGGAAAACGGCTGAAGGATAAGGATATTCTGAATGATTATCGGTTTGTATTCAACTACCGGCATACAAACGAAAATAGAAGTTTGCACACAGAGGCTAAAACTCGCTACCATAAGGCAGAGGAAGTTTTTTGGGCCAAGGAAGTTCGACTTATCCGTTACAACTTTACCCAGGACTTTGCCCTGATTGAATTATACAAAGATGTACCTTGGTATGATCTCAAAACCATCAATCGACACGCTCCAGCCGCCCAAAAAGGACAACCCTTGTACATGCTTGGTCATGGATTGGGCCTGCCCATGAAATACTCCGACGAAGCCAAGGTTCAGCGCATGCTTACTAAAGACTTATACGAATCGAACCTCGATGCATTTCAAGGAGATTCCGGTGCGCCCGTATTTTCAGCCAGAAACTTTCATTTAACTGGAATTCTGGTTGGTGGGCAGCGCGACTTTACGCAATATACCGAAGTGGGGTGCGTGATTTCCAGAGACCCTAACAACCCTGCTAATAGCTTTAGAAAAAAGGCCATTGAAAAGGTTCAGCGCATGGATGCGATAAATGAAGAAATCAAAAAATTGAAGATCGAAATTAATTAGTTATGGCAAGTTTTGAAAAATATCTTCGACCACATGGGTACATTACCCAGGAATCTTCTTCAGCTTTGATGAATTTGCAGGTCATAGTACCATTAGATCCGGCTAAGAAGTACAATTATGACGCTAAAATTGTTTTTCCGACCTCTCCGGAAATCCGAAGAATCATTTACTTGGAATTGGTAGAGGATCCCCAGGGACTCACTGAAAACAGAGTGGTTTTCTCAGACGATTACTCCAAAAACTCTTCCCATGAATTGGAAGTTCAAATCATCGTCCGTACAAAAGAAGCGGGCAATTCTGAATGGGAGGATCAGCATTATGTGATCTTAAACTACGATGACATGGATGACCAGCCGATCAGTTCTTTGTCTCCTCATTGCTACCTGACCAAAATTCAATCCGAAACTCACCATCACATCAGTGTGATGATTTGGGATGACACCAAGCAGGAATCGGTTCAATTGACCTTGGCTAATACCTCTGAAGATCTCTATGAATACGACGCAGACATTACCTTAAGCACCCCAGGAAGTTCAGGAGACTATGCCCATGATCAATTGGAGGAGACCATTGGAACCAATGATTCAGAAGAAGATGATAAAGTGGTTATTACCAGTATTCATGATGGCAATCCCAAGGGTAAGGGAAAACTAAGAGAAGCAAACTCCGACGTTAAACCCACTTCCTGGTTTTTTATGGAAGAATCCGATTGGAAATCATCCTTACCCTTTAAGGGCTGCGCTACTCACTGATTGATCCGATTTTTATAATTTGGGTGGATGAAGCGAAAGCTGTCAGCCACCCTTATTATACTCTTGGTTTTTCTTCAGGCTTATGCCTTGCAGAAGGATATTCGAGATAGTGTCCTTTCGCTCCAGCACTTCCCCTCACAAATTGATCAACGTGTAGATACCTTAAACGAATGGGCGTGGAAGAGCCGCAATGATGAACCACAAAAAGGGCTCGACTATGCGAATTGGGCCTTGGTCTTATCCGAAAAACACAAATACACCAAAGGATTGGCTGATGCTGAATCCCGGTTGGGGACACTTTCCTTACGGTTTGACCGAGTGGAGGAGGCCTTGAATCACTTTCGCCATTGTGCGAACCTACGCTACCAACAAGGTGATAGTTTGGGAGCAACCAATGTGCGACAGCAAATAGCCCTGTGCTACCGGATGTTGCGAGAGTTTTCAGAAGGCATGAAGGAGTGGGTAGCCGTGCTTACTTATTTGGAAAATCACGGAGATAGTTTGCACCTGGCCCGGGCCTATAATGGATATGGATTGTTTCAGCTTGAAGCTAAAGAATGGGAAATGGCGAAAAACTATTTCCAAAAGGGCCTTGAGATAGCCGAACGTGGAAAATTTCAACCGCATTTAGCTGAACTGCAAACCAACATGTCTAATTACTACTATTACCGCAATCAATTAGACAGTGCCATTTACTTTCTGGAATTGGCAAGTGCATACTGGCATGAGGAAGGCAGCCTTCAAAAGGAAGCTATGCATGCGATCAATAAGGGGAATGTATATCAGGAACTTGGCGATTTGGGAAACGCAGAACGTCAATTTCGGATCGCATTGAGCAATTACCAAAAGCTTGAATTACCCGGAGCTCAAATGGAAACCTGGTTCAATCTTGGCCGCAATTATGAACTAAAGAAGCAAATGGATTCCGCAAAATCTTGTTTTGAGCAAGCGATAGAACTGGCCGAAGCCAATAACCTGGCCTGGCTCATTCGGGAATTGTTGCCTCAAATTGCCGAATTCTATCACCAACAAAATGAATCTGAATATGCCTTTGAGCTTATGAGGCGCTATACCGAGGTACGCGATTCTCTATTTACGTTAGAAAAAAATCAACAAAAGGCCGAATTAGAATCGGAGTTTGAATTGCAAAAGAGCAGGAAGGACCTCGAATTGGCTGCTCAAAGAAATGCCCAACAGAGGAAGGAAAACCACCTCATGGCGCTTATTGGTGCATCCTTGGGGCTTTTGCTCCTAATTTCAGGAATAGCATTTTGGCTGTTTTATCAAAGGCAACAAACCCGTATCCGATTGGATGAAGAACGACTCCTCAAAAAAGATCAGGAGATTTCACTCAATGGGGCCCGGGCCATGCTCAATGGGCAAGAAAAGGAACGTAAACGAATGGCTTCTGAACTCCACGATAGTTTGGGAAACTTGCTGGCGACACTGCGCCTCCAATACGACCGATTGCATGACCGATTGGAAAAACATCCTCAAATGCCGGATGAAGTATTGACCAAAATGGATTACCTCCTCGATGAAACTACCTCCGAGGTGAGGCGCATCTCTCACAATATGCAATCGGGAGTGCTCAATCAATTTGGATTTGTTAAAGCGGTTGAAAACCTCTGTGATGCTTTAGAATCATCGGGGAAAATTAAGGTTCAATTGATCACTGCGGGTTGGGAAAAACCGCTGGAAAAAAACTTGGAGACTTCGCTGTTTCGAATTATTCAAGAATTGACTACCAATGTGATCAAACATGCCCAGGCCAGTTTCATCAAGCTTACCTTGATTCAAAAAGAGAAGGAAGTGATTCTGGAGATCAAGGACAATGGAAAAGGATTTGACCAAGACGATCCGGAAAGTGGAATCGGATTAACCAATATTCGCTCAAGAACACAAGTGTTAAATGGAACACTAACCCTTAAAAGTGAACCTGGAAATGGGGTAGAGGTACGCCTTAGAATTCCCCTAAAACAAGTGAAAAACGATGAATGATAGGATTCAAATAGTCCTGGTGGACGATCACCAGGTTTTTAGGGAAGGCCTTAAGGCACTGCTGGAGGAAGAGAAGGATCTAAACTGCATCGGTGAGGCCTCAGATTCCAAATCCCTTTTTAGGTTACTCAATCGGGTGAGTCCGAATTTGATACTTCTTGATATTCAGTTACCCGGTGAAAATGGGCTGGAAATCGCTCGCAAATTGAAAGAAAAGCATCCTCATATCCGAATTCTCATCTTGTCTACTCATCCCGAAAGTGAGTTTATTCAAACCGCCTTAAACTCTGGGCACATGGCTATGTCCTCAAAACTGCTGGCAGCAAAATCCTAAAATTGGCCGTAAGAGAAGTGGCAGAAGGAAAAGTATTCATGTCGCCAGAGGCTGCCGAATCACTGCTTCATAGGCTTAACACTCCTTCCGAAACGGAACAATCTTCCCGCTACTCACTAACCGAAAGGGAACTGGATGTTCTTCAAGAAATATGCAAGGGCAAAACAACCGCTGAAATTGCAGAATCACTTTTCATATCCGAACATACCGTTAAAACACATCGAAAAAAACTAATCGCCAAGCTCCCCGTAAACAACGCCACCGGCCTAGTCCGGTTTGCAATAGACAACGGTCTGTGTTAAAGCCGAAAGAAGGCAAAACCACAGAAGTAAAAGGCTTTTCATTTTACAAGTCAGCCAAACAACTTTGTTATTGCAGTGTTAAAATGCGGTAGCGCGTTAAAACATTCGGTACTTTTATAGGTTTGAAAAAAGATTGTAGAGCATGAAACCGTTTATCCTTATTCTTACCACCCTCACGTTAACCTTTGGAAGTTTGACTGCCTCATCGCAGGCCGCTCCTAATAATGAAGAATCCTTGCATTGGTATGTGAAGCTTGAAGAGGCCCAGGCTGAATCTAAAAAGACGGATAAGCCCATTTTTGCTTTCTTCACTGGAAGTGACTGGTGCGGATGGTGCATGAAGCTGCAGGCAAATGTGTTTAGAAAACCTGCCTTTGTTGCATGGGCCAACGAAAATGTGATTCTACTCGAATTGGATTACCCAAGAAGAAAGCAGCTTCCGCCAGAATTGGCCGCTCAAAACAGAGAGCTCAAAAACTTTTTTCAGCCACGTGGTTTTCCTACCATCTGGATTTTTGATATGAGCTACAACGAAGAAGCGAAGTCTTACCAAATTACTCCTTTTGGCAACTTGGGTTATCCAAGCGGCAGTCAACCCGGTCAAGAAGAGGTGAAGTTCATTCAAACGGCTAATCAAATTTTGGCCAACAAAGACAAGATGCAGCAGCAACAACAGCCTGCTGCGAATTAAGCCTAACAAACGATATTTCTTTTTTACCCTCCATATCGGAGGATTATTTTTGATTCTCAAGTAGTTAAAATTTGGAGTTAAACGACTCTTCCTTTTCTACTCCGTTGTGGAGGTTTACTGTGAATCCATTCATTCCATACCAGCCGTTATTTCCTAATTTTGCCGAAGCATTCAAACATTTTTCCTATGAGCATGAAAGAAATACTCCAACAGCGTTTTAGTTACCTTTTCGAGCAAGAGCTGCTCAATGATATGGATGCCTGTGGCACCTATAAAGAGGTAAAACGCGATGAAGTATTAATCGACATAGGAGATTACCTCAAAAATATGCCCATCATGCTAGAAGGAGCCATCAAAATCCTCAAGGCAGATGATGATGGTAATGAGGTGTTGTTGTATTATTTAGAACCGGGAGACACTTGTGCGATGACCCTCACTTGCTGCGTAAATCACAAGAAGAGCAACATCAAGGCCGTGGCTGAAACGGAGGTTAAATTGCTCGTGGTACCTACCAGCAAAATGGAGGAGTGGTTGACGTATAAATCTTGGCGCGATTTTGTATTTGAAAGCTACAACAACCGTTTAAACGAAATGCTCGAAGCCATCGACGACCTGGCCTTTCTAAACCTTCAAGAGCGCCTGACCAAATACCTGAAGAATAGTGTAATGATCAACTCTACAGCCGAGTTATCATTAACCCATCAGAAAATTGCTTACGAGCTAAACACCAGTCGGGTTGTCGTATCCAGATTACTTAAAAAACTGGAAAAAGAAGGTGAAATCAAACTTCACCGCAACAAGGTAGAGGTATTGCATTTCTAAGTAATACTGGGCCCTCCGGCCACTTGTGTAACCTAAGTAGCTGATAAAGCCAGCTGAGTTTTGTCCATTTGCATCTGAATTCGGGAACATTCTCCATTTATTTCAGATCAGATGAAAGTACTTATGCTTACTAAGTTCTCTGAGACCGATTCGTACGTGAATCAGTTTGCAGAGCGTATCCATGAAAAAGAACCCCTGGAAGTAGAATTACTCCACGTGGTTAGTTCCTATTCCGAAGTGCCTTTAAAGGACGACGGCTCCATTACCGATTATTGTTCTGATATCGATTTATCCCAGCTATACGCCCAACAGGCGAAGGCTCGAGAAAAGTCTCAAGCCTATTCTAAGAGCCCGGTGATAAAGAAGGTTTCTGTGCTGATCGGTCAGTTGGATAAGATTGTGGCTTACAAGCTCCGAAACGAAAACTTTGACGCTCTATTTATGGGTGCTCATCCAACTAAGTTCTATGAGGACTTCTTCATCAATACCACTTTGGAAAGGATGATTAAATCGGTTGACATTCCAGTATTGAGCCTGAAATGTGATCGTTCGGGTGATCATACCATTGAGCGAATAGGCCTATTTGATGATTTCGAAGAAGACCATTCCAAGAATGTGCGCCAGGTTCGAATAATGGCCGATGCCTTCGGAGCGGAGGTTCATCTTTACAAGATTATGCATGGTTCTGGTGGAGCGGATGCTGAAACCTATCGGAAGCGGATGGAAAAGTTTGCCCAGGATAATGAACTCAAACGAGTAGTGCTTCATGTGCTCAACGAGAGTGGAAGTGACGAAAGCAAATTGACCCAGCATCTTTTGGAGGATAACCTTCAGATGATTGTGGTTTCTGAGCTGCACCGTGATTCCCTTTCCTGGATTTACCCCAAAGATTTAAAAACCGCAGTGGCTAATCACGTTTTTGCGCCACTCTTTATTTACTAATTATTCGCATCACATGGATTTTATTTTGAATCCCTGGCCCTGGTATGTCTCGGGCCCATTGATCACGCTGGTCATGTTTCTTTTGATCTACGAGGGAAAAAACTTTGGTATGTCATCCAATCTTCGAACGGTATGTTCGATGGGTGGAGCAGGGGCCGTCGCCGATTTTTTCAAGTTTGACTGGAAGTCTCAGCGCTGGAACCTTATGGTTGTTTTGGGAGCCATGGTTGGAGGCTTTCTGGCCCACACTTTCTTAACTCCTGATCAAACCATCGATCTAAATCCTACCACCATTGAATCCCTGCGGGAACTCGGATTCAATACACCAGGCAGTCAATATGTGCCAGCTGAGCTTTACGGATGGGACGCCGTATTGAGCTTAAAAGGCTTTTTGATTTTGGCCATCGGTGGACTATTGGTTGGTTTTGGTGCTCGCTACGCTGGTGGATGTACTTCAGGACACGCCATTAGCGGACTGAGTAACCTCCAGTGGCCTTCGTTGGTAGCTGTTATTGGCTTCTTCGTAGGCGGCCTTATAATGACCCATTTATTGTTACCTGTAATCCTTTAATCAAAGAACTCTTATCGCATCACAATGAGATATTTAAGATATACACTAATAGGCGTTCTTTTCGGAGTGATCATGTTTAAATCTCAGGCCGTGTCCTGGTTTCGAATCTATGAGATGTTCCGTTTCGAATCGTTTCACATGTACGGTATTATCGGCACGGCAGTCAGCTTGGGAATGCTGATTGTGTTTCTGATCAAAAAATCGAACCTCAAGAGCGTATCGGGCATTCCGATCTCTTTTGCTCCTAAAAACAAAAGCATCCCACGTTACCTTTTTGGAGGAATCATCTTTGGACTGGGTTGGGCTCTGGCAGGAGCTTGTCCAGGGCCGATGTATGTTTTGGTTGGGGCTGGAGCATTAAGCATTTTGATTGTTATCGCCTTTGCCTTATTGGGGACCCTTCTTTATGGCATAATCAAAAACCGATTACCCCATTAAGATGAATCGATTTCTTCCCATACTATCCTGGATCAAGGGTTACGGAAAGGCCCAGTTTCAGGGCGATTTACCGGCGGGGTTAACCGTAGGTATCATGCTCATCCCACAAGGGATGGCCTATGCTATGATTGCCGGATTACCGCCCGTTTACGGACTGTATGCCGCATTGATTCCTCAAATTATCTACGCCATACTGGGTACTTCTCGCCAGCTGGCCGTGGGACCTGTGGCTATGGATTCTCTTTTGGTGGCGAGCGGATTGACCGTTATTGCCGCAGCAGGTTCTGAAAACTACATTCTCTTGGCCATTACTCTGGCTTTTATGATGGGAGTCCTTCAATTGGCCATGGGATTGTTTAAGCTCGGCTTCCTGGTTAATTTTCTATCCAAGCCTGTGATTAGCGGATTTACTTCTGCGGCTGCCCTCATAATTGGTTTAAATCAATTGAAGCACCTGTTGGGAGCCGATATTGAACGAAACAACCAGATTCATCTCTTACTATATGACGCGATTCTGAAATTGGACCAGATCCATTGGCTAACCCTGGTTATCGGATTGGGGGCATCGCTGTGATTAAGCTCACCAAAAAATATGCACCAAAAGTCCCAGCAGCTTTATTGGTCGTTATTCTGGGAACCGTGTCCGTTAGTTTCTTGAATCTTACCGAAGTAGGAGTGGGGATTGTAGGGGAGATTCCTACAGGCTTTCCCGTTTTTAGCATGCCTTTGCTCGACACCGAGCATTTATCCGAGCTCATTCCCATTGCCATGACTTTAGCGCTTATCGCCTTTATGGAGGCCATTTCAGTGGCTAAAGCGGTGGAACAAAAACATACCGAATACAAAGTGGATGCAAACCAAGAGCTCATTGCCTTAGGCACATCCAATATTGTAGGATCCTTTTTTCAATCCTATCCTACCACTGGTGGTTTTTCGCGAACTGCGGTCAATGACCAAGCTGGTGCTAAAACAGGAGTTGCGGCTGTTATTAGTGCGGTGGTGGTAGGATTGACTTTGTTATTCTTTACCCCCTTATTTTACTACTTGCCTAAGGCGATTCTCGCTTCCATTATTATGGTGGCTGTTTTTGGATTGATTGATTTTAAGTATCCAGTATCTCTCTGGAAAACCCGAAAGGATGAATTCGGTCTTTTGATTTTTACCTTTCTGATCACCCTTACCGTGGGCATTAAAGAAGGGATCTTATTAGGTGTGCTGGTGTCTCTGGTTTTATTGGTCTATCGCACCGTAAAGCCTCACTTTGCGGTATTGGGGAAAATGCCTGGAAGTCCACTTTACAAAAACATTGATCGTTTTGAAGAAGTAGAGCAGGACCCTCGTTTCCTTATCATGCGATTCGATTCGCAACTCTATTTCGCCAATGCCAACTACTTCAAAGAAAATCTGCTCGAAAAAGCCCGACATAAAGGAGATGATCTTCAAGCGGTATTAATTGATGCTGGTACCATTAACTACATTGATTCTACCTCTTTAGAAATGCTGAAGCAGTTGGTCAAAGACCTTAGAGCACAAAACCAAAGGTTGATCATGACCGGAGCCATTGGCCCGGTGAGAGATATATTCGCCCATTCCGGAATGTATGACTTAGACGGATTCCAAACCTTTAGGAATCTTCCAGAGGCCCTGGAAAATCTAAAGCATTCTGATCTTCCACCCATTTCATTAGAAACCGCATAAACCCCATGAAATGGAAAATAACACACAAACAACAGAGGAGAAGCTCGTTCTGAAAATGACCGGCAAGGTGATTGCCTTGGTCAAGATTATCGTTATTCTGGCGGCCGGAAACCTGGCTTTGCTCGCCTATTTCAGTCAGCAAGTTACACTGGAATCAGAACCGGAACCAGGGTCTGATAAGAAAATGACGAGCCAAACTCCTAATAAAAAAGAAAGTCCGTTTCCTGCTTTTGATGCCAATTTTTCGATTGATGGCTTGGGGCATAACGGAGCAGATGCATTAATCCGATATGGACACGATATCGTAATGAATACGAGTTCATTCATTGGTCCAGCAAATCCCGATCCAACGAAGGTTTATGCAGGCAACAATCTGTCTTGCAAAAACTGCCATTTGGATGGAGGAACAAAACCACATGCCGCTCCTTTTGTGGGAATAGCCAATCGCTATCCCAAATACATGAGTCGAGAAGACCAGGTGGCTGACTTGCATCAGCGAGTTAATGGCTGTATGGAGCGGAGTATGAATGGACGGAAATTTCCGCCTGAAAGTAAAGAGTTAAAAGCCATAGTAGCCTATATGGAGTGGCTGAGCAAGGATGTTCCTTCCACTGTTTCGGTCCAGGGCCGTGGATTTGCCGAAGTAAAAATTCCCAACCGTAAAGTGGACCTTCATAAGGGTAAGGATCTATTTGCCCAGAAGTGTGCTTCTTGCCATGGTTCAGAGGGCCAGGGAGTTTCCTCCGGTGAGAACCAATACAGTTTTCCACCTCTTGCCGGTGATGACACCTACAACAATGGGGCAGGAATGCATCGGGTGCTAACGGCAGCTCGGTTCCTAAAGGCTAACATGCCACTCGGGGCTACTTCAGAGAATCCCATCTTATCGGATGAAGAAGCTTATGACTTAGCGGGTTATATCAACAGCTTAAAGCACCCCAAAAAGAGTGGACTTGAAAAAGACTTTCCTGATTTGAAGCAAAAGCCGGTATCCACGCCCTATGGCCCATTTCCGGATCATTTTAGCCAGGAGCAGCACCAATATGGTCCTTTTCCAGAAATCATGGCCTACCATGAAAAGAACTTTAACCTGAAGAAATCCAAATGACACGATTCCGCCATCTCATTCTGTTTGTTTTCCTAATCAATGGTTTTACTGCTTGGTCGCAAAAGGACTCTTTATACCATTCGGTGATCGGGGGTAAAGCCTCAGGCTATTGGAGAACCTTCTTTATGGCTACCGACAATGAGGGAGACTTAAAGGATTGGAATGCCTTGGCCACAGGTGGTAAGCTCAAATATGAAACGTCTTCATTTTATGGATTCAAAATTGGTGCTGCCGTGCATCACAGTTCCAACCTTAAAATTAGCGACATCACAGCCACGGATCCAACAACAGGGCGCTACAGCAGGTATGAATCGGGCTTGTTTGATGTGAACGATTTAAGCCGGACGGAAATCACCTTACTGGGAGAGGCCTATTTATCCTATCGCCTCAAAGGACATTTTGTTCAGGTGGGGCGATTTCAATTAAAAACGCCTTTTCTAAATCCAGAAGATGGTCGAATGATTCCTACGCTTGAACAGGGGATTTGGTATGATTACCAATCCAAAAAGAAAACACTTTTCGCTCGGCTGGCCTGGATTACCCATATCGGAGCCCGAAGCACTTCAGATTTTATGCCTGTAGGGCAAAGCATAGGAAGTTACCCGCAAGGAAGAAACCCGGATGGCAGTTTGGCTCAGTACCGAAATTCCCTGTCGTCCATGGGTCTGGGTATCGCTTCTATCGAATACAAAGGCAAAAAAGTGGGCGCCAAATTCTGGAATTACTACGTCGATAATATTTACAACACCGCATTTATCCAGGCTTATGTGTCCAAGGAAGTGGCTAAAGTGAAACACACCGTTTCGGCACAGTACCTGAATCAATCCAAAATGAATCAGGGCGGTAATTCTGATCCGGCTAAGGCCTATGTTCACGATGCCCAAGCCAACGTGATTGGAGCCCAATATGAATTGAAATGGAACAAAAAATGGAGAGTCTCGGGTAATTACAATTACGTAACCAATGATGGCCGGTTCCTTTTTCCTAGAGAATGGGGTAGAGAGTTCTTGTTTGTGTTTCAAAAAAGAGAACGCTTAGAAGGCGTATCCAATACCCATGCCTGGATGGTGGATGTACAACGAACATTAACCTTCAAAAAAGCAGGGGCCCTGGTGGCTAAAATCGGATATGGGCAGTATTACCGTCCTGATGCGTTGAACTTCGATAACAACAAGTACGCCTTTCCCGCCAACGACCAACTCAACCTGGATCTATTTTACTTTACCCGATCGGATAAAAAAGGATTGGTCATCGAATGGCTTACTACCTGGAAACGGGCTCTGGGCGATACCTATGACAATCCAAAGCTTGTATTAAACAAGGTGAATATGTTCAATCACAACTTGGTGGTGAACTACCGTTTTTAAGAGGCATTACCTTTCTTTGCTTCGCTGTAATTCTATGACAAAATCGGAAATTGTACTTGGTCTAAAGGAGAACTGGAAGCAGTTTACTTTACTTGTTATCGTCAATGCCTTTGTAGGTGGAATGGTAGGGCTTGAACGATCGATCTTTCCGGAATTTGCCGAATCAGAGTTTGGAATTAAGTCCCATACAGCAATTCTTACCTTCATTATAGCTTTCGGGGTAACCAAGGCATTAGCCAACTATTTTACCGGAAAACTGGCTAATAAATGGGGGAGAAGAAACCTCCTAATTATAGGTATGGCCTTGGCTATTCCTGTACCGCTCATTCTCATGAGCGCTCCTTATTGGTACCTGATCATTATGGCCAACATTCTATTAGGAGCCAGTCAAGGATTGGCCTGGAGCAGCACGGTGGTGATGAAAATTGACCTGGTAGGAGAGAAGGATCGCGGCTTGGCCATGGGACTCAATGAATTTGCTGGTTACCTCGCAGTAGGACTCGTTGCTTTTCTTTCTGCCTATATCGCCCATGAATATGGAGTAACTCCCTATCCTTTTTACCTGGGATTGGCCATCGCAGTAATAGGTTTCTTACTGGCTATTCTTTGGGTTAAAGACACCCATCACCACGTAAAGCTCGAAACCACCCAAGACGACAAGGAAGAACTGGATCATGTCTTTATCAATACCACCTTTTCTGACAAAGCCTTGAGTTCCATTACCCAGGCTGGAATGGTTAATAACCTAAACGATGGTATGATTTGGGGTCTCCTTCCAATTTGGTTGCTTTCTATGAGCTATTCCACCGATGATGTAGGCTTGATTACGGCCATATATCCAGCCGTGTGGGGAATAGGGCAGCTGTTTACCGGAAAAATGGCCGACCTCTTTAATAAAAAGAGCTTACTCTTTTGGGGCATGCTGGTGCAAGGTTTGGCCATACTACTGATTCCATCCTTGCAATCTATGGCCACCTTGATCACTGTTTCCGTTTTATTGGGTTTGGGTACCGCATTGGTTTATCCCACTTTTTTGGCGGCAATAGCTCAATACACTTCAGCGCAGCAACGAGCGGAGAGCATTGGTGTATTCAGACTTTGGCGTGATTTGGGCTATGCCATCGGTGCTTTGCTTTCCGGAATTATAGCAGATGCCTTTGGCCTTAGCTTTGCTATCATGAGCATTGGTGTGCTCACCCTCATTTCCTCCCTGATCATTCGTTTTCGAATGCCCGCAAGCCGAAAATAGGCGGGTTTTAACATCTGCTAAGTGCTTGTGTAACATTTGTCGCTGTGCAGGAAACAGAGCCACGATACATTTGCCTTGTAATTTGAAAATAACACATGAAAGTAGAACAGATATATACCGGATGTTTAGCACAAGGTGCTTATTACATCGAAAGCAATGGAGAAGCAGCTATCGTTGATCCCTTGCGAGAGGTACAACCTTATATGGACTTGGCCGAATCAAGGGGAGCTAAGATCAAATACATTTTTGAAACTCACTTCCACGCTGACTTTGTAAGTGGACACGTAACCTTGGCCGAGAAAACCGGAGCACCCGTAGTATATGGACCTTTGGCTGCTCCTAAATTTGAAAGCCTGGTAGCTGAAGATGGTCAGGTATTTGAACTTGGGAATGTATCCATTAAGGTTATTCACACGCCCGGGCATACCATGGAAAGTACCACTTTCTTGCTGCAGGATGAAAATGGTAATCCTCACTCCATGTTTAGTGGCGACACCTTGTTTCTTGGAGATGTAGGAAGACCAGATTTGGCTCAAAAGGCCGCGAGCATGACTCAGGAAGAACTGGCAGGAATTTTATTCGACAGTTTGAGAAACAAAATTATGACCCTTCCGGATGAAGTAATCGTTTATCCAGGTCATGGTGCAGGATCTGCCTGTGGAAAAAACATGAGTAAAGAAACGGTGGGATTGTTAGGCGAACAAAAAGAGACGAATTACGCTCTACGTGCCGACATGACCCGAGATGAATTTATAAAAGAAGTGACCGATGGTTTGTTACCACCTCCCGCTTACTTCCCCTTTAACGTTAAGCTGAATAAAGAGGGTTATGCCGATGTGGATGAAGTAATCGAGACTGGAAATCAAGCCTTGTCACCAGAAGCCTTTGAGTTGGCTGCAAATGAAACAGGAGCTGTAGTTCTGGATGTTAGACACCAGAATGATTTTGCTCAGGTTCATGTGCCAAACTCCATTTTCATTGGAATTGACGGGAATTTTGCTCCATGGGTGGGAGCTATGATTCGGGATGTGGAACAGCCTATTCTACTTATCACGCCAGAAAACCGTCTCAATGAAACTATCATCCGGTTATCCAGAGTTGGTTTCGACAACGTGATTGGATACCTGGATGGAGGATTGGACGCCTGGCAAGATGCAGGAAAAGAAGTGGATTCAGTGGAAGGAATTAGTGCGGAGGAATTTGCAGCCCTACTCAAAGACGAAAAACCCGTGATTTATGATGTTCGCAAAACAGGGGAGTACCAGTCTGAACACGTCATCGATGCGAATAACACACCCTTGGATTACTTGAACGATTACCTCTCCGAATACCAAGGAGTAGAAGGAAAGCGCTACCTGTACTGCGCCGGAGGATATCGTTCGATGATTGCCAACTCCTTACTTAAGTCACGAGGAATTCACGGAATCATTGATGTATTGGGCGGTTTTTCGGCCATCAAAAACACCGATGCACCGGTAAGCGAATACGTTTGTCCAAGCACACTTTAAACTCACTACCATGGGATTATTTGGAACACTGAAAGATCTGTTATTGGGTGGAAGAGTTGACTATAAGGGCCTAGTAGAGAATGGGGCCCTTATAGTCGACGTTAGAACGCCACAAGAATATAAATCCGGACATGTAAAAGGGAGTATCAACATTCCCTTGCAAACCCTACTGTCCAATTTGAAAAAGGTTAAAAACAAGGAAGTCATCCTCGTATGTCGATCGGGAGCCAGAGCTGCACAAGCGAAATCGATGTTGACTTCGAAAGGAATTACGGCTTACAATGCCGGACCTTGGCAAACCTTGAGAAACCTCTAAAACTGTTTGAAATGGAAAACATTACACCTGTTGAATGGAAGGAGAAATTGAGCAACGATTCCCAAGCGGTAATCGTAGATGTTAGAACTCCTGGAGAGTGCTCTGAGGGAATTCAGCCTGGAGCCATTCAACTCGATATCATGAACGGTCAACGCTTTATGGAAGAAACCGAAAAGTGGGACCGAAACAAGAACTACTACGTTTACTGCCGAAGTGGGAATCGCAGTGGACAAGCCTGCCAGTATCTGTCGGGCAAAGGATTTACCACCTTTAACCTGTTAGGTGGTATGATGACTTGGGACGGCGAAGTAGTAGCCCCCTAAGTTCATCGGGTTATCACGTTTAAGAGCAAGAGCGCCTTTCTCACCGGAGGGCGCTCTTTTCATTTATTTCTGTTGGAAAATTAGAAGTTGAGCGAACTGTCGATCCTGGTTGCCTGCCCTTTACTTCTTACGCCTTCTGGGAAAAAGGAAGTTGTATTCGAAGGCCAAACCTGCCCGAAAGGCACGATCAAACTCGTAGGAACCGAATATAAGCATCCTTACTTCATGCATTTCTTCGAAGGTATGGGCAGCTCCGAATCCAAAGTAAAGAGTCCAGTCAAAATCCTCCGGACCAAATCCATTATCCGAGGCAAACTTTTCGGATATCAAGCTATCCGTTGTCAAGCTGTTTAATATCCATTTTTCATTGGTGTGCACGGTCCAGCCAAGACCCGTTTGAAAATAAGGGCGAAAGGAAACCTCGGGATCTACAATGTAATAGGTGAGTAGAAGAGGTACCTCCAAATCCGTTTGTTGCAGTACCCGTTTCCCGCTGGTGTTTTGCTTGAGGAATTCCGTGTATTTATAACGACCACCAAACTGAATAAACAATCGGTCACTTAAGTATACACCACCCAAAAGGCTGGAGTGGTAGGTTGTTCCATTCTCCGTATCCTCAGTTTCACTGCTTAATCCATTGGCAAAAGTGCTGGACAGATCCAATCCCAAAGACCACTGACCCTTTTGGGCAAAGGCCTGCATTCCAGAAAGGAGAATAACAACAAATAAGAACTGAGAGATTCGCATAGTTTGGAATTAACGGGGTTAAAAATAGATTATTTGACACCCTCGGTGCAAGAGGCAATTTGTGGTCTGGAAAAACACTACCTTGCCAGGATGAACCCAATATCGCGACTCCTGGTTGGTTTACTTCTCTTTATTGGTGTTTCCGGCATGGCTCAAAATTCACCTAAAATTCAGATTGGCGGCGGATTAAACTATGCTTTAAAGCTAAACACTTCGGGCATTAATGGACGAGCCTACCTTCGCTTGGGTGATCACCTGAGAGCCGGACCTGAGTTTACCAAGTTTTTAAAAAGAACCCATTCTGGCAGTTTCCAAAACGAGGATCATGATGCCTTCGAAATCAATTTTGTGGTGCATGGAATGTTGTACACTTCAGATTTTGCCGGAGTATATGGATCGGGAGGATACAGCTTTTTTTCTGAGAGAATTACCAAACAACAAACCGGCGAGTCTTCCAATCAAACCTGGCATGGAGCCAAACTTGGAGCAGGCGGGTTTCTGGAAACAGGACCAAGTACCTTTTTTTTGGAATACCATTACATCCTTGGAGGGGCTGACGATCATGTAGTTACGATTGGATATTTGTTCGGCTTCTAATTTTTCTTTTCCCTTTTTTTCATTTTTATCCCAACCTCTTCCAATTTCTTAGGTACAGCCCAATAGAGAAACAGAATTATTAATCCGAATCGCACGTGATAAAGCGGAAGTTCCTTGTGAATTTCCGCTTTTCATTTTTATAGCCCTTCCTGAGCATCCGTGCGCCTCTCTCACTTGATTCAAATTAGTTGTAACATTGCCCCCTCGTATGAAAGACACTTCAGGGGAGCTCGGTCAACTCGATATCGGACGTTTACTTCTTAAGCAGGCTGTACCAGCATCCGTCGGATTTCTGGTCATGTCGATTTACTCCATCGTAGACACCATTTACGTGGGGCATTGGGTGGGTTCTTTGGGTATTGCTGCCATTACGGTAGTTATGCCGCTAACCTTTCTAATTTCATCCATAGGTATGGCCGTTGGAGTAGGAGGGGCCTCCATTATTTCAAGGGCCCTGGGTTCGGGCAATCGGGAGAAAGCCTACCACACCTTTGGCAATCAAATTGGATTCACCCTTTCCCTGTCCTTGGTGGTGGTGTTTATTAGCTCCTGGTACGATGCCCCCATTCTCCAACTGTTTGGAGGCCATGGAGAAATTTTGCCCTATGCCCAAGACTATTTCGAAATATTAGTTCCTGGCATACCCTTTCTGGCTTGGGCCATGATGGCCAACAACGTTATTCGGGCGGAAGGAAAAGCTCGCTGGGCCATGTATACACTGATCATTCCAGCGATTATCAATATCATTTTAGATCCCATTTTTATCATCTGGTTAGACATGGGCTTAAAAGGAGCCGCCTGGGCTACCTTGATATCTTATCTATTTTCTGCCGGCTACACCTGTTTGTTCTTTTTCAGTAAATGGACCGAAATGAAGTTCTATTGGAAATCCCTTATTCCGGATTTATCCATCTTAAAAGAGCTTTTTTCTATTGGTTCCATCACCCTGGCCAGGCAGGGGTCGGTTAGTTTACTCACCGTGGTTTTAAATCATTCGCTGTTTTCCTATGGCGGTGAAATGGGCATAGCCATCTATGGAGTAATCAATCGGATTTCTTTGTTTGCTCTCTTTCCAGTTATTGGTGTAGTACAGGGATTTCTTCCCATTGCGGGGTATAATTATGGGGCCAAAAACTGGGATAGAGTAAAGGAGGCCATTTCTGTGGCATACCGCTATGGAACGGGAGTATGTTTTCTAATCTTCTTGCTCATTCTGGCATTTGCTCCCTGGATAACAGCCGCGTTTACACAAGACGAAGAACTTTTAAATTCGGCCCCCTTTGCCATGAGAATGGTTTTCCTGGCCGTGCCTTTGGTAGCTGTTCAATTAATAGGGTCGGCCTATTTTCAGGCCATTGGCAAAGCGGTGCCAGCCTTGCTGCTTACGCTAACTAAACAAGGCTTCTTTCTCATTCCATTGGTCAGTATCTTTCCCTTGATTTGGGGAATTGATGGAATCTGGTATTCCTTTCCAGTAGCCGATGTGCTGTCGGCTTCAGTTACTTGGTGGTATGTTCGCCAAGCAGTCAAAAAGCAACTTCCGCAAACGGAATCCACCTCAAATTAGGGCAAAAAAAATCCGGCCCCTTTGGAGGAAGCCGGATTACTATGAATGAGGACTTAGTCCTATTTTTTCGTACCTGTTACGGAAACTGAAATAGCTCCCAAAAAGCTTGTTGTAGCCAGGTTAGCGGTCATGGAAGTAGAGTTAATAGTTCCAGAACCAGTCCAGTCAAATGCTGGATCGTTATCACCCGTTACGGTATAACGAGAAGTAGCATCATCCAAACGGATGTAGATGTAAGTGTTAGCAGATGTGTCAATTTCAATTTTAAGATTTTGAACACTGCTTCCGTTTTTCTCTACTGCAAAGTCTCTGCTCTCTGTGTTCGAGCTACCAGCAATGGCAAGAGTAATGGAGCCTGCATAGGTTCCGATATAAGTAGATCTTAGTTCGTCAGCGCAGCGATCTCCAGTATAGAAATCAGTACACTCGCAGTTTCCGTCGGCTGAGTTACAGGTTCCCCGTTTTGACAATCAACATCTTTACATTTTCCACATGAAACCAAGGTAAAGATGGCTCCGATCGCTAAAGCAAATAGTAATTTCTTCATACATTAAGTTTTTGTTGTTAATCTAATCTCCGTAATCCCAGTCATGTAAATGCGGGGGAATAGTTGTGTTTTAAAGGGCTAAAATAGAATAAAAGGAGGCAAATTCGCAAAAAAAAACCTCCAAAGCCCAATACAAATGGGATGGAGGTTTGTTCAATGTTATCTTAAAGTAAACTTAAAACTGCTCTCTTTTAGAGAAGAAGAAGCCACCTTCGATTTGCGCGTTTTCGTCAGAGTCAGAGCCGTGAACAGCGTTTTGAGCCTTGCTTTCAGCAAACTCTTTACGGATGGTTCCTTCAGCAGCCTCAGCTGGATCAGTAGCACCAATTAGTTCGCGGAAAGAAAGTACAGCGTTGTCTTTCTCAAGGATAGCTGCAACGATTGGAGAAGAAGACATGTAGTCTACCAACTCGCCGTAGAATGGACGCTCGCTGTGTACAGCATAAAATTCTCCAGCCTCTGCTTTAGAAAGTTGAGTCTTTTTCATCGCTACGATGCGAAAACCAGCTGCGTTGATTCTTTCTAAAATGGCTCCAGTATTTCCTTTGGCTACAGCCTCAGGCTTAATCATGGTGAAGGTTCTGTTTCCTGACATGATAGATATCGTTTAATTCGTTTTCAAAATTTGGCTGCAAAATTAGCTTAATCCGTCAATCTTACGCTAACAAACTTTAATCTTAAGTTTATTTTCACACCCGACTCAACTAAAAACCAAGTACTTTATCAATTGGATGATCCTTATCCACTAAAACCAAAGCTGTTAAACGGGCACTATATCTGGAATAACGGCGTTTATTGGCCTATCTTTGACGGCTAATAACGATTACCAGTAAGTGAGCACTTTTCAATACGCAGAAATCAAGGAGGCTATTCAAGAAGCCCAGCAGATTGTCATTATATCACACAAATCTCCTGACGGAGACGCCATTGGTTCATCCTTAGGGCTTGCCCATGTGCTAAGGGCATTAGATAAAGAGGTTACCGTAACCGTTCCTGATGCCTTCCCACAGTTTCTTCAGTGGATGCCAGGGCAAAAGGATATACTTCGCTTTGATTTACATGGAAATGATGTTCGAGAAGCGCTGACCAAGGCGGACTTGATTTTCACCCTGGACTTTAACGCTTTACACCGTATTGGAGAAGAGTTTGGTTCAGAAGTGGCACATGCCAAGGCACCCAAGATTTTGGTGGATCATCACCGGGAACCTTCCGATTTCTACACCTATGCCGTTCATGATATCGAATCCTGTTCTACTGCCCAATTGGTTTACGAGCTCATTGAAGCGGCTGAATACGACCATCTCTTAAACGTAGAGGCCGCCGAATGTTTATACTCAGGTATCTTGACCGATTCGGGATCGTTTCGTTTTCCTTCTACATCGGCCAGAACGCACGAAATTGTTGCGCGTCTCATTGACACCGGACTCAACATTAGTAAGGTATACAACAAGATCTACGATAACAATTCACTCTCCAGAATTCGATTACTGGGTTATGTTTTGGGCAAAAAGTTGAAGGTAAACCGGGATTTTTCTCTGGCCTACATTACTCTTTCTCTGGAAGAAATGAACACCTATCACTACAAACCTGGAGACACCGAAGGATTTGTGAACTATGCTTTGTCCGTTTCAGGCATTCGTTTTGCCTGCATCATGAAAGAAATGGAGGAGGGAGTCAAAATGTCTTTTCGTAGCAAGGGCAACCTGGATGTCAATCAATTCTCCAGACGCTATTTCAGCGGTGGAGGTCACCTGAATGCCGCAGGAGGCGTTAGCCCGATGGGATTACAAGAAACCGAACAACATTTCGTAGAAGTAGCCAAAGGATATGTGGACGAGTGGAGAGGGAAGAAGTGATCGCTTTTTGAATCTTCATTCTTGAACCTTCTTCAATTTCCAATTTTGAATTCTGAATACTAAGAACTTGAGATTACTTACGGTGATCGCTTTGCTCTAAATTGAAGATTCACGATTGGAGATTAATTATTCAGACTCTGTTATTTATACTTGATCATACAGGTATTTATACGGGTTTGTATACCCTTCTTAGATTTCAGATTGTTGATTTTTAAGACCTTAGAACTCAGCCATTAAGTTGCCTGTATAACAGCCCTTGAATCCACCGGAGGCGGGTTGTACCTTTAGAAGCTTTTCTAACATTATCAATTAAAATCTTAACAACATTATGAGTGGCATTATCAATGGAGAAGTACCGCTATCGTTAGCTGTGAGCCAAACTAAAAAATGGCAGTGCAACCGCCCCAATGAACCCAAAGCTTTTCGATTCGACAAGTCCGATTTTGAGCATTTACTCTCAGAACCCAATGTGGCTTACATCCGAATCTACTTTGGTGAAGATGATCAGGGGAAACAATCGGTGTTTGCCGTTGGAGTGGATCAGGCCGATTATGATCTAACCGGTACAGAAACCAATAGCAGGGTTTACGATTTTGCACAACCTTGCCCTCCGACCTGCGCACCAAATCATGTTTTAAACCATGAAGATCCTTGCCAGTCTTTATGATTTTCTAATGCTCAATTAAAAATTCAACCACCTTATGCAATTGAGTCAATGGCTTAGTGGAGTCATATCGATTGCTCCGCTCTTTGTACTACTGCCTTTAGGGTTGTCCTGGGTCCTATACGGACGCCTGGATAAACCCTTGAGGTGGCTTTCTTGGTTAATGGTAGTATCAGCGGTTACTGCACTGATAGCCCATTTGTTATGGAAGGAAAAAATCAACAACCTGCCTATACTTCACGTCTATACCAACCTCGAATTTTTGATGCTCAGTCTCTATTTCTACTGGCGACTTAAGCCCATGCTTTCACCCCGGGTTTTAATCCTTATTATCCTGTTCTTTTTTGGCTATTCCCTGGTAAATAGTTTCTTCTTTCAGCACATTTATGAGAACAACAGCAATGCCCGTGCACTCGAAAGTATCCTTCTGATATTCTTTTCCCTGCTATTATTTTATAAATTTATCCGTGAAGCGCGGATAGTAAGGCTTGAACAAACGCCCGAGTTCTGGATCAATTCTGCAGTGTTGCTCTATTTTTCGGGAAGCTTCTTTCTATTTGTCTTCAGTAACTATGTGGTGAACATGAAGCGTGAATGGGCCACCGTATTTTGGGGAGTCCATGCCATTTTTTATGTGATCTATTTGTTGCTTATATCAATTGGCCTATGGAAAGTGCGGAGGAATACCGAATATATTTCATGATTTTCACCGGCATGTTCGGAATGTTCATGCTGGCAGTCTCTCTCATTGTTTTTCTGGTTATCTATCAAAAGAAGGTCATGCGGCAGCAATTGGATCTTCACAAGCAGGACATCAACCACAAAGAAACCCTCATCCATAGTAACATTCAGGTTCAGGAAGAGGAGCGGAAACGTATCGCCAGAGATTTACATGACAATTTCGGAGTGTCCTTGTCAGTGGTCAAATTCAGGTTGTATGAACTGCTCAACCACTCCCAAGATCAGGGATTCATTCGGGACTCGGTTTATTCCACCAACAACATGATTGATGAGATCATCTCCGACATCCGGAAAACCGCTCGTAATCTACTGCCTACAGAGTTTAAAGAAATTGGTCTAAGTGAAGCTGTCAGCCATTTGATTGAGGAACTCAACCGCTCCGAAGACTTAGACATTTACTTCCATACCGTCGGACTCATTCCAAGAATGGAGTACCGAGTGGAGCTTTCTCTTTACCGAATTGTACAAGAGAGCTTAAACAACGCCGTAAAACATGCTGAAGCCAACCAGATCCTGGTGGAAATGGGGGTAGGGCAGGACGGCAAGTTTTCCCTCAAAGTGAAAGACGACGGTAGGGGATTCAGCCTAGAACAACGCAACGGACATAGTCTTGGACTCCAAAATATTGAGAACCGAGCCAGAATGATAGGGGCTAATGTGCAGTTTCTATCCGGATTGGGAAATGGTACAGAGGTAGTCACCACCATGTTAAAAACTTAAACTAAACGTCATGAAACAGATCAATTTGGTTATTGCCGATGATCACCTGCTATTTAGAAAGGGACTGGTTTCACTACTATCGGCAAAATCGCAGTGGTTGGAATCGATAGAGAGTGTTTCTAATGGGAGGGAACTGTTAGAATTGTTAGAGCGAACTGAGCGTCCGCCGGATGTAGTGCTTCTGGATCTTGAGATGCCTGAAATAAATGGACAGGATGCAGCCCAGGAAATCATGAAATGTTACCCATCAGTCAAGATTATCATGCTTTCTATGTACAGCAATGAAAGGCTGATTTTGAAAATGATTGAATCCGGAATCAGTGGATACCTGCTTAAAAATGCATCGCCCCAGGAAGTGGAAAAGGCCATTATATCAGTCATTGAAACCGGTTTTTACTACAACAACTACATCAGTGAAATCATGCGTAACGGTATTATGCACAGGGAGCGCAAAAAGTCCTACACCCGATTCAACGTATCCTTTACGGATAGAGAGTTAGATGTACTTAAACTGATATGCAAGGAACATACAGCTACCGAAATCGCAGAAAAGCTCTACATCAGTCCACGAACCGTAGAAGGACATAAGAAGAACCTTCTAAGTAAAGCCGGAACGAAGAATACCGCTGGCTTGGTCATTTTTGCGATTAAAAATAGCTTGGTTCAAGTGGAAGATTGAATCTATATCCGAATAGATTTAAGCTGATATGAATCTGAGAATTTCCCGTTTACCACTTTGGTATGAATGGCCATCATTTCGTATGATGAATGGAAATGGACTTATTGGGATCGCAGAATTTCTCGTAAAAGTAATGGGTGGTATCCCCGCTATTGGCATCTATTTGAAACACATCAACAAAAACCGTTTCATAAGGAATGACATGAACTATCTCTTTGATTAAAGGTTCTCCCAATTTCGCCGGACTTACATATTCTTGATAAGCAAGCAAAGTGTCACCTTGTAATCGTATGACTGGTCTTACGGCATCCTTTGGATCCGATGGTTCCATTTTGAGTTCCATATAAATGCGATCACAGCTAACAGATACCTCTTTGTAATTCTCCTCTTGAAAATCGAGATCAACATGAACCCGATTAAAACCACACCTGGAGTGAGGGCCAACACCTATATAGTAATTGTACTTGTCATGGCGCTTCTTAAACTCCAGTTTAAACCGACCATTTTCGTCAGTTCTGGATACATCTTCTTCAATCCAGTTGCCAAATAGCCATTCGTGATATTCAATCGTAACCTGAGTATTGGGAATAGGTTGCTCGTACTGTGAATCTATCAAAACACCCTCAATACGTGTGGTTTTATTTCGCTTACCCATACAGCCCCCGAGAATTATCAGGCAAAGAGATAAAAAAACAAAACGGTATGGTCTTAAGCTTTTAGCCATCAGTCATCCAGCTGTTAACTCTGGAAATAAACATATAGATCATCTTCTGGATCGCAGAGTATATCGTAGGTTTTTGTTGTTATTTCTCCAGTGTAATCACGGTATTGAATTTCGATCCAAACGGAATCATAGGGAGCCACCAATAATCTTTTTCTGATGAAGGATTCATGCGAATGATGGGGATAAATAAAATGAGCTGCACGAGCGATGGTATCACCACCTTGAATGGCGATGTATTTAAACGCATCACTCTTTAAGGTGGCTTCCATATGCATTGTTAAATAGGTAGGGGAGCAGATCATTTCAAAATCCAAATGATTCTCCTCTTGGAAATTCAGGTCCAACAATTCGCTTTCAGTATCCTTACACCACTCACCATTGTAGAAAAACTGAATGTAGTATTGCGATCGGTTCAACCGTTTATTGAACTGCAATTCATATTCGCCATTTTCATTCGTTTGGGCTCGATCTACCTCCTTATAATTGGATCCGAGTACGGTAAGGTAGCCAATGGACACCGTCGCATTTTTCAACGGAAGATCATAGATATCACTTCTTACTACCCCCTTAACCACGGTCACATCCTTCCTTTCCGGATTGCAACCCAACAAGATTAATACGATCAATAAGATGCAGTAGGTGAGGTTTTTCATGATTGGATTTGCCTCCAAAGTTAGCAAACAATAGGGATTGTAGGAAGTAAGCCTACTCGTTCAGGTAATCATCAGGCTAGCGTTTTAAACTTAGAGTTGATCCTAAACACGATTAAATAGGCTCCTATTGAGCCAAAAAAAATCCCCGACGAATTCAATCATCGGGGATCCTTTTTAATTTTTATTGATCAGGTTAAATTACCAATAACCGCTTTGATCTTTATGATTTATCATCTGCTTTTTCTTCGCCATTGGATTCATCCTTTTTCTTGGTATTTCCCTTGGCTTCGGCAGGCTTACGACCTTTTTTAACCTTCACTACCAACTCGTTTTTATCCTTATTTAAAGTAACCTCAAGTGTGTCACCTTCATTTAGGTTAGAGTTAATAATTTCTTCAGCCATAGGATCTTCCAGGTATTTCTGGATGGCACGCTTCAATGGGCGAGCACCAAATTGCTGATCATAACCACGTTCAGCAATATATTCCTTCGCCGGATCGGTCAACTTGATTTTGTAGCCCATGTTCTCCACACGAGAGTACAAGTTCTTCAATTCAATGTCAATAATCTTGAAGATGTCTTCTTTGCTCAATGTATTGAACAAGACTACATCGTCGATACGGTTTAGGAATTCTGGAGCAAAAGCCTTTTTCAATGCGTTTTGCAATACACTTCTGCTGTGTTCCTCAGCACCTTCTTGCTTAGCCGTGGTGGAGAATCCAACACCTTGGCCGAAGTCTTTCAACTGACGAGTACCAATATTGGATGTCATGATCACAATGGTGTTGCGGAAATCCACCCGTCTTCCCAAAGAATCAGTAACAATACCGTCATCCAATACTTGAAGCAGCAAGTTGAACACATCGGGGTGGGCTTTTTCAATTTCATCGAGCAATACAACAGAGTAGGGGCGACGTCTTACCTTTTCGGTCAATTGTCCACCTTCCTCGTATCCAACGTATCCAGGAGGCGCTCCTACTAAGCGAGAAACGGCAAATTTCTCCATGTACTCACTCATATCGATACGAATGAGGTTGTCTTCTTTATCAAATAGGAATTTAGCCAACTCTTTAGCCAATTGAGTTTTACCAACCCCGGTAGGCCCAAGGAAAATAAAAGAACCAATCGGCTTGGATGGATCCTTCAATCCGGCGCGGTTACGCTGAATCGCACGAGTCACCTTGCGAATGGCCTCATCTTGGCCAATCACCGAACCTTCTAACTGTTCAGACATCTGAGACAAGCGAGCACTTTCTTTCTGAGCAATTCGCTGAACCGGAACTCCAGTCATCATAGCGACCACTTCAGCCACGTTTTCATCGCTTACCGTTTCGCGGTGGTTACGGGAATTTTCTTCCCACTTCTGCTTAGCCGCTTCCAATTCTTCTTGCAGGCGACGCTCCACATCACGTAGTTCAGCAGCCTCTTCGTATTTCTGAGAACGCACCACTTGGTTTTTCTCTTCTTTGGCTACTTCTACCTTTTTCTCCAAATCAATGATTTCCTTAGGAACCTTGATGTTGGTGATGTGAACTCTTGAGCCAGCTTCATCCAGGGCATCAATGGCCTTGTCTGGTAGGAAGCGGTCAGAAATGTATCTTTCAGTAAGTGTTACACAGGCCTTAATGGCATCATCTGTAAAATGTACATTATGGTGATCCTCGTAACGCTCTTTAATGTTGTTTAGAATCTGAATCGTTTCATCAATAGTAGTAGGCTCAACCAATACTTTCTGGAAACGTCTTTCAAGTGCTCCGTCCTTTTCAATATTGGTTCGGTACTCATCCAGAGTAGTGGCACCGATACATTGAATCTCGCCTCGGGCCAATGCAGGCTTAAACATGTTGGAGGCATCCAAAGAACCACTGGCACCGCCAGCTCCAACGATAGTATGGATCTCATCGATGAACAGGATTACATCTCTCGATTTCTCCAATTCATTCATTACCGCTTTCATACGTTCTTCAAACTGACCACGGTATTTCGTTCCAGCTACCAAAGAAGCCAAGTCAAGAGTAACCACCCGTTTATTGAACAATACACGCGATACTTTACGCTGAACAATACGCAGCGCCAAACCTTCCGCAATGGCTGACTTACCAACACCTGGCTCACCAATGAGCATCGGGTTGTTCTTTTTACGACGACTCAGAATTTGAGAAACACGCTCAATTTCTTTTTCACGTCCAACGATGGGGTCAAGTTTTCCATCTTCGGCCATTTTGGTCAAGTCGCGACCAAAGTTGTCCAATACCGGGGTTTTTGATTTGACAGAACCCGAAGATGCTCCACGGGAAGAGCCTCCGCTGCTGCCTCGGTATCTTTGTTCGTCATCATCCTCTTCAGCGCTACCCGGAAATTCTCCGGCAGCCTTTATGTCTTTGTTCTTTTCTGAGAGCATCAGCTCCAGTTCTTCACGTACTACTTCGTAATCCACATTAAATTGACTTAATGCCTGGCAGGCAATGTTGTTTTCATCTTTAAGAATAGAGAGGAGCAAATGCTCTGTACCGATGATAGAGCTCTTAAAAAGCTTTGCCTGGAGGTAAGTTACCTTTAAAGTCTTTTCAGCCTGTTTTACCAGCGGTATATTGCCGTTGTTCGGCAGTTTCGATTTATTCCCCAACGGTGTAATGCTGTTTTCCACCGATTTTCGCAACTCCATCAGATCCACATTAAGATTTTGAAGTATGCGTATAGCGACCCCTTCGCCTTCACGTATCAGACCCAGGAGAAAATGCTCAGTGCCGATGTAGTCGTGACCCAATCGGAGCGCTTCTTCTCGGGAGAAGGTAATTACGTCTTTGACGCGGGGTGAAAAATTCGTATCCATATAAGTGTTCTTTCTAGTGTTGGAAGAACCATTATCAAGAATGGTTCCAATAGTCGCAAAATAGCCAATATTTCAGCATATCCAAAATTACTTGCTGACACTTTGGCAACGGTTGTTAATAAAACCCTTTTTATACACCGTTTTTTGTTAATAAAAGCGACTGAAAACCTACTATTTATAAGGGGTAAACGGTCTATTTTCGATTACCGATTTAATGCGGGCTTAACGCCCGTTTTACAATTTACTAAAACGCTGAAAATCATATGGCTGACGGAGAAAAAATAATTCGGGTCAATATTGAGGAGGAAATGAAAGCAGCCTACATCGACTATTCGATGTCGGTTATTGTTTCCCGGGCACTGCCAGATGTGCGTGACGGATTTAAGCCGGTACACCGCAGGGTATTGTTTGGAATGCAGGAACTGGGTGTTCTCTCCAATAGACCTTATAAGAAATCTGCCCGTATCGTCGGGGAAGTACTGGGTAAGTATCACCCACACGGTGACACCTCAGTTTACGACACCATGGTGCGGATGGCTCAGGACTGGTCGCTGCGTTATCCTTTAGTCGACGGACAGGGTAACTTTGGTTCGGTAGATGGTGATAGCCCTGCTGCCATGCGATACACCGAGGCCCGTCTTCGCAAAATTGCGGAGGAGATGCTCGCTGATATCGATAAAGAAACGGTAGATTTCTCCCTCAACTTCGATGACTCCCTGGAAGAGCCTACAGTGCTACCTACCCGTATTCCCAACTTGTTGGTAAACGGAGCCAGTGGTATTGCCGTAGGTATGGCCACTAACATGGCCCCACATAACCTGGGTGAGTGTATTGACGGAATCACGTCTTACATCGACAACAACGATATTCCTATTGAAGAATTGATTACCCACGTAAAAGCTCCTGACTTTCCTACAGGCGGGATCATTTACGGATACGAAGGGGTAAGAAGTGCTTTCGAAACCGGGAAAGGTCGTATTGTTATTCGCGGTAGAGCGGAGTTTGAAGAAACAAAATCAGGTCGGGAGCGCATCGTAGTAAGTGAGATCCCTTACATGGTGAACAAGGCGGAAATGATTTCCAAAACCGCTGACCTGATTAATGATAAGAAGATTGAAGGCATCTCGGATGTTCGCGATGAGTCTGACCGTAAAGGGATGCGTATCGTATACGAACTAAAACGTGATGCAATTCCAAATGTGGTATTGAATAACCTGTTCAAGCACACCGCGCTACAATCTTCATTCTCAGTAAATAACATTGCCCTTGTTAAAGGTCGACCTCAGTTGTTGAACCTGAAGGAAATGATCGAGTTGTTTGTTGAGCACCGCCATGAAGTAGTCGTACGCCGCACGGAATACGAACTACGTAAAGCGGAAGAAAGAGCTCACATTCTGCAAGGTTTGATGATTGCTTTGGATAACCTGGATGAGGTAATTGCCCTTATTCGTGGATCCAAAACTCCAGAAGATGCCCGTACCGGCTTAATGGAGAAGTTTGAGTTGAGCGAAATTCAGGCTCGTGCCATTCTGGACATGAGGTTGCAAAAGCTTACCGGACTTGAAAGAGACAAACTGAGAGAAGAATACGAAGAGTTAATGAAGCACATCCAATGGTTGAAAGACATTTTGGGTGACGAGGCTATTCGTATGAAGATCATTAAGGATGAATTGATCGAAGTAAAAGAGAAGTATGCGGATGACCGTCGCTCAGAAATTGAGTACTCTTCTGCTGACTTGAGCATCGAAGACATGATTCCTAATGAGCGTGTGGTGGTAACCATTTCTCATGCCGGTTACATCAAACGCACCAAGTTAAGTGAATACCAAACTCAAGCTCGTGGTGGAGTAGGATCGAGAGGTAGTACCACTCGTGACCGTGACTTCCTGGAGCATATTTTCATTTCCAATACCCATAACTATTTGCTCATCTTTACCGATAGCGGTAAGTGTTTCTGGATGCGGGTATTCGAAATTCCGGAAGGAAACAAAACCTCGAAAGGTAGAGCCATTCAAAACCTGATCAACATTGAGTCTCAGGATAAGATTTTGGCTTACAACGATGTGGAGAACCTGAAGGACGAAGACTTCGTGAAGGATCACTACATTGTGATGTGTACGGAGAAAGGTATCATTAAGAAAACTTCTTTGGAAGCTTATTCTCGTCCACGAAGCAACGGTATTATCGCCATCAATGTTCGTGAAGATGATAAGTTGATCGAAGCACGTTTGACCAATGGAAAGAGCCATATTATGATGGCACTGGAAAGTGGTCGCGCTATTCACTTCCCAGAAGATAAGGTAAGATCAGTAGGTCGAAATTCAATGGGAGTAAGAGGGGTTACCCTGGCACACGACGACGACCGGGTGATTGGTATGATCATTATCAACAACAATCCGGAAGAGACCGTTCTTGTAGTGTCTGAGAAAGGATATGGTAAGCGCTCTGCTGTAGATGACTACCGAATCACAAACCGGGGTGGTAAAGGGGTGAAGACCCTGAACATTACCGACAAAACCGGTAAGCTGATTGCCTTGAAGCTGGTAAGCGACGAAAATGACCTAATGATCATTAACAAGTCTGGAATCACCATTCGGATGGCTTGTGAAGATCTACGGGTAATGGGACGTGCCACTCAAGGTGTTCGCCTGATTAACCTGAAAGGAAAGGATGAAATTGCTTCTGTAGCCAAAGTGGACCATGAGGAAGACGATACGGTTTACGTATTGGATGAAGAAGGGAATCCTGTACTGGATGAAGAGGGCAACAAAATTGTAGCTGAAATCCCCGAATCATCGGAAGAAGGGGAGGATGGCACGACTGTTGATCCTGAAGAAGGCAGTGAGACCTCAGAATAAATACCTTTATTAATACATAAATTTTCAAGCGGAGTTACCTTCTATCTGGTAACTTCGCTTTTTATTTGCAAAAAATTGAAGCACAGTATGAGAAAGTTAGTAATTGCCGTAATGCTTTTGTCATCAACTGCCATTTACGCGCAAAAGAGCAAAGTAACTAGTACAAACAACTACTTGAATTACAATGAGCTCGACGATGCTAAAGAAGCAATTGATGCGGCGACTTCCCATCCTACCACTACAGATTGGTGGAAGACCTATTTCTACCGCGGACGAGTATACTTCGCGATAGCCACATCTCAAGATCCTAAATATGCATCCATGAAGGGTGATGCCGTTGTAGAGTCGGCTTCGGCTTACGAAAAGGCATTGACCTATGAAGACAAGAAAATGGACAAGGATGAGATTAAGCGTGAATATGCCCGTTTGGCCAATACTGCATTTGATGCAGGTATTCAGAGCTACAATGCTCAGGATTGGGCTAACTCATTGAAGTATTTCCAAATTTCTGAAAAAGTAGGAACTGCCAGCGGTGTTGTTGATAGCGGAGTGCTTTTCAACATTGTATTGGTAGCCATGAAAGCCGGTCAAAATGATGTGGCTTTGGAATACCTCGACAAAAACATTGAGAAAGGATACAAAGGAGCTGTACCTTACCAAAACAAGGCTACCATCTTGTTGGGTAACGCTGACACTACCGGAGCATTGGAAGTATTGAAAATGGGTCGTGAGAAATTTCCAAGTGATCAAGGCTTGATTACTCAGGAATTGAACATTTACCTGGTTAGCGGTCGTTTGGAAGAAGCCTTGGGCAACCTGGACGCTGCTATTGCCAATGATCCTACTAACTACCTGTTCTTCTTTGCAAGAGGAACCATTTATGACAAAAACGGAGATTCAGAAAAAGCAGTAGCCGACTACACGAAAGCTACTGAGTTGAATCCTCAGCACTTCGATTCTTACTACAACATTGGAGCCCTTTACTACAACCAAGGTGCAAACCTGATTACTGAGGCAAACAACGTTCCTCCGAGTGATCAGAAGAAATACGAAGAGTTGAAAAACGCTGGATTGGACAAATTGAAATTGGCTATGCCTGCGTTAGAAATGGCTCACCAATTGGATCCAAAAAACACAGATACCATGGTTTCTTTGAAAACTACCTACACTTACTTAGGTAACACGGAGAAGGCCATCGAGATTCAAAAGAAGATTGACAGCATGTAGGATTTATCCTCATCAACGATAACTAAAAGGGGCTTGATCCGATACCCATCGGAAGCTCCCTTTTTTTATGTCCATACTACCCAACAAAACGGACCGTTTACCAACAAACCGATAGCATCCAAGTATGAAAACACAGCTACTTATTTTAGCTTTATTGACCTGCTTATCCATTCAGGCCCAGGAAAAGGCGGTATCTAAGGCTAAGGATCACCTTAATCAATACCTGCTCAGCGCCAAAACTAAGCTTCTCCATAAAGCCCAAAAGAAACTCGATCAAGCTATTGAACATGAGGACACCAAGAATCAATTAGCTACCTGGTATTACCGTGCCCTGGTTTACCAAAAGATGATGGAAGACCAGGACTCCAACAAATTGGTCTGGGGAAAAGAAGCCATTCGTTCTGCCATTCAAGCCCGAGAACTGACAGATTCCTCAACTCAACTTTCAGCTGAACAGCTACTAAAGGATTTGGATAGCGTCACTTTTGAGATAGGTGTTCAACTATATTCATCTCAAGACTTTGCTAAAGCCCTAAGCTTTCATTTACTCGCAGAACAAGCACAACGAGCTATTGACGGCCTTGATAGTGCAGTTCTCTACAACATAGCTACCATGGCTCAAATGGCTAATGATAGCCTTACCGCTAGCCGTTACTTCCAGCTATGTATGGAAGGCCATTACCGCGGAGCAGATCCTTATGTTGGTTGGTCGAGTTGGCTGGTGGAACAAGGACATACCAAAGAAGCCAAAAGAATAGTGGACTTAGGCCGGGAATCCTTTCCTGAAAATCTTTCCTTAATCACCCAATTGGTCAATATTTACCTCAAAGAACAAAAGTGGGAAGAAGCCATTGAAGCCATCAACGTGACTATGGAACGGGATCCGGACAACGCTTTATTGTACTTCGCCCGTGGATCTTTATATGATGCATTAGGCAAGGCGGATCTGGCGGAGCAGGACTACTTAATTGCTGTGGAAATAGATTCCAATTACTTCGATGCCTACTTCAATCTAGCAGCCTTACACTTTAATCGGGGTGCCGAAATTATCTCAGGTTCAATTGAGGTTCCGGTTGATGATAACAAAACCTATCAGGAAATGACCAAACGGGGAAGAGATGAAATGGAACTTAGTTTACCCTACCTGGAAAAGGCTCATGCTCTTAGGCCAAAGGATAGAGCAACTTTGGTTTCGATGAGGCATGCCTACCAAAGGACTCAAAACTGGGAAAAGGTAGCTGAGGTAAAACGATTGCTCAAAGAACTGGACAAAGAAAACCCCACTGACTGAAAAGCGCAAACAGCCAGCAGGGTTTCTTAGTGTAGGTTTTAGTCCTTCACCACAAACTTGTGACGCTTCACAGCCTGTTTGGTTTGAACTTCAAAGAAATAAACTCCTGGATTCAATTCCGCTGGAAAGTCGATGGTCCCGTTGGTGTAGGAGTCGATATCCTGAAGCTGAATCAATTCCTTACCAGAAAGATCAAGTACTCGGGCACTTAGCAACTCATCGGTAAACTCAACTTGTAGCGTTTCTCCCTGTCTAACCGGATTAGGAAAGAGTTGAACATCCTCGGAGGCAACCCATTCTTCCGTTGACAAGGTGCCTCTTTTTCGTCCTTCAAAGTCGGGTAGAGGTTCCTGACATTTGGCTATAGATGCCTGGGGAGCAAAGGCCTGATCACCAGGAGTGGACTCAGGATTGTTGAAAGGAGGATTGATATCCACATTCTTGTAACGAGGAGTCACGCTGAAGTGATTGAGTGTAACCGAAGTCTGGTCACAGCCTGGAGATGGTCCGATCAACTTACCCGAACCATCAATTTCAAACAGATCGATGGCAATGGGAGATCCCAGACCATCTACACGATTGGCCACAAAGAAGTATCCATCGTCGGTGTTGGTAATCATGTCCGGATATTCAATAAAGGGCTCGTAACCGCCGTAAAAGGGCACTAATCGTGGATCGGTTTGACCGAAATTTTGAAGGTATGCCGGGTTGCTGTTGACCTGATAGTCATACATCCAGTTTACATTGCCTGATCCCTTGTCGATATTGGCCACAAAGGGATAATTCGTTCCGCTTCCATTGTGCTGAACACCAGCAACAATCAAGTTATCGGGATTGAATTGGTCTTCCAAAACGGTATGTGCCCAATGATGGGTTGTAGGTGAGTAGTATTCGCTGGTCCCAATAAGTCCTGTACTTGTGCTGTAATCGGCGAGGTGGAAGTTGTGCGTATTGGTGAAGTTTGACAGCAGGTAAACCCGACCATTGTCATGCACGGCATCCACACCCACATGGAAGTCATCGTTGCCACCTCCACAATTCTGGAAGATGCTAAATGGATTCTTCCAATTTAAGTTTCCATTGTAATCCAACATGGCACCCAATACAGCCTGTACTTGATAAGGCGTAGTCCAAAGGAACTGCTCGTCATCCACACTCCCGGTAATGAAATAGCCATCTCCAGGAACTTCGATCACCCGGTTACCCATAGGGTAGGTGTGGTAAGTGTTGTTTCCAGCAGAAGGACAATTGTCAACCGAATTGAATTGAACCGTCCAATTTTGATTCAACCCAGCATCGAGTTGCACCAAGTATCCATTTACCCGATTACTGGTCAGACTGAGCGGTCCTTCATCGGCAAAACCAGTGACTACTACATTGTCGTTCATATCCACCATTATGTCGAGACCATAACCGTGGCAGGTACCACTGGGGTAGAAGTTGTTGCAAACATCCAGCTGGCGAAAATTGACCATTCCGCCACTGCCATCAATTTCCAATACGTAAGGATATCGAAAGCCGCCATCGGTGAAATAACCGGTGAGCATAAAAGTTCCATTAGACCGGTGTTCCACCAATCCGTAGCAGCGCATATCCGGGCCACCACCCAGTAAATAACTTTGGGTCCATACCGGCGTTCCCGAAGGATCAATCTTGGTTACCCAAGCCTTAGAATTGGATGGATTAACCACCGCCGACGCTGAGATCAAATAGCCCGTACCATCACTGCAACGGACCACATTAGGGTTCAATAAGTTGGCCTGCGCATCATACAGGGTCAACCGGGGAATTTGTGCGAGTGCTCCAACCGATAAGGCAACGGCTGCGAACACGCTCATCATTCTTAATAAAATCATGCTTTTGAGAATTAAGGTTAATAATTGAATTGATGAGTAAAGTAAAGCGTATGTTCTGCGGTATATCCGCAGGAAAATTCCTTAACCCAGGATTAACCCTTGTCCTGTTCCCCCAAGAAAAAGCCCAGCCGGCTATAAGCCAGACTGGGCCATCAAATGCATGATGTGTTGTTTCTATTGATTCACAATAAATTGGGTTTTGAATACCTCGGTCTCGGTTTTCCCCTCCAAGAAATAGGTTCCCCTTTTGAGGTCGATGGGAAGTTTTAGGTAGCCTCCTTGTTCTGAGTTCAGATCGGACAAGACCTGCACCTCTTTTCCCGCAACATCAAGAATGCGAGCTGAAAGTAGGGGAGTGCTGATTCGAATAGTTAATTCAGAACCTGTATTAACCGGATTCGGATACAATTCAAGTTGGTCAGTGCCATTTTGTTCGTTCAATCCCAATAGCCCACCAGATCGCTTTGGAGAATAAGTAGGCAGCGGATCAATACAATCAATATAGGCCGGTGACTCAGGGTTATTGGCAATCATAACGGGATTGGGTGAGTTAGGAGTCGGTGTAAAGAAGGTAACCGGACGAGCGAAAAGCGGATCATTAATAGTGTCAACCTGCCGTTCATAAAAGCTGCAATTGCTCACCAATTCTTCCCCTCCGTTCCCCAATTCCAAAACTTCTATGGCAATGGGTAAACTGGGGTCATCCACCCGATTGGTAACCAGTATGTATCCGGCATTGTTGGAGTAGGTGATCATATCCGGATATTCGATAAAGGGCTGGTAAACCTTTTCGTAGGCAATGAGTCGGTCATCACCCTGTCCGTAATTCTGCAGGTAAGTAGGGAAACTGTTCACCAGATACTCGTTACTCCAATGCACTTCACCAGTAACTTTACTGATGCGAATGGTAAAGGGAATGTCAGGAGCTACATTGTCATGTCTTACTCCAGCAACTATTAAATAATTGGTATCGGCTCGATCTTGTAATACCGTATGAGCCCAATAGTTATCGGCTGGGATGATGGTTTTACTGAATTTCATAGTTCCCGTGGTGGCGTCCATAACCGACATATTAAAGGAGTGTGCATTACTAAAGTTTGAAAACAGGTACACATTATTATTATCGGCCCAGGCATCTACACCTACATGAAAATCATCACTACCACCAGAACAGGTTGGAAACAGGCTGTATGGGTTGGTCCAATGAATGTTACCGCCATTGTCCATATTGGCCGCTAATACCACTTGAGTTTGAAAGGGCCGGCCTTGTTCGAATTGTTCGTCTCCAACGCTACCCGTAATCAGGTAACGATCACCTGGTATTTGTACGGCCCGATTGGCCATAGGATATTGATTGGTGACATTGGCACTTGGTGAGCAGGTAATAAACGATTCGAACTTGCTAACCCAAGTTCCCTGCAATTGCCAATCCAGCTGTGCCACAATGCCGTATACAGCTAAACTTGACTGAGAAGGTGTTTGCGTTTGATCGGCAAAGCCAGAAACCACAACATGATTGCCAGCATCGATCATTAGATCCAAACCATAACCATGACATGGGCCTCCTGAATACACATTGCTGCAAAAATCCAGTTGAGCCATGTTTTTAATTACCCCATTAGGATCTGTTACCTCCAATACGTATGGAACTCGCATCCCAAATTGATCGGTAAAGTAACCGGTAAGCATAAAAGATTGATTCGCCTGATGCTCCACCAGACCATAGCAACGGGTATCTGTTCCGCTGCCCAATTGATAGGACTGAGACCAGACTACGCCTCCAAGGTTGTCAATTTTTGTGAGCCAGGCACGAGAAGTTAAGCTGTCCTTTACAGCAGATGCAGAAATAAGATAACCGGTGCTATCACTGCACCTAATCACATTCGGATTCATAAGGTTGTAACCGGATTCGACCAGAGTAGTTCGTGACATTTGGCCGAAGGATGTATAGGACATTAATAGCCCTAACAGGAATAAGGTAGTTTCCCTTTTCATAAGATCAAAAGATTTAGTTATTAATTGGTTCTTAAGCGATTAATGAGTTGGGTAAACGCCGAAGAATTCTTTATCAAACTTGAATTTAGGGCTATACTGAAAGAATAATTTCGAGGTTTTTATCGCCTGTGGAGAATTGTTTGTGAGTTGTAGGATTTTTGTTGCCGGCAAAAAAGCAAAGTTGCCTTAAGTCCAATAAGGCTTAATAGATCAATGGAAAGGGTTGGGGATGGTAGTAACTGAAAAGATTCTAACTCGCCATGCTATGGGAGTAGCTATCGAGAACGAAATTGCGAACAATGTTTTGTAGTTCGCCATTCTCAAACAAGCTTTTCATGATGGTAGGCCCACCAAATGGGTAACCATGCAGGTAGAAGTTGCTAAAGTTCATACGGGAGGCATGAACGCTATCCAGGTGATTGGTGCAATCCCAATACATGTGAAAGTTGGTATTGGTGCTGCGGTTTTCGCGGAAGTACTTTTTCAAATCCAGAAAGTCGGAAGCATTAGGATTTAACCGACGAATGTAATTTTTCCAGCGACCATCCAAATGGGTCAAACGATTCCATCCATTCAAAAAAGACTGGCTAGAGAAAGCATGAACTTCATCTACCTTGAGCATGTTGCCATATAGCATAGCCGCATATCCGCCGAAAGTACTTCCAATGAATATCGTCTTAGATGGATTGAATCGGCTAATCAGTTTTTTTAGGTAAAAAAGAGTCTCAGAAGGACCATTGCTAACTCCGGGAATACCATTGAGATACCAGCTATGCTCGAAGTCACGGATGAAAACCTTGGTTACCGGAAAAGTATCCAAAGAGCGCATATAATCAGTGATCGGGAATGACAGGTTTGTTTCCTTACCCCCAAAGGTGACAACCAAAATGCGGGCATCAATTTGTTCATCGATCAAAACGGAGTAGCGTTTGTTCTCCAAGTTCTTTTGATTGAATCTTCCTTCCATGATTACTCTAAGAAACGTCTGTTTTTTCGGTTCATTGCCCGCGGATTTCAGTCCATTTTCGGGCGGTTCTCATTAAAAAGAACGGATGATCTTGGAAAGAGTTGGGGAAAAGAAGTTAAAAAAAGGAAAGGATGGATAAGCGGTCAATCTGCTCGATAAATCGGTCGGGTCTAGCGAATTCGAATATGGATGGGCGTAACCAACTTAACCGCTACTTTTTTGCCTTCATGTTTGCCCGGATTCCATGGAGGCATATCCTCGAAAGTTTGGGTCATTAGCGAATCCATGCAAGGGGATGCACCTCGTATCACATCTACATTTACCACCTGGCCTAAGGTGTCTACAATAAAGGAAACGTAGATTTTGTTCAAGTAGTCATTTGTGTCGCATTCGGCGTTGACCGTTAAGCTATTGATTAGGTAGCGGCTGAGGGAGTCTGCTCCATGCGCAAATTCGGGCATCTGATCTACGGTTTGATAAACCTCAGAATCTTCAGGAGAGTTGGACTGAGCCCAGGTTTGAGACGGAACAAAACCCAATAGCACGATGCACAGCGAAAAGAGGATTGTTATTTGATTTAAACGATTCATAAGAGCTCCAAATCCAGGCAAAAATTAGATCAGGTAGACCAACCAATAAAAACCACCAACACCACCCAGAATGACGTATCGGATCATCAATTTACCCATGTCCGGCATAACATGGTTTCGAATACGAGGAACTCCAAGTAGGCTAACCTGAACGATAAGAGCTATCATGCCAATATTCAGGATCATTGAATAACCAGGGTAGAGCATCGTTCTAAAGAGTAGACCCATCATGAGCAAGGAAGTCGAAATACCTCCAATGATGTCAAATATTTTGAGAAGCTTGGGAGCATCCTCAGAGCGTAAATTGTACTGAGAGGTGAGCATGAAATAAGAAGATAGGCTACAGGACCAAAGAATAAGCACCACTGCTGGTATCCATTCACCCACCGTAGAATACCAAACAAGCAACCAAATAAAGAGGTAAGCCGATTCGTATCGACCTATCTTTTGCAATATTTTAATGATAAAATTTGGCATTTTGGTTCGAACGAAAATACACAATATCCGGTTCGAAAAACGATGGAAATTCTCCTTTTGATAAAAAGAAATCGTCCCCTAATTGATTCAGAAGACCCAGTCATAAATCCCGTGACAATCAGCTGATCCGTAGGTAGTAAAGGCCCGGAATAATCCGTACATTGTGGCTGCAAAATCAGAACCCAATTATTGTTTTCCTCACTGACAACCCTTGAAAAGACTATGAAATTTGTTTTCCTATTCGCCTTGGACTTGCACTCATTTTTCATCACCAATCACACCCATTCTCTTAGTAATCGGCTATTTGCTGTAGCTCGGCAAATGTTACCAGCTCCACCCGGGTGTGGCGGGCTAACCAGCTGATTATTACACCCGAATTTCTCGGGGCTTGGGAGCACCCTATACTTTCAAGTCATTTTTCCTGAACGACTTTATCCAAACCCTATCGTGCCTGGGTTAATAGGCGCTTAAACTAAATTTTCACCTATGTATTATCTATTATCATGGAGGAGATGGCTCTCCTTTTTGGTCCTGCTCATTTTGGGCGGACTTCCTCTAATTTCACAAGCTCAAACCAGCTGTGGAACGTCAGAAGCACATCGTTTTCGAATGTTGCATGATGCCGAATTCCGGCAACAAATTCACCAACTTGAAGAGCAAATGGCTCGACTGCAACAAACCGGTAGTCGAAGTGCAGTTAATGGCATTTACCGAATTCCTGTGGTGTTTCACATTATCACCAATCCAATAAACCTTACAGGCAATTATTCCTCTCCGGAATACGAAATGTATACTAAGTATAACAACGGCTGGAGCCGAATTCAAGACCAATTGGATCGATTGAACGATGAATTTGCCAGCAGCAACATTCAGTTTTGCCTGGCTCAAAAAGCTCCAGAATCTTACCAAGGAGTAGCCGGTGTTCCGGGCAGCTGGCAAGAGCTTTCCGATGGAATTAACCCTTCTTTTACCTCGGTAGGGGTAACCTATACCGTTCACAACTCCCTGGGTAATTTCCAAGCAAGCGATGCAGTTCAGGTTGCTGCTATGGAGGCAATACTGCCTTTTAACCAACCTCAAGAAAACCATTACCTGGACATCTATGTGGTGGATCAGGTTATCAATGTTTCTTATCAAAGTGTTGGAGGAGAGTCTTCCTATGGCGTAGGTTATCCTTTTGATGACGTGACCGTTATTTCCGGTAGCGTTGGAAATGAAGATGTCAATCCGGGTGCCTATTCCTTAACACCTGGTGCTACTCAAGGAAAACTCTTGGTACATGAAGTGGGGCACTGGCTCTTGCTTAAGCACGTTTTCGAAGTAGATGAAGAGTGTAATGCGACGGCCGTGGGCATGACCGGTGACCACCTTCCGGGAACCCCATCTCAACAGGAATCTCACATGAATTACCCGGGAACTCCACCAGCTGGAATAGGCTCCGGTATAACGAGTTGCAACGGTTCCAGTCCCTTGTACTTTAACAACCACATGGATTACACCAGCGACATCAACAAGATTACCATCAATGGAGTAAAGTCCTTTGTGACCGATCAAAACAACCGGATGAACAATTTTGCGGGTGTGGCTCGAACTCAATGGTTTTCCGTACTCAATCGGATTCAAACAGGTATTGAGACCACCGGATGTATTCCGAATTACACGCCTCAGAATTTTACCGCTGAGTTTACTGCTGATCGGTTAACCCTTTGTGCCGGAGAAGAGGTATCCTTCTCTGGAATGGGAATTGACCATTTACCAGCAAATAGCCAAATCACAGGTTGGACCTTTACCTTCACTGAAACCAGCGGAGCTACTAGTGCCCAAACGGTTAACTATGGTGGAAACTATCCTGTAACATTTACCTTGTCTACAGGGGAAGCTACATCCCTGGTACCTACACGGTATCTCTTACTGTAAATTACCTGGAAAATGGAGTCGCCGGAAGTACCAACTACACCCTTCCTCAAACCCTGACAATTGAAGATTGTTCGGCTTCCAATGTCCGATTTGTTAAAGCAATGGAATATGCGGGATCCCACATTTCAGATTTATCCATTGTGAGCACCGGGCAAGGAGATGGATACATTATTGCCGGTACAGAGAACTTATCTCAAGCTCAAAAGCACATCGTGGTGTTTAAGGTAGACCTAATGGGGAATATGGTATGGCAATGGCGATTTGATGATCCCAATGGGACCAAAAATGCTCGTGCCTTTGATATCATTCGTCGTCAAGGACAGGGAGATACCTACATCATTACCGGGTATTGTAACAGTACAGCAGGATACAAGCAAGTACTGGCGCTGGAAATCATAGATCAGGGAAACAGTTGTATGCAGGGGCCCAACACCGTTCAAATACCAGTACAATCCTCGGATGCTTTTACCGGGTTTCCTTTAAGAAATGCAGTAGGAGTTGAAATCATTAATACCCAGGACGGTGGATTTGCTATTGCGGGAGCCGTAGCCATAGACTTTGACGATGCTTCCTCCAAGAAGCAGCTCCTTATCAAACTGAAGGGGAACCTGCAAATGGACTGGATAGAGGAGTTTGACTTTTCCCAATTTGGCGATCAAAACGATTTCGACTTCGCCAATTCTGTAGTGGAAATGACCAATTACACTTCGCCAAGCAATCCATCCAATTTTGTATCCGCCTACTACCTGGCTGGATCGAAGTCCAAGCGAACGGTTTCACAACTCCAAGGAGCTTCCGGATTGATTGTAGAAGACAATATGAACTACAGAACGACCTTATCCATAGCCAACGCTTGGGGCGCACCTTCGCCTACGAATGATTATAGCACCGATCTGTTTTATGATCCTGTTGAAAACCGGGTTTACCAAAAGATCTTTACCAAGTTTTCGCACGGCACCATGATCGCTAAAATCGATCCTACAAGTGGCGATTTGACGCATTACTATGAATCCAACTTGCTCAACCATGGAAACGAGTACTACGGTTCCAAGCTTATTGAAAGTACCGACGGGCAAGACTTTGTACTCACTGGACACGCCAACCTTTATCCCACGGCAATGAAAGTAGGGCGGAGCAATTGGCCGCAGTTAGGTACCGTTGGCACCGGCATACTTCAGGATATTGATATGCGTCAATACACCTCGGTTACTTTGGACAATCCATCGGTAATCGGTCCGGATTTCCCTTCGCATCCACCATTTTTCTCGGGTAATCAGAATCACTTCTTTTATGTACCTAAACACATTTGTGTGAGTCCGAACGGAGGGTACATGTACGTTATTCCGGGAGAAGAGAGTCAGGGTACAAGTATCAATCTTCTAAAGCTGGATGAAAAACTGATTACCGGTTGTGAGAACTTCAGCTCTATGAGCCCGAATAACCAGTTTTCTCCTGTGACCAAAAACGATCCTTACACCAATGACCCTATTGCGGTGAACGCCTCCAAGTTTGCCATGAAGAGCAAAACGGCCAGCGACGCCCCATGTAGCGATTTTTGTTTTGGCGACTTTACCCTGGAGGCCTGCGAAGATGCCACCGGTAATGGTGTATTTAACCTCACTAGTTCCATGGCCGATTTGCTCGGTTCGGGATATACCATCCAATGGTTTCAAGATGCGGCTATGACACAGGCCATTACTAATCCAGCTGCCTATACTGCCGCCAACGGCACCCAAGTTTTTGCTCATATGGTCACACCTGATGGATGTACCCACTTGGTTACGGTAACACTCGAATTGATTCCAGTACCCACTTTTGGTCCACTTACCATTCAGGCCGATGGATCAGGGATATACAACCTGAATTCCATCATCCTACAGTATACCAGTGCGGGCCAACAAGTACAATGGTTTTACGATGCTGCCATGAATCAGCCCATTGACGAGCCTTGGCAATTTGCTTCATCCGGAAGTATTACCATCTACCTTTCGGTGGTGTCTCCAGCGGGCTGTGAGTATCAAACATCTGCCACCTTGGTCTGTGATGATGTAACCGGAAGCGGCTACTGGCCTAAACAATCGATAGGAGGGGAGGCAGAAGCCATCACCGATATCGAAATGGACGCTAATGGAAACGCCTACATTACGGGATACTACTACAGCGACTTTGACCTGATGGGCACCACGGTAGAGTACAACGGTCAAACCGGGGGTAAGCAATTCTTTCTGGCCAAGCTCAATGGTTGTGCTATAGAGTGGGTTAAAGTGAACCTCGATCCAGGTCCTTCCAGCGGTTTGGGACTGGCAATAGCTCCTAATGGCTCCGTCTATGTAACCGGAACCTATGGAGACAAAATAGACTTTGACAACGGAGTTTCATTAACCAGCCAGGGAAACAATTTTCCAGGTTACGGATTCATTGCGCATTACAGCGCATCTGGGGTTTGCCAGTGGGCCAAGCCTATGATTCTGATGGATTATGAAGTGTTTCCGGAAGAAGTGGTGGTTGACTACGGGGGCAACAACGTGTACGTGGCAGGATATCGCTATTCGATGGGTTTTAACCACAATCAATACTTTGTACAAGCCTACGATCAAAATGGAGCCCAACAGTGGACTGTAGATGACCCGAACGGCCCCGGCGCACCATCCAGCCGTGCCATTGACATTGATATGGACAACAACGGCAACCTGGTGATAGCAGGAGGGATGTATACTCCAGGAACGCTGAACATTGGTGGAGTAAACATTACATCTGGAACTTCCAACGAAGGGTTTGTATTCATTCTTGATCCAGGAGGAATGTTCCAAACTTTGGCTAAGAACAACTTCTGGCCTGAAGGATTGGCTTGTGATGCCAGCGGACATACCTACGTAACCGGATCGCACAATGGAAGTGGATTTATGTTTAATGGTACCGCACAATTTGGCCCTGTATTCCTAGCCAAGTTCGGTTCAGGTCTAAACGAAATATGGGCCACAACAGCCACTACCACAGCCGTTCCAGGAAACAGCCTAATTCATGCCGGTCATGATGTCAAACTAAATGCTTCAGGTGAACCTATGATTACGGGTAAATACAGCTGGAACCTGACCTTCAGCGGTGTACCTACATTGACTGCAACCAGCACGCAAAGTGCCAACATTAACTACTTTGTCGCTAAGTATGCTACGAACGGTAGCTTGAGCTGGGTCATGAATACACCTACACCAGATTTCGATTCTCCTGGACGCTTAAGCCCCAAGGTGAGTATGGCCTTTGATGGTAGTACTGGATTGTCGTTCATTGCTGGTCGTTTCTCCCAGAGCATCACGTTTGGTAGCAACAGTACGATGTTTGCCAGTGGACCAGATCTATTTATCACCCGGGTTTACGATCAAAACACATCAGGCAGTTACCAAAAGACTTCAGAGAATGCTTTGGAGCTTGAGGAACAAGAGAATCAAGCCCAAGGTCAGCTGCTGATCTATCCGAATCCGGGTACCGGACAGTTTCAGCTGTTGTGGCCAGAAGAAGCAGGTGAATTTGAATACGCCATTCTATACGATATCCGAGGAAAAAGGGTAGAGGTGCCCTTTTCTTCTAAAACGTCGAAAAATGAGGCTCAAATCGATGTATCGAATCTTCCTAACGGGGTTTATTACCTTCAGTTAACGGGAAGTGAGCAACTGTATCAGGAGAAGTTGATTCTTCAACGATAAGTTATTCTTACGAGATACAAGAAAAGCGGGTTTCCAGCAAGGGACCCGCTTTTTTTATGGGGTAAATCGACCGTTTCATGAAACTTCATTAAACGACTGAAAATGAGAAATAAACAGGCTCTAAAATTTGCTTTTCTGCTCAAAAATGATAAATTTAGTAAGTCTAAAACTCAGCGTTATGGAATGTCCAGTTTGCCAACACCAGCATGTGGCGGAGGACGCCACCCATTGCCCTGAATGCAATTCCGAGCTATCAGGGTTTGAATTTATTAAACAATCAAAAAGCGAAAGAAGGATTCGAAAGAGGTATCTATTTTCCCTTTCCGGTATCGCCATTTTGTTATTCTCTGGTTGGGTCGTTAGTTCAACGATTCCAGAAGGAACAGAAAGGCAGGAATTGGAAACTCAGGTAACCGGCCCGACCTCCGAAGAAATCCTTGAGGCTAAAATCGAGGAACTACGAACGACCATCTCCGAGCAGCAAAAGGAAATTGAGCGCTTGGAAACAGTGGTTCACGACTATCAGGCCTTGGATCTGGAAATGCAGGAGGGAGATAACAACTACTCCGTTCATGTGGTTAAGGAAGGGGAATCTCTTTGGAGTATCTCCGAAATGTACCACGGGCATGGCCATGAACATGACAACATTGCGGACCACAATGAGGTAAACAATCCCCACCACATTAAACCCGGGGACACAGTGGTTATCAAACATTAGCATTATGAATCTTTCATTTTCAAGTTCAGCCTTCGATCTAGCCCTTCGTTGGAGGTTGAATTTGAAAATGATAAATTGACCATTAGAACATGGATCCTATCGAACAAATCAAAGAATCGCACATACACTCCCTACAGGAAATAGTGGAGCTAAAAGCGAAAATTGCCAAGTTGGATGAACGCAATCACAACATGAAAAATCTGCTGGCCCATTGCAGCGAAGAAAAGCACGAATACATGGCTCGTTTGGTGGAGAAAAAGCAGGAAATAGGTGACCTGAACTCGGAATTACACGGAGTAGAAGATTTGGTTATCGAACTAAGAAAAGAAAACAAAAAGCTTAAAAAAGAACTTGAGGACTTAAAATCAAGCTCGGAGGAAGCCTCTTAATACCCCATATATCTGCATATGAAGTTTGGTCCTGCGCGATCCCCCGATTGCCACAGGAACCCATCCAATCCCGGTTAACCCCGGGATTTTTTTTTGATTCACGGGTCCATGGCCTTTTTGATAAAGGTCTCCTTATTAAGCAATCGAGTACGTGAGCAGTCACAATCGATAGCCATATCGCTATCCGGAAAAACCTCATGGTAGAGTTGAGCTCTAAGCATTAGAGTAAGCGACTGACCATTCAGGGTATCCGGCAACTCCTGCCACCTCGAATTGCTGAGAAATAGATAGGTATTTAACCAGGGATCGTGCAATGGGGGCCTCCAACCGTCGTACAAACACAGCTGAGTGTGGTAGATGAAATGAGCGCCCAGGAGCCGTTCCATAGCATATTTTTTGGGAGGCGGATAAAACCGATGAAGCTCCTGAAAATCCTTAGTAGTACGAGCGTACTGCAAATCCGATTGAACGCTACCCAACAAGAGAACAAAGAATAGAGCCAAGGCTGGAGGGATTCCCATCCCTAACCAAAAGAAGAAACGCTCCGACCTGAGGTGTTTGTATTTCTTATACCGCAATTGGCAAACGTGAATAAAGAGCATCCACATGTAGGGAATAAGGCCAATTCCCCAAACCAAAATTCCTAAGGTAATGAGAACAAATGGAGCGATACCGTCAAAGCTGGCTGCAAAGCCCAAGGAGTAGATTAAAATCCAGATAAAACAACCATGCAGGAGCAACCCGATTCTTCGAAACCAGGGAATGTGTTCCATAAAGGGAAAGAGCAAAAAAGCAATCGTCACCACAAGGAGTACCCAACTTGCCCAAGAAACCGGAATGCAAAAGTGTTGATCCCAGAAATTGGCCCAGATCATAAACAAGATGAGCACCAAATAAATGAGCGAGGTAACCTTTGTCGGAATTCGATTTAAACGCCCAATTAGGGCTCTATAAGCGCTTAGAATCATAGGGTGGTAGCCTTTTTTGGAGAGACTAACCAAGAGCCCGTTAAAATATTGCCTGGCCGACTCAACAATGATCAACCGGCTGAAATTAAGGTATTTGATTTTTGGCAGGAGAGAAGCCGCATACCCACTCCGAGATGCATTTTGATTAAATTAGTAAGGATCATTCCCCAAAACAAGCATCACCTTTATGAAAATTGCGAAGAGTTTTTTCTCCATAATCAATTACAAAACCCTACTAATGGTCGTGGTTTCACTGTTGTCCTCATACGCCTGCGTTCACTATGAAATCAAAGCCGAATTTCCGTTTTACCTGATTAGTATCGCCATCGTATTTCCCATAGTATTTAGCATCGATAGTGCTTATAAACGTCGGGAACATGCTCTTCAGTTTTACGCAGATTTAAAAGGACACGCCATATCCTATTATTTGGGAATAAGAGATTGGTTAGGAGACAAATCGCCAGATGATGTGGAAAAAGTAAGGGGAGAGCTCAACCAACTTTTTGTGGAGATAAGCCGAAACTTTATGAAAAAGCCCGAAGAGGCCAAATCATCCGAGTTTGCCATCTATGAAGCCATGTCGCAACTATCCACTCATATCGAGGGCTATCGAGCCTTAGGCCTGGGTGGAAGCGAATTATCCAGACTGCATCAATACGTGAGCAAGATGCTTATCAGTTATGGAATAGTTCGCAACATTTTCTTTTACCGTACACCGGTAACGTTGCGAGCTTACAGTAAAATTTTCATCTATTTTTTCCCCATTCTATACGGACCATACTCGGCCAGCACGTATTCCGATTTTTCCCATCCGTTCATGACCTACATCATCGCCGTGTTGTACAGTACCATTTTGGTAAGCCTCGACAATCTTCAAGAGCATTTGGAGAATCCCTTTGACCAGATAGGTGAGGATGACATTCAATTTGAGGTGGATGAATTGAAGGTGATTCTTTCTAAATAATTCTCAAACAGCTCTGATCGATTCCCAAGTCAAATGATCGTTGGCGAATTGGTTTCTGAAATTCTTTTCGCTGGTTTTAATTCTAAGCTGGCCATGTGGTTTTGTTTTTTTCATCCATGAATTACGGGCGTTAAATTCTGATTTTATCCCTGTTATAATTGAAGAGGATTGTAGATCGTTTTGTTTTGATAGAAATTCACAAAACCCACAAACAGCTGTACACCAGGGCATAAGATTAAATATTCTATTTAACATAATATTAATTATAGGACAAAGGGGCTGAATTATTGACTCTGCCAGTATATAGGATTTGTGGCCGCCACGCGGTTAACATAAAATCAGTTCTCGGACTTTAGTTCGATAACGGCAATGATTTTATGTTAAAACAAATCCGGTTTTAAATCGGAGCCTTTTGTCAACTATAATGGATACTATGCTAAATAGCGTTTCGCTATAAATAGAATTTTCCCAGCCGCACATCTGAATTTTAAAATCTCGTCAACCAATATGGTTGTCCTATAATTAGTCGCTATGTTAAATTGCCGTACACCAACGCTATTGGTTTATAAAATCATTTGGCTGCGATAACCAAATATTTTAAGGCACCAATCCAGCCTCCTCGGCCTGCGCTAAATTATATCTGCACGAGAATTCGATATTTCGTTTTGATTCAGGGATTCGTACAGAATACTCAAAATTTGAGATCGTAGGTTTTGGCTGTTATGGCCGGTAGATCGGTTTAAATGATTCTGAGCGATTCTCAGAAAGATTTATTTAATGTTGGTTGGTTTTTGGTTCGTTTAAGTTGGCTGCTCTTGTGATTCTGCCTAGCGGCACGCCTGATTATTCTAAAGCTTGTGGAAGTGCATTTCTTTTGTCTTGATACAAAAGAAACGAACCAAAGAAAAAATCAAGGACGAAAAAATGCTCGGCCCGCAGCCCGCTTGCAGCGACCTTATCCAGCGCACGCCCGCCATTTTCGCCCGGGCCAACGCGCTCCTTTTAGATTTCTACTTAACATAATATTTTCGTCTCTGGAAATTCAGATTAGGTGCTTAATCTGATGTTCTAAGGCGTATTGACATAGTTCCTGGATTCCGTTGGTAAATACCCGAATCTCCCAGTTGCTGGCGAATGTGTGTGGTTCGATGTCGTGGTTTTTGAAGATCTGGGTTTCGGTTTCAAATACCGTTATTGGAATCAGATAAATGACGGGTTTCATATCGTCCATTGTTAATATCAGCGCAATCCAGAGGTTTTGGGCTTGTTCATGGGGGAAGTTGGTTTTGTGGATTTTGAGGAAGCGTTGTTGGGTTAAATCAAGCGGTTCGACAGTCAGGTATTTCACTGCATTATCACTACCCTTTATTTGGAGGTTTACTCCCCCACTCTCTTTGTCGATTACCTCAAATGGAATGGAATGAGCTTCTAATCTTTCAATGACTAAATCGGTGAAATGGGTGTTTAGTTCTGGCATTTTTTGTGTTGTTGGTTGTCACTCTAAAATAAGCATTTGAATTTAAAAAAGTTAACACATTACCTTATTAGTCAGTGTGCAAGAATTTGCGAAACAGATTAGTTTTATATAACTCTTTCAATCTTAAATTCTTTTTAAATGCACTACATTGAGATTCCTGAAGAAATTCGCGAAAATTATAGACATGCTATAAACGAAGCCCGTAAAGACAGACCCCGATATTTAGAGTGGATTCAGGCAGAAATTGGAACTCTAATCTCCCTCATAAATCAATACGACAAACATTATGTTCTTGGGGCGTTAGGGTCTAAACTAATCAAATCGACTCCTACCCTATACAGTACTTTTCTTCAAGCAAATACAGACAGCTCCCCGCAGAGGATTGATGAAGATAGTATTGAAGAAGACGATGAGATTGAAACACTTCTCGAATATGCCATGAGCATTTCCCTTGCTTCTGGCAACAACAATGCAAATTTGATTCCTACCGAGGCTGATCTCGAGTCAATATTTAACCAACTATCAAAGATCAAAACTAACGTCAATTTCTGGGAAATTTCCGCAGAGATACCTAAAGATGGTGATCAATTTGACCATTGGCTCAGAACAAGTATCATGACCGATACAATGAACGTTAGAGGAAACGGTTATCAAATCCATATAATGGAGGTTTTTAAAGAAGTTTTCACACCACATGACGGATTCCTAATTCAATATTATGGATTTGGTAGCAACGATATATTGCAAACCATATTGAAACTCGACAATCTCGTTTATTCAAAAGTTGGAAACCCTTTTGGTGCTACTCAATCCCATGAAAGACTTAAAAGATGGATGGAAAATGTAGGTGAAGCCGAAGTGCAAAGAAAAATGATCGAAACGGGTATGCATTTCATTCAACAGTTCACTCAAGCTAATCCAGATCTTTATGATCCTGAATCACCAAATCAAGTCACTAGCCACAGTCTGGATAGAATTGCCAGTTTTAAGACAATATTTTGGGTAATCCCTGAAACCGACACCGAGTTGAAAATTTTTGATAGAATTTCTTGTGAATTTGATGAGAACCAGAACTTTCTTACCCCCCCTAAATTCAAAGCATTCCCTCTAAATGACTCAATAATAAAGCTCAAACCACTAATAAAGGATGAGGGCAGATATTATCATTACTCTATGTCTTTACCTTTTAGAAACCTGTTTGGAATTGTGGAAGGAATGATCAAAGATGCCGATTCAGTTTATTATGAACATAGTTATAAGGGAAACTCAAACCAAAACTCAAGAGATAATTACTTAGAGAGAAAAGTAAAATCACTATTCGAAAAGATTGCTCCAACGGCTAATTTCTATCATTCATTGAAGTATGATTTTATTGATAATGGCCAGCTAAAATCAACAGAATTGGATATTCTCGGCGTATCAAATGACACCGTTTATATCGTAGAAGTAAAAGCTGGAGAACTTAACACCAAGCAGCGTAGAGGCGCATTAAAAGGTCTAAAGGATCGAATTTCGGAAACAATTGGTGAAGGGTCTTATCAATGCCATAGAGCTTTAGGATATATTCAAGAAAATCAATCAGCTAACTTCAGCTATACTGAAGACGGTGTTGGAAAACAGCTTACAATAGACAAAAGCAAGATCAAGAATTATCATAAAATCTCGGTAACACTTGAGCACTTTTCAGCAATATCAGCTAACCTAAAATACCTGGTTAATGCGGGATTAATTGACCCTGCTTATAAATGGAGTTGGATTGTTTCACTTTATGATCTAATGGTCTTTGCCGAACTCATTGAAAGTGAAGAGGATTTCAAGGATTACCTTTCCCATAGGTTAGCATTATATGAAAGGAATGACATCACATTTTCCGATGAAATTGATATGCTCGGATTTTTCTTAGAAGGAAAATTCCCTCTTGGTGATGAAAAAGAGAACCAACATATAAGCATTGTGAATTATAAACGAAACATAGATAACTACTACGATAATAGGACCGTTGGATTGCCAAATGCGGTTAAGCCTAAGAAAAAACGAATCTCTTAATTAGCATAAAAAAAGCCTTTTGTAATGGTCTGCTCTTTAACAGAAATGTGATCTGAAAGTTCTTTGCCAATCATTGTAGCAATCCTTTGATATACTTGGGTTTCGTGCCGAATTTCCGTATTTTAGTTACTATATTTTCAACCGAAACTAATTTCATTCAATCAACCTATATTTGCTATGAATGTACGCTTAACCTTAACTCAAAAAACTAAGATTCTGAACTCAGACGACATCTACAAAATCATGCAGCAAGTCCTGTTGCGTGAAAACAAAATCCGGCGTAACCAGGAACACTTTTGGGTGGTTGGTTTGGATAACAAGAACAAGGTCTTGTTTATCGAGCTAATTGGTTTGGGTGCGGTGAATCGTGTCAATGCAGATCCACCTGATATTTTTAGGATGGCGATCTACAAATTGGCGGTTAAGTTGATTCTGGTTCATAATCATCCTTCGGGCGAGGTCTCCCCTTCCCGATCGGATTTGGATTTTACGGATAAGATCATCAAGGTTGGTCGGTTGTTGAATGTGGAGGTGATTGATCATTTGATTATTTCGGAGAAGGCATTCTTGAGTTTGGCTGATGAAGGTGAAATTGATCGGTTGCAGAAATCCGGGAAGTTTGAGATTGTGGATGCTGCGAAAGCAGAACTCAAAGAATGGAAACTTCAAATTGAGCGTGAGCGCGGTGAGAAAAATAAGGCTATCGAAGTCGGTAAGAAAATGAAGGCCGAAGGATTTGATGAGCAGATGATTAAGAAAATGACGGGTTGTATTTGAGTGAGATTCGGAAGTTGTAATTAGATAATGATATCAATAAGTACCTTTTTTGGCTTTACGGCTTTTTTGTTCGCATTGTTTGGAGCCATATTAAAAATTGTCGAAAATAGCTCGTCTCAGAATTTTGAAGGTTTAAGATTATTTTTCAAAAAGTCATGGATACTAATTGATGAAAGTCCCTTTAGATCTTTACCTACCAATATAATTCGCCAATTAATTTATCCGAAGTTTCTTTTCAACAATCGCCTTACAAGATTTATTGAAAGCAATGACTTTATTCCACTGTTTTACCTATTCATACACCCTACCACGTTGATTCTACATTTTGTTGTCTGGGGATTTTCATTTTATTCTGTTTTAGCTGGATTAATATTCGTTTTGGTTTTTGCTGTGTATCATTGGTTTCATTTAAACCATAAGCCGATAGAAGAATATCTACTTAAGATACCTCCGGGTCTGATATTTATAATGTTATTTATGATAACAGGCTTGTATTCAACGTTTTTGATAATTAAACTTACTATTAGCCTATCGTTCATTTGGTCAACAGTATTAATCATTCTAATTGCTCCTCCTATTTGGATTTGGCATTTTAGATTCTTTGTAAGTGAAATATATCCAACTTTTCATGATGGCCCTAGCATGATAAATTATTATTCATTTATGGGCCTTATTAAACCGATGATAGGGCTTTTTGTTGCCGGTAGTTTTAGTTTGACTTTTTTGTCATTTCTAATAGGTCACATTTTATACCCATTAGATCACATACCCCGTACTTGGCAAATGCTAATATCAAATTTTTTTTCAGACGGTTTAACTTTAATCTTTACCTATGCCCTACTTAAAAAGTCCCTGAATTTTCGCAAGGTTTTACTTCCGTTATTCATATTATTAGATCTTTTCATTGCTACTATCCTAGCCATATTCTCTTTGTTTTTTGGACTATTGTATACTGAAGAAAGTCTAACTATTCTCGAAGTTTTTAACGTACTAATCGCTAAATCTCCTGAAGGTAAACTCCTACACTTTGGAGTATATTTTTGGGTCATGCATACTGCTTTTATCCCAACTCTGTTTTTTTTGTCAGTGATCATGACCGGTTGGATATGTAAGATTGTTTTAGAATGCCTAAAATGGTTTTTTCACAAAGGATATCTTCCTAAAAACAATCCATTTCAGCTAACAATTGCGGTTTGCGGTCTTTTTGCGGTTATCTTCTCCTATTTGGCAGTTGTTTTTTAGGTTCAATTCTTGACCGTCAAGCCATGGTCGCTGAGAAGGCGTTTTTGAGTTTGGCTGATGAAGGTGAGATTGAGCGTTTGCAGAGGTCTGGGAAGTTTGAGATTGTGGGTGCGGCTCAGGCTGAGTTGAAGGAATGGAAGATTCAGATTGAGCGCGAACGGGCTGAGAAGAAGAAAGCTCGTGATATTGCAGTCAAAATGAAAACGAAAGGTTATGATGAGAAGGAAATCAAGGAAATGACCGGGTTGTATTTGAGCGAGATTCGGAAGTTGTTACGTTGAGCTTATAGTTCGGATCCATGTTGACTGGCCTTCCACAGAAAGTAGAAGTTATTCTCACGTATTTGAGGTGGGTCTTGATTTAATTTCACCACATTTTTTGTTACTTTGTTAAGGAAATCCACCCCACCAATCCCTGCTATTATTGGACCTATGTTTGCGGGGACAATACCACTGAACAATCCAACACCAACAAAGCAAGAACCAATTAGAACATCAATACTAAGATCTTGTTTTAATAAGGATTTTGAGTTTTTAATTGATCTGTTAATCTTCAATATTTCGGGTTCGATAACATCTTTCAATGCTTGTTGAACCTTTTCATCCGTCTCCTTCCTCAAATCTTTTGACAAAGTGGCCATGCTATTTCTATATACCTGGAAAGATTCCCCTTCTTTTTCTCTTAATTCCACCAAACTCGATAACTCCGAATTAAGAACATACGGAACACTATGTGAAAGAGACGAAAGTACTTTTTCATTGAGATTGTTAGTCTTATTCGAATTTATCTTCGAAAGAGCCTTAAAATCTATTTCTCTAGTAGTAAGGTAATTCGAATTGACTACTTTCCCATAATAGTCTTGATATTGAAGATCCTCTATTATTTGATTAACAAAAAAGTTTATTATTCCTGAAGCCAAAGATTCTTTCTTTTTTAATTCAACTTTACTCCCAGATTCAAGTAGTTCTATAATGCCCTTTGGAATTTGATCTGTGTAGTGCACATACGCTGGATGTTCAAATAAATTAGATGGTCCATCTGCAACTATGAAGACGTGGCCATTTTTTTCTTCCAATGTATAGACTCCCTTTTTTAAATATTTATTGACTAAATATTTTTCAAGGCGGTCAATTTTTTTCTCAAAATCCTCTAAGCCAGAATCGAGCAATTCTTGATAACATGAGGGACAAAAGTGATGTTCGGATGAACAAATCTCAAAGTAACCCTTTTCCAATAGTGGCCTTACGTAATGCAAAAGCCCGATGCTGTTCGCAACACTTATTTTTTGTTCATCATTAATACTTTCTATTTCATGCGACCTCTCAAACCAATTCTGGAGATAAACTTTATCCGCATATAATAGCGTATTTCGAGCAAGTAAGTCCAAATTTTTATGCCTACAATCGATCATTGCGCATGGATCTGGTCCTCCGCTCATTTGGGTGTTGGCGATAAACGAGTATTGATTAACCGTGTTTCGATTTTTAGAATACGCTATGGCTTCATTAATTCGAATATGAAAATCATTGAATTCTTCAATATTCCAAGCCATCACTTTATCAGGAAATGAAGTCTCACTTAATCCCATTTCATCCAGAAGTTCAAATATCAGATTAGTCTTCATCCATTCCTATTTTATTGATTAATCCGGTGAAATAGGTGCTCTATTTCTTCTCTCAAATTCCTAATATGAGTATTAGATTTCTTTACTGAATCCTTTTCCTTTAAAGAACTGATCTTTGTATTAATTTCATCAAGTTCGAATTCTTCAAATTCATACATAGCATTCCAATTACCCTGATGTTCCATTTCAAAGTAATCAAGTCTATTAGCCTCATAGATAAGTATACTTTTAATCTCGTCGAAATCGCCTATAGTATCTGAAAATGCCTTTTTTATTTCTGGAGTTAGAAGTAATTTTTCCCTTGAAAACTCACTTGCCGTTTCCACATAGAGTTTGATCCATTGGTTAATTCTTTCTTTAAACTTGGTATGTCCAATACTATGTGGCTCAGAATTGAATATCAGGTTATTTGCGAGCTGAAATTTCGCCAAAAGGTGGTAAATTTTTCTCAATGCCGTGATTTGGAGCTCGCTATACTTTGAGTATTTTATCTCTGACTTTTTAAGGGCGTTTTTAAAACGTTCAATTTTTTTGGATACATACATTGATTGTATAATTTGAATCAAGGCAATTATCACGGTAAAACCAATTAAAATAATCAGGTGATATTCTTTAAAATCCGAAAAGTATTGATCCAGTGACTGGGAAATCAGTTTTTCCATTTAGCTCAAGGGTATTAATTGATGTCGAAAATTACAAAAAGGAAAAATACCATACTTTACATTTTCCATCCCCTTCCCCACCAAAGGATGGGCAAGAAGATTCGCCGTCTCCGAAATAGAGCTAACGTCTTTTGGCTAAGTGCCGCTAATCAAGAGCCAACCGCACACAAGCGTATCACCAAATTACTCACCCGTTCTCTGTTCATTTTCAAAGGTGTTCGTGAGAAAGTTCGCTCTGCGCTCAGTTTGGCATACCCATGTCGCCCACGCACGTACAAAAGGAACCGAGATGACACCTCCGAATACAGAAACCCTTAATTGTCCTATAATAGGACGTTATAGTTAAATTACCTGCAGTGAGCTCCCTTAGTTTCTTCCTTTCAGTCAGAGATCGCTTCACTCGGAGTGCAGTCGGTTGACCCGGCACCGTTTGGGGAGAACTCCCCTCCTATTCCAGGAATACCGAATGAAACGGTTAAAAACCTAAGCAAAATTACAACTTGTCCGAACTCAAGGGCGGATAACGCAAGGCCATTATGGGACAGGTGGTTGATTTGGACGTCAAAGCGAGTCTTTGAGCGTAATTGTGCGTCGGCAACCAGACCGACTGTGCGGATGCTTATTTCCGTATATCTGCCGATAAGCAAGAATGGCCACATTGCACCAGACCCCTTCAATTTCACTATGTTTGGAACAACTGTTTAGAAATGGCCAGATTCGCCAAATTGGCTCTTAAATTCCTCCTTGGGTCCGGTATTTTGATCGGGATTCTCATTGCCTTGCTTTGGAATGGCTATTTTCTTCAGGTTCCCTCAGATGAGAGCATAAAAAGTTTTCGCCTTCCTCAGGCATCGGAAATATACAGTGCAGATCATGTTTTATTGGGTAAAATCTATTCGGAAAACCGCCAATGCATTTCCATTGAAGATGTGCCAAATAGCCTTATTCATTGCCTGATCGCTACGGAGGACATCCGATTCTATGAGCACAAGGGTGTCGATTGGATAGGCTTGATGCGCGTTGGGGTCAAAACCCTATTGATGGGCAAACATGCGGGTGGAGGAAGTACCATCACCCAACAACTGGTTAAGAACCGTACTCCCAGAAAATCCTTCGATTACGATGTGTTGATTTTGCATAAGATTCGGGAATGGTTCACAGCCATAAAGATGGAAAGAATCTATTCCAAAGAAGAGATTCTCGAGCACTACCTTAATACCGTACCTTTTGGCCACAATACCTTTGGAATTTACACAGCGGCCGAGTATTATTTCAACAAAAAACCATCCGAACTGGAAATACAGGAAATGGCGATGCTTGTAGGGATGCTTAAAGGGACTTCTCAATACGATCCTCTGCGTAATCCGATGGAGTGCCAATTGAGGCGAAACCTCGTCCTCAGAAACATGGTTCAATCGGAGTTTTTATCCCATGAACAGTATACGCTTGCCGCTGAAACGGATCTTTCCCTTGCCCGTGATCAACGTCCATCCAAATTTGCCCCTTACTTTCTTCAGCATATAATTGAAACGGTAAAAGAAATGTTTGGCCGTGGAGGCAGTCAATATTATTTAAACCTTAACCCATACACTGATGGATTGAAGATTTTTACAACCATCGATTCACGGATACAGCACTATGCCGAAAGGGCAATGAATGATCACTTGGATACCTTACAAGTACTATTCAACAAGGAATGGTCGCAAGAGCGATGGGAGGACGAAAAAAGCACCCTCATTAAGTTGCTTCAATTGAAACGATATCCAGGATATGAAGCTATAGGAAGGGCACTGAAAAATAATCGCCCACTTACCTTGGTAGAAGAATCAATGCTTCAAAAGGCGAAATCGGATTTAACTCGACTACGGTCAGGGTTTATCTGTATAAAAAACACAGGTGAAGTACTGGCCTGGGTAGGCGGCAGGGATTTTGGATATTCGCAATACGACCATGTAAAAAGTAGACGACAGGTAGGTTCTGTATTTAAGCCCTTTGTTTATGTCACCGCCGTAGATCAGGGAGTAAACATTTGCAATTACTTCAAAAACGAAAAGATGACCTACAGGCAGTTTCATGACTGGCAGCCGCGAAATGCATCGGATCGATACCATGGAGCCTATACCATGAAAGGAGCTCTGACCTGGTCACTCAATGTAATATCGGTGCAGGTGATGTTGCGGGCTGGACTCCGGGACGTACTAAACGTTGCCAAACAAATGGGCATCCGGGCCGACCTTCCGGAAGTTGGGAGCATTTCGTTGGGCACTCCTGATATTAGTTTGTATGATGTGGTAAATGCTTACACCTGTTTTCCAAACAACGGTAAACGGGTACACACCAAATACCTTTCACACATTCAATTAGCAACTGGCGAGGTGATCTACAAGGATCAGGCTCAAAATGCAACGGAACTTTTTACCCCCAATGTAGCCGCCATAATGACCAACATGATGGAATCTGTTGTCAATGTGGGAACGGCTCGTGCTTTGCGTTCAGAGTATAGTCTTAATGGTCCAATTGCTGGAAAAACAGGAACAAGTCAAAACCATTCCGATGGCTGGTTTGTTGGCTATACTCCTCAAATTACGGCAGGAGCCTGGGTAGGAGCTGATAGCCCCGAGATTCATTTCAAGTCCCTTAATGAAGGCGCTGGAAGTAAAACGGCCTTACCCATTTGGGCCGGATTTGCCAGAAAACTCAAGAACGATAAGGAATTGTCCTACCTGATGGAAGGAACATTCACCCAACCTTCCCGAAAGGCCATGAACTGCTTAAACCAACCCTTGTATCGACCAGAATTTTGATAGGGTGTTGTTGGGTTAATTCGTCGTATCCATCTTCTTTGATGAATTAATCCACCATTTTCATAGAGACCTATGCTTTCCACACGAGCCAGCCATATCTTAGAATTCGATTAATTTCCAGGGTATTACAAGAAGGGATAAACTATTCCCACGAAAACTCCTGGGCAATCACTTTTCTGTCATTCAAGGGTTGAATTCCACGGTAGTTATCCTTGGGCATGAGATCTTTAAGCATATTAATCTGTTCTAATGAAGCATTAACCGGGGTTCCGGAAACAAACCAATTCACCTTTTCTGAACAGGGAGGTGTGGTAAGCGACCCTTTGTAGTGATAAAAGGTTTCTTTTTCATCTCCCTCAACTCCCGAGTATGCTTGACTAAAATCGAAAGCATCATTATCAATGGCTTTGGTCTCCCCTACCTGAATAGGCAAGTACTTTCCTAAAAATGCAAAGGCAGGATCAGGTTTCCCTTGAACGGCAAAAAAGCCCATGACCAAAAAGTCATTCTTTTCCTCATTATGATGTACCATATGTACTTCTAAGGGGTACCTTACTCCGTTAAGTGTGTGTTCTGAAGGAGCATGAAAATGGAATTGTTTCAGCACATATTTATCCCCTTGGTAGACCATATAATTCTTGTCAGAAACGAAATTATATTGAATGGTATGTCCATTATTGGTAATGGATTCAATGTCTGTTTCCTCGTTGTAAAAAGAGGCGTCAAAATCCAGGCCTGATTCTCCGATACTTACCTCTTCCGTGTAGATATTAATTGGCGATTGCCTGCTTCCGCCACATTCCGAGTGGTCCAGAATTTCATTCCAATGTTCAGGGCTGGTTTCTCCTTCATAACTCCAAGATGAGGAATGAGCTGCTTTTTGGGGTGTTTCAACTTTCTGTTCCATTCCTTTAGGCTCCTGTTTAGGTGACGGAGAGTCGCATGCGTTAAGAAAAATCAAGGCCCCGAGTAAAACTGAGCCTGAACCCTTTAGAGAGATTGTCATGTTTTTCATATTTTAAATCGTTTTTTATGTGCTTGTTTATCGTTTCCCTTCAATTTGCATCTCTTTTAAGTGTCTAATGTCACGCTAATGTGACATGTTTAGGCAAAAAAAATTCTAATGCTTTTTTATACTATTCCAATAAGATTTCCAGGCCATCTTATATAAATCACGTTCAGCAACTGCTCCGTACTTTAATGCCATAACCGCACCTTCTGACATCCCGTGAAACGCGTATTCAGCCCAACCAATGGTTACGTGGGGAGACAACAATCCCCTTTCTTTTAGATCGCTAAATAACTCAGAAAAAATAGTAAACAAATCTCCAAAGTCATCAAAAATGCTATCATCGTCCTCTATCTCATTTTGCTCTATTAAGGCCCGTAAAAAATTCAATTGATTTCCGCAGTCAATTGATCCATAAAACATTAATTCAAGTCGAACCAGGGAATCTTCTGATTGAGCATGTGCTGCTTTTACCTTGCTGTAGTAGTTAGACATGATAGAATGTGCTACCTCTAAAACAAGTAGCTTCTTATTCTTAAAATAACGCAATAGAGTTCGTCTGCTTACATCTGCCTTATTAGCCACTTTTTCGGTAGTAGCAGAATAATCAGCAGAAAATACTTCAATAGCAGCTTGAATAATTCTATCTTTCGTATTCATGGTGCAAATGTCGCATAAATGTGACAAAAAGAAAATACTTTAACACTTTTTGAAACTAAAAAGGCCAAGAAAACACAACCCAAAAGTCGAATTCACTGCCGCACTACAGTAACAATCAAAGTTCGATCCCGAACCTCCCAGGCATCGTCCCCGGTATTACGCATTTGTAGTGAAAAGTTAATGGTCCCACTACACCCGGCCACATAATAATCGAGGTAATTATACACCCTGAAATTGCTGTGGTCATTATCGTTGTCTTCGGAAGGGGTGAATTCGATCAGGTTTTCATCGGATGAGCCACAGGAACCTGTCCTAACCGCTTTAAGGCCCCATTCGTCATCGTTGCTACCGGTGGTGAGCCGGGCGGTGACCTGGCCTTCTATTTTGACAAAATCTCCGGATTCGACGACTACGCTTACTTGATTGGTAACCTGCTGAAAATTGTCGGCATTGGTATAGCCGGTGGTACCTGTGGTTTGGGTGTATCCTACATCGGGTAAGGGATTGCTCCAGGTCGCATTTCCGTTGGCATCGCTGGCTACCAAAACGGCTCCGGCTGTGGGTGAGCCTCCTCGAATGCGAACTGTCCCATTCACATCCAGTTCGGTGGTTGGGGAGGTGGTTCCTACCCCGAATTTTCCGGTGGCGTGAAGGTTGCCGTTAATGGTAAGTATATCGTTGTCGAATTCACCGTAAATCAAAGGTGGGTTCGAGGCGGAAGTGGAACTTTCAATGAAGAGCATATTGCTCCCTCCTACTGATCGTCCGGCCAATGATCCAATAAAGATATTACGACTGCCATTGGCGTTTTGCTGGCCGGCCTGATAGCCGATAAAGATGTTTTGCCCTCCACTGGTATTGAGTTGTCCGGACCGGAATCCCATAAAGATGTTGTTGCCCCCATTATTGGTCTCGCCGGCCTCTCTTCCCAAAGCGATGTTTAGGGATCCTGAAATATTGGACCGAAGTGCTTCAAAGCCGATCGCGACATTAGTGCCTCCAGAAGTATTGATCGCACCAGCGGTGTGCCCAATAAATACATTTCGGTTATTGCCCAGGTCATCCAGAGCTCCGGCTCCTTCTCCCAAAAAAACAGATCCCCCGGTATTACTGGTCTGTAATCGGCCATTGGAGAGATTGAGGTATTCGGTACCACCTGCCTGAAACCGGATCACATCTTCGTCGGTCGATTTTTCAGTATAGATACGGGTATCACCATCGGTATCGCGAATTTGACTGATGTTTTGCAAGGAAGATAGATTGACCGATTTGGTACTCTCCCCATCGTCTTCGAGCGATAGTTGGAGGTTAGTTCCACTCAGGGAAAGCACATCAATCTTCTGGTTATCTGAATTCAAACTGGATAGATCCACGGATTTGGTGGCTTCCGCATCATCCTCAAGCGACAGTTGGAGGTTGCTTCCACTCAGAGCAAAGGCATCGATTTTCTGATTGTCGGTATTCAAGCTGGAGAGGTCTACACTTTTGGGTGCTTCGTTGTCATTTTCGAGCGAGACAGTCAGGTTACTACCGGTGAGCTGAAACTGATCGACCTTCTGTTGGTCATTGGCATTTCCGCTGATTCCCATCCATTTAGAGCCGTTATAGAAATAAAAGGTTTCATCTGAAATTTGATAGATCAACAGACCTTTTGCAACTGCTGTATGAGCTGCATTGACCACGGTGGTATCGGTTCTCGGTATCAATATTCCTTTGTCAGTTGCGGTGATGTCCAGCATGGCGGATGGATCTGGGGATTGGCCATTGGCATTGATGCTCATGTTTTGGCTGAATAAAATAATGGGGGCAAAAAAGCTTAGGATAAGGATGAATAAGGTGAGTAAAAAGGATCTTTTAGACATAGGTAATTTTATGGGTTCCGTAGAATATCTATTGGTAAATGAGAATTTATATTCCGATCAGCCCATGGTGAAGGTGTACATGGGAATCGAAAAAAGACAGACCACATAAAATCAGAAAGAGGACTTTCGTTTTCATAATTGACATTTGAAGAAATGGTTGAGTAAATCTCCGTCAATTCTTAAAAAAAGGCCTTATGAAGGGGGTTTCAAAAGGTTACAGAGCGGTAATAATTGGGTTTGAAAGAGCGTTACAACAATGCAAGTCAACTACTTACATTAAGTCACTTCCCGAATGTATAAATCGAGACTTTTATCGCCCAAGGGGAGTTTGTTTTTGATCCGGTGGCGAATCGACTTGACGGCTCCAACGGAAGAATTCCGGTGATTGGCAATTTCTTTGATACTCATGCCTACCCGAATCAAGTGAAAAACTTCTCGTTCAGATTTGGTCAACGATGGAAAAAGCTGCTGGAGGTTTTCATCAAATTGGGCATGCAATTGATCGAGGTTGTCACTGGCATGTTCAAGGCGATCTTCCAGCCGCAATTGATTCTTTACGTCCAGCTGAAACGAACTTAGAGCTTTGTGCAACTCCTCCCCTTTCAAATGGCCAAACTCATCCAATTTATGAAGCAGCTGTTCGTTAAACTCCTTGCGCATCTTGTTGTCGGAAATCACCAGGGAGAGGTCCAGCTTTTTCTGCTTTTCGTTGAGTTCGTTCTCCATACGGGTAACCCGAAGCCGCTGATAAACCACACCGGTCAACAAAACGATGAGAATTAATCCACCGATCAAAAAAGCCATTTGATAATTACCCCGATTGATCTCCGCTTCCTGCAGGGCTAGTTGTGTATCCTTCATTTCCATGGCCTTCACGGTTTCCAGGCTATCAGCGTAGGCTTTTTTCTCATAGAGATACTGGTACTTGTATTGCAAGATGTTGCGTTCGTTTTCCCGGCTTTTGATCGAATCTCGGATCGTGACGTATTGTTCGTAATAAGGAAGCGCCTTTTGGGCATCCCCCAGCTCCTGATAAGACCGGTACAAGGTGTGGTAAGCATCCGTAACCGCAATATTGTCCTGAACTTCTTCGCAGTAGTCCACCGCCTGCCGTGCGTGCCAGATCGCATCCTTGTATTTCTTCTGGTGGAAGTAGATGATGCCAATATTCTTGTGAGCAATAGCCATGGAGTGTACCGACGAAATCTCCTTTGCCCCTTCCAGTGCCCGCCGGTAATAAAACATGGCTTTATCCTTTTCTGCCGCTCCTGAAAAGTAGGAATAGTGAACCCCGATGTTGGAAACCGCAATAAGGGACTTATCCGTAATGGTGTCCAGGAGCTGATACAAGCTATCGCTTTTTTGGAAGTAGCTAAGGGATTCCTCTTTCTTCTCTTGGCGTCGCTTAACGCTTCCCAGGTTGTTGTAGCATTCCGCCATACCCAAGGTATCCTTGAGGCTGTCTCGAATCGCCAAGGCCTGTTGAATAAACTCCGCAGCCAGGTCGTATTCTCCTTGTAGCAGGTAGAGATTCCCAATGTTGTTCGTCGAATTGGAAACACCAGCCAGATTTCCCAGCTCCTTTTTAATTTCCAATGAAACCAGGTAGCATTCCAAAGCCCCGGATATGTCCCCCTTTTTCTTGAGTACAATGCCCTTGTTATTCAGTGCATGACTCCTCGCCTTCAGAAAAAATTGACGGGTTTCGGCGCTCAGCTCCTGGCTAAGTTGAATCCGGCTAATGCTATCGATTCGGCTATTGAGTATGGCATCCAGATCCGCATCGCTTCGATAAATCAGGTTATCCCAATGCGAAAGCGCCTTAACCTTTAGAGAATCCGAATGAGTCGTAGATTGAACCACCTGCCGAAGCGAATCAATAACCCTCGTCTGACCAGTTCCCGATAGATGGAAAACCACCAGAAAAAGCGTAACTATCAGGTATTGAATGGGGTTATTTTTTCTCTCCTTATTCTTATCAAACATGGATTCCGTGTATCCAAACAATGATAAAGAAACATTCTTTATGTCTTGTTGGGGTTAGAAATGTGGGTTGTCTGGAGGATTGGACTTTTGAGGAAATGGTTTGGGGTGGTCTTACCACTACATTATAAGACTATATAACAGCTTCTTATGGTTATAACGACGACGATTAATCCATCCTTATTGCTCGACTGTTATAAACCAGCCTTCACTAGTAGCCATTCGTATCAGTCTAAATAAATCTTCTGCACTTGGAATCCGTGCTTGACCTCGAGCGGGCTGGAGCGAACCATCAGGCCTCCTCCAAATGAACCTATAACCTGTTTGTGTCCTACCATCGTCGTAGTTAAAAACACACCATTGAAAACAAAGCCTCCAGTCATTTTGATCACCGGAAATTACCTCATTGAGTATTGAAACCTGAGCCATATTGTTTGATTTTAGTTTAAGTCTATAACATTTTCTTCTCCAAACCATTCTTTAGCCTTGTTCACTACTGATTCACTTGGAGAATGATAATATACAGCTAATCTCTCTTTTGCACGAGTGCAACAGACGTAAAAGATTTTCTGACTCCTTTCAAGGATTTTTGGAAAAGAATTCAGTTTAGATTTTGTCGTTGATCCACCATTGACAAGTAGTTGGCGCTGATTTTCAGAATCGAGCAGATATTCAAAGTTGTAGTCGTTCCAATTTCCATTATTTAAAACAACCAAAACATTATCGAATTCGGTTCCTTTTGTTTTGTGTTGCGTTGAAAATGGCGTACGACCTTCTAAATATTCAAACAGAGCCTGAAATTCGGAATACGATACTGACATAACCTGGTCATAGATGTATTTCTTTTCCGTTGCAAATCTTATTAACCTATCTCCTTTAACACAAATACCCTTTTCATCTGCTTCATTTAGGACTTGCCCAATTGTTTTGCCTTCGACATTACTTAGACTTTCAATTCTATCCTTCAACTCTCTTTTATCCGGCGGGGTCCGTAATCTACTCCTATAATCAGTGATCCTCAGAAACTCATTGTAGTTGCCACTTTTATACAGCCAAAGAATACTTTGAAGTCGATATAAATGCTGTATGAGATCATCCCTTTTACTTCCTTTTTTATTAATATCCTCTTCATCCTTTTTCTTGTCATCCAAGAGCTGATCCTTATCAACATAAATATTGGAAAAAACCTTATAATCGATTTGAAGTGCAGAATCATAAAGTTCCGGATTTTCATTAATAAATACTTGCATACTTGTTGTTGGTGAAACTCGTTCTAACGCCCTCCCAGATTTACCATCTTGAAGTGATGATACAACATCCCCAAAACTCATTTCTGAATAATCAATGCCAGTTGGATTGGCCTTGATGAACGCTTTAATTCTTCTCCCAAACTCTATAATTCTGTCCTTGTCATAAATGTTGATTAGGTTCTGAAAATTTGCTTTTTCCGCTATTAAATTATGAGTAAGGTTTAATTCTTTTGTTGCTTTTGAATCTTCAAAGTCCCAGCCTAAATTAGCCTTGACATTATCGAGATGACTATCCGATGAATATAAAAACTTGATTACCCCTTCTTTGACATTTTCACCAACCATGTTAGGTGCGTTCCTATCTCCCGAAGGGACTTGAGTCAATTCATCGGTTCTTAGCCTGTTTGCGAGCTCAATAATTAGCCTTGGGTTTCTTCGGTTCTGCTCCTTTTTTACTTCCCGAACTTTATCCTCTTCTTCTCCAACATATACATTCAAATCACCAACGGTTCTGTTATAAATTGACTGCATAGAGTCTCCAAAAAATCCAATAACATTTCTTTTGGGCGACAGCTTGAAGTGATCGAGAAATATTTTGACCACCTCTTTTTGAGTATCCTGATATTCATCAATAAAAATGAACTTAAACTTATCCTTGACAATATCACCAAGTTTCGGGAATCGCTCAAACATCCGATCACTCAAAGCAATTACTTGATCGTGAGAAATAATTCCTTTTGAAATTCTCAAATATTCCTTGTATTGGATTTTGTTGTTGGGATTGCCTGGGTCGTTGAAGTTGTCAAAATAGTCTTCTGGCACAGTTTCAACTTCGTTAACCTTTATCGCTTTGACCTCGGAATTATTGGCTAATTCTACAAGACAAATTTTTAACTCCTTTTGGAAATTCTTGATGCAGTCCCAAAGAAAATCATGAATGGTAGTTACGTTCAGATTTTTATGATCTACCCTCTCTTCAATTTCCTTAACTGCCGCATTGGTATAAGTCATACAAGCAACTTTACAGCTTGGATGTTGTTCAATCACCCGTTTAATCACTTCAACCAAGGTGTAGGTTTTTCCGCTACCGGCACCACCGCTTAACAAGAAGTTTCTACCATGGTTTATATGCTCGAGTATTTGTTCAATTTCGGTCATAGCTTAATTGTCTTTTAACCACAACAACCCCTCTTTAATGTAAACTGGTATTTGCCAATTAGAGAATTGAATCCCTTCTGTATCTTCCGAACTATTTAAAAGAATTTCAATCGCAAAGGACGGCTTACTACCAATGGCATCATTTGAAAAGTCGTAAACATCAATTTCACCCGCTCTAAATTTCCTCAGATGCTTTTCCGTCAACGACCGGAAGGAATTGTCTGAATTCTTAACAAACCCTGCATTGATATGAACGAACGAATCTTCAAAAGATCGGGCATGATAAGATTGGCTTTCAGAGTTCATTTCATTCGATTGAAATACTAATTGAATGCGGCCATTTTCATCTGGAACCCATTTTTTTGTGCCATCAGTTTGAGTTTGTTTTGATAATCTCTTATGATGCAGTGTTTTCCCTATAAGTTCGGTTAAAGAGTTTGTACCCAGGAAGAAATTCAAAGAGGCGTTCGTCGAAATTGAAGCATCAGGATCGGTTACCCGGCAAGCCTTTCTCTTTGTTTGTTCACTCTCTGTAACGATTTTGGCTGAATCTATATCTGTTATTATCAGAGTTTTAATGCCTACAAATTCTATAAACTTCTCAAAAACTTGTGAGTGAGCTCCAACTTCTACCAATGAAATGTTCTGTGAAAGTAATGGGTTCTCGTCCCGTTCCTGATCAATTTTTTTCATCATTGCAGGAAGAATAATTCTTTCAGTATCTCCCTCGACTAAAATGGCTTTATCGGCGAAAAACAATTCAGCTTTGCTTAATGTCAAGTATTGTTTTAAGAACCTATAATTTTTTTCCTCTCCGTCTACCTCATACTCGTTCTGAAGGGACTTTAAACTTTTGGCAATGACTTTTGATTCCCCTATCCTTTTTAAATAGTGTATATCATCGAAATCGCTTTCAGAAACGATGTGCGAAGAATGTGTACTAATGATGTATTGAAGTCTCCAACTTTCATCATCCCGAACTATGCCCTCCCCAAGTAACTCTTTGATATTTTTAATGAAGATATACTGCATTTGAGGATGAGTATGTGCTTCAGGCTCTTCAATAAAAAGTAAATTAATATCGGCAGGTGCTTCATTTTTAGTGCGCTTGAACTCTCTTAGAAGAATTTCAATTTCAAATATGATACTGATAAGGTTCATATATCCTAAACCATTGTTGTATTCAGGAAAGCTATGCTCTCCATGCGTATACATAACCGTGGTGTTTCCCTTTAACAAATCGCGGTGTTGTAAAGTGGACTCAACACTAATTTCTGATTCACCTCTTATCACACCTCCAAACTTCCTTACCTTTTCAATTGTATCATGGAATAGACCTTGATAAATCTCACTTAAATCAACATCAGTATCGATTAACTTGTTTTTAAAGTCTTCGATTCGAGCATTGTGTTCATCGGTTGCCTCTGTCTTTTCATAGATCCTTGAAGTTTGAATCGAAAGCGTCTTGTCAACTTCTCTATTGGTTACATCTCTCTTCGCACTAATAAATTGAAAGTTTATAATATCTCTCAACGATACCTGTTCCTTTTCTAAATCAATTTGAGACAGATTATCACTTTCCCCATCGTCTTTTGAACATGAAAGGGACAATTTTGAATGTTTGAAGTAGTCGAGATTGTTTTTTAGAAAATGAAATGAATCTTTGACTTTATACTCTGCATCCGAACGTTTTCTTTCTTCCTCTTTGGTCTTAAATACCGAATAATCTTCTCTAAGATTTTTGAGCGATTCGGCGCTCATTGTATAGCCGAAACTGAGTAATATGAAATGATGATCTGGGTCTAAATCCATCATAACCCGACTAAGGTTTGCAAGACTGTCAGAGTCGTGATATTCAATTAGGAGTTGCATTTCTATGCCTAATGGGGAATAATCACCCCAATCGATATCATCATTTTCGATCAATTCTTTCAATTGATTCTTTAATTCAATATTGAAATCGTTAAACGTAAAGCGGTTTCTTTCTGATCGATTTAAGAATTTGTCGATAACCGTTAACAATGATGTTTTTCCTGTATTATTCTTACCAACTACCAGTGAGAGTTCATCCTCTAATTCAATACGAAAGTCTTTTAATAGCCTGTAGTTCTTGACCCCAATACGTTTTACCTTCATCTATCTATCCGATCTAATGATTACAAAATATCATGCTAAACATCAAACGCTTTATGTGAAAGGAGACCCTCAAATACTTTGAAAGCCTAGAGAAACCAGGGTAATAATACACAATGAACAGTTTAGTTTAAGCCTCCCTAAATTAGAAAGAAATTGGTATTTAGACTTGGTCCTAAGGCAGATTTACCAAATGCACTAATAAAGTATCCTTAGTTGCGTATTTGGATTCCCAATGAGTAATAGACTCCTTCTTCTACCCACTAAAAGATGGGAAAAAAGTTTCATCGTTTTCGAACGGAACTAACCTCTCATTTACAGCCGCCGCTATTCGTGGACTAACCCAGCACAACCCCTCCTGCCATCGGCTCAGCCGATTCCAGCTGATTTCTTGAAGAAAGACTATTGTTAACCAATAAAGAAATCAAGAATTCCGGCCAACGCACCACAAGAGTATTGCCGAATTACTCACCCGTTCTCTGTTCATTTTCATCGGTGTTCGTGAGAAAGTTCCCTCTGGTCATTTCGCCATACCCTTGCTACCCACTGCACAAGAATGAGAGTAAAAAACTAAACTGTAATTCCCTTTTTTCGAAGTTTGGTTTCAAGCACTTCATCCAAATTATCAATGTCAGCACTATTGATTTCAATTAGCTCAAAATTGTACTTGCTATAGAGGTCAAGCTTCTTTTGCTTTCTCTGTCTATAACTTGGATCGTCTTCCATTCCCCAGAATTCAACATAGATTTTGTTTTGAGGCAAGTAGAAATCACAGTACATAGGCTCATCAATATTCACTTTCTTCTCATAAGCATGGACTATTCCATTCTGATAAAAGAAGTTGTCGATTAACAGCTCCCCTCGACTTCTAACTAAATGTCCATCTGAAGTACGTTTTTTCGCAGGATATTTTTCTCTAAAGTCCTTTTCTTCTCCGAGATTAGTATCAATCTCTTCAGTCTCTACTATACCTTCCCCTATTTCTATAGATCGCTTGAGATGGGGATTAATGAGAATTGACTCATTCCAAATACAATATGGAGTTCCGTTTTGAGCTTCAAATTGGTGTCCCCCATTCTTCTTTCCCAATTTTGTTATGGTCCAACCTCCGGCATTTTTTTCTATCCATCCTAATTCGGATAAATACAAATTGATTTTGCGGCTTGAAAGACTATAAAACTCTCCTATCGTGGTTGCATTATGGGTATTACTTGAATCAATATCAGCATCAATATCAAGATTAGAGGGCCAAACCACATATTCGCCATATTTCGGATTATACTCGACGTTTCCTCCGGCTAAACGACCTTCTTTGGTCAATTGCCATTGTCCTTCTTTTCGATAAATCCATCCATTCTCTTTTAGGATTGCAAATAGTTCAGCGGATTCAAAACCAAGTTTTCGGGCGAGTGCGGAAGTTGAAAGGTATTTCATTTAAGAAGTTGATGGTAAACACCGAAATTAAAGAATCGGAATACAAATTTCAACCCCTAATCTTTGACCTATAACCTGACATGACACCTGTCTGCCAAAGGAGGATTAAATATCCCGGCCACCTGACGTCTTCGTCGAAATACTCCTCTACTCTGGAAGAACTCTCACAGGTAAAGTGAATGGACTTAAGCTAAGTAACACAACGCGTTATTATCGGACAAAAAAACTAATGCATAAACCAAACCCATACACAGGATTCACCCACAACTCACACACCAACATTCAACAACTAACCCCAAAAAAAACAAGCCTCCTAAACCCAAATGAACCGGAGAATTCAAGGTAAAACCTAATTTAGCTTGCCAACGCAACACGTTTCTAATGGATAAAAAATCAAGATCACGGGCCTACTGGAGGGAAAATCTAAAGTACCTGGCCATCCTCCTTTCCATCTGGTTCCTTTCCTCTTACGGTGCGGGTATACTTTTCGCAGATGAACTCAATCGATTCGCCTTGGGTGGGTTTAAGCTTGGATTCTGGTTTGCCCAACAAGGGTCTATATTCATTTTTGTGGTGCTCATCTTCGTCTATATGAGAGTCATGAATCGCTTGGACAAAAAATATGGGTACGATGAATAACGGCTCACCAATAAAAAGAACAGCATGAGTGTAGAATTATGGACTTGGATATTGGTAGGTTTAACCTTTGCCTTGTATTTCGGTATTGCGATTTGGGCTAAAGCTGGCTCTACCAAAGAGTTTTATGTAGCTAGCGGTGGAGTATCGCCTTTGGCCAACGGAATGGCTACAGCAGCCGACTGGATGAGTGCTGCTTCTTTCATATCCATGGCAGGATTGATTTCCTTTATGGGCTATGACGGTTCGGTCTTCCTGATGGGTTGGACGGGTGGTTATGTGCTATTGGCCCTATTGCTCGCCCCCTACTTACGAAAATTTGGAAAGTTTACCGTTCCCGATTTTATTGGAGACCGCTACTATTCGAATACCGCTCGAACGGTGGCAGTGCTTTGTGCTTTGATTGTTTCCTTTACCTATGTGGCCGGACAAATGCGCGGCGTTGGTATCGTATTTTCTCAGTTTCTTCAGGTAGATATCACCCTGGGTGTTATCATTGGAATGACGGTGGTTCTGGTTTTCGCTTTTTTGGGTGGTATGAAGGGCATCACTTACACGCAGGTCGCACAATATTGTGTGTTGATCTTTGCCTTTATGGTACCGGCCATCTTTATTTCCTTGCAAATGACCGGGTCGGTCATTCCCCAAATGGGTATGGGAGGCACCGTTGGGGACGGGACCTATTTACTGGACAAACTGGATACCTTACACACCGAACTCGGATTTAGTGCCTATACGTCCGGTTCCAAATCGACCTGGGATGTGTTTGCCATCACCATGGCGTTGATGGTGGGTACAGCCGGACTTCCTCATGTGATTGTCCGCTTTTTTACAGTACCTAAGGTGAGAGATGCCCGTAAATCTGCGGGTTTGGCACTCTTGTTTATCGCTATTCTCTATACCACCGCTCCTGCTGTGGCTGTATTTGCCCGAACCAATCTGATCGAAACGGTGAGTAACGAAGAGTATACCGCCCTTCCCCAGTGGTTTAAAAATTGGGAAAACACCGGATTGATTGCTTGGACGGATAAAAATCAGGATGGAAGAATTCAATACGTTAATGGAAACGCTTTGGAAGGAAAGAAACCAGTCTTTTCTGATGACCGGGGTGCACATGGGCAGCGGTTGATCACTAATCCCGGAAATTCAGCCAACGAACTGTATGTGGATCGCGACATCATGGTTTTGGCCAATCCTGAGATTGCCAATCTGCCCAACTGGGTAATTGCTTTGGTAGCAGCTGGTGGATTAGCAGCTGCACTTTCCACAGCTGCCGGATTGCTGCTGGTAATATCTACCTCCATATCCCACGATTTAATCAAAAAACAAATCAAACCAGACATCTCAGATAAAGGTGAACTACTGGCTGCTCGTATCTCCATTTTAGTGGCCATAATCATCGCCGGAATCTTTGGTATATATCCCCCAGGATTTGTGGCCGCGGTTGTTGCTCTAGCGTTTGGATTGGCCGCTGCTTCCTTTTTTCCCGCCATTATTTTGGGAATCTTTGATAAACGAATGAACAAAGAAGGCGCCATCAGTGGAATGGTGGTTGGTATTTTGCTCATGCTGTTCTACATGATAAAATTCAAAACGGGATTGATTGGAGTGATGGATACGGCACCTCAATCCGACTGGTGGCTGGGAACTTCGCCCGAAGGTTTTGGAACGATTGCGATGCTGATCAATGTGTTGGTGGCCGTGGTTGTATCGCGAATGACGGCAGCTCCTCCCCAAACGGTTCAAAACTTAGTTGAGGACATCAGAATCCCCAGCGGATCAGGTAAAGCACAGGCTCATTAGTTCTGCCAAAAAAACATTCCCACAGTAGTCAAGTGATTTTTTGTCATAACTCAGTGAATAAGGCTTATCAATTACACTTAAAACACTAACTAAAAGTTAGTTAAGGCCTGCAAAACGTAAAATAGATGCCAGAATATGTGGAAATCTACCTTGAATCCTTTTCGGTAAATTACCCTCTTGCTACCGCTTTATCAAAGGAGCAGCTATCCTCTATCTTTCAACTTCCAGTTGAAGAACATACGGACCAATCGGGTAATCGATCAAATCATTATAGGAGATGATAATCTCAATACTAACGGTTTATCATACCCATTTCCTTCAAAGCCGACATTCGAATCCCAAAATAGGCGGCCTTGGTTCGGGATCGACCTGCATTTTCTACCCTTAAGAACTGGAACTCGATTTTATAGGATTGATCATTCCAGTCACAGCGCTGTCCTTTATGGACTTCACGGGATGAATTGGGAATAATGACCAACAGACCATTTTCGTTTCTTTTCCAAAGGCTGATTTGAATTGTTTCCGCCTTTTTGTCAAATTCGTCGAGCCATACGGCGTACTCGTCATTTCCATAATCAAAGGTGACATAATATCCCTTTTTAAACCAATGCACCTCTTCCTTCAACAAAGTGATGGATTCGGAAGACAAAGGTTTATCGTAGAGTTGCTTTTTGATTTTTATCGATTCGATCACGTTATGATCAAACTGTTTCATGCTTTCCTTTAAGGAGTCATTCTTTTCATTTTCAAAATCTTGTTCTACGGATTGATGGCCCTGTATTTCCCGGAAAAGACTATCTATCCGTTCATCATTGGTGTTGGCGGCCTTTATTTCTTTTTTGATTTCATTCTGTAAGCTATCAATGGCCGAAGTGGAACTTTCCACCTTTGTATCTTGTGTTCTGTTGGTAGAATCCGTTGCGCTTTTCTCTTCGATGGAATGATCTAATTGAACCAAAAACGTTTGACGATCTTTAAAACGTTGATAGGCCCCGGAATAAAGAGTATCGATATGAGCCTTCATGGCTCCGGTATCTGTGAAGGATAGCTGCCTCATGCTATAGGCCAGAATGTACTCCTCCTCCAAATAGGTTCCTTTTCCGTGCTTTTGAATCAGTTCGTAATACTGCTTTCGAATATTGTGAAACATGGCAAATTGGTCCTGATTGTACTCCACAGTATCCTTTACATAACTCCGCCATAATCCGAAGCCAGAAAGGAGAAAGGTCATAATAATAGACCAAAGCGCATACTGTGCATCTTTTTTTAAAGCTTTGATTTCCTGGACTAACTTTTCAGATTCCAAATTGGAATTTTGATCTTTGTTTTTAGTCATGACAACACCTTGATTTTATATAGGTTCTAACTTAGTGATAGTGTGGCTTAGGCATAAGCGTATAAATACCTGTTTTGAAACAGGATTGAGAGATTTCCTCGATTCCTGATGAGCATCAGAAATCGGTTTAAGGTTCCAACTACCGCTTAACCAAAGGAAGCACCACCCTTCCCTTGTAATTTGTGGCTCAGAATCATAATGGATAAGTCACATGTGAGAATTTGCATTAGGGATCCTCCCACCTATTATTCCACCAATGTCAATTGCTGCAACGGAGGGCCATATACCTTTTGAGCCCCTCGGACATCTACATCGGTAAAGGACAGATCCTTGGAACCTACTTGACCGCAGAAGTAGTGCATCACGGAGCGGGGATCGTATTGCGTAAGGTTTATGGTACCACTGGTGTTTTCATTGGGGCATTTGGCGGGAGCTCCACTCCGAATATGTTCGTGTCGAAAACCGAGAACATGTCCTAATTCATGCCTCAAAACTCCAACTGGATCGAAGGATGTTTGGTAGTAGCTTGGGTCGATATAAATTCTTCTCCTTGAAGCTGGCGAGGTAGGAAAAAATGCGGAGGCAATAAAAGCCCCCCCGAATCCAGCTCTCTCACGATAAAGGTGACTTCATGAGTCAGATTTAGGGAAGCGGATGAGTCCAGGTGTTCAACATGCTCAAAATTTACCCCACAAATAGCTTCCCACTGTTCGGTGGCCATTCGCATGTTTTGTTTAACCCATTCATATTGTTCCTGTGTCCTGAAGGTGTTTCGAAGAACAGCATATTTAAGCACTTTGCCGGGTTTCCACCGAACAATTTTCCCTCGGCTAACAATGCCGACTAATTTGGCCGAAGTAAGCTCAAAATTACTAGTTCCCATTTCGGCATTCGCCAATTGGTTTTGAACCTGTTGAACCTCCATTTCCAAGGCGTATACAAACAATTCATCTTCATCTTTGAGAAGGTCGCCTTCGCAGACATAAAAGGTGTTCCCCTCAATTTCCAATTGAGGTAGTTTTGATTTCAGGTTTAAGAAAGTTGAGTTATTTTCTCTGGATGCAGAGAGCGCATTCTCCCCTGACAAAAATTGACTGGACAACGTATTTTCCATTTCGGTATCGTTTTAAGTTTGACTAATGATTTGCTTCTGGGTGAACCAGAATAAAGAAATAAAGGTACCTGCTTGGAAATCCTTGTATCTCATGGAAAACCGTGATTTTTTTAGGGACGAAATGGCTATTCCAAACCATTGGTGACAGCAAATTTGACTAAGCCAGCCACATTTTTGCTTAGTGTTTTGCTTAACAGGTTGCGTCTATGAGTTTCTACCGTATTGGCGCTTATGAACAATTGATTGGCAATTTCCTGAGTGGAATATTCGCGGCATATCAAACTCAATATCTCCTTTTCTCTTGGAGTCAATTTGATTACTCCGACGGCATCATCGGATTCGAAATCACTCCCTAGAATTTCCCGAACCTCTTGGGCAAAATAAGGCTTCCCTGACAAAACACTTTTAATTGCAGTTAGGACCTCTTCTTTTTCTGAAGTCTTATTAAGATATCCCACCACTCCACGACTTACCGCTTCCTGTATGTTACTATAGTTAACACTCATAGAAAGCATGATCACTTTCAACTCCGGGAACTTTTCTCGAATTTGAATGAGGGCTTTTAGGCCATCCATTTCAGGCATGTTGATATCCAAAAAAAGAATTTGCGCCTTTCTGGACCAAGGATCATTCAGAAAATCGAGGGGGTTCGGATAATCTTTTAAGGCACCCACAATCGATTCATTTTCCAGCATGGATGTCAATCCTTGCCGAAATAGCCGATGATCATCTATAAAAGCAATATGTACCATCTCATCAGACATGAACATCAAGAATTACAATCGTTCCACGACCCGGTTGAGAATCTACTTGATAAGTACATTTGAGTAAATCGATTCGGGATCGGATGTTTCGAGAACCCATCCCCTCCTTTATTTGACCCGGATCGAAGCCCTTGCCGTTGTCTTCGTAAATCAGGTTCAAACTGTTTTCAATTCGAAGAGTTTGTAAACTGATTTGAGTGGCTTCAGCGTGTTTGAGTGTATTGGCCGTGAGCTCTTGTAAAATCCGATATATCTCGAGGCTCGAAGCTTTGTTACAATCATCGGTTCGTTCATCCAAATACAAATGCATCTCCAATCCCGTGGAACGTTCCACTTTCTGCTTTAGCTCTTTAAGGGCCAGAATAAGACCATAATTTTCGATCAAATCACCGGATAAATCCTGGGCAATGTTATGCACTTCCTTAACCGTTTGATTTACCAGATCTACGTGAGGTGTATTTTCCTCTTCTTTGTTTTTCGTCAGAGATAGTTTGAGGGTTGCTAGAAGATTACCCACCCGGTCATGCAAATCTCGTGCGATACGATTCCGTTCCTTTTCCTGTCCCTGAAGCATTGCTTTTAGAGATTCCAGGTCTGCCTTGGCCTCCATTTCTACCAGCTGCTGCTCCTTTACATTAAGCTCCATTTGGTTGATGTAGCGTTTTTGCTGGTGAAACCGGAAGCCCAATACCAACATGGTACATACCGCCAATAGCGCCCCGATGAGGATAATGATCAGAAACCTTCTATTTTCAGATTCGGCCCTGGCTCGACCCACCCGTTCTTTTTCAAGAACTACGGCACTTTTTAATCTTTCGAGATCATATTTCTCAAGAGAAGTTTGGAGGTTTTCAGCCATCTGATTGGCGTAAAGTTCATCCTTGCGTTCATTATGTCTGGCTAAATACCATTCCGTACTATCTGCTATTCCACTTTTGGAAAACCAATAGGTTAAACTCTCCAATACCTCTACTTCGGTTACCAAATGTTGACTATTTACTGCCAATTGATGCGCACGGTCCAGGTAATATTTGGCTGAATCGAGTTGTTTTAACCCCATAAAGCTCATGCCCAAATGATGATAGGTCCAAGCCAATCCGGAGAGCCTATTTTCCTGTTCTTCAATAGTTCGGGCCATGTGGTAATATCGGAGGGCCTCTTCCCAATCAGCCTGACTTTCATAAACTGCTCCTAAATTGCTCAATACGTCAACGCTGTCTAACGCTGTCCCCCTCCTTCGTTGATTTGCTTTAAGCATTGACCGTAATAGTACTTGGCACTGTCCAATTCGTCGATCTCGTAATAAATGACTCCCAAACTGTTTAAGGCATCCTTGCTAATCAATGGACTTGTTTCTGTCATTTGATAGTAGCGTAAAGCGTCATGACAAGAATGAATGGCCCGTTCGGTCTGGTTTAAGTAATAATAGGCATTGCCCAAATTCAAATGGACATTGCCCATACCCGTCCAATCCTTATGAATTTTTCGAATTTCCAAGGCTTGTGTAAAAAGCGGAATGGCTAACTCATAAGCCCCCGGTGGTAATAAATGTTGCCGGTACTAACCAAAAGTTCAGCATAAATCAAGGATTGGGAATCTTCTACCTTTTCTAAAAGAAGCTGACTAAGTTTATAGGCACTATCGGGATCAGAAGCGATGAGTTCATCTATATGGTCGATCATTGGAAGAAGACTATCTTGCTTCAAGTCACCTGAAATACCCTGTGCCTTAAGCAAATGACAGAAAAACAAACAGTTTAAGGCGATCAAGGCAAAAAAAACGCAGGAACGAGTTTTCTGACCCATTCCTGCAAGGTATTAAAATTCGGTGTAAGGTCAGACTCCTCCTCCACCTCCCTGGTTGGAGACCTTACCTTTCGTTTTTCGTCCTTCATAAATGGTTGTACCATCCACATTACAGACTATGTAGCAGCCATTTATTTCTGAGCCCGCAGGATAAGGATTAAGGCTATAAAAGTCATTCATCGTAACCACCTTTGACCGACTATGCGGTGCATTATCCTCATCTTTGTCCAGGTAAAAAACCGCAACATATTCCCAGTCCTGACTCACGTCGTCATACAGGTCATCACACTTATTGGTGATGGTTGTGGTTAAACCCTCGTGCCCCTCTGGAAAGGTGTTGTACTGGATATATTTATAGTCAGTATGGTTCCACCGAAGATCCATTTCAATAACCTGGCTTCCTCCTGCTTCATCAGATTCTAAGGTTAATATTTCTAAGTCCATTGTTCACTATTTAAATTTCAAAAAAAATGATTGCTTCACCCCTTAAGTTTTCCGAACCTTAAACGGGATTTCCTTGTATGCCAGAACTCTGTGGTAATCGCTGTCATAAAGAATGATATGCGCATTCGGCTTCCCAGTTGGCTGACAATTAGCTGAGTCCAATTTTAGCTCTGGCAAACGAATAGGTTCTTTCGGAACGCATTTGTCATAATCTACCGTGGAACTTGAACATTGCAGGTATGAGCATTCTTTACGTGAATAGCAAAAATCATGAGAACCATCAGCGAACCTCATTCCTATAACAAGAACATATCCTTTATGCACCCCTCTTCGGTGCAAAAACCGTTGAATCATGGGGTTGTCTTCTTTTTTTACCTTAGACAACCGGCGCATACCACTTTCCTGATATTTAAGCCACTTGGGTTGGTATTCAAGATTGACATTACAGTTCTTATCGCTTTTTACCTCCATCTTCCAACGAATTCTATTGGTTAGGGGAGTGTTTACGGCACGGCCATATAAAACAAATGGCCGGAATCGACGAAAACGATCCTTTTTCTTATCGTGCGAGGCCCAAAAATATGGCTTGTATTTCCGGTCCATTTTTTGGGTAAGAATGTCGTTCAATTCAAAGTAGTTCCCTTTAAAAGTTCCCGAATTGAGCATGGCCAAAAGGAGGGCTGAATAGTGAAGTAAGCAGTCATCCTTGCCCATCTTAGAAGCGCCAAATTCTCTTCCAGATCCCATAAAACAAACGCTCGCCTCAAAGTCAAAATCAGGATCCTTTTGATAGGAATCAAGCATTTTGTCGTAAAAGCCTTTATTCTTAAAATAGGTGCTTCGTTTTTGAGCCTCCAAATAGGACTTCAATTGATCAATTTCAGCCTTGTACTCTTTACACTTTTTGAGTTCATCCTCGTTTTCCGTTTCTCGACGTTGTGCTTGTTCCAACTTTGCTTTGAGGTAAGCCAATTGTTCTTTACAATTTTCAGGGTTCCAACTCTTTCTAGGATCTGTAAAAGCAGCAACCTCGGTACCAATACTGCCCTGTTGGCTTCTTTCCTGTTGTTGGAGCTTTTCACGCTCAAGAACAATGGATTTTTGCGTTAATAATCCTCCGGAGAAACAGGCGTCGCTCACAAATACCACCGTAAAATTCTTATGAAAAACAGACAAAATCCTTCGAATTTCTTCTTCAGATGCCATTTGATCATAATAACAAAGCAACTGCCAGTTATCTTTAAAACATCCCTGATCATCGTAGCGATTGAGGTTCTCGCCATGTCCGGTGAATGAAATGAACAGAAACCCCTCCTGCTCGTAGGATAATTCGGCATACTTCAGGAGTAAGGCTTTTACATTGGCCCAGGTAGCCTGAGATCCGCAGAAGTAGTCGAGTTGTTCAAACCGATCGCTTTGTTTCGCAAAATCGAGGTAGGCTTTAGAATTGCATATTGCTTTGTCCAGGTTATAGGGATCAGCGTAGTGATGTTCATCCACCTCGTTGACTCCAACAATAACACCATAGCCACGATAGCTATCTTCTCTTGATTTTTGGTTCATATGTTAAGATTTAGAAGTTATAACTCAAGCCAAAAAAGAAACCATTGTCCCACTTATCCATGGTAGTAGGCGTGTTGCCATCACCCGCATAAATGCCGCCCAGCTCAAGCCCTGTTTCCAAGCGTTTCACCCGACCAAAGGACCAGCCTCCATTGAGCACTACCCGCTGCTTTCTACCAATCAATAATCCGCCACCTAAAAGGTATTGTGGATTAGCTTCATTAGTAAGAATAGCCCCGACACTCAACCCGGCATTGAAATAGGAATTGGTGCGTGCATAAAAGTGTACGAGTGCCCCTGCGCTAATGGCAAAATCACCGGTTTCTTTTTGATAAATTCTCTTTTGAAGAGTAGAATCAGCTGTGTACTCATCACGGGTCAGAAATTCATCATCCCTGAGGGTTGTAAAAAACAAACCTGCGCTACCGTCTATTTTCAAACCACCATTTATGCGAACTTTAATGGGTTGATCCCCGTTTCGCACCACTTTGTCTCCCTCTTTGATTTCCAACTTGTAGTGCACTTCATCGTAATTCCCTGGAGCGGTGGCATCAAATACCTGAAAGGTTTTGGTATTGGCCAATTGGTCCAACATTTTAGCGGCTTTGTCCACCTTTTTATAAAATTGGTCGTATTCGTCGCCACTTAACGAAACAGATGCCATGTGCTCTTTAACCGCCTCCTTGAGGTTCATTCCTGTATAGGCCGCACCAACGGTTTGATAAATCACCTCATTCAAATGGTCCCAATTGGCCTGATAGTCCTTTTCCGTCCAATGCATGTTCTTCTGCATTCGATCCTGGTAAGCCGCCATTTGGCCATTTAACTGATCAAAGAATTCGTTCCAAAAGTCCAGTTTGGCTTGATCATCGTCCCCATCATCACCGATGTCCTTGAACCCCATCGAATCTCCTGTTCCACCATCTGCGGCTTCACCGTCGTCTTCAGCATTCTTGTCAGAACTGATTCCCAGAGCGGTGCTAAGCCCTTCAGAAATTTTGAATTTATCATTGGTGTAATACTCCCTCTGCACTTCAATGGAATGAATCGAAGGGTTCATATTCATAACGATAATTCCAGTGGGCTTTCGAACTCCTGTGTTCAGTTTACTTTGAATGCGATACCCCATACTGTCTTTGCTATAGCGAATCATATAGGGATCTTTCAATCGCAAATCATAAACGATGAAGCGCCCCCGCCTTCCTTGATCGTAACTCTTTGTAATCCAATCGTAAAGCTTAGTACTATCGTCAGTGTAGTTTTTCTCCTGTTCTACCAATTCATGATCGGTTAGAAAGAAATTCCAGTGCAAACCGTCTTGTGCGAATGCTTGCAGGGCCATTAGAGAAAGACCCAAACAAATTACAACCTTGACCCTCATGATACCGCGTTGTTTTGCCCCGGTTGAGGGGCTAATAAACCAACCAGTGCACCAACCACTGTAGTACTTATGGCGACGAATTCCCTTGGAAAAGAATCTGCTGCGTCTGCGTCTCCAACCATGGCTACGCCCATATAGGCCACAATGGGAATGACAATGGCCGCGATGATGGCCCAGATGACATAATGATAGACCTTGGTGTCCGGAATTTGACCTATTCCTTCGTATTTCTCGTTGATCTCCTGATCAATTTCCTGTTTGACTTCCGGTGGAAGATTAGACAGGTTGGAAACCATTTGTTGCCAGGATTCCAACTCTTTTTGTGGAACTTTTTTTTTCATCTGAAATGGATTTAAATGTTTGATTTCCAAAGTTGAAAAGAGAAAAAAACAATCTTCTCATGGTTTTCAGGGATATTTGCGACAATCCTAAAACCGTCCTACAAAACCCATTTCAATAAGTAAAACATCAAGCTACAGAGCTCACCTTTTGAGAAGCCCTCTTGACGGTTTCTCTTCATGGGATCACTATATCAAATATTAAATGTAGACCCGGATGGATTGAATTCGGCTCTCTTCTAACCACCTTATTAACAGGGAGGTAAAATGGAAATCTACCTTGACTCCTTTTGAGCACTTTGCCCATCGTTTTATCAAAGGAACAGCTTCTGTAACACCACCCCCTGAACCAAGAGTTATTCCCCAAACCAATACAAACTATATTTGTCCTATTAGCTCCGACAACAATGGGGAGCAGCTACTCCTGCGGGAATGATATTGGGAACTATCAAGGGGTTTATTTGTTTGACGTTTGTCTTGTTATCTGGGATGGGGCTATTCGCCCAGACGGATGAGGGCGATGCCTTTACCAATCACCTGGAACAGGCGCAGCGCTACCGTAATCTTCAGCTTTACCTGGAATGTGTACAACAGGCACAGATGGCCGTGGATTTAGCTCAGGAAAAGGGTTGGACCGAACGCTACATGAGTGCCAGTATTACGCTGGCGGAATACCTACGTGCCTCTGAAAATTACCAAAAGGGTATTGATGTACTCTATGCTTTGAAGAATACGGAGGCCTATCCCCGACTGCACGTTCGTAAGCTGGGTCGTCTTGCAGCCTTGTATCATGAAGCTACCTTACCCAAGGAGATGAATCAATTGGACAGCGTTCGGGCATATCTGGATCAGGCGGTAGTAATGGCGGAGGAAAATGAATTTCTGGAAGAGGAAGCTTCGCTTAAAAACGAGCTGGGCTACTTTGTATCCAAGAATGAGGATTTGCGCAAAGGACTGACCATTTTAATGGAGGCTGCGGCCATCTACAAGCAGTTGGATGACACCCGGGGATATGTAAGATCCATGACGCACGTGCTGGACGATTACATTGAATTGGGCAACGACGCGAAGGCTAATGAACTGGGCGTAGAATTGGTTGAACTCATTGAGGATAAAAAATGGTATACCAATGAGTTGGATTTATACAATTTACTCTCCAAGCAGTGCAAGTACAAGGGGCAACGGCTCTGTGAGTTGGAGTGGAAAATCAAAGCCCGAAAGAGTAATATCAGGTACATTAAGGCCATCAATACTTCCCAAATGGCAGACTTTCGGGTGATTCAGGAAACCCAGAAGTTTAAGGAAGATGCCGAGGAAGCCGAAAGACTGGCCCAGCAAAAGGAACTGGCCTTGAAGGAAGAAGAGTCGCATACCCGGGAACTTAGGCTCTACCTGGCTTTAATCCTGATTGTAGTTCTGGCCGTAAGTGCCTTTTGGTTTCGGGAAAGAAAACTCAAGCGGGTATTGAATCAGACGAACGAACAACTGGCCGATGCCAACCAGAAGTACCAAACGCTTTTGGTAGAAAGTAACCACCGGATCAAAAACAACCTCCAGATGGTTATCTCCATGTTGAAATACGCCAGCAAGGATCTAAACGACAAGGATAGCCTGGCCTTTAAACGGATGTCAGGAAAGATCTATACTGTGAGCGCTTTGCACAAGCATTTGTATATGAACGATCACAATGAAAGGGTAAGTATTAAGACCTACTTTGAAGAGATCATAGACATGTACCGCAACATTTCTACGCATACCTTTCAAATAGACGGTTCCCTCGCCCCTGCTGAGATTCAAAGCGAGCGTATGGTCTACTTTGGCTTGATCTTTAACGAAGTACTGACGAATACCTTTGAACATAATTCGGAAATGCACCCTACAATTACCATCGAAGTTACTCCCGAGGACTCTGAAAACAAGAAGTTTAAGTTTAGCTATTCCGATGGATCGAATTACGGTTCCGATTATCAGGAAGGCAACGGAATCGGGCTAATTCGCAAGCTGATTAAACGTGTTGGAGGCAATGAATTTTCACTGGATCCTAATACAGGAACTTACCAATTTGAATTTTATGCCTAAGCCGAGGTTGGTCATACTGGAAGATGAGTTCTTTGCGGCAGATCATCTGCGCGAAGAGGTCGAAGCGCTTGGGTTTTATGTCCAGGCCGTATTTGACAATGGAGAAGCTTTTTTAAAAGAAACCGATTGGGACTTTGATGCAGCGCTGGTCGATATCTTTTTATCCAGGGATCTCACTGGGTTGGATGTGGCTAAGCACCTCAAGGAGCGTAAAAAGCCCTTCCTATTCATTACCGCTAATCAAGACAGCGCCACCTTGAAGACAGCCGCACATTTAGCGCCATCAGCTTACATCAGTAAACCGTTTAAAACCAACGACATTGCCGCCGCTCTGGAAATGATTCGTCACCAACTCGTGCCTAAAATCAGGATAAGAGGAAAATCCGGAGTGGATGAAATCAACCCGAATGATATTTGGTTTATCAAATCCGATCGGGCCTACATCGAGATCTATTCCTACCAGGGAAAAATTGTACAGCGAAGGTTACTCAACGAGATTCAGGAAGAGCTTCCGGACACCTTTGTTCGGGTACACCGATCGTACATTATCAACCAGGAATACATGGAGGAACGAAGCGCCACGCAGATCCAAATAAAAGGCCATTCCATCCCCATTTCAAGAAGTTATCGCGACAACCTGGGTTAGTGGCCCTACCCTGTCATTCGTAACAAAAGACCTTCCTACGTAGCAAAAAAAGGCCCCTTACCTAGTTAATCCCATATCCTTGATTCCATTATTAAATGATGAAGTCATGCGATATTTCTGCACTCTCTTAACGTTTCTACTCTCCGCTTTCGGAACACTTCAGGCCCAACAGGCTACCGTGTCTGCCGGTGGTGATGCCTCTGGAAATGGTGGTTCTGTAAGTTATTCAGTTGGACAGGTCATGTACACCCATTCCGAAGGGACTCGGTCCACCGTATCTCACGGCGTTCAACAGCCTTTTGAGATTCATGTGTACTATGGCGAACGGGAACAGTTTATCTCCCTTGAGTTGAGCGTTTATCCCAATCCCACCGTCGGAATGTTGTTTTTGAACACCGGTACGGATCAGCGTGATTTTCAATACAAACTCTTTAACCTTCAGGGAAAACTCATTCAGGAGTCATCCTTTACTGCCCAAGCCGAAATTGATCTTAAACCCCAGCCTCGAGCCACCTACCTCTTGCATATCCTCCACCAACAAGAAGTGATTAAATCTTATCGGATCGTTAAAAATTAATGGCTATGAAATCTTTGTTCTCTACCCTGGTATTGGCTTGTTTAACCGCATTTGTATTTGCTCAGGCTCCTGGTAAAATCAGTTATCAATCCGTCATTCGATTGTCGGATCATACCTTGCTCACCAATCAGAAAGTAACTATCGATATCTCCTTACTTAGCGATACCGTGGGCGGTGTGGTGGTTTATGAAGAGACCCATAATACCCGAACCAACGACAATGGATTGGTATCGCTCGAAATTGGATCCGGAATCGTTATTTCAGGAGACTTCTCTACCATCGATTGGTCGGCCGGCCCCTATTTTATCAAAACCGTTACCAATGCTACGGGAATTCCTGGTGATACGGTTGTTGGAGTGAGTCAATTGCTAAGTGTACCTTATGCCCTACATGCCCAAACTGCAACCCTTGCAGGTTCATTGGCCAATGGGGAGCAAGATCCACAATTCAATCAGTCTCTTGCTGCTGGCATTACCTCAGCCGATACCAGTTTCTGGAATCAAAAGACTGTAGATACTCAGATCGATTCTGCCGGAATTGCTCAACTTGGATTTGTAGCCGGTGCCCATACGGTAAACACGGATAATCAAACCCTTTCTCTGGTCGGGGATTCCCTTCGGATTGCGGGTGGAAATACCATTGACCTCTCCTCCATCGATACTCAATTGGATTCAACTGATATTGCCAATCTTGGGTTTACAGCCGGTCCTAAAACCATTGACACCAAGCTGGATTCAGCCGGAATAGCTGCCTTCGGTTATGTAGCAGGTCCCAAAACCGTGGACACCGATGACCAAACGCTATCCTTGTCGGGTACCACCCTTTCTATTGCCGATGGTAACTCCGTAAACCTCGCTTCTATCGATACCGATACGAAAATCGACTCAGCAGGTATTGCTGCCTTTGGATTTGTAGCCGGTCCGAAAACCACAGATACCGATGATCAAACCCTGTCTCTTAGTGGCACCACCCTCTCCATTGCAGATGGCAACTCAGTCAACCTGGCTTCCATCGATACCGATACGAAACTGGATTCTACCGACATTGCCGCTTTCGGATTTGTAGCGGGTGCGCATACCATAGATACAGACACCGACGATCAAACCCTTTCCTTGTCGGGTAACACCCTGAGCATTGCGGATGGAAATTCAGTAGATCTATCCTCTTTCGCCAATACCGATGCCCAAACCCTTACGTTTAGTGCGGGAACCTTGGCGGTATCGGGTGGAAACTCGGTATACATTCCAGCCACTACTGATACCGATGATCAAACTCTTTCCTTGTCGGGTAACACCTTAAGCATTGCGGATGGAAATTCAGTAGATCTGTCCCCTTTCGCCAATACCGATGCCCAAACCCTAACGTTCAGTGCTGGAACCTTGGCCGTATCGGGTGGAAATTCCGTCTTTATCCCAGCTACTACCGATACCGACGATCAAACCTTAAGTCTATCCGGAACAACCTTATCCATTGCCGACGGAAACTCAGTTAACCTCTCCTCCATCAACACCGATACGCAGCTCGATTCAGCCGGAGTTGCTGCCTTAGGATTTGTAGCAGGGGCCCACACCGTGGATACGGATACAGATGATCAGACACTCAGTTTGAGTGGTAATTCCCTCAGCATAGCCGATGGAAACTCCGTAGACCTTTCCTCCTTTGCGAACACCGACAACCAAACCCTGACCTTCTCTGCCGGAACCCTGGCTGTATCGGGTGGGAATTCCGTCTTCATCCCATCCACCACCGACACCGATGATCAAACCCTAAGTTTGAGCGGCAACTCCCTAAGCATTGCTGATGGAAACTCCGTAGACCTTTCCTCTTTTGCCAATACCGATGCCCAAACCCTGACTTTTTCAGCAGGAACGCTGGCCGTTTCAGGTGGAAACTCGGTTTATATTCCAACCGGAGTGGATACTGATGATCAAACCCTGTCCTTGTCCGGTAGCAACTTAAGCATCGCCGACGGAAACAGCGTAGATCTATCCAGCATTGATACCAAACTGGATTCAGCCGGAATAGCTGCCTTAGGCTATGTAGCCGGATCACACACCGCCGGATCGGACAAACAAATGACCTTTAACGACGGTGGCAAAGTGGGTGCCGATGCCGAGCTGGTTTACGACAAGAGTAAAAACCACATGGCCATTGGTACCTCTACGATTAACAACAGCGCCGCCCTGGAAATCAAATCGACCAGTGGAGCCTTACTTATGCCTCGAATGACCACCGTTCAACGAGATTCTTTGACTGCGGAAATTGGAATGATGATTTTCAACATCGATAGCGGTAAATTCCAAGGTTATTCAGGTTTTACTGGTGGAACCGAAGTCTCCTTTGACCACCACACCTTTAAAGGAAACCTTACCTTTTCCGGACAATCCTTCACGGCGGTGAACAATGGACAATGGACCAAAATAGAATTGGATTTTCAAACCGGAGGATCAGATACCCTCAAAATTTACAACGGTCATCAAACCAGTAACAATCCCATTCATGTACAACCCATAACGGTTGGATCAGGACAGCAAACGATTGTATTATCCAAACCCATCCCAATTACTGCGGGTCAGCAGTACGCCTTCTCTACCAATATGTCCTGCGGGTACTACCCCTTTGGAACTTATGGAGGCGGCTCAGCCTTTACGGTAGGCCTATCCTTTCCAGGAGATTTATGGTTTAAGATCTTAACCGGTAAATCACAGTGGGAGAATTTGCATTAGTCCTGGAAAATCAGGTTTAATGCTCCACCACATCTTCCGCTCCTTCATGTGAAAGCTCAATGGGCATCGCCAACTTAGCCATATTGCGGGCAATAGCGACCCAAGTCCAGTCTTCGGAATAACTGTCTACTATAAAATAATTGACCGAAGCCAGGCTGTTGTAATCCGGATCTGGTGGAAGGGTGGTTTGGCCATTGACCAAGGTATTGATCACCCGATCATGGGATTGATCGGCCAAACGTGTTGGAGACCCCACCACATTAGTCGTTAAATAAGTCATCCCTGCTGAAATGGCTGTTGGCATAAAGGAAGTAGCTTTAAAGGTTACTAATGCTGTATTCTTCACTTTAGACTCCTGAGCAGTGAGTTGGCATTGGAGCATCCAAAGTTTGGATAAAGGGGCTTCATTGGCGGTTTTGGCCATAAAGTCGAGTAACTGAGTAACCGAATCTGTATCGCCGTATTTGTCTATTTCGCTGATGTAGGTACGAGCGCCATCGTCGGGAGTATTGGTTACCGCGTTGAATCCAAAATATTGATAGTTTGCATTCGGGTTGAAATCTATATCGGTGAGCATTATGACATTTCTACCTTGGGTAAAATCATTGATCGAAAAGTCAGCCAAATCCGTGTTTTTTCCAAAAATGAAGCTGTTGTTGAACAAAGGCTTAAAGATCTCGATAAGAGCCGAAAGAGGTTGTCCATTCAAAGCGATATGGCTTATGGAAACGGTGATCACTTCCTCGGGATGGGTACTGGCAAATTTCGCAATATCCTGAACCACATTATTCAGGGTTAATCGGGATGGAACCACATCGTGGTAAATCATGAAGTTGTTGACCAAAGTATTGTATCCAGGTCGAATATCTAAAAACCTACAGCCGGCCTTCAACTGCTGGTAAATACTCTTGTTTTGGGTTTTGGCATACTCCTCAACTCCGGCAATAAAGGAAGAACAGCCACTATCGTGGCTTCCTGGAATACAAACCTCAAACAAGTCGAAGCCCCCAAAAGTGGAACTAACCTCATTCAGGTCGCGCATCCAGTTTTCGTAATCGATGTTAATCGAAAGAAAATAAAGCCCTCCATTGGAATCGATCAGAAAACAAAATACACCTGCCGAATAGACGGTACTGATCTGGGCATTACCGTTGAGCTGAATGGGAATCGGTTGCCAATTGTTGTTATTCAAAAGAGCGACCCACAGTTGGGATTGATCGGCATCATTCCATCCAATCAGCGAATCTCGGGTTAGCACAGCAGTTGTCAGGTTGGGAAGTGGCATCAAGTCCGGTGCTGTGGAACTGGAATCGGAAATACTCTTGATCGAGTCCACGGCATAGCTCCCACCTTTGAGCATAAAAACCGCGTTTTTGTTGACCGAGAGCTGGTCATATCCAACTTGATCATAGGTGGTATTGTCATGAAAGATGAGACCATCAAAAAACTTCCAAACCGTTGGCGGCATTTCCTGATTCAGGTAATAAGCTATCACGAGGTATTTTTTGGAGGATTGCAGGGTAAAGTAGAAGTCGGACAAGTTGTGATCCCCAAGGTTGGTATCTGGCAGGTCAATAGTTTGGGGATTTGACCCATCGGTATGAATTAGGTACAAACAGGCCGCGTCTGAATTCAAGGCATAAGCATTTCCTCTTAAGATGCCAATGCCCGTATGACCACCTGGGCAGGAATAGTCGTACTCCATCCAACTGCTGTAAGAGTCAATCTTGGTTGCAACTACTTTAAAGTTCAGATCATTGTCACTTTGCCTAAGTAGAGCCACGATTAGCGATCCATCTGTTTTCAATTCAACGGCTACATAACCGCCTTCCACGGTATAAACGGAATTTGACTGATTACGGAATAGATCGTATTGATAAATAATGCCATTATAGACATAGAAAACATTTTGGCCTTTTGCCGCAAATACGGCAGTTGCGTCCAAATCGGCGATGTAGGAAATGTTGTTGGGTGTACTCATCTTTAGTTGTGTTAAAATTTGGGATGAATTTAGCGCCCAATGAGACTCAATACATACGTATTTATACGTGTTTTTGACGCTTCAAAAAGATTTAACTACCTCTTTATCAATCGATAATCTGACATACTACTCCAGTTTCAACGGTCCAATGAGATCCCAATCGATTGATACACTCGGGGCTCTTCTACCCTTCCCAATACACCCTCCAGCACCTTCTTGGAAAGACTGATAAATACCCTGCTTTCTATTTAGAATCATTATAAATAGGTATTGCGAGTATGTAAGCACCGCTATACGTTTGCGAAAAATTTGATCGATGAAAAATTTAGGGATACTATTCGTGCTTGTTTTTGCGGTAATAAGTCAAGGAAACGCCCAGGACAACAAGCAACAAAAGGATGCAGAAGCCATTAAAGCGATGTGTGGATGCTTTGAGGTTGGATTCAATTTTAATGAGACTTTTTCTTACTCAAAAGACTCTACCTACATGCCTTCTAAAAAGAAACATGCCGGTGCATTGGAATGGGCTCAATTGGTGGAAGACAAGGACGGAAAAATTGTGATTCAGCACCTGTTGGTGGTAGGAAGTCCTGAAAAACAAATGGTAATCAAACATTGGAGACAAGATTGGTTGTATGAAAACCAAGACTTCTACATGTTTGATGGAGACAACCAATGGAATTTCGTTCAAAAATCTGGCGAAGAAGTAAAAGGTCAATGGACTCAAAAAGTATATCAGGTAGACGACAGTCCTCGATACGAAGGATCTTCAACCTGGGCCTTTATCGACGGAAAGCGCTATTGGGAAAACACTACAGATGCTCCACTACCCCGAAGAGAATACACCCAAAGAAGCGACTACAACGTAACTGTTCGTGGCAACCGCCATGAAATTACAGCTGACGGATGGGTACATGATCAAGATAACGACAAAGTGGTTCGTGAAAGCGGAGCTGAAGATGTGTTGCTGGCCCAGGAAAAGGGCTACAACACTTACGTAAAAGTAGAAGATTCCAAATGTGCTGCGGCCCAGGAATGGTGGACCAAGAACGAAGCATTTTGGGCCAACGTACGTCTTGCCTGGGATGACGTATTCGCTGAAAATCAAAACCTGGAATTAGAAGAGAAAGTAGACGGTAAAAGACTTTACGAAGTATTGTTTGCCATGGATACTGAGAAGGCCAAGCCTAAGCAGATTAAGAAAGTGATTAAGACATTTATCAAAAAATAAGTCATGCCCGCAAAATTCACCGGGACACTTGCAACCGTTTTCCTGAGTCTTTTCCTACTTACTCATTCAGGTAAGGCCCAGGATAACAATGTTTTTGTGGAACGTGCCTACTGGACAAGTAATCCCTCTATCAAACAGGTAAAGGCGGATATCAAAAAAGGAAACGATCCCGCAGCCTTTAACAGACACAAGTTTGACGCCGTTACCTGGGCCATCATCGAGCAGGCTTCCAACAAAACCGTTTGGTACCTGCTTAAGCAGGACGGAAATGGGGTAAACAAACGTTCCCATGATGGACGTACTCCCATTTTTTGGGCAGCTTACAAGGGAAACCTGGAGTTAATGAAAGAACTCATTGCACAAGGAGCTGCAACTGATTTGATCGATGATCACGGATACAGTCTGCTCACCTTCGCGGCCACAACAGGCCAAACGAATACGGAGCTCTACGATTTATGCATTCAGCACGGATCGGATATGGGAAAGGAGAATAGTAAATCCGGTGCCTCTTCCCTGCTGCTGATGATGCCTTACATCAATACCAACGAATTGCTGGAATATTTCACCCAAAAAGGCCTGTCGATCAAAGACCTGGATAAGAAGGGTAACAATGCATTCGTGTATGCGTCTACTACCGGGAATACGTTTATGATGGAATACCTGCTCAAGCGAGGAATGGATCCAAAGGCCAATAACAGCGCTGCCATGTTGTTTGCAGCTCGGGGAACTCGCTCCAAGAAGAACGATCTGGCCACTTTCTCCTACCTGATGGATCTGGGCGTTTCCCCTGGAGCCGTTGATGAGGAGAACCGTTCAGCATTGCATTATCTTGCTGGCTATGGTAATAACCAGGAGGTTTTTGACTTTTTCCTGGATTACGGAATCAGCAGTAATCAGGCGGATGAGAAGGGAAATACGGCCTTTCACTCGGTGGTGAGTAGAAATAAGGCGGAAATCGTTCAGTTTTTTATCGACAGCAAGGCCGATGTTTTGGTGGCGAATGAAAAAGGAGAGAATGCCATTCACCTGGCCGCCAAGAGAGGTAATATCGAAATATTGAAAATGTTGCTCGCCGAAGGTCGAGGTATAAATAGCCGTACCAAAGATGGCCTTACTCCCTTGCACCTGGCTGCTATGACGTCGAAGGACGACGCCGTGTTAAAATGCCTGCTGGATCACGGTGCGGATAAATCCTTAAAAACAGAATTTGAAGAATCTGCTTTGGACCTGGCTCTGGAAAACGAGCTTTTGAAGCAAAACAACGTATCTACTGATTTTTTGAAGTAATTGCTATGAAAAAGACACTTAAAATTGTCCTATTCTTCGCCATGATAACAACTGTGTTTGCCTTCTCCACCCTTGATGGGAAGAAGGTTAAATGCATGATTCAAATGGAAAATTATGAAGGAGAAGGAGCTTATGTCATCATTTCTCTGATTAACCCGGAAGGCAAGTATGATGAGACCCTTTACGTTCAGGGAGATGACGATGAATGGTATTATGAGATCTCATCCTGGTGGAAGTTTTACGGTAGAAATCGAATTCCTTTGGATGGAATTACCGGAAGTACCATTTCGGGTGGAGAAAGAGCCATTACCGTTTTTGAAGTAGACGAATCCAAAATTGATAAAGGCTATCGTATTCGGTTTGAGTCCGCAGTTGAAGCGAAAAATTACCACGAAAAAGACGTCGAGTTTGAACTTACCACATCCAATTTGCAGAAGAAGTTTAATGGCAAAGGATTTATCCGGTATATCCGCTTACTTCCTCAATAATGATTTAGTTCGGGTATGATCCGATCGTTTTGGCGGACAGCCCACCTGTTTCTGGCTGTGGTTTGTTCCATTTTTTTGCTAATCACCTCCATTACCGGGGTGATTTTGTCGTTTGAACCGGTTCAGAATAAACTGGATCCCCACCACATTAGTCATGGTGATGGTACTTCCTTAGCAGTCTTATTGGATACACTGAAGAGCCAGCATGGCGACCTGATTGAAATGAAAGTGGATAATCGGGAGTTTTTACAAATTTCCGTCATTGACCAAAGTGGCGACTTTTTAACCTTTCATATCGACCCTAACTCCGGATTGCGGCTGGATGAAGTGGAAGAAATACCGGCCATTTATACCTTTTCCAGAAAGCTGCATCGATCCTTGTTTCTAAAAGAAACAGGCCGCCTGCTGGTCGGAATCTGCTCCTTCCTCCTCCTGTTTATTGCCCTCTCGGGTATTTTCCTGGTCATCCGTCAGCAATTGGGCATCCGACATTTCTTCTCCCGGGTAAAAAAGCACGGATTTTACTCCTATTGGCATTTGATTTTTGGACGAGTATCACTACCCGTAATTGTGATCATTGCCTTATCAGGCACCTACCTTTCCATGTATCGGTTTGAGCTGGTTTCACACACAGAGATACGATCCTTAGATCAACCCGCAACGGATCAAACGCTAAAACCTATTAGGGAATTTGAAGTGTTTAAAGCCACCAAGCTAACCCAGCTTATAGATCTACAATTTCCCTTTTCAGACGATCCCGAAGAATATTTCCTGCTGCAACTCAAGGATCGCGAAATAACCATTGACCAGTTCTCGGGAGCCATCATCGATGAACGCAAATTTGGCACTCCTCTCCTACTCAAGAACCTCAGTTACACCCTCCACACGGGCCAGGGTTCCATTCTTTGGTCTCTGGTGTTGGGCTTGGCTTCATTGGGTATATTGTTCTTTCTCTTTTCCGGAACGATGATTGCCTGGAAACGCTTGAGAAATCTAAAAACCAGAAACCTGCCGAAGCAAGATTGCAGCATCGTCATTTTGGTTGGTTCAGAAAACGGAAGTTCTGCCCGAAAAGCAAAACGGTTTAAAAAGCTACTGCTTCATAAAGGGTTTAAGGCCTACCTGGAAACCATGAACAACTACCAGGTTTATGAACAAATGGAGCAGCTGATTATCTTTACTTCTACCTATGGTAAGGGCGAGCCGCCAAGCAATGCCAAGCGGTTTAAAGAACGATTTCGTTCCATATCTCAAAACCGTCCCTTTCACTACTCTGTCCTGGGTTTCGGTTCTACTGAATACGCTGAATTTTGCAAATATGCGGAGGAGGTTAACGACCTTTTAGGCCAAACTACCCATGCCTTTAAGCCCCTGGTTAAAATTGACAAACAACACGAATCAGACTTCGAGAACTGGTTGAGAGTTTGGTGCGACCGAATGGGCATTTCTCTGGAAAAGGAAGACTTGAAGTACATCCGGAATTCTGATGAGGAGCTCACTGAATTCAAGGTGAAAAAACGAACTGATCCCACAGAGGACAATCATCAGTATTACCAATTAACGCTAAGCAACAAGAAAGCAAAATTGAAAGCCGGCGACCTCCTTGCAATAAGGCCCACTAAGGATGAGGTTGAGCGATACTATTCCGTGGGTAAAAATCGCGATGGAGACGTACTCTTGAGCATTCGAAAGCACAAGCATGGATTGTGTTCCGGATATTTAAGTCAACTATCGGTGGGTTCAACGGTTCAAACCCGAATTCAATCCAATGCTAAGTTTCATTTTCCCAGCCAAAATCATCGGGTTATTGCCATCTGCAACGGTACAGGCATCGCTCCATTTATTGGCATGGGGTATGAAAATTCCAACAAATCCGATTTTCATGTGTTTTGGGGCGGTCGATCAAGAACGGTTTTGAATGTGTTCCAGCCCCTTATAAACGAAGTTCAAGCGGATGGTCGGCTGCGGTCGTTCACTGCTGTATTTTCCAGAGAAAAGGGGGAAGAATCAATTTATATTCAGGATTTTCTGCTCGCTGAAGAACAAAAGACCTTTCTGGTGGAATCTCTACATGACGGTGCCGTTTTGATGGTGTGCGGTTCCTTGGTCATGAGATATGGGCTGATGCATAACTTGGATAAAATGCTTTCCGAAAAACAGGGCCAGCCATTGACCTATTTTGAAGAGAATGGCCAAATCCTTTCGGATTGTTATTAAAGCAGTTGCGCTAAGCTGTACAAAGTGTACGTAATCACGAGACCATGTAAAGTGAGCCGAAGTGACCGAACAGCAGAGATTGCAGGAGTCTTTGTCCACAATGCTTCCCATGATTTAAGGAATGTACAAGCTGACTTGGTTTCTTCTCACCAAAGAGGCGTCGTAAAAAAGCCCCAAAACTTACCAGAATTCCTTACGGCAAGCCTTGGGGCTACTCTATTTTAGGTTTTTAAGATCAGCCAAGGAATCACCGAATTATTCGGTAGGTCAACTCTCCTTGAAGTTCGCTTTGGATCTTTAAGAGGTAAACTCCTGACTCCGCCGGGATTTCAACCCGCATGGACTTTTCCGCATGGCCGGTCCAGCAAACCTTGCCAAGGGGATCCAACAGTTGAACCTCATCCTGGGCCCCCACTTGTGAAAGCTCTACGGTGACATAATCACCAACAACAGGATTAGGATAGACCTGGATGGTCTCTTCAAGCTCCACGTCCAATTCTGCGGTGGTACTTAACGACTTCTTGCATACAGGAGCTGGTGGCGCAATGGGATCTGGGGCGCCAATGGAAAACCAATCCATGGAGAAATCATCTGTATACGGCCGAATTTGAACCACGTTGTATCCAGGCTGAAGGGTTACCGCTGGCAACAAAACGGTAGTAAACGTGGTGTTACTACCGGTAGATGATAAGATCTGCGGCGCGGTCCAACTAGGCTTACCGTTAACGTATACTTCTATTTCGCCTCCATTTCGCCAGGCGTAATGAAGCATGAGGTCATGACTAAAGCCTTTAGGGCTATAGAAGGTATAGTTAACATAGTCTCCATCATCGAGATCTTTTACGGCCAAATCTCCACCAGGACTTTTGTAAAGCCTTAGCATTTCCCCCAAGCGACCATGTTGCAATTCACGGCGATTGAGCTTCTTATCAACCGGATCGGGAACCTGATTGATGTAGTGATTAAGCCCTTGAGGAATGGCCTTGTAATAGGCCACATTTTGCCCGCCGTAGTCATACCATTCCGCCTCTACCTTGGTATTCTCAGAGCGCGGCGTTCCACCAAAAGGCCTCGACGGACGAGCCAGAAGCGCTGACTTGGTTCCTCCGGTAACCTGCACATTAGACGTAGCTGTTAACGTGGTTTCAGTTCCTATGCCACCTCCAGTAGGTTTCATACGAATGGACAAAACATGGGTGGCCGGATTCCAGTAGTAAGCATTGGTTGCCGAAGACCATACTTGGCTTTCGCTACTTTTGGCCACATAACCCGAAGTGGATACACTTAACGCATCAGGTGAGTCAAGAATTTGGAGATCAAAAACATCTCCGTTTCTGGCATACTTCAAATGAAGGTCCAGAGGACTTGGAACGCCGTCGATCATACGTAGCTTATAGATCCTACCAATATTGGGTACCACGGCCATTTGAGACTTCTGTTGGAGACGTTCATCCAAGTGGATACAGTGTCCGTCACCCCACTCCATATACTGGGTTCCTGCATCGGGATTGGTGCTTGGTGGCGGATAATACAAACTGTAGTTGTGGTAAATTCTTAAAGCAGCGAAGTGTTCATTGGTCTTATAGCTCTTAGCGTTTCCTTGTTGAGAAAAATGCACGTCGTCCACAAAGAAGGGGTGATACACACAAACCGCACCCCAGGGTTGAGTAAAAACCCCATCTTTATCATGAGCCACGGACATCAAACGTACGGATCGCACTGGAATTTGACTGGGATCATACAACTTGGAATTGGGTGAAAAGGTGCAACCAGTAAACACATTGTTTGTTCGGTTGCCCCGTCCTCCAATCATGGCAAAAACCGACTGCTCCGTCCAATCAAAATCGGCAAAGTGGCATTCGTAGGCGGCAATGTAGCCATCGTACAAAGAGATGGCCTGATTCGGAAAGTGGGTAGAGCCAAAGGGCGCATTGGCACTGTGGCCTACAAACAAAGAATTGGTGGTTCTCCCCTCAAAGGAAGTAACTGACATTCCTTGTCCCGGGCAATCGGCCATAACGGTTTCCCGAAAATCAATACCTAATCCAATGGTACGTGTCCACCAGCCCCGAAAACAGTGATAGGCTGTAAAGTTAGTTACCGATTGCCAACCCATTGCTGAAGAAACAAAGTAGTTACCTCCGCCTACTCCGGAGCTGCTGTTATCGTTGTTGGCGTGATCCTGATGAAAGCCCGTCATGGCTCCATGAGCGCAGTTGTTGTCAAATTTCTTGATCGCTATGCGGTCTGGTTGTAGTCCATTGTATGATGGATCATTGGCCGAAGGTCCGGTAGGTCCAGTAGGCATTCCGTACCAAAATCCTGTTCCCTGAACTCCAGCTACATGGTTATTGGTAATGGTGTTATCGGGGTTAGTAATCCAGAAAGCTCCCGGTCCACGTAAACGAATGTTCACATTTCCACGATCAGAGCCAATGAATGAATTGGGACCTACTCCGTTTGGAGGCCTACGAACGTTCATGACCAGGTTGTGATCCATGGTCACCCCGCTTTCAACCGCATCTTCAAAGAACATGGCATGACCCTGGGTTTCAAAAACCACATTATCGTTGACCACGGCATTTTGAGAGCCGTGAACGGTAACTGCTCTGAAGTACAGGTGGTGTAAGGAACAGTTCTTTATGTATTGCCCAGTCACATCCTTGGCCAAATGCCAATGGAAGGGATAGCGGGCCTTAAGGCTTTCTTGTCCCATACGGGTGAGCTCCACACCAGATACGTAGCCATAGGAATTGAGCATAATCATGATATGTCCACCGTGATGGGTAGTTTCTGAACTTAAGTCTCCCTGAATTTTGATATTTCGGGTAAGCACGCCTACTTCGGTTCGCTGATCCAATTCCCAACTGCGATTTCCATTGCTGTAGGATTGAATCTCACCAAAGTGATTATATTCCAACTGATCAACCAGTTCAATAATAACATCATTTCCAATCGGGGTAACACCAGCAATCTCGTGTACTTCGGCCTCTTGAAGGTGTCCATCATCGCTATTAAAGGGCATTTGTTCAAAATCGTAGGTCGCAGATGAGGCAATGGCAATTGAATCCCCAACATGCCACCCATCTATGGTTTGCGCAACTTGAATCTCGTAACTCCCTTCGAAGGCCGTTTGGTTCAACTGTGTCCAGGAGTCCTTATAAAGTCCATGAATGTGAAGAGTACCTCCCATCATGGCCATAATTCCCTTAGAGTTTTGCGCTGGTATAGAGGTAACACCGGGAATAGTACTCGGGTTTTGTCCCACCAAAGTAAGGGTACCAGTACCGTTGAACGGAGCTGTTTCGGTTCCCCATTCAAACAAGGCATTACTTCCAGAAATGAGAATATATTCAGTTTTGATATCCACTTGGGTCAAATTCGGATCAACCACAAGTTGTCCATGAACCCGTATCCCTTGCACCTCAATATTCTGGTCTATGAGAATGGCGGATCCGGAAGGAATGGTCACCTCTGCTCCCGCTCCGGGTACTACGCCACCCACCCAACTGGCGGGATCAGACCATTCCATTAAACTACCAGCCGAAGGCGAAACTGGATAGCTGTAATTGGTCCCTGTGGTCACCGAATTTATCTGAGTCGGTGGTGGGGTGTTAGAAAAAGAAAGATTAGGAAACAAGACACAAAGGACTGCTCCCAAGATGAGTTGAATTGTAAGTTTCATGATAGTTTGTTTATAGTTGTTAAGCCAGTGAATTTACGAAGCTGGATAACGTGATTGACAAGGATGGATAATTAAATTAAATCGACACACAAAAAGGCATTTGGAATGCCAGACATGCTTCAACTCCAAGAACAAACACCCTCATTACAAGACACTTAAATCAAACCACCTAAACTAAAATCACAATTAACTACACTAACTGTATAACCTGTAAGATTATTGCCCTAAATACCTTTTCAAAACCCGCTCAAAAAGGCTGTGCAACGGAAAAATCATACCCGCCAAAAGGACGTTAACCCCCAACTTGATCAAAGGTTCGCCATTGGAGATTTGATCCACCCAGGGGTCTGTGACAACGAGCAGAAACTCGAAAAGGATCAAGATGGGCAAAAACACCGCCAGCTCAAGACTCCAGGCTGGTAGATGAACCCGACCAAGCAAAAATGTAAGGCCAAACAAACTCAACAGCCCCACTCCTATTCCCGAATACTGCAAGGTATCCCTTCTCGATTTTGCCTCCGCATTCAGGCGGGCTGCTTCCTGCTGTTCCTGCTCTTTGATGAGTTGCTCCTTTTCAAATTGAGCTCTACTTTCCGTTTGGGCAATTTGTTTTTTTACATCATCCGACTTTAAGCTGTCGAGATAGGATATATGACTTTTGTAGAAGGTCAAGGCATCAGCGTTCCGTCCTTCCTTTTCGGCAATTTGAGAGAGTAACAAGTACAACTCACTGCTTTCTTTAAGTACTTCAATTTCCAGGCATAGTTTCTCTGCGTCCGCAGCATGTTGCTTGGCTTGCGTTAAGTTGTTTTTACCGAGCTCCAATCGACCGAGCGAAATCAATATGGAAGCATTGTTTTTTTTGCTGTTCATTTCTTGGCTAATGAGCAGCGCCTGTTCATAATATTCGTAAACCTTGGCAGAGTCACCCTTCAGGTCATAGGCAGCTGCCATATATTCATGGGCAGACATTTCCATCAGTCGATTTCCGATTTCCTTATTCATTTCCAACCCTTGATCAAAAAGTACGAGGGCTGAATCAACCTGACCCTGTTCCAAAAGAATGAGCCCTATATTAAGTTTCGATAAGGCTACCCCATTGATGTTGTTGATCTGTTGAAAGTGATCATGACTGCGTCGATAACTATTCAAGGCCTTCTCCATATCACCCAAGTGATAATAAATCCCAGACAAGCTGTTTAAGGAGTTGGCCATGCCTAAAGTGTCATTCTTTTCTTGGTGGGTATTCAGGCTCTTTTGGTGGATTTCCAAAGCATGAAAAAAATCGCCTTGATTGTAATAAATACCCCCAAGATTACCCCGCATACTGCTAACCATTCTGGGTTCATCAATCGAATCGGCCAGCTTAATTCCCTGCTCATATTTGGCAATGGCTTCATCATATTGCCCTTGAATGGCATGAGCAATACCCTGTAAATTAAGCCCTTTAACAACGCCTTTTAAATAGCGGGAATCTCTGGAAAAATCGGTTAATTCCCGAGCCAATATGGCGGCACTATCCGGCTGAGAGAATAGCAAGCCTTTAAACAAATGGGTTTGAAGCGCCTCCACCCGAATCGAATCCGAGAGACTGCTATCGTTCCAAACAGTGAGTAAACTATCGGCATTGGATTGGGCCTGAATGAAAGAACTAAAAAGCAAAAGACCAACGAGCAGTTTTTTCATGGGGAGCAAATTTTGTTTCTAAGGTATATATTCAATGAACAAACTACTCCAACAAGCCCAAAGTTCTTCTAACTTAGACCTCTGACTACAAGCTTGTTCCATGAAACATCTACTTTTCACTCTTCTGATCCTAACCATCCATTTGATTCCCAATAAAGCGATTGCAAATACGGATAGTCTAAACGCGGTGTGGAGCGATCCTTCCCTACCCGACTCTGTGAGGATAGCGGCCGGGGCCAAACTGGCCTGGGATGGTTATCTATTTTCTCAACCAGACACGGCTTTTGTGATTGCCAATGACCTTTATGAAATGGCAAAAAGAATAGATCACCTCAAATGGCAGTCATCAGCTCTAAACATTCAAGGAATCAGCTGCCACATACGTGGAATGGACGACAAGGCCTTAATCTACTTTAACCGTTGCCTGGAAATAAACAAGGAATTAGGAGGAAAGAAAGGAATCGCCAACATGCAGAACAACATTGGCCTAATCTACCTGGATCAAGAGAAATTGGAGAAAGCCAAGGAGACCTTTTTGGCCGTGCTTAAAATCCGCGAAGAACTCAACCAAACCAAGGCCATGTCCAAAACCCTGAACAACCTGGGGCTTGTGTATATAGAACTGACCGAATATGACAAAGCGTTGAAGGTGTTTGAGCAAAGTCTGGAAATCAAAAAAGAATTCAATGATCCTAAGGAAATCGCCGCCGCCTACAACAATATAGGCCTGGTCTATCATCGGCAGGATAGTTTTGATCTGGCATTGAAATTCTACGAATTGACCCTGAAAATTCGCCTGGAGGTAAATGACTTAAGGGATCTATCTACCTCCTACTACAACCTGGGTGAAGTGTATTTTCAAAAAGGATATCTTGACAAGGCACAACCCTTACTTGATAAATCTTTAGCCATTGCTGAAGAAATTGGATGGCCAGATCGAATTTCTACCTGTACCGGTACCCTGTATAAGATCCAGGAAGAAAAAGGCAACGACAAGGAAGCTCTTAAGCTGTATAAAGTGCACGTGACCATGAGGGACAGTGTAAAGTCAGCCGAAGTGACCGAACAGCTTGCCCAAGCTGAATCGCGCATTCAGTTTGAAAAGGAACTACTCATTCGAGAACAAGATAAAAAGGAGGCCGAGCGACAAGCCGCAGTAGCTAAAGAAAGACGGAATACACTCCAATATTCGGGAATTGGAGCCGGTGTATTCTTGCTCTTTGGTCTGCTGTTTTTGCTGGTTAGAATCCCTTTACCAGCTTGGGCAGTAGAGTTGGCCACCTTTCTCCCATTTTTGATCCTGTTTGAATTCCTTCTCGTAATTACCGATCCCTGGGTGGAAAGTCTAACCGGTGGTGAACCGCTTTACAAGCTCCTGGTTAATGCCCTGCTGGCCGGATTCATTTTCCCCTTGCACAGCTTCTTTGAAAGATTACTGAAGAAACGGTTGTTCAATTTAGAATGATTGCTTTGCTGGGTAATATGGGTGAATTTATTCGAATAGCTAACCGGCTATCTTCCGCCCCATTCCTTCAAACAAAAAGGCATGAAAAGGACTCACCGAATACCAATAAAGCCTTCCCGTTAACCCCCTTGGCCTAAAAGTGGCTTGTTGAACCAGAATGTCCTGCCCATTTTCCTGGCTTCGAATATTGAATTCTAACCAAGCCTCCCCAGGCAACTTCATTTCTGCATAGAGGAGCAATCGGCCCTTACCCGGATCGGCCACAAGTACACGCCAAAAATCCAAAGCATCACCCGGATGAATCTGCAGGGCATTGGTGCGGCCTCTCCTAAGACCAACTCCACCCACAAGGCGATCGAGAAAACCACGGATTTTCCACAACCAGCTGGCATAATACCATCCTTTTTTGCCGCCAATTTGCCAGAGTCGTTTCAAAACGGTCTCTTGGGTATCACCCAGCCTAAAAGTTCGATTATCAATGAAACATCCTTGCGAAGGGACCCGAATATGTTGGTTCCAATTTTGCTCCTTGCCACTTGATGATAGGGCGTCATTCCAACTGGAAACCACCATGTTCTGCTCGATTTTCCCAAAGGCATTTTGAACCGCGTCCTTGTAACTGATCAATTCGATCTGCAGAATATCCTGCAAGCGGTTATCCCGGCATACCACTTCCACCTTCATACTCTTCACCAGGTTAACGGCAAGCTTGTAGTTGGTAGATGTGATAAAATAGAGCCAATAGGAAGATAATCTGGGTGTCATTACGGGTAAGGTGTATATCAGCCGCTTAAGGCCTCTGACTGAGCCAAAATCGAGCATCATTTGTTTGTAGCTCAACACTTCTGGCCCACCAATGTCAAAAGTTTCATTGTAAGTCTTCTCATTTTGAATCACACCGAGTAAGTAGTCAATGACATTGCGGATGGAAATGGGCTGGCAAAGTGTATTTACCCACCTGGGAGTTACCATGACTGGGATTTTTTCAACCAGATCCCGAATAATCTCAAAAGAAGCACTCCCCGACCCAACAATAATGGCAGCCCGAAGAATAGTGGTTTTGAATGCTCCTTTTTTCAACTCCTCTTCCACACCTTTGCGCGAAGCCAGGTGTTCGGATAAGTGATTTTCATGAGCGATTCCCCCAAGGTATATAACCTGCTCGCATTGCAGGCTTTCCGCCAAAAGTCTAAAATGCCTGGCTGTATTTAGTTCACTTTGGGCAATGCCTTCGGTAGATTCGGATAAGGAGTGAATTAAGTAATAGGCTACTGACACGGGTTTCAGGTTGGAAGGCGGCACCAAGGGTTCGTTGAAATCTGTTTCAAGCACTTCTAGCTGATCATCAAATCCTACCGGCGGAGTGAAACGCTGCCGGTTTCTCACACAGCAAGTCACCGAATAACCGCGCTGTAGCAGAGATTGCAGCAGTCTTTTTCCAATATATCCCGTGGCTCCAGTGGGTAATACGTGCAAGTTTGTTCGATTTAAAGGGTTATCAGATGTAGCCGATCCGAAACTTGAATTTCGGTAGCTCCCATAAGTTAGACGTTAAAACCGGCCATAAAGTTCGTTTTTAGGCAAAACCGAGAAGTTGAGGGAAATCGAGATTCTGTGGCTGGACGTAGGCAAGTACAGAACAAATAACAAGCTAACCATCTAGCACCAACAACCATGCAGTTCAATAGAAAATGAAGAGTTTTCGGAAGTCAATTTTTTCAATGCTCGCTCCATCTGGGTTCTTTATCTCCCTTTTTGACCTGGATAGAAAACCAAATCTCATCCAATTTCCACTCCTCTGATCTGACCACTTGATGCATTTTTCGAATCAGGCTTATATTTGTCTGAAGCAGACACAGAACATTAACCTAAAACCTACGATTCTGAAATCAGAAGATATTTACAACATCATGCAGCAAGTGATGCTGTGTGAGAACAACCACCACCAGCAACCAGACTCTCTTTGGGTCATTGGGTTGAACAAGAAAATCAAAATCCTATACATCGAGCAACTCAGCCGAAATGCTGACCCATCGGTTATTTTCGGATTAGCCGTGGACAAATTGGCCGATCGACTTATTCTCGTTCACCGAGCTGCTTCCGGCGATTTATCACCCAGCCAACAGGATCTGGACTTTACCGACAAGATCATCAAAGTAGGTCGTTTTTTAAACGTGGTGGTGATCGATCACTTGATCCTATCTGATAGCGGTTTTAAAAGCCTTTCGGATGAAGGGATTATTGAGGATCTGGAGAAATCAGGAAACTTTGAAGTTTTGGATTCCGCCAAGCCCGAACTGACGAAATGGAAGACCTCCATGGAGCAGGAAAAATCCCGACAATCTATCTCTTCAGGCAATGCCTTCCGAAAATTGAAAGAAGGTGTCATCAATGTTTTTGACTACATGCTTGAGGGCAAGAAAAGATTCGCGGAATTGGAACGTATCAAAATTGAAAATGAGCGGCTAAAAACGGCTGCTGAAATGGATAGCGTTCTTAAGGAGGAAGCCAAGCTAAAAAACCAATTGCTGCAACATGAAATAAACGTCAAACGAGCGGAGCACCTTAAGGAATTGGGCTATTCGGAAGAACGAATTCAAAACATGCTGGAGCGTGAGAATTTTGCGGCTTTCAACTCGTTGAACGTTGTGACGAACCGAAAAAGTAAACTTTCCTCCAACGAATAGTTCTCCTCCATGGCATCCATGCCCGATTTGATGAAAAGGTTGAGTCCTGCCCTGCTTCCAATCGGTGTGTTGGTTGTTGTACTCGCTTTTTCCAATCAATTCTTAGATCCTACTCAACCCCTTAGATTTGAGGTTCTCGCCCTACTTTGCCTGGGCTTGAATGGCTGGATGTTTTTCCAAACCAAACTAAAACTGGACACCAAACTTTCGATGGGGTTCTTTGGCTCTCAGGTTCTCTTCCTAATCCTTGGCTTTATTGGGGTATTTGGCGTAGCTGATCCGTATTCTGGCGTTTTTGAGATGCTTAAGCTATTGCTCCTTTTCAACTTTATTCTAACCGCATACTTCTACCTAAAACAGTACGGTGACTTAAACTTCGAAAAATTGGGCTACGCCTTTGCCGGTATCCAATTAGCTACTTTACTCGGCCTGGGATATGCCTGCCTAAATACGGAGGTCATTTCTCAAAAATTGATGGGTGGCTTGTTCGTCAATCCAAACCTGACCAGTCAGGTGCTGTTTTTAACCCTGCCCCTGATCCTGCATACCTTGATCCAGTCCAGGAACCTGGTCCTTCGAATCGCTTTGGTTACGTTAACCGTGACCAATCTTTTGGCTCTTTATTTACTCGGATCCTGGACCGTGTTTTTGGCCCTGGCTGTTTTTATGATGGCATCGTTAGGCCTTTACTTTTTTAGTTCAAGTCAATTTTCCAAAGGTTTGAAGTATGCCCTGGCTGGATTTGGGTTAGTTGGACTTGCCGCACTCCTGTTTACCCTGCAATCCTACCTGGTTGAAAGGCCGTCCTTCAGCCACCGTAAAGTACTCTGGGAAAGGACGCTGGGCATGATCCAGGAAAAACCTCTTCTCGGAGAAGGCATCAGCAGTTGGCGAGTGCATAACCAATACCATGTACGGCCTAATGAGCTGGAATTACATCAAGCAGTAGGCAACGATTTCTACTTGGGGGGCACCACCTTTTACCTTAGACCTCACAATGATTTTCTCTGGATTTGGTCAGAAATGGGTTTCCTCGGATTGTTGCTCTACCTGGCTGGATTTGGACTGGCCCTTTACGCCGGAATCTATCTAATCTTCAACGGGGATTCAAAATCGAGGACCTTGATTCTAATCTCCACATCCGCACTGCTCTCCTATTTAGTTATAGCGGCATTAAGCTTTCCCAAAGAGCGAATCGGGTTATCGGTGATTTTGTCCATCTACTCTGTTATTCTGTTGGTTCATTACGATCGGCTAAAGCTTCAACAATCAGGTAGCATTTCTCTCCACCGTGGAATTGCCGGCATTTTGGCCCTTATGGCAGGTTACGGAATCTTCATTGGCTCTGAACGGTTAAAGGCCGATTACCACATGCGAAATGCCTTAGAGGCTAAGGAAAGTAAACAGTGGCAAAAAGGGTTATCCGAACTGCGTCAAGGGGAAAGTGATTTATACAGAATAGCCAGCAATGGCATTCCAGTTAGCTGGTACCAGGGTACTTTTCAAATGGAATTGGGACAGGTTCAAAAAGCCCATGAGTACTTTTTAAAAGCCTATCAATTTCACCCGACTCAAATCCATGTTTTAAACAATTTAGGCACCTCCTATGGCGTTCAGGGAGAGATTGATTCAGCCATCGTTTTTTATCGAAAAGCCACGCAGTTTGACCCCGTATTTGAAGAACCCAGAATCAACCTGAGTGGGATCTATTTCAACCAGGGAGACCTCGATCGAGCCTGGTTTGAAATCGCTCAGGTATCACCCTATTCCAGCCACCCTCAATACCGGCTTTTTGTTCTTACTATACTTCGGGCCAAATGGGAGGAAACGTTGGTAAAACAGGCCATCGAAAAAGGAATTGAAGAGAAAGCTCAGAAGAAATTGACCTTGGACTATGAACTTCTCCTACTCTTTAAAAAACATCTTGACACCGGAAGAGATTTTGATGTTTTGTTTTTTGAAGAGCTTCAATAAATCACCCATTTCAACTTCCCTAACCCTTTGTTCCTCTAAGGAAAAGCACCCAATAAGTTGTATATTCGTGAATTATACAGTTTTAGCCACAAAAGCAAACCTTATGTTCTGTCATCTAACCAAACGAGCCCGGTCTTTGTCGATCCTATCCTTTTTATTGGTTTTCGCCTGGACCCAGCAGTTGAATGCACAATCGATTACAACCGTTACACCCAACACTGGAAAAATTGGTCAACAGTTGAACTTGTTACTCAGTGGAACAAGTTTGAATTTTACTAGTGGAACCGCTTCGATTCAAACCACTTTCAAAAAAGGAACGACCAATATTTCCGCTCCTTGCACTAGTATTGGTTCAGGTGGTGCAGTCCCTGAAGTTTATTTGGATTTGACCAATACCAGCTACCCCGCTGGTTTTTATGACCTAGAGGTGAATAGCACTGATCATGGTCTATTGACCTTGAGCAACGCTTTTTACATCGACACAACCCGACTTTTATCGACTACTCCACAAAAAATCTATCACCCAAACACCAATGTCAAAGTGGACATAGTTGGGTATCAAGTCAACTTTAATCAGGTTACTGCTAATCCCTACTACTTTAGAAATCAAGATACTATTCGCACGACATTGGGTACAGTTAGAGGAACAGACACCTTAGGAATAACGGTTAATATAAATGCTCCAACTATTCGTGAAGGGAATTACGACCTACATGTTATGACTTCTGGCGGCCCGCTAATTCTTCGAAATGCATTACAAGTTCTTGGGACGAATATTAGTGGAACCGTGTACTTTGATGCAAATCAGAATAACATAATGGATCCTGGAGAGCTTCCAATTTCTGGGGTTAGCATAAAACTTGCGGGACATAGATCGGCCTATACTGGCACGAATGGAAAATATCGATTCAGTAACGTAGGAGGTGGAACCTTTGAGGTGATACGCCTGCCTAAATCTTGGGCCAATTCATTGGCTCCCCGAGATACCCAAACTGTGGTTGTAACCTCGGGTAACGAATTTACCGCAAATTTTGGTCTCACCATAAGCAATCCTTATGTTCAGTTATACGCTTCGGTTGGAAGAACCAGATGTTTTAGTCTGAATAACACCTACACCATCCAATTAAAGAATTATAGAAACCAAAACAGTGATGGCGTCTATTATTTCATCAAGGATCCCCTTATAAATTATTCAACGAATACAATTAGCAAGGCAGATTCTATACGTGGAGATACTGCTTTCTTTAGTTATTCAGGCCTTGCTCCTTTAGCTACAGTCAATAAAACAGTTGATTGTGATTTTCCTGGTGTTAACACCTTAGGTGTGGGGGCTATAGTTAAAAATAAGGTTCATACCTACAGAGTGAATGGCAGCGGCGTAAAAGTGGCAGGAACAGATTACAGTACCTATGTTACATCAATAAATCGTTGCTCCTACGACCCCAATGATAAAGCCGCCACACCTCCTGGATTTGACAGTTTGGGATATGTACCCTATGACACCTACAAACTCGAGTATAAAATCCGTTTCCAGAATACAGGTAATGATACAGCATACCGCGTCCAAATTCTGGATACCCTTTCCGCAGATTTAAACTGGTCCACCTTCCAATACCTGGATGCCAGTCATAATGTTATCACCGAATTAGACACCAATGGTATTGTCACCTTCACCTTCGACAACATATTCTTGGTAGACAGTGCTACGAACGAACCAGCGAGTAACGGATTTGTAACTTTCAGCATTGAAAGAGATAGCAGCCTGGCTGACTCCACTACGGTATCGAACCGGGCCGGAATTTACTTTGATTTCAACCCACCGATTATTACCAATTATGCGGTCAATACCTTTGCTACTTTCCAGCCTATCTGGTCGTATAAAAATGACACGATCTGCGATGGCCAAACCTATACTTTCCCGAATGGAAATACTTCTACGGTAGCCGCAATAGATACCAGTCATTACGTACTACGAACGGGCCATGATAGTAGTTCGGTGATCAATCTTTTGGTGGATCCGAGTCATAATTTCATGAATCAGGTGAACATGTGCCCTGGTGGAGTTTATACTTTCCCGGATGGCGATACTTCTTCCATTTCCCATACCGATACCAGTTTCTTCATTAATCAGTATGGCTGCGATAGCTTGATTGAAACCCATTTGATCGTTTACCCGATATATGAAAGGACGGATTCGATATCCCTCTGCCCTGGTCAATCCTATCAGATTCCTGGAGGTCCAACGGTATCCACGGCAGGAGTTCATACCTGGAAGTATTCTACTCAAAACAATTGCGATAGTACGGTCCACTTTGTGTTGAGCTATACCCCGGCTTTCAATCAATTGAAACAAGCCAGTATATGCAACGGTGAAACCTACGTTTTCCCGAAAGGAAATACGGGCACTCAAAGCATGGTGGATTCAGCCATGTTCAAAGCTCAAGGGGGCTGTGATAGTTTGGTTGTGACCTTCTTAAATGTGATTCCTACCTACAACCGGGTTAATCAAGTCACGATTTGTTCTGGAACCGTATATACCTTCCCTGATGGGGACACATCTACCGTAACTCGAACCGATACGAGTGTATTTAAAAACGTTTTGGGTTGTGATAGTTTGATCGAGACTCAATTGGTGGTGAATCCTTCTTATGAACTTACCCAGCCTGTCGCCCTTTGCCAAGGTGAAAGCTTTACCATTCCTGGTGGACCTACCCTGACCAGTCCGGGAACACATACCTGGAAATACTCCACTCAAAATTCATGCGACAGTACCGTTCACTTCGTATTGACTTACCACGCTGAATTTAAGCAGACCAAACAGGCCAGTATTTGTAAGGGCGAAACCTACGTTTTCCCAAAAGGAAATACAGCTACTCAAAATGCCATTGACTCGGCTCTATTCCAAGCCAAAGGTGGTTGTGATAGTCTGGTTATTACTCAACTGTCTGTAATTCCGGTTGACACGAGCGTTCTTCATTCTAATGGACAATTAAAGGCTCAGGATTTAAGTGCCAATCAATACCAATGGATAGACTGTCAAACTGGACAAGCTGTAGCGGGGGCCAATAGCTCATCTTTCATGCCTGATGTTAATGGAAGTTACGCCTTGGTCGTTACCCGAAATGGATGTACCGATACCTCTGCCTGCCACAAAATTGGTTATGTAGGAATTGAAGGTAGTATTCAGTCCGATGGAATAAGCCTCTACCCTAACCCAACTTCGGGCAAGGCTATCCTTAAAATTCAGTCTAAAGAACAAGAACTCATTGGACTTACTGTTCGCAATCCTTTGGGTCAGGTAATTATTGAAATGGAGGAAGAACTTATCCCTGGTGAAAATCAATTGGAAATTCCCGATGAGTTTTCCGTATCAGGCATTTACCAAATCACGGTGACCCGTGATGGTCAGCAGGTTTCATTGATGCTTGCCGTGGAGAAATAACCCCGGGAAGAAGCCTTAACAAAATAGAGATGCCCGTCCGGTTCTAAATCAGGCGGGCATTTTTTATACCAGAATTTTGTAGTTCTGCTTAATGGCTTGTAGGTAGCGACGACTTAAGGGGAGTAATTTTCCACCCTTCATTTCAACCGTAGAATCTTGCGGAGATAAAGACCTAATGCTATCCACTTGAACCACATAGGTTCGATGAATTCGAACGAAAGAGGATGCAGGCAGCAATTCCTGTAACTCTTTTAAGGAATATTGAATCAGGTAATTTTCCTTGGCCGTATGCAATTGGCAATACCGTCCCTCAACCTGAATGTATTCCACATCTTCAAATTGCAGCTTAACCATTCGATCCCGCTTTTTGACAAACAAGCATTTGACCTCCTCCCGTTTTGTGTCAGCCTGATCGGGGCTGTAAAACTGTTCCAAAGCCAGTTCAATGGCATAGACCAATTCCATAGGATTATAGGGTTTGAGCAGGTAACCACAAGGCACCGTTCGACGGGCTTGCTCAAAAGTTTCGCGGTCTTGCATATTGGTTAAAAACAGAACTGGAACCCGTTTACTCTGATCCTGATATATATGCTGAGCCAATTTGATCCCGCCTTTTTCTCCATTCAAAACAATATCGATGAGTACTATATCGGGTTGGCTCAAATGAAATTGACCGATGGCTTCGGTTAAGTTATTTGCCGCAGTTACCCGGTATTGGAGCTCCAACAATTCATTCTTAAGTTCCTCCGCCATTTCCGGATCATCTTCAACAATAAGAACATGAATTTTTTCCATAATTAATTTCTCTTTTTTAGGCAGACTATAAACCTGGTTCCAAATTCCTCTTTTGATTCTACGTAGATAGAGCCACCGCATTTCCGCAACAACTCCCGGCACAAATGCAATCCTAAGCCCGTACTTTGGAAACCGGCCGTATCCTTACCGGCCCTTTTTTGTGGTGTCAATTCAAACAGATAGCCTTGTTTTTCTTCTGGAATTGTGGAACCGGTATTTTCCACCACGATGCCTACAAAGGGCTCTGATTCCGGACGAATGTACGCCTGAATTGTACCCCGCTCAGGGGTGAATTTTACTGCATTTTCAATCAGGTTACGAAAGATGATTCGCAGCAAATTGTAATCCGCTTCCACCTGTACATCCAGAGGAATGCTATTCGTCCAGGTCAACTGCTTATCGCCCAATATCGACTGAAAGTCATAGAGCACCTGCTCAAGAACTCGTTGTGGTTTATGAGCTTCTGGGTGAATGTGTAAGCCGTCGGTCTCCTGCAAGGACCAATGCAGGAGATTGTCCAACAGGTTGTGGGTTTCTTTAATGCTCTGGTGGTTTTTCTTAAGGCTGGCTGACCAGCGGGTTTGTTCCTCTTTAGGAACTTCTTTAATCATGTTTTTATGGCTCCGCTCCAATCGTTGAACAGGTCCTCTAAGGTCGTGAGCTACAATGGAGAATAACCGATTTTTTATTGAATTCAGGTGTTGCAAGTTTTCCTTTTGCTGTTGAATAATCCGATTGTTCCTTCGGGTTGCCCGGTACATCCACCACAAAAACAGGGCAATACACAGGGATAACAAAGCCAGGGCTATCATTAAGTTACGCTCGCTGCGTTGACGGGCCGCCTCCTTTTCCTGAATGGCCTGCTCCTGCTTAAGGATTTTGATTTCATCTTCCCGAATCTTAAGCTCCAACCTTCGTTGCTCCTTAGCCATTTCCCATACGGGAGATTCGCTCTGAGCACTATCCTGGGCATCCACATAACTTCGCAGGTGATCGAGCGCATTTTGAGGCCGATTAAGCGCTTCTTCAACCAGGGATAAATTGAAATTCAACTCAGCCTGGTATTCTCTTTGTCCGGTAGCAGTAATAAGTTGTTTGCACCGCTTCCAATACTTCAGCGCCAAAGGGTCCTCTTCCTTCAGGTAATGGACTAAACCCAGGTTTAAGTAGGAAACAATTAAGTCGTTGCTATCAGCGAGTTCCTGTTGGAGTTGAATGTTCTTATGCAAATAGTACTGAGCCGAATCCAAGTCCTCGCTTTCCGGTTCCAGGTAGCAAATGGCCAATCCATTGTAAACAGCCTCTTGCAAGGCCGGTTCTTGATCCAAATCTTCGAGATTAAGTAGCTTTTTGAATTGTTCTAATGCCTCAGCAGGTTTCCCTTGTTGATAGGTATTGGCCGCCCAATCGGATCGAATGAAAGACTGCTCCGAAAACTGGAGCTTCTCACCCATTTCTAAGGCTTCTTGGTAGGCCTGACCCGCATCTTCGAAAAGCGATAAGCTATTCAGCGTTCGGCCGAGAACCAGTTGAACGAAATAGTGCAAGGTATCTTGATGCTGTAACTCCTCATCCTCCTGCAACAGGATCAGCTGTGAATAGAGCGCCTCGTAGTCCTTGTTTTCCCAATACTTGTGCATCCGGTGGTAGGATTGGGCGATTGAGCTCTCCGCAGCTATAGATGGTCGCGGATGGCAGACAGGACAGTGCCGAGCGGCATCTTCGGATATGGATCGATCTTCCTGAGCAATACCCAACAAGGATAAACCCAGAAAAAACCAGGTAACTAACCCATGGAGAATGGATTTGACAGCCAAAGGATAATCACCTTTTGTCTTTGTCCTTATACGCCTTAATAACGGCCGACTTTCCTCGCCTTCGAGTATTAAACTCAGGTGTAAAGGGCTCCTGCGGGTCCCAACCAAATTTCTGTACAAAGGCTTCGATAGAAGAAACTACATCGGGGTTATCATAAGTAATTCGAATCGACCAAAGGTGTGCGTTCTGCTCTGGCGGAGCATCACTTAAAATGTGAAAAGTCTGCGTATCATCACTGGTAGACTCCGTCATAAAAACCCTTACCGATTCCGGATCTTGTGTGGGCAAAACGGCCATCAACTTTATGATACAGGTATCATTGTTCTCATCGAATAGAAAGGCATTAACACTCAATTGGTTTAAGTTTTCCAACATGAATGATTTGTGTCCATCTGGGTTTTGTAATTCGAACCGGGTCTTGGTCATTTCATGATCTTCCAATTCGATCAATACTCCTCTTTTTCGGGCAAAGCAAGGGCGCATAAGGGTGTTTAGTTTAAGTGAGTAATGGGAGCTTTTACGGATTGCAAATAGCTCTGGGAAACAATGTTAAGGAATATCCCGACAAATTCAAATCTTCCTTTTCCGCTTATGTTTCTGATGGGGTCACTTATAGCAGAGTTCTTGCCACTCGATACACCTTGCCACCTCTCCCGCCAAGGCCCGCCATAGATTCGTCTCTGGAATATCGATAATCCCATGGTAATGAATCACTAACAACTTAAATCCGGACTAAAGCTCCTTGTGCTTAACAAGATTATTAACGAAGTCCCAAACGTTGTTCAACGATTCAACACCATGCAAGGCGAAAGATCGAAAAGCCTAAAAAGAGTAGATCAATGAATCATTTAAACCTAAAACACTATGTCTTACGACGAATACAACGAAGTTGGGTTAAAAGAGTACGCTGAAATCTCCTATGCCGGAACCTTTAGCCACGGATCCTATTGCATCGACAAATATTGGAAGCAATACGGGGTTAAAGGATGCATCAAAGTGTATCTAAACCCAGACGACACCCTGGATTTTCAATTGGAAGTAAAGACCAAATACTTATCCGCAATTTTCACCTCTCCTCTTTTCCGAAAGGTGGCCAAGAAAAAGAAGGTTGCCTGGTATCCACAATTCCCAAGCACCCCTAAGGACAAGGAGCAAAAGGAATTACGCATTGTCATTTCCTATGACAACGTGCGCAAGGAAGGCGATAAGCTCAAAGTCGACGTTTCAGTGAGTATCGAAAAGATCATTATGGGTGTATGGGTACCTTATAAATTCACGGAGACCTTGGAAATGCCGTGGGTGGAAGAACTGGCCGAACTCCCTCAAGGTTTGTCTGACGCTTACCGACGGTATGTCGAGGATAAATCCTGCCACTGTTCATGAGAAACGTAGGCAGATAGGATCCTCCTTTATTACCCAAACAATTACCCTTTTTAAATACTTGATTAATCTTTAAACACAATTAAAATGAATACAGAAGAAACCTTGGCATTACAAACTACTAATGCCTTTCAATCCGCTCGAAGAGCAGCCCAGAAAGATGTTCATGTTTCGATGTCTACAGAAACATTAATCGCCTTAAAACGAGAGCAACTTAAGCTATGCTTTGCCAAAAAAGTGGGCGACTCGTTCAACGTGGTTTGGAAATCGGAAAAGAACTACCTGGTAAACAACAAGTTCAGCTGGCAGCCGGCCTATCAGTTGTTTGCCACAAACAAATTCCGCAGTGGTGTGGAAGTGCAAGTACATACCAACAAAGTTACTTGCGGATTGGGCGAAACCTCCACCATGAACAAGGAAGGTGTAATGCTTCCTGCTGTGACCGGCGGTCCACAAACAGCGCTAACCTTTGACAATGACTTTGCTTTGATTCACGCTGGAGTTTGCCAATTGTCTGAGGACGATGAAGGGAACATAGAATCTGAAGTAATCTTTGTGGATGCCTTCAAAACTCCGCTTGGCCACAACACCCTTACTCCTAAGGAAGAGGTGATGATTTGGTTTGAACGCAATGTAGAAACCGGAACCATGTTTAGTGAGGCAAAGAGTAACCCCATTGTGGTAAACCTGACTCACACCAATCAGCAATCCGTTTTTTACGATCACGAAAAAGGATGGAGAACGATCTAATCTTTTTCAGTCAGGAAAGAAAGGGAGGTCATCGCAACAGCGTTGACCTCTTTTTTTATCGCTTCACTACTTTGTGACTCACCCGATAACCCCCGGAGTTCAATACCAGGAAGTACACCCCTTGCGGAACATCGGAAACATCTAATTCGCTTTCTGAAGGATCAAAGGATTTAACCACGGAACCCGTCATTTGCACCAGTTGGAGAGCATGAATTTCGAGGTCTGGATTCAGGTTTTCCAGGTAGAAAGTGGACTCCACAGGATTCGGATATACACTAAGTTGATTCAAGTGCAACTCACGGATGCCTAAAGTATCGGCTGGAGGAAAAGCCCCGGTTCGCATCATCAGTCCATTTTCTCCGGCTACATACCCTACTCCATTGTCAAACAGTTTTGCTTTATTCAAGGGCTGCTCAGCAGTAAGGAAAAACCAACCGCTGGAGTCGCGAATCATGATCACACCATTTCTCCCATTGCTGATTCCGGCAGCGATACCCAACTCAGGCTCAACAAAGCTCATATCATTGATTTGAGGGTAATGAAAAGTTTGAGGAAAGGACGGATCCTGGTAAAACGTGGATCCCGAATCATCTGAACGATACATGTTGTTTAGCCCACTATTCGTTGCAGCATACCAGGTTCCATTGCCTGCAGCGTGAACAGCCGTGATGCCTGTACTATCCAGATACAACGAATCTAAAGGAGCGGTTACCCAACGTTCTTTTCGCAGATAACCATCACTATGGCCAAAAATGGTAATGAAGCTATCGCGATCTACCGAGGTGATAACATTCGGCTGAGCTGTTGGTGTAGAATCGGCATAAGGGAAACCAAAAGGGCCATTGTAGTAATTGTAATAAACCCCGTTTCCACCGCAGGATTCTCCATAGGTAATGAGATTTACATATCCATTTCCGCCGTGCTCATCTAACGCCCGAAAACCTCGAATAGAGCAAAACATATTGGAATCGTCGTAGGCAAAATGAATATAACTCGCCCCTTCATCTTCGGTGATCATACCCCCATATCCTTCACGCCAGGCCAGGAACAATCCAGAATCCAAATGACTCCAGCGGTAGCCGCCATGGTAGTCAATACCCATGATGTCTCCCCCATTTCCAGGTTTTTCGTTTATCGTTGGAGTGGGTAAATCCTTCCAGGTTTGACCTCCGTCGGTGGTCTTTTTAAAGAGGTAGTCCTCCCCTACGATATAACCCGTATCAGGAGATAAAAAATGGATGTCGTAAATATCCTTCGTTGTTCCGGTGTTGAGTTTAACCCACTGAGCGGATTGAGCAGAAGCCGAAAAAACAAAAACAAGTGAAGCTAATGTGGAAACTAAATATTTCATGGCGCACGGTTTTAAGCTCCAAAAGTCGAAAGTACAAAACAGTTTGCCTTGCACATTTTCAGCCATTGATGGTACTTTTTCCTAAGACCACCTCAAAATGCCCCTTTAGGAACCCGATTGGCCTGAAGAAACGTGTTTCCCTTGTTTTCAAAAACCAGGGTTTGAAAGCCCTCTCCTATGGAATCCCTGAATACCGCATTAAACTCAAGACGCTCAAAATCAAATCGGTTAGCACCATATCCGAACATAATATGAGACTCCTGTCCGGTTTCCTGAAGGTACAATTGACCTCCATCTTCATACACCCGGAGGGTATCTCCAGGCTTAACTAAGTAGCGACCGGTATACAAACCAATATCCACATCAGTTTGATTTCGATAGGTCTTTCGCTCTGGAATGGGAACCTTATAACCCAAGGCTAATTGAGAAAGACTATGGCTTATTTCAAACCTGGGCGTGTTATCATCGTTGGTCAGGTAGCCAATAAACAAATCCTCTTCTGGCCAGTAGCTAATTCCTCCCACGAAGCCATTCATTGCACCCACATGGCCGATTAGTTGGAGTGAATCGAGTGAGCGAATTCCCCAGCCCAATTCATAAATACTCGATGATTCAGCTCCTATGGATTCAAGATGATGGGTAGCAAACAACGTTCCCTGAAAGACCGCACGGGTGAAACACCTTAAATCCTCCAGATTGGAATAAACGTTCCCCGAACTAAACGGTTGATCATAATTGATCCATTCAGCTTCCTGACTCCCCAAGGGATTGGTCCGGTATCCCTTAACCAAGTTCGGGATCGAAACTGAATTCTTGATCACCCCTGTATGACTTAGGCCCAAGGGTTGAAAAATTTGCATGTCCAAATAATGGTCAAAAGTTTGGCCACTTACCTGCTCTATGATGAGTCCCAAAAGGATATAACCGGTATTGGAATAATGGAATTTCTCCCCGGGTTCGTAGCGATAGGACTCCCGAGCAACAGCCTTAACCACATCCATCGAGGTAAGCAAAGCTCTTTGACTTTCCTCCTTCCAATTGGGCAGTTCGTGATAATCCTTGATTCCCGAAGTATGATTGAGCAAGTGCCTAATTGTAACCTCGTGAGCTCTTGGAAATTCGGGAAAGTACTTATTCAATCGGTCTTCTAAGGCCAGTTCTCCAGACTCCACCAGGATGAGCACTGCTGCTGCGGTAAAGGGCTTGGTGATCGACCCAATTAGAAATCGTGAGGAATCATCGAAAGCCTTTTCATTACTACGATCGGCATATCCCAGAGCCTTCCTGTAAAGTACATTATCCCCTTTGGCGATGAGCACTTGACCATTGAATCGATGGTTACCCGCCATCGCTGACAAATAGTTGGTGGCTTCCCGTTCGAGTGAAAAGCTTGGAGGAGCTACTTCCTCTGCAACTTGTTGGCAAGCCTGAAGCCCAAATCCAATCAGGATCCCCAAGAATATCCAATTATTTTTCAAGAGACTGCGGAGGATTAACACGATCATAAAAAATAAGGGCATCGAACATTTGGCCATAAGGGGCTTTAATCTCAGACGATGGCACCCAGTTATTAAACTCATTAAAAAACAGGTAAAAGGGCTCCTTATGCTCCTCCAGATTGATCCAGCAGTAAGTTAGATTCGTCCGATGTAACTCAGCTTCGAGACTTGTAGGATGGGCTGGAGGAATAACAATTGGCTTAAAATCCCAGCGGCAGTGGTTTCCAGCATAAGCCGTGGTACCCACTATAAAACAGGCAGCGCCCAATCGTTCATTCAACAAACTTCCCACTGTCACATTCTTTAATCCAGAACTATCGCGAGTATAGGCCTGAAAAGACTCAATGTTTTTCGCGGCATGTCCATTGTGCATGTGTACGATAATCCTTTCCTCCTGATATACCTCTTCAATCAACCACAACAGGTTTTCGGCCATTTGATGTTCCCGGTAATGGTATCGCCGCAAGTCTTGATCTGAATAACCCATGGGATTCCAGGCATTCTGAGCAAAAGCTTTCAGACTTTTAAGTCGTTGCACATCTCGCCCATGAGTAGGAAGACTCTGATAGTATTCAATCATTTGATCAAGTAGTTCATAGGCTCTCTCTTTTTCATTGGATGTGGTAAGGGTATCAGTGTATTCTCGTTCAATTACCTGATGAATGGCTTTGCGAGCCATAGCCTTAAACTCCGAACTACTTGCCGGACTAAGAAAATGGGACAACAACTGATCAAACCACTGCTTCACCGTTTTTCGTTGGGTCAACCTGCTATCAAATCCCTCGACTTGAATGGGTTTACCCAGTTTTCGCTGCGCATCCAGGTAATCGAATAAAGCATTGTATTCCAGCGATTTTCCCTGAGGCCAATACATCGTTTGTCGTAATGCCTGAGCGGATTCATTGGCTTCGAGTTGTTGATTAACCTCATGAGTACTAAAAAAACAGTACTCCTGAATCAAGACTTGAAATCCCATTTCTTCATGAAGAAATTTGACCATTCTTGAGAATCCCAGGTACTCTTCCGCTATTCCATGAGTTTGCTCACCAAGAACCACCACTCGGGCATCCTTGAGCTGTCGTTTTAGTTCAGTCTTGGTGTCTTCACTAAAATCAACCGTATCCAGCGACCCTAAATTCAGAACCTGGGAATGAACAGAGACCGCAAGCAAACATCCCAGCAAAAAACAAACAACCGACTTCAAAGCAAGCATTTAAAGTCCAAACTACATCTCGTCAAGGAACAAGTTCAGATTTCATCTAATGATTATCAACTTCCAATCCGAATCAAATCCGAATACACCCCTCTTGCAGTCACTTCACCGCCGGCACCAGCACCCTGAATAATCATTGGATTTTGGCCATAGGCCTCAGTATAAATTTCAAACAGAGAATCCGCTCCTTTCATTTGCCCGAGGGCCGTCGAACGCGGAACCTGAACCAAAGAAACCTTAAGCTCTCCTGTGCGACAATTGGCTTCTCCAACATACCTCAATACGTGGTCTTGAGCTATACTTTTAAGTCTATTCAAATAGTCCTCATCCAATTCATTTCGGTATTTCAGCAAGTCTTCAAAAGAATCCAATTCACGGAGCGATTCAGGAATCAATCCTTCCACCTTCACATCCTCCAAACTGACATCAACACCTGCTTCACGAGCCAGGATAACGAGCTTACGAGCCACATCCAATCCCGACAGATCTTCCCGAGGATCAGGTTCCGTATACCCCAGTTCACGAGCCTCTAAAAGCACATCAGTAAAAGATTTCTTTCCCTCAGAAAAGGTATTAAACAGGTAACTCAAAGAACCACTGTATACGCCTTTAATCTCGGTGAGCACATCGGCTGAATCGCGTAAATGCTTGAGGGTATCAATAATGGGTAAACCGGCTCCTACGTTGGTTTCATAGTAAAACTTGCGACCCTTTCGCTCCACCAATTGACGCACCCGCTGATAGACTTCCAGGGAGCCAGAATTGTGCTTTTTGTTAGAAGCGACCAAATCAATACCCGCCCGAAGAATATCTGGATAGCGATTCGAAATCTCCTGAGAAGAGGTATTATCCGCTATTACCAGGTTTTCCAATCCCGATTGTTTCAGCGTTTTGAGCAAATCTTCCAGGTTGTTGACCTCTCTGCTATTGGCCAGCTCCCTTCTCCAGTCGCTTGTTATTCCCTCTGGCCGATAAAGTATTCGGCGAGAATCGGCTACCCCAATCACCTTAATCTGTAAACGGCGCTGCTCAATCAACTGAGGCGAAGTGGCCAATAGCTGATCAATGAGGGTACCTCCTACCACTCCTTTGCCTAAGCCAAATACATGGATCGTTTTAAGCGCTCCAAATACCTGGCTATGTACCACGTTGACCGCTTTTTGTAAATGCTTACTATCTACTACGAGAGAGATGTGGAAACCGGAAATACTGTTGCTAATCAAGTGCATCCAAATTCGATTTCGGCGCAGACCGGAAATAGCTTTTTCAAGGCTGTAGTTGTGCCGACCTAATATGGCGATTATGGCAATCTCTGTATTCAGCGCTATGGATCTGATCCATCCTTTTTCCCACTCTGGCCAGAATTCGGCTTGCAGGGCTTTCTGCGCTTGCTTTCCCTGATCTTTGTCCACCACGAAACCGATTCCACGTTCCGAAGAGGCTTGGGCAATCAGGCGTATGCTTATGTTGGCCTTGCTTAAAGCCGCAAATATGCGGGCATCAATACCAATGTTGTCAAGCAGTCCACTGCCTTCAATGGAAATCATGGCCACGTTTTCCAGCACCGAAATGGATTTAATGCCTTTCCGGCCGCCTTTCGAGTCCACCTGAGTTCCAGGAAAATCGGGTTTAAAGGTATTGCGTATGCTCAGTCGAATGTTCGTCTCCAGTAAAGGGCTCAACGTTTTGGGATGCAGAACATTGGTTCCAAAATTGGCCATTTCATGGGCTTCCTGGTAAGTCATCTTTTCAATAACCCGGGCATCGTCCACCAAGTCAGGTTTAGCGGTAAATACGCCATCTACATTGGTCCAGTTTTGAAATTCTTCGGCTTGGAGAAAATTAGACAACAGCGAGGCCGAGTAATTGCTTCCGTTTCTTCCCAGCGTTTGGGTTCTCCCCTGCTCATCTGAGGCAATGTAGCCGGTAATCACAGGAATTTGATCAAAATTGAAATGCTCGAAATACAATTCGGTATTCTCTCTGGATTGGCGCTCTAATACGGCTCCATCACGAACCTTTATCAATTTGCGTGCATCAATGGGAAGTGCTTTTAAGCCCAAATTCTGCAATTCATGAGCGATGAGTTCGCTGCTCAATCGTTCGCCATAGGCAAGTACTTCATTGGCCAGCTGATCCTTGTTGGAGTCAAGTGCTGTTTGTTTTCCTTTAGATTCCAATTCCTTTAACAAGTCTTGAACCTCAGGTAAATGCAGGTAATCCTTGTAGATTTCTGTGAAGTCCATCCACGCTTTTTTCCAGCCTTCCAGGTTCACGGCTTCATCTATCCAGCTTTGCAAACGATCGGTGGTATCTCCTATAGCTGAAACGACCACAGCCACTTCCCCTTGCTGTTTTTCGTATTTAATTATTTGCAAAGCGTTCTTTCTTCCTTCGCGCTCTGCCAGCGACTTTCCGCCAAATTTTAAAATCTTCATCTCAGTATTTTGTCAAGGTGTTATCAATGGCATCGGCCCAGGCCAGAATGCCTCCCTGGAGGTTAAATAGATTCGTTTGTCCAGTTAGGCTTTGAATCTGCTCAATAGCCGTGGCGCTGCGCTTGCCGCTTCTGCAATACACGACTACGGTAGAAGCTTCAGGCTCAAAAGCCAGAACCTGTTCAGTTATGGTCCCTAATGGAATTAGTTTTCCACCAATGGTGGCTATGTCAACCTCATGAGGTTCACGCACATCAATTAGTGTGAAAGGTGCATGGTTATCAATAAGTTCTTGTAACTCGTGTACTGTTATTTCTCGTACCATTATTTGGATTTTATAAAGTCTTTAATGTGTTTTTCAATCTGTTGCGTTTCGAGCAAAAAGCCATCATGTCCATATTTGGAATGAATGGACACGTATTGCCCATGGGGTAACTGCCTGGCCATTTCCTGTTGCAGTTCTGGTAATACCAATTGATCCGTATCTATGCCAATAACCAGGGCCTTGGATAAGATCCTCTGAAGGGCCTTGGCCACTCCGCCTCTACCTCTTCCTATGTCATGACTATCCAGGCATTGGGTCAAGTAGAAATAGGATAGGGCTTCGAAGCGATTGACCAGTTTTTGGCCTTGATAATCGATGTAAGAAGAAGCTCTCCGGTTGGGCCAATGGGAACTATCATCGGTTTGGGTGTTGATATAGGCTGTAGGTGTTCGGTAGCTCAGCAAGCCAATGGCCCGGGCTGCCTTCAATCCTTTTAGTCCCCCTTGGGGTTTGCCGAAGGAATCGTCTGCCTGGATCGCCAATCGCTGGGCTTGGTGAATGGCAATGCCCCACGCCGATTCCTGGGGAGCGCTTGCTACGGTGATGAGATGGTGAATTTTCCCTGTATAGCCCAAGGCAAATTCAAGCGCTTGACTCCCACCAAAGGAACCACCAACAAGAAATTTAATTTCATTAATATTCAGGATATTAAAAAGCTTCAACTGAAGTTTTGAAACATCTCTTACCGTAAATAGCGGATAGCCCAAATCCAAAGGATATTCCTCGCCATAATTGGAGCCTAAAGCAGCGACACAAATGATGAAATATTCCTCAGGATCAAACACCTTTTGCGGCCCAAATAAACCCGACCACCAATCGCAGGGATTAGAATTTGCCGTGAGCCCATGAAACACCCAGACTACGTTATCTCGAGCTGCATTTAAGGTTCCGGCTGTGTGGTAGCCGATTGTCGGCTTTTCCAACCGAGCTCCATTTTCCAGGATAAAATCCTCCTCCAAGACAAATCGCTGGTACTTCATCGGGAATGTTTTAGGGCCTGTTCTACATCTTCAATCAGGTCGTCGATGTGCTCCAGTCCTACCGAAAAGCGAATAAACCCAGGTGTTATTCCTACGGCCTGTTGGGCTTCCTCACTGAGCTTGGAATGAGTGGTTGAAGCCGGATGGGTAGCAATGCTTCTTACGTCTCCCAAATTGGCGGTGAGGGAATGAATTTTTAAAGCATTTAGAAAACGGGCACCTCTGGCTTTACCTCCTCGAAGCACACAGCCCACCAATCCTCCTCCGGCATCCATCTGCTTTTGGGCCAAGTTGAAGTAGGGATAGGACGGCAAATAGGGATAATTGACCTGCTCAATGTCTTCCACAGACTCCAGAAATGTTGCCAATTGTAGCGCATTACTCGAATGACGCTCCATTCTTAGCGACAAGGTTTCCAAACTCTTGGACAGCACCCAAGCATTAAATGGAGATAAACTGGCACCCGTTCTGCGTAAAAACTCATAACAGGGTTGAACCCATTCTTCCTTACCCAGAATAGCTCCTCCTAATACACGCCCTTGCCCATCTATGTATTTCGTTGCTGAATGGAGAACCAAGTCGGCTCCCCATTTTACTGGCTGCTGCAGGACTGGAGTAGCAAAGCAATTGTCTACTACATAAATCAAATCATGAGCCTTGCAAAGCTTGCCGAGAAATGCCAAATCCGCGATTTTTAAAGTTGGGTTGCTTGGAGTTTCTACCAGTAAGAGCCGTGTATTGGATTGAATGGCCGCCTGCCAACCTTCAACATCGTCCAAATCGACCAAGGTGTGCGTAATTCCCTGCTTGGGCAAAATGTTTTGCAGAATATTGAGGGAATTGCCAAACAAGGCTTTCGACGCCACCACATGATCTCCTTGCTGAAGATGGCCGGCCAAAGCCACATACACGGCCGACATTCCAGATGCGGTTGCAATGCCGGTTTCGGTTCCTTCCAGGGTACAAAGCCGGGCTATAAACTCGTCGGTGTTGGGGTTAGAAAACCGGGAATATAGATTTCCTTCCAGATCACCGGAAAACAGAGCCGCTCCTTCCTCGGCCGTATCAAATACAAAACTCGAGGTTAGAAACAAGGGGCTGGAATGCTCTTTTTGGTGCGTTCGTTCCAACTGGGTTCGAATGACACGGGTGGCAGCTTTCATAACGACGACTTAATGGTAAATGAGGTTTGAATATCTGCCGTTACTTCTAAAATCTTGCTGGCCGAGCAGTATTTATCCCGGCTCAAATCAATGGCCTTTTCCACTTTGGAAGAATCTAAATCGCCTACCAATTCCAATTGAACATGAATGTTTTTGAAAATAGCTGGAATGGCGTCAATGCGCTCGGCCTTAACCTTAACTTGGTAATCCTGAACTGTTTGACGCTGCTTACCCAGAATTTGGAGTACATCAATAGAAAGGCATCCAGCCAGGCTCACCAGCATAAGTTCCATGGGACGAAACCCTGGGGCATCACCGCTAAGCTCGGGTGTGGCCACAATCGGGATTTGGCAATCTGCATTTTGAGCGGTAAACTCAAAATCTCGTGAAGTACGGTTTAATTGTATTTCCATTCTGTGTTTGTTTCAAACTCATCAAGAATGGAAAAAGAGGGCATAAAAAAACCGCTCAAGACTTTAAGTCAAAAGCGGTTTCTGTAAATATCTTTCGACTTATCTAGTTCGAATCGCTTCGAACAGGAATTAGCACCTTCTACACATTTGTAGGGTTGCTAAGGTTTCACAGGGCCTTTCCCTCCACCTTTCTTGATAAGAATATGTTTAAGAACTATTTCGGTCGCAAATGTAGAATAAAATCTCTGAGATTTAAGAATCTTCTTTGGGTCAAATTCTGTTTTTCACTCAAAGCCTAACTACAAAACAGATACTATTTAACTAATGAACAGATATTTACGTTTAGCATTGCTACCAATCAAAATTTCGGTAAAACCCATCTCCAGGGTCGCCCCATTCAATCCTTCAACTGGCCTTTTCTTCTAACACAAGAGTGACTAAAAGGTCAAATTCATCCTTAATGGCATTGTCTCCAAGGTTGTCAAAGAATGTACCTGAGCCATACTTGATTCCAAAGTCTGTACGGTTGACTGAAATTTTTGAACTTAACTCCTGCCCGACCAAAGTGGCTTTGAAGGAAATCTCCCGGGTTACCCCTTTAAGCGTTAAGTCTCCAATAACCGTCATATCCTGACCTTGTTCCAGCGTTTTGTTGATCACAAACGTAGCCGTTGGAAATGCCTGAGCATCAAAAAAATCGCCATCCATCAGGTGGTTAGCCAAATCTACCCGATCATCCTCAGGCTCCTCGTTCTCGTCTTCATCTTCTTCCTCGTCACCGTCGTCCAATAATTCAGTTACCTCTACAGAGGTCATATCGATCACAAATCGGCCTGCAGTGAGTTGCCCTTGATCAAATGTAACATCGGCTTCTTTCAAGCTTACCCTACCCGTGTGGTAACCGAGCAATTTATGCCCTTTCCAATAAAGTGTACTCTTCTCCAAATTAACGGGTATCATGCCACTCAGTTTAGGAGCAGAATCCGTTTGATCTTGTACGGTTTCGATTTTCGTTTCTGAGGATTCTGAAGAATTACAGCCTCCAACTAGTAGCCCTATAAGCAATAGAGCAATCCATGTTTTGTCCATTTATTATTTGTTGTTTTACTTAGTTATTCATCCATTAGAAAAAGAAAAGTGGCTCAGAAAATTCTCTGGCCACCTTTCCCATTACACTTAGAAATAATTAGTGTTTGATAAATGGTTTTACCACCTTCAGCTCATTATCTCCTGCCCTTAGTCGTATATAGTATTTTCCGGGTTTCAACGCACTCACGTCGAGGGTTTGACTTTCTTCTTGCAGTTCATCTTTTGGTATGACTACCTGCCCACTCAGGGATATTACTTCATAAGTAAGTTTTGTACTAAACTCCCCGGTTTCCACGTGCAATTCGCTGGTCACCATAGTCGGATAGATTTTGGTTGTTCCGTACTCGTAGCGATCGTCCACTGAAGTAACATTGGGTGAAGACAACGACAGATCTACATACAACTCTCCCCATCAATACATTCTACCTCATACACATCACCCTTGTTAAGCGTGAAGGTGGTATCAAAAACCACATCGTCTGGCCCCCAACTCTGGTAACCGGTATAAATCTGACTTCCGTTTAGATAGGCATTAACCGTTCGGGTGAGTGAGGTTGAGTTGACCCGGTAAGTCTTTACCTTGATGGTGGTATTGGCAAAGCTGGCGGTAATTGAAAAACGACGATTCCCTGAGTACAAATACAATTGGGTAGTGTCGTAATAAACGCTGTTGGTTTGCTGTTCAATATCCTCATGTTCCCATTGCGCCCCAGAAACGGGAATGGTTGAATAGGCATTATTGGCTTTTAGTTGAGCACTGAAGATGCCAACTGAAAAGAGTAAAATGAAAAAAGAGTAATTCAATAACTTCATATAAATGGAATTTAATAATGAGCGTTCGGAAAGGGTGTAAAACAAACCCAATCGGGTTCCGTTTTTTGATTCTTTTGGGACCATAAAACGGGGCAAATTGTTAGCGTCCACAAAGAAGCGGGAATAAAAAAAGTATAATGTTATACTTGTATTGAAATAGGTTCGGATTGCGCAAAAAGAACCTCTGGAACGCCCAATTCATGGGCGATTCAAAATTTTAACGGGCACAAGAAGTACAACTCTTCTGAGTTGTTGATTGAAGAAATGGGAAGAAAATATTAAGGATGGAATTGATTGGAACCGTACTCCAAATTATCCTCATTTTACAAGGGGCATTTTTACTGTTGATTTTGTTTCGAACTCGATCTAATTATTTGCCTGTTACGCTCTGGCTTCTGGTAGGATCGGTAGCCTCTACCCTTTTATTCGCCTTGGGTGACGATGAACACAATCTCCTGGTGGAGGATGCAAACTGGTTTCTGTTTCACGAAAGTTTAATCATTACAATTCTCACCCTGTACATCCGCTATTTCTACCAGCAAAAAGAAGCCTTTCTTAAGCGTGATTTCATCTTCTTTGTTCCCTATGGCATCTACATCTCCAGCCAGTTTATGGAGAGTTTATTTTTTCCAAAAGACACCTTGTTCATATCGAGTCTAACAGGTTTAGTGGCCTTCTGTATTATGGGGTATTTGGTCTATATAAATGCCCTCATTCTGAAAAATAAGTCGACACTCTGGGTGAAAATCACGGTCATCTCCTTCACGGTGATCTATTTTCTGGACCGTTTGAGCGAGTTCATCTTCCACAAACCCGACACGATTCCCTTTTTAGAAAGTCACTTACTCATGGTGATTTCGGCCTTTATGGTCTATTCGATTACCTTTCAGATTATCCTATTTCCCAAAAAGGTACTTCCAACAGCCAAAGTTCAGGTATACAAAAAATCCACGCTCGATTCAGTATTGGTAGAGTCACAGAAAAGCAAACTCATCAAGCTATACGAACAAGAGAAAATCTACTTGGACCCTCAACTAACCTCTACCCAACTCGCCGACCAAATGTCGATACATCGCCAACAGCTGTCAGAACTGTTCTCCCAGCATTTTAATACGAAGTTTCAGGACTTTACCAACCAATACCGCCTCGATGAAGTGAAACGCATGCTCGAAGCCAAAACCCACGAACATTTAACCTTGCTTGGAATTGCCAGGGAAGCAGGCTTCGGTTCCAAATCAGCCTTTTACCAAACGACTAAAAAATGGACCGGAATGACTCCCTCCGAGCTCAAGAAATCTCTGGGATGATCCCCTGGAGTATTAAACCATTAGCTCTTTTTCAATGACCTGCTTTAAAGCATCCTTGGGTAACGCTCCTGCCTGCATCATCGGCTGCTTGCCTTTTGTAGGAATAAACAATAAACTGGGAATACTTCTAATTTGGAACACTGCCGAAAGCTCTTGCTCTACTTCGGTATTTACCTTATAAATCTTGAGTTTACCGTCGTATTCTTCAGCTAGCTCTTCCAGGATGGGCGCTACCATTTTACAAGGCTGACACCAATCGGCATAAAAGTCGATGATGGCCGGAACTTCGTCCTGGTAACTCCATTCTTTGGAGGTTTCGTAATTGAATATATCTGATTTGAATTTATCCGCTGTCAAATTAATTGTTGCCATAACATTTGTTTTTGCAAAAGTGCCACGCCTTTTACGAGAGTTCTGTGACTTGGGTGACATAAAATCTCAGGAATTGTGAATTATTGCTAAGAATGGGAGATACATCCCCGATGGATATCAGAAGAGATGCGAAATTTTCACCTTTTTATTAGAAAAGAAAACCAACCTTAAAGGTGACATCGTGAAGAAAATAGCCTTTCCCCATGAACTTGTCGGGTGCTAAGAACTCGGAGGTACTTCGGTCGTCGTATGTAGTATTGACGCTACTTTCCAAAGGTCTTGTATATACATCTTCCCGGAAGTATTCATAATCTACCTGAGACCATCCTATCATATTGAATTGAAAGGCAGTTTCGGCAAAAAAGCGGGCATTGCGTAATTTAATGCTGGGAGATAGCTGCAGTAAGACGAGATTTGAGGAACTCTCCATCCAAAAATGGTAGCGGTAATCGCTGGAATAGTAAGGTTTGCTGTACCTAAGGTCGAATTGCTTACGATTCCAAAAGGCCCGAGCCCCCACATAGGGCGTAAAACGAAGTTTTTTGCTGTCCTTCTCCTTTTTGAATGGGGTGTAATCGTATTTGTAATAGAACATCGCATCCTCAATCGAAATAGGCATACCAAAGAACCGATACTCTACATTTTCGTCGTAATTGGCATAACCGATACCTACAGAATGTAAGTCTCTATTTTTCAGACCCACAACAAGTCCGGCAAAGGGATATCCTCGTCTCTGAATGTAGAATGCCCGTTCGTAGTTTTCCAATTCAGGTTCAGGGTGATATTCTGGCTTGGTCACGGTGAGTAATCCAACGCCCAATTCTACTCCAAATCGGGTTCGGGGTACGATTGAATCTTGCTTAGAAGATCTGTTTTTAGTAGATGAATGAAGAAAGGGATGAATCCGCACCCCTGCCTGCAGGGAATACAATTGACGCCGTCTGATTTCACCTCCCTCCGGTCGAAAGACCTCCAAATCGAGATGATAACTGGATCGGGCAAAGGCCGTGAGTCGCTTGTTGACTCTTAAACTGGGGGCAATTCCTAAATGGCCCGTAAAACCCGAGGATGATTGTTCAAAATAGTTGCCTAAACCTGCGTTGAGAATTAAACCAAATCGATTGGATTTGATTAGGTAGTATTCCGTTTCAAAAGTTAATCGGTGTTGGGTTCTGGATTGGATTCCACCATAATAGTTGTATCCATTCAAACGGCTTACGGAATATCCAAAACCAAAATACTGGGCTTCGGACCCAAACATGAACTTCATCGAAAGAGGATCCCATCCAAAGTCATCGTAACCGGTTATCCCCTGGCCTTGATAATCGAGTAACTGGCTTCCCCCCGTACCGATTTCGATAATCATCTTACCATCGGGGTAGTTTTTTGAAGTTGGAGATTGGCTATACAATGTCCCACCAAGGGCCATGAATAGAAAAAGAACAAGAGCGGAAGGAATGGCTGTTTGCATAATTCGTTGCCGTACGAAACGTGCTTTGGTCAATGTTTATTTCACTAAAATACCCATTTTCTTCCAAAGCTTGCAAAAGCGCATTCTACTTCAGCTCTATTCTTTTCTCATCTAATTTTCAATCCTATTGTCCATTAGATTGCCACGAAGCGTTACTCCAACAAACCATCATCAATCCATTTCTGCACAATATCCCTTTTGTCTTGGGGCAGCAAGCCAGCAGGGGGCATAGGATTGATCGTGTCGTTTAAACGCTTAGTCAACAAGCCGCTTTGAGCGGTTGACTTGGCCGATGCATAATTCGTAAGCAATAGTCCGGCACTCGGCGCGGATCCTCCATGACAGGTGATGCAGTAGTTATTTAAGATATCAGCCACATCGTTGTTGTAGTGCCTGATTATCGAATCCTCTGAGGACACCCAAACTGTATCATACACCGTCACTTTTTTACAATCCGGACTCGGTGCCGGTTCCTGGATTTCTTCTTTCTTACACCCCGCTATAATGGCCCCTATAACCAGAACAAGGGCAGCAGCTTTCATTAAATTCTTCTTCATCAGTTCAGCACATTAATGTTTGTTACAGTTACTTGAGCCTGCTGGCCCGGAGCCACAGTTACTTGCATTTGGGCATGGGTATAATCTCCCATTCCCGGACTTCCATCGCCATCGTGGTCCGCTACTACGGTGACGTAGTAATCACCCGGATGCAAGTAGGTGAATAAAAACTCACTAACGGTGGCATCGAAATCAGGAAACTGAGTGATGGAATTGAAATTTTGCATTTGAAAGAATCCCTGGGAATCAGTGAGCGGTTTGTCAGACAGATACAACAGGATGTTGTCGTTTTGAATGGTGGCATTTTTTTGGATATCCACCTTCAGGTAACCCAATCGGGGAATATCGGTAATGATGTAGGGATCACCTGATAGCCCGGCCAGGGTGAAGACGTCGTTGCTGGAGTGCTCCGACAGAAAGCTCGCTGATTTCGCAGAATCGGCGCCTGGGGCTACATATAGATCGTTTTTATTGAATCCTGCGGAGAAATTCCAGGCAGGCGTATTGACTGGAAAACCAACTGCCGAAGCTGCATCCTGTGACAAATGCAGGTTTTCCTTCTTAGCGGCAAAGGTCATGTGACGTGTGGCCATATCAAACTCACCCAATCGACTGGTGTAGGCATTGAAATAAAGGCTATCAGAAACAAATCGAAGCTCCATGTACATGACTTGGGTTCCTCCTATTCCATCCACCAATCGGTAGTAGTCTCCACGGGCATCGCTCCTTACACTATCGAGCACAAAGTAGCTCGTGCGGTAAATCCCACTGAGCACTCCCCATTTCGAGCCATGATGGTTCGGGTATTTTTAAAATCGGTAACGAAAAATGAGGTAAACAAATTCCCCATGTTGCCCCCTTCGAAAATGCCAAATACATGCGAATTGGAAACGGCTCTATAATCCAAGGCAAACCAATCCCAATCCCAGGCCATCACCTTATTGGTACCGATCCAATGTCCTTGCATCTTTTCGATGAGTTCAAATCCCTTTTTGTTAATGTCCACTGGAATAACGGGACTTACCTTAGTCGTTCCCGTCGTATCAGGGGGTTTAACCATCGTTATGGTGACACGAACCGTATCGTGACAATCCTTTGTTTCAGCGGGAGGCATTTCCTCCTTCTTACAGCCGTTTAGCGAAAATGCAGCTACCATTCCCGCCAAGGCAAATCCCCACAGTGTGGATCTAATCTTCGTTGTTTTCATGTATGCGTACCCAAATTTCAGAGGACGATTGGTCCCCAAAGTGTTCCCGTGCTTCTATGGTATCCTTGTGCTTCAAGCTCAAAGACCAGTGTTTGTTAGTTGTATTGGTAGCTCCGCTTATTCCATCTACATACACCCCGTCTTGCTCCTTTAAATCCCGGAACAAGAACTTGGATGGTTTGCCTTCTTCCTGGATAAGGGTGGTGCCATCGTTGTAATAAAGAACGCGACCTTCAATTTTGCCTTCATCCTCCACAATGTGGTAGGTGGCCTTGTAGTACTTACTCTCCACCCTCCATTTTCCAAACAAGTTGGAATCCGGTGAATCACAGGAGGTCAAAGCCAACAAAACGGCTACGACGCTAACCCAACCACAAGTTCTTAAACTAACCATGACGCAAACCTATTGGATCCAAATTCGGATCGTTTTGACATAGATCAAAAACTGCGTTTTCGACGTAATTCAGCATGGCGCTCCAATTTAGTTTGCTTCCAGATTGTTCGTAGATTACATTTGACAGCATAGCAAAAAGATAGTCTATTTTAAATAGAATCAAACCATTACAAATCGCTACTTACCTGATCAAACTGTGCTTATAACCCATCCAAATTGCCTTCAATAATCTTATGAAACATCTATTATCTGCCCTTCTATTGGCTTCTGCTGTGACGGGTTTTTCCCAAAATTTCAGTGAGACTTCTTTTTCTGGACTTTACGGTAGCGGCTTTTTATCCAATTCCAATCTCACGGATAATTGGGACCGGACCACCCTGACCCTGGAGCATGCCAGTGGCTGGAAATATGGAGACAACTTTACCTTTTTAGACCTATACGACATTGGCAAAACCTCCAGCCAAGATTATTACTTCGAGTGGCATTCCCGCTTCTATGCCGATCCGTTGATCAAGCTAAGTGAAGACAACAAGGTAATTAAGCACATAGGCCTCGCCACCCAAATCAACATCCCACCAAACGGCAATGCAGCCTACCTGGCGGGCCCCATGATTGATTTTAAGGTTCCTGGCGCGGCCCACTTTCAAACCAGCTGGCTGGTAAGAAACACACCCAACTTAGAGGGAGTTTCCTTCCAATTGACCGCCGCTTTTCGCTGGTGGTTTGGAAAGAAGCTCAAACAAGAAAAAAGCGGTGATCCGATGCGACGCTTTTTTATCGGTGGATTTATTGATGTAAAATCCGTCGAGGGTACCGAAGCGGCCTGGGTCATTTTTCAGCCGCAGTTGCTGATGCACGTGAAGAAATTAAGTTTTGGAACAGAGTGGTTTGTATACACCAACAAATTCGGTGTAGAAGGCAAAAATGAATCCGTTCCCCAAGTCATGATTAGATGGGTACTCTAAACCCGAAGCAAAACCTTTAAAAAACACCGAACATGAAAAGTGTAACATCGCGAATCGTACTCGTATTACTGGCCGTAGTATTTCTCCTTAATGCTTGTAATGAACCAACCAGCATCCCGGAAAAGTCGGAAAATCCATCCCAAACTCCCGAGGCATCAACAGAAAATGACGTTCTCTACATCCGAGGTGCTATTCTCCATTTCCTCGAGGATCCGGCTAAGGTAGACGTGGTGCAAAGTTTTCAGTATTTCGAAAACGGATTGCTCATTGTAAAAGATGGAAAAGTGGTTGAAGTAGGTCCCTACTCTGCATTAAAGTCGAAAATCAAAGGCGAAGTGATCGATTACTCCGGCAAACTCATTATGCCCGGTTTTATTGATACGCACATTCATTTTCCTCAAGTAGAAATGATGGCCGCATACGGTGAACAGCTACTGGAGTGGTTGGATACTTATACCTTTCCCACCGAGCGGAAATACAAAGACAAAGCCTACTCTAAAAAAATGTCGAAGTTTTTCCTGGATCAGCTGCTGAAAAACGGAACTACATCAGCCTTGGTATTTGCCACCGTTCATCCCGAATCGGCAGAAGCCTTTTTTGAAGAGTCTCACAACAGAAACATGCGAATGATTGCCGGCAAGGTGCTCATGGACAGAAATGCTCCAGACTATTTGCTCGACAACCCTGAAAAGGGCTACTTGGAATCCAAGGAACTTATTGAAAAATGGCATAAAAAAGGTCGCCAGTTATATGCGGTTACTCCCCGCTTTGCCCCTACCTCTACTCCAGAACAGCTCTACAAAGCCGGAGAATTAATGAAAGAATTTCCAGATGTATGGATGCACACCCACATGAGTGAAAACACCGATGAGATTGCCTGGGTAAACGAACTGTTTCCCGATCGGAATGGCTACATGGATGTCTACCACCATTACGGACTAACAGGCCCTCGATCTGTTTTTGCCCATTCCATTCACCTTACCGATGAGGAATGGAAGCTATTTCAGGAAACCCATTCAGCCGTGTCACACTGCCCTACCTCCAATTTGTTTTTGGGGAGCGGATTTTTCAATTTGAAAAAAGCAGACAGCTTAGGTATTAAAGTGGGAATTGGAACCGACGTTGGAGCTGGAACTTCCCTGTCTCAATTCGTAACCCTCAACGAAGGCTATAAAATTCAGCAGTTGCAGCGCAACAAATTGTCTGCCTTCAAGGGCTTTTACCTGGCCACTTTAGGCGGTGCCCGTTCGCTGGAACTGGACAACTATATCGGCAATTTTGAAACCGGTAAAGAAGCCGATTTCATCGTTGTGGATTTCGCAGCTACCGATTTGCAGGAGGAACGTATCTCTCATTCTCCCAATGTAGAAGACAAGCTTTTTGCGCTGATGATGCTGGGTGATGAACGTAACGTTGCTGCCACCTATATCATGGGTAAGAAATTGTATGAGCGCCCGGCAAATTAGGCATTGTGGCGAAAGAAGTTTAATTTAGACCTCCAGAATCAAACCTTAAACAATGCTGAAATCTGCCCCCAAAGCTGATCGTGTTAGGAGTATCCCCGTTGCGCAACTGAAGGCCTCAAAACCGCCTCAAGCGCAAACCATATCTGCCTTTGACAAACGTCGGCCCTCAGGACTCATTCAACACGTGGTACAGGCCAAAAAAGGCCTACCTGTGAACGATTCCAGTCATTTGGACAAAGGAAGCCTTGCCGGAGATGTGATTCAATTGCAAGCGAGCAAAGTGAAGAATAGGTTTGGGGAATTCGACGCCACGACCTATAAGATATGGCCAGGTGATGAAAATAGGAACAAAGTAGGTGCCGAAATTCAACTGAATTGGAACCCAAATCGAAACCATGTCGCAGAAGGTACTTATGGTTTTATTCAAAAAGTAAATCGACAAAGTTTGGGTCTTTCCAGGGTCCATTTTAACGAGGTTGAGAAAACCAGGAAAAATTCCGATGTAAAAATCAAGGAGTACCATAAACGTGGCCATGGTAAAAAGGTAGAGGCCTTTGAAAAGGGAAATGTGAGTGACTTTTTCAAACGAATCTCCATCGAAAACTCGGAACAACATCACATCGATTCTTTAGGAGAGAGCTACAGCAACAAGGCCGAATTTCGAACCGACCACCCTATGTATGGAGCAGAAGGCAAAAAGGAACATTTGGAACTTGATCCTGTGCCCGATAGCGATAGAAATGCGCTGGGTAGGTATCCTGCCCATGTAACACCAACCGAAGTTGGTAAGGCTCAGTTGTATGACCTACCTGCGGTATCCAGGTATTACAATGCAGAAAAACAACCCTTAGTCCACAATGTAGAAGAAGGAAATGTACCCACCTACGAGTTTTTTGGGAAGGATCATTTCGAGGTTCGGGTCGTCGGATTATCCGGTGATATGAAAGGGAAATACTTAGGCGGTATTCAATGGGGCTGGATTAATGATAAATCCGGGCATCGTTTGTTGCCTCCATCCATTGTTCTGCAAAACCGTGACCTTCCCAGTAAGAGCTTTATCGAAGCCAGTAAAAAATGGAATGAAGCCGAGGTAGCCAAACCGGAAGACGAACAGAAGAAGCAAAGCCAATGGTTTATGGGAGGCGGCAGCCTAATAGGGGCAGGTGCCGGCTTATTTACAGCAGGAGTTGCCTGGCCTGTTATTCCATTTATAGCAGCAGGGGCTTATGCAGGAAAAAAGATTGGAGACTATAAAGGCAGCAAGGACAAGATTAATACCGTGCCTATCCCGATTCCCGAACCGAAAAAGAAGAAAAAAACACAGTAGCGATTGGAAGATCCTACATCGAGAAAAAACTTCCTTTACCAGACACCGGATTTAAGCACCCAAACTCCCTTTCAACAAAGTCATGTTCCCAGCTAACTACAATCATTCTTAGGTTTAAACAATCCTTTCAATATATTTGCGGATTCAACCCCAAATGAAGGATTTTTAGGACATGAAAGTAGTGATATTTGCCGGTGGTTTTGGGACCAGAATCTCTGAAGAATCGTACCTTAAACCCAAGCCCATGATTGAGATTGGTGGAAAACCTATTCTCTGGCATGTAATGAAATCGTATGAGCACTACGGATTCAACGATTTCATCATTTGTTTGGGCTACAAAGGGTACATGATTAAGGAGTACTTTATGAACTACTTCTTACACAACTCTGATGTAACTATCGATCTGGCCAACAACAACCTCGAAATTCACCAGTCCAAATCCGAATCCTTTAAGGTCACACTGATTGACACAGGTCTGCATACCATGACCGCAGGTCGACTCAAACGAGTCAAAGAGCACTTGGGTAATGAAACCTTTATGCTCACCTATGGAGATGGTGTTTCGGACGTGAACATCAACGAATTGATCGACTTTCACAAGAAAAATAAAAAGTTAGCGACCGTTACCTCTATTCAACCTGCAGGAAAATTTGGTTCCCTTGAAATTGAAGAAGATGGATCGGTGACTAAATTCATGGAAAAGCCCAAGGGTGACGGGCACTGGATCAACGGAGGCTTCTTTGTTTTGGAGCCCCAAGTACTCGATTATTTGGGTGACGACAGCGACGAAACGATGTGGGAAGATTACCCGCTGGTGAACCTGGCAAGTGATAATCAATTGGCCGCATACAAACATCATGGCTTCTGGAAGTGTATGGATGCATTAAGAGATAAACAAGAACTGGAAGGCCTCTGGCAATCTGGTGAAGCTAAATGGAAAGTTTGGTAATGCAATCCCTGTTTGGAGGAGTATACACAGGAAAAACCGTTCTGGTAACCGGCCACAACGGATTTAAAGGAAGTTGGTTAAGTCTTTGGTTGGAAAAACTGGGGGCTGAGGTTCACGGATTTTCGCTGGAGAATTATGCCAATGCAGATCACTTCGATCGACTTCAGGTAAACTGCCACAATCACTACGGTGATATTCGAAATGCGGCATCCATTAAACAAGTAGTTGATTCCGTTAAACCGGACGTCATCTTTCACCTGGCTGCACAGCCCCTGGTGTTAGATTCATACGACGACCCGATCTACACCTACGAATCCAACGTAATGGGTACGCTACATGTACTTGAAGCAGCCCGACACTGCGATTCGGTTCGTGCCTTGGTGAATGTGACCACGGACAAGGTTTACGAGAACCACGAAAAACACCATTACTACAAAGAAACCAATGCCCTGGGAGGCTACGATCCTTATAGTTCCTCCAAGGCATGTTCCGAAATATTATCCAGTTCTTTTCGCCGCTCCTTTCTGGAAAATCACGCTTGTTTGCTGGCCACAGCCCGTGCAGGAAATGTGATTGGCGGTGGGGATTGGTCGAAAAACAGATTGATTCCTGATGTGTTTAAGGCCATAAAAAATGGCGAGACACTTTCCATCCGAAATCCTGGTGCGGTTCGTCCCTGGCAACACGTGCTGGAACCGATTTCCATTTACCTGGAATTGGGTCGTAAGCTACTGGAAGGCGATCAAGGTTTTGCTTCAGCCTGGAATATCGGCCCTCAGCAGGAAGACTGCATCTCAGTAGGAGATATTTTAAAGCAAATTATGGCCCGAACCACGGGAGAAGTAAACGTGGAGTTTGCTCCGAACCCAACGGCACACGAAGCGAACTTGCTCATGCTCGACATCGACAAGGTTAAAAATGAGCTTTCCTGGGAACCGATTTGGAACATTGAAGAAGCCGTGAATCGAACCGCTGATTGGTACTTAAACTTTATTCAATCCGGAGAACTATCTACAGAAAGCGATTTGATGGCCTACATCGATGATGCTTCCAAGCGAAAATTAAGCTGGTTGAGTTAATGCAGTTTACCGAAACCCAAATAAAGGGCGTCTTTGAGATTGCGCCAAGAGTGTTGGAAGATGACCGCGGAGGCTTTTTTCGCCTTTACTGTGCCGACGAATTAAAGAAGGTAGGCATCCATCGTCCGGTTGTACAAACCAACATATCCATCAACAATAAGAAGGGTGTGCTTCGCGGTATGCACTTTCAAAACCTTCCTTCCCAGGAAGATAAACTGGTTACCTGCATTCAAGGTGCCGCCTTTGACGTAGTGGTAGATTTGAGAAAAAACTCGCCTACCTTTCTTCAATGGACTTCGATAGAGCTTTCTGCCGAAAACAAAACGGTAGTGTGTATTCCAGCCGGTTGCGCTCATGGATTCATTACCCGTGAAGACGATACCCGCCTACTCTATCATCACACTGATTTTTACACTCCTTCTTGCGAAGGGGCTTTTAGATATGACGATCCACAAGTAGGAATCGAATGGCCATTTGAGCCCATAATCATTTCTGAACGAGATCTTTCTCACAAATTCTTAGATAAAAACTTTAACGGTCTGGACCATGAAATGTAGACATTGTCAAACTGAACTCACCACCACTTTTGTAGACCTCAAGACCTCTCCTCCATCCAACTCATTCCTGACCGCGGATCAACTGGATAAGCCTGAAGCTTTTTACCCCTTACACATCCATGTGTGCGAAGAATGCTTTCTGGTACAGATCGATGAATTTAAAAATGCTCACGAGATTTTCTCGAACGACTACGTTTACTTCTCCTCTATTTCCAAGAGCTGGCTGGCTCACTGCAAGAAGTACTCCGAGCAAATGATTGAGCGCTTTGGATTAGATTCCAATAATCAAGTGGTTGAAGTAGCCTCCAACGATGGGTATCTACTCCAGTATTTCCACCAACAAAACATTCCGGTGCTGGGTATTGAACCGACTGGAAACACAGCCGATGCCGCCATCGCTAAGGGCATTGAGTCGGTAAAAGAATTCTTTGGTGAAGAAATTGCGCATCGCCTGAAATCAGAAGGGCGTGGCGCGGACCTGTTAATTGGAAACAACGTGTTGGCTCACGTGCCAGACATCAACGATTTTGTAAAAGGCCTCAAAGCCATGCTTAATGAAGAAGGTGTGATTACGATGGAATTTCCACACCTGATGCAGTTGGTAGCTAACAATCAGTTTGATACCATTTACCACGAGCACTTCTCTTACTTATCATTGACCACCGTAAGCCGAATTTTTGAAAGCTTTGGCCTACAGCTGTTTGATGTGGAGGAAATTCCAACCCATGGTGGATCTTTGAGAATATACGGTAAACACGCTGAGGATAGCAGCAAAGAAGTATCCAATCGATATGAAGCTTTGCTTGAAAAAGAAAAGAGCATTGGAATGACTACCCTGGCCTACTACGAAGGTTTTCAGGGCAAATCGGATAAGGTAAAAGATGATTTGCTGGAATTCCTCAAAACCGCTAAAGCTGAAGGAAAATCGGTTGTAGGATATGGTGCAGCTGCTAAAGGAAACACCCTCTTAAACTACTGCGAAGTGGGCACAGAACTCATTCAATATGTAGTAGATGCATCTCCACATAAACAAGGTAAGTATCTGCCTGGTTGCCACATTCCCGTGGTTGATGAGTCAGAGTTGCGCCAAACAAAACCCGATTACATCCTGATTCTTCCTTGGAATATTAAAGATGAAATCATTAATCAATTGAGCTATACCCAAGAATGGGGTGCTGAATTTATGGTGGCCATTCCAGAATTGTCCAAAGTATGAAGGTACTGGTAACAGGCGCTACCGGATTTGTGGGAACCTATGTGGTTCAAAATCTTTTGGATCGAGGTATCGAAGTGATTTGTACCTCCGTGAATGAAGAGAAGGCAGCCAAAGCCTCCTGGAAGGGCAAAGTGACCTACATTCCTTTGGATTACATGAAGGATGGGGAAAACGCTTTCATTCGCCTGGGCAAACCGGATAAAGTGATTCACCTGGCTTGGCAAAGACTCAACAACTTTAAGGATATCTACCACCTGGAAGAAGCCTTGTTTCCCAATTACCAATTCCTGAAAAACCTCATTGCCGATGGATTGCAGGACTTGACCGTTGTTGGCACCTGCCTGGAATATGGTTTACAGGAAGGAGAATTGAACGAAGAACAAGATACCCGGCCTACCGTTGCCTATGGACTGGCCAAGGATACCTTACGCAAGTTTTTAGAGGAGCTAAACAAGGTGACTCCTTTCCATCTTAAATGGGTACGCCTGTTTTATCCTTACGGCAAAGGCCAGCAGGCTAAGTCCTTGCTATCTCAACTGGACCGGGCCTTGGAAGAAGGGCAAACAACCTTTAACATGTCCATGGGAGATCAGGTTAGAGACTTTATCCCGGTGGCAGATGCAGCACGAAATATTAACGACATTGCCCTTCAAAACGAATACGAAGGCGTGGTGAATTGTGGCAGTGGAGACCCCGTTTCGGTGAAAACCTTGGTTGAGCGACACCTGGCCTCCGTGAACCAACAGATTGAACTAAATTTGGGGCATTACCCCTACCCCGATTACGAAGCCATGAAGTTTTGGGGCAGCAGTGAAAAATTATTGAAAATTAGAAGACTATATACCCATGAGTGACGAAATCAAAAAATTTCAGGAAGAGAGAAAAGAACGTATCCGAAAGCAAGGTGAAAACGAAGTATTAAATGACTTGAGCACCCGCTTTATGGAAGAGTCGATGCGTGTGGAATACTCGTATAATTTTTCCTGGATGGGTCGTCCCATCATTCAGTATCCTCAAGATATTGTAGCGATGCAAGAGGTGATCTGGAAGGTACAACCAGACCTGATCATCGAAACAGGTATTGCTCATGGAGGTTCCCTTATTCTATACGCTTCATTGATGGAGCTTATCGGTCATGGAGAGATTGTAGGTGTGGATATCGACATTCGTTCTCACAACCGGGAAGAAATTGAAAACCACAAAATGTTCAAGCGAATTCACTTGATCGAAGGTGGGGCTACAGATCCCGATATTATTGAGCAAGTGCGTAAAATGGCTGAGGGCAAGAAGAAGGTTATGGTTGTTCTCGACTCTAACCACACTCATCAGCACGTATACGATGAATTGAAATTGTACAACGAATTTGTAACCAAAGACAGTTACTTAGTTGTATTCGATACCGTGGTTGAATACTTGCCAAAAGGATTCTTTACCAACAGACCTTGGGACGTGGGTGATAATCCTCAAACTGCTGTAGATGCATTCTTGAAGGAAAATGATGCCTTTGAAATCGATGAAGAAATTCACCAGAAATTGCAGCTTACAGTAGCCAAAAGAGGTTACTTAAAAAGAACCAAATAGCAACGGTAACTATGCCAGAAAGCAATACCGGCCCGCAGGTTACAATCGGGTTGATGGTCTATAATGAAGCGGCTTATATTCAAAGCACCTTAGATTCCATTCTGGCACAGAAGATTGATGCTTCTTTTGAAATTCTGATTTCCGACAACGCTTCGGATGATGGTACGGGTGAAATGGCCCAGGAATATGTTCAGAAATACCCTGAACTGATCAAGTACCACCGGCAACCGAGGAACGTGGGAATCATACAGAATTTCAATACTTTGATTCATAAATCCACGGGTAAGTACTTTATTCTGGCTGGAGCTCATGACTTATGGTCTCCGGGATACGTGAATAAGCTGTACCAAGCCATTGTAAAGAATGACAACATTGCCCTGGTAGCTCCCAAAACCATCATGATTGATGAAAAGGGAGAAGAAATGGATCAACGGATCGGTTTTGTGGATACCTCCTCTTACATTCTTTTGTTCCGATTTATCGCCACATTGATCAATAATCAAAATGGGTTGTATGGTATTTACAACCTTTCGATTTTGAGAAAAACCCGGCTTCAGTTGGAAATGTTTGGCTCGGGAGCTTTGATGCTTTCGGAGATGGCTTTGATCGGCCACATTACCTTTGAGCCCGAGGCTATTTGGTATCGAAGGGAAGTTCGCGAAAAGGAATCCAAGGAAAAGCGATTTAAACGCTATACCCGAGTTTTGTATTCCAAGAAGAAGTGGGTTCTTTTTCCACATTGGAAAATCCCCCTGGAATACCTCAAAGTAGTGTTTATTGCCAAAGTGACTTTAGGACAACGCTTGCAACTGCTGGCTACCTGGCCGCTCATTTTTGTGATTTATTTCAATTTACTGGCCTTTGATTTAGTGTTTTTTGTAAAACGATTATTCAAAGGCTCTCTTTCAGCTTAGGTTGGGAATTATTATAAAAAATAGCGCTATCACCACCATCATCAACATGGTGGGTGTGGGTATTGGGGCCATCAGCCTCCTGTTTATCCAGGCGCATTTTTTGAGTGAACAGGAAATTGGAGCGATTAAGGTCCTCCACTCTACAGCTTTGCTCATCTACCCCTTTGTGTTGGTAGGCTTAAGCAGTGCCATTCCCCGCTTCTTTTTCCATTTTGAGAAAGACCAGAAGCAGTACAACCAGTTCATATCCTTTACACTGGTGGTGCCTTTTCTTCTATTGGTAGTATTGATCGGGCTTTTTTACTCCCTCGAGAGCTATGTGTACACCCACTTCCTCAACAGCTCGCCCTACCTGAAGAAACTCATGTTGGTGATTCCCATAATGGTGGGGTATTTCACCTTCACCGCTTTACTGGAGAACTACCTCTTTACTAAAACCAAAATTGCGGTACCGTCGGTATTGAGAAATGTTCTCGCCCGGCTTTATCTGATTGCGGTTATCTTCCTTTACTATTTCGACGTATTCGATTTCTCTTCCCTCCTACTTTCCTACAGCTTGCTCCACCTGATCAACCTGGCGATCATGTTTTATCTGGTGAAGAAACGATTGAACTACAGCTTTACTTCTCCCTGGACGATTACCGGTACTCCCATTTTCAAAAAGATGGCGACCTACTGTTTCTACTTGATCTTGGGAACGGGTGGCACCGTGATTGTGAATCAGATTGACACCCTGATGACCGGAGGAATTCTTCAGGATTTAGGCGCTGTAGGAATTTATACAATTGCCTTCTTCATTGCTACACTAATTGAAATTCCAAAACGTCCACTCGTTCAAGTAGCGGTACCCATTTTATCGAGAAGCTTAGGGAACAACGAATTGGACGAAGTGGAAATGATTTACAAGAAGTCATCCATTAACCTGCTCATCATCGGTGGGGTCATCTTTTCCCTGATCTGGGTAAACATTGATTACCTCTACCAAATCATGCCTAATTCGGAGGTATACGAAAACGGAAAGTACGTAGTCTTCTTCATCGGACTCTCCAAAATGTTTGACCTCGCCTTGGGAATCAATTACGAAATCATTCAATACTCCAAGTTTTACAAATGGAATCTGTTTCTAATGCCCTTCCTTGCGGTGGTGGCCATTGGAACCAATCTATACTTTATTGAAGCTTACGGTATCACAGGAACAGCAATAGCTACCGCCATATCCATTTTTATCTATAACCTGATCCGTACCGCTCTGATCTATTTCAAGCTCAACCTACACCCGTTTACAGTCAAACACCTGGCAACGGTGGTGTTGATTGGAATCGGAGTATTGGTGGTAAAATGGGTAAATACACCAGACAATCCCTTTCTTGGAATCATTATCAATACGGCTATATTCAGCGTTCTATTTGCCGTTCCAGCCTACTTCTTACGCTTATCTGAAGATTTGAACCGAATCGCAGAAATGCTTTGGAAGCGGATTTTCTAAAACCTTTTAAAGGAGATTAGGAATAATATTCCTGGTTGATTTTGGCTATTTCCATCACCCTCTTCTTCTGATCCTCCGATAATGAAGGGCTCGCCGATTTCTTTCCCTTGTTCACCGGTTTGCTGATGGTTTTGCTAATCACCGCATCGGACAAGGATGGAACCCCAATGAAATCATAAATAGACCGGGTAACTTCAGGCTTTTTGAAAAGATCTTCTGCAACAACCGTAAGTACCCGTTCTTGAGGAAGCGTGGATTTGAAATCATGAATAAATTGATTGGTCTCATTCCAGAGCCAGGCTACTTTTTCTTCAATTGGCCATTTGGCAAACTCCTCTTCCCTTCCTACTGGAACGATTCGCCCTTCGTTGTTGTAGTTGTCTCCTTCATACCAATTGCGCCCAACTCCACTCTTTACAAAGGAAATGGGGTTGCGAATAAGATGAATGAATTTGGCCTGGGGAAAAAGTTCTGCCAGTTGATAGGCGAAGAACGTAATCCGGTTATTGGTTTCAATGTAAGTTTTGTCTACCAAAATAGATTTACGAATCAGCTCATACCGCGCCGCATCGATCATTTTCATCAATTCACCGTGGGCACTTTTGTGGTTCTCGTAGGCATAGCGATCGAAATAGTACATTTCTGGAAGCGTTGCGTGATGATCTTCCACTTCCTCGCTCATGGTAAACATTTTGGAGAGCAGCTTGGTACCACAGCGGCCAGTAGATAATACAAAACAGATTTGATCGCTTTGATGTACTTCCTTGTAGATATCGTTGTAGTGGAATTTGATGTTTCGGCTTCTTTCACGATTGGCCATCAACTCTTTTACAAAGGTTCTATTTACCTCTAACCAACTTCCTATGACGTCTGATAACTTCATTCAGCTTCCAATTCTTCTACTAATTCGATGGCACTCTTGGAGATCAATCCTATATCCTTACAGCGATTGATCAAATCGGAAAATACCTTTTCCCATCCCTCGTACTTGTGATCCGAGAAATAGTTGTTGTGCCAAAGTACCGAAAGACAGCCTCCAAACTTGGCGACTTCCTCAATCAAAGGTTCGCAGGTTTTTACTACCAACTCCTTGTCCAGCCCCATATAACCAGACTGGTCAAAAGTGGTATCCATAATGTTTAAAGGAATTTCCAAAAAGGAATGCGCTTTCTGCTCCTCAAAATTAAACGGATAATAAGGATGGCAAAATGAATTTCGAAATCCAATGTGCTCGGCAAATCCAACGGAACAATCGTATCGCACGCCAGACTCTTCCACTACTCGAAGGCTTGATTGCAGGTGGAAATTCAAAAAATGAAAACGATTGCCTTTTATCTGAACACCGAAGGGATCAAATTGATGGAGCTCATTCTTCATCATAGCAGAATCATAAGCGCTACCAATGCTACCGTGTAGGGCTACTTCCGCCCCGTTTTGTTGAATATGCTGAAAAACCGGAGCAAAGGCCTTTTGTTCCAAGGTGTAATCCGCATTGCTTATTCCGTCTCGTTGCCCCTGCTCTACTAAAAAGAAAAAGGTGGATTTTACACCGAGGGATTTTTCCAACTTAAGAATCCGGTCAAAGTTGAACCAGGTATCTTTGCCGATCAATTTTCCCAATGCCAATTGGAACAAGGCTGGCAACCTTCCCTTTTTAAGCGCATTGAATCCGTCCTCCTTCCAGCCGGTAGCCACCTTGTCAATATCATGGGATACAAATAGGACAGGTTCAGTAGGTTTCTTAGATAAGGCATCTGCACCATAGGCCTGCTCAATCGCCCTCTTTAGAATGAGAAAGTAGTAATTGACCACCGGTAATGTTTCTATTCCCAACTCCTTTTGAATACTGGTTTCATAGGGAAATCGGCCGTAGTGGTCTTTTTCCGTTCCATGGTATTCTTGCCATTGGCTCAGAAAATAGAAGGAAGCTGCTACCAAGTCATAAGACACTTGAATAGACTCTCCTTTGGCCTCAATAATGGGGCTTTCGGTAAACTCATGAAACAGAAATGGAAGGCGTGTACCTTCAAAATCTTTCCAACAGATAGATTCAGGAATCCTTCTCTTTTCCTCAAAGAGAGTCGTTTGGCAATCGGTTAGTTTGACCTTAGCCTCAGGATTTTTACCCTGGTAATCAAGCATATGACGAGCGGGCCCATAAAGCCGCTCAAAATGATCCATTACATATTTAAAGTAGTGATTCAAGCTCTAACTATTGCTCCGTTTACGCATTCAAATATATTCGAAAAAAGGCCTGGAATTCGTCTCAAATGAGCCGCGCTTGTAACAGGTAAATTGAGCCCAAAAGGAACCCCATTAAAAAACTCGAAAAAACGGCGCATTTCATTTTTTAAAAGTCAAAAAAGCGCTTTTATGGCTTTCCAGCACATCCTAAAAGGATAAAAATCCAATTGATTTGAACTCGTTTTCGGAAAGGATTCGTCATTTTATTGATTCGAGCCCCCTACACAACTCGACATTTCAACTAAATAATAATCAGCACTTTACAAATTAACGTATACAAATTATAATACCTCAACCGGGTAGGAAAAGTGAAATATACGGTTGCAAAGTGCGTAACATTGTACAACGATCAACGGCGCCATCGATCAATTTAAACAATAACTGTACTGTAGGGCACGACCATGCCCTCTAAACTAAAATCTCTCATGAAAAATTCAAACCATTTCAGGAAGCTGAAAATAGCTTGCCTGTCTTTCGGAGCCCTCGTACTCTCGGGGAATCTGATTGCTCAATCAACATCACCTCCCGATTACAAGGCCTTGGCCAAATCGGGCATGCGAATAGACTCTATTCATCAAGTCATGGAAAACTACTACACCACGGCTCGAGCAGTAGACACCTCAGAAGGAGGATATTTCAACAATTACCAGCGATGGCACACCTTCTGGAGTGGCCGGGATGGCAAAGACGGAAATGCCTTCTCCACTTATAGCACCTACCACCACCATGAAGGTGGGTGCATTCAAGAGCCACCCTGTAATGAATCCAACGGTTTACCGGTGAGCTGGAAATCCTTAGGACCTGATCAAGGCGATATCGTTTCAGGCGTGGAACAGCAAGCACTGGGAATTGTTTCGGCCATTGCCATGGATCCTTCCAATACCAACGTAGGCTATGTGGGTACCCTTAGCGGTGGACTCTGGAAGTCGACCAACGTGCAATCAACTACGCCTACCTGGACCAATATCACCGATCAAATGAACCTGCCCAGTCTTGGGGTTTTGGACGTGATCATCGATCCCAACAACAGCAACCACTTGTTTGCTGCGACAGGTTCTACCCGAAAGGGATATGGAACTGGGGTAATCGAAACCTCAGACGGAGGTTCTACTTGGTTTCATACCGATTTGGATTTTGATCCGGTAAATGCTGCTGAACACTTGAAATTGTTCATGGATCCCGGCAACTCAAACATTCTGTTTACCCATACCTCCACGGAAGTGTTTCGTACGGCTGATGGTGGGGACAGCTGGCCATCGTTGAATCTACAAGCGGCTTCAGGCAACCCAAATATTGCTCTGAGAACGATGGAATACAACCTGTCAAATCCTAACGTGGTGTACGTAGCAGGAACTGAAATCTGGCGAGTGACCGGCAACAACGGTAGCTGGACCCAGCTGGATGTACTACCCAGTTTTACGGTACCTACTCACCCCAATGGCTATTCTCATATGTCACATTTGGTGGAACTATCGTCCATGTACAATGGTTGTTATGCCCTAATCAAGTGGATCTACGACAATGGCTCTGGTGGAACTGCTGACTTGTACGAAATCAAGCAATTCTCTGAACTCAGTGGAACTTGGACAAGCATTAACATGACTACTCAGTTTTGTGAGATGTTTATCGTTAACCCGCTGAATCAAAACATCATGTACATGGGAGATCCTCCCAGCAGAACCGTTCAGAAATCGCACAATGCAGGTCAGTCGTTCTACAACATCTCGCACTACTGGCCAAACAGCCCCTACAATGGCGTATCTACCCATGCAGACATTCGGGCTATGAAACTAATCTCTGCGAGTAACTCAGGCTTTTACGACAAACTCATTGTTGGAAACGACGGAGGTGCACTCTATACCCAAGGTTCTACCTGGAACGGCACCAAGCATGTGGTAAACTGGAAAAACATCAACGGTAAAGGTTTGGCCATTACAGAGTTCTTCGGAATCGGAAGTGCCAAATACGATGGAGACCTTATCCACGGTGGAGCCCAGGATAACGGGCTGCTGACCTACGATGCTGGTGAGTGGGATATCGATGTAGTATCAGACGGATACGATGCCGCTGCTGATAAAAATGATCCCTCTATTGCCTATGGTCAAGGTAATTACCCAGGCAACCGCAAAACCAGTAACCGCGGTCAATCCTGGAGCTTTTTTAACTACCCTCCTTTTGACAACCCGAACACCCCTCCTAACCTGTCTCATCCTCCCTATTGGAATTTTGAGACTCGCCCCATTGTCATCAACGAAAGCAACCAATTGTATATCGGTCACCACGATGTATTTAGAAGAGATGGATCCTCCTGGACTCCTGTATCCGATTTTAAACAACACAATGTGGTCGACGGCGCCCAACTGATCGCAGTGGAAATTTCGGAAAAGGATCCCGATTGGATTTATGCTGCTTTCCGCAACCCATGTTGGTCAAACACGGCCAGCCACAAGCTGTTTGTCACCAAAAACGGCGGAACTACCTGGAAAGACATTACCCCAGCTGCTTCCTCCTGGTTAGGTATTACTGATATTGAAACCGATCCGGATAATGAAGAGCACGTGTGGGTTACGTTTAACCGCATTGGTGATGATGGTTCGGGTAACGGACAAAACCGCGTATGGTATTCTTTTGAAGGCGGTGATAGCTGGGTAGACTGGTCCATTGGCCTTCCCGTATTCCCTTGTAACACCATCGTGTATCAGCCTGGATCAAACAACCTGCTTTACGTGGGTACCGATGTGGGTGTATATTACCGCGATGCCAGCGTTTCCGGTTCCGTTTGGAAATGCTACAACAACGATATGCCTAAGGTCATTGTAACCGATTTGGAAATCAACGAATGCTCTCAGAAGCTTATCGCAGCCACCTTTGGACGCGGTTTGTGGGAATCTGATCTGGCCATTACATCGGCCTGGTCACAACAAACTTTGAGCACCAGCACCTATACTGGAATGAACCACATCTCCGATGATTTGATCATTCCTAATGGAGTAACGGTTACCGTGGCAAACGGAGCAACCTTGAACATCTTCCCAGGCCGAAAAATCATGATTCAGCCGGGAGGACACTTAATCGTTAACGGTGGGACCTTGACGAACAATTGCGGCAACCTTTGGGGTGGTATTGAGGTACATGGAGTTAAATCTCAATCCCAGCACCCTTCGGGAGCTACCTATTACCAAGGTAGACTTACCACTTCCAATGGAGCCGTGATTGAACATGCAAAAGAAGCCGTGATGGTATGGAAACCAGGTGACTGGACTTCCCAAGGTGGAATTGTTACTGCCCGTGAAACCACGTTCCGCAACAACTGGAGAAGTGTAGCTTTTATGAACTACGACAACTTCGTTCCAGGAAGTCCTAACCTGATTCAGGACAACGTATCCAAGTTTGAGCGATGCACCTTTGTACACGATGCGCCTTTGAATGCTTCCTTCAATCCTACCCACATGTTTACCATGTGGAAGGTGCGCGGAATCAAAATTTACGGGTGTGAATTCAAGTACACCTACGATCCTACTTTCTACACCACGGCTATTTACAGCCTTAACTCGGGTTTTAGAATCCAGGATTACTGCAACGCCCTTACGCTACCCTGCCCGGCTCAAAACCTGATTGACTGTAAGTTTAGCAACCTAAGTCGAGGTATCGTGGCCACTGGTGCAGCGGAATACTACCCCATCTCCATTCGTAGCGCAGACTTTGACGGCTGTCGTTATGGAGTAATTACCGATGGTGTATATGGCGCTCGTATTATCGGAAACAACTTTGAATCTGATGGAAAGTACATTTTGAGCGGCGTTTACATGCAAAACTCGTCTGCCTACGTGGTTGAAAACAATCACTTTGAACCTACCCAAACGTCAGATGACTTTGAGTACGGAATCATTGTATACAACAGTGGTACAGACCACAATCAGGTATACGACAATGAGATGAACAATGTAAATGTGCCAATCCTGGCTTTTGGAAACAACCATTCCTGGGGCAACAATTCCATTTACAGCGGATTGAAGTTCTTATGTAACGACATGAGCAATGCCCATCACGCTGATATTTTGATTGGTTCAGGAAATGGAGCATCCATTGCTCAAGGTAAAATTCAAAGTGGTTCCATCGTTTCTGCGGGTAACACCTTTAGCACCGTTACCGGTGGTTTGATCAACTACGAGAATGCCAGTTCCTCTGGAATTACGGGTATTTATTACCACTCTAACGCATCCGGTGAAGAACCTACAGCTGTATTCAACATGCTCAAAGTTCAATCCAGTGGATACACCTGTCCAACCAAGTTTGGTCCGGATTACACCAAGTTGACTACTGCCGAGCTGAATGCCGAGAAGGCTGGTTTTATTGTTCAAAACACCAATTTCACCAATGGGCTTACGAGCTACAACAACAGTGTGGATGGTGGAAACCAAACCGGCTTGATCAGCTACATGGATAATGCAAGCAACACCGACGCTGATGTAGAAGCTCGTTTGTTGATGGATTCTCCCTTGTCAGAAAAAGTGATGATGCATGCCATTCTCGAAAGAGAGCTTAACAACACCAGCTTGTATAACGTGTTGATGAACAACGAGCATTCTGGACGTAACGGAGTAATTATCTCCGCGCTGGAAGAGAAAAGCGTACCCATGCACGAGACCATGATTTCTCACATCGTGACCAACGGTGCCAACATTGGTAACAAAGACGAAGATGAGCTACAACTGGGCGATATTCTTGGAGAACGAGGCGATCGTTACGCCAAAGTATTGGATCACTACCTCATTATGGAAAGCACCAATGATAAGACCGATTTGGTAGACTGGATTGAAGAATTGGAGACTGAGCATCACGGTAAAATCCGTCAGATTTACGCGATGTCTTCTTTTGACACTCCTGCCAACGTATCCGCCGAGTTGACCGCCTGGGGTAACGTAAGCTACACCGATGATGAGCACATAGCTGAACGTAGCAAGTTGACCAGTTTTGTGAACCTGTACCACACCTATATGAACAACAGTGGTTCAGTAGAATGGCCCACCAATCCAGCGTTCTTTAGCTCCCTGGCCATGATTAGTGAAGAAGCCAATGCTTACACCTCTTCTCAAGCCGAAAACATTCTTCGATTCAACAGCCTGGATGTATACTTCCCCGTATTGCCTCCATCAGCCAAAGGATCAGGAGATGCCGCTATTGTGAAGTACCTGACCACCTCTTCAGGTCAACCTATGGTGGTGGAAAGCGAAGAGGCCAGCTTTAAACTATATCCTAACCCAAGTGACGGTAATTTCCGGGTACAGTGGGACGGAAATCCAGTGGAAGAAGAAATTACAGTAACGGTGTATAACCTGGTAAGCACCAAACTGTTTGAATCTACTCTGGAAACCGATCAGCTGCACTTTGAACTACCAACCGGAATGTACCTCGTAGAACTCTCCAGCGGGGGCCAAAGTTTGGGTATCCAAAAAGTGAATATTAGTCACTAGCATCAATCAGCCAACCGATAAAAAAGCCCGCACCAGGTACTGCGGGCTTTTTTTATTCCTTTCGGTATAAAGCTGCGTACAACAATCCATACTTCAAGCCGTTAAGCAAGCAAACATCTGCTATGAAAACCCTTGCTCGTTCCCTACTCCTGCTCTTGTTTACTGGTTTAATCCCGATCGCCTGCTGTGACGATGTGATGGAATACTACCAGGTAGATGGCATTGCTGTTACTCTTTCGGTTAACAATCATGGTGAAGAAGATCGAGTGCATGTTAAACCCGAACACCAAATCACCCTGGACTTGCATTTTACAGGGTTCCAATATGTGGCCGAAAACCCAGGTTTTTCATTGGTAACCTCTGCCCATGCAACTACCTGTCCGAAAGAAGGTCGAGGTGGATTTAAAGATCCGATTAGCTCGATCACCATTACCTCTAACAAAGACTACCTAGGACGTTCAGCCGGAAGCTCTCTCAACGATTTTTTTGCTCCCTTCTTTCATACAGACGACAACGATGAGCCCATCGAGATTAGCTATACGGAATTGTACGAAGGACTAAACAACTCACCATATGCTCCCAATTATGCTCGATTTCTGATGAAAGATAAATCGGACACTACAGCCCAGAACTTATCCCTGGAGGTTCGCTTTTCAGATGGAGCTCGCTACCAGGAATCCGTCCCCGAGTTACAGTTTAGGTAAAATCGATAGACCTTAGGCCTTTTGAGCTTCCAATTTGCGGTACAAAAAGTAGGAGCTTGAGGATAATATCAAAGCAATTAGAGCTCCCCAAAATTGCCCATCGCCTACACTAAGGTGAGCCAATCCGGCCAGCAAGAAGTTAAACGTATAACCTGCATAGGCCCATTCCTTAAGTCGTGGAGAAATATTAGTCCAAATGGCAATTACTCCTAAGACTTTAGCGGCACCTAATGGATAGATAATGTAAGTCGGGAAGCCCAGAGCGTTGAACATTTCCTGAGCTACATCATAGGTAAAAACATATTGAGCAGCTCCAGCCAACATGGACAGGCTAAAAAGTACAGTGACTATTCGATAAACAAGTAGAGTATTGATTTTCATGATTAATGGGTTTTAAGAATTAGAAATTTCAAGAACAAAATCATCGCGGTGTTTCCGCACCTTAGGCAGGCTGGCCATCATTTCTTCTTCCGACCGGTAACCAATAGGGAGAATGACCACGGGCAGCAAATTTTTCGAATCAAGACCGAGCATTTTTTGATACGACTCCGGATTAAATCCTTCCATGGCACAGGAATCGATTTTCAATTCAGCTGCTACCGTCATCACAGTACCCAAGGCGATATAGGCCTGCTTAGTCGCCCAGCTTAGCTTAACTTCTTCCGACATACTACCGAGGTAGTGACTGATTGAGTTTTTGTAACCTTCAAGAGCCGATGCAGGCAGATTTCGAAGTTCCATGGCTCGTTTGATGTAAGCATCCACATCTTTCTGGCCTAAGTCCGTTTCCACGGCAAAGACCAATATGTGGGAAGCATCGGCAACGTGTTGCTGGTTGTAGGATTCAGGGACCAGATTGCGCTGTAATTCCGGGTCACTCACCACCACAATTTTAAAGGGTTGCAGCCCCATAGAGGTAGCGGTTAAGTTTCCAGCTTCTAATAGAAGCTCCAAGTCCTCTGCACTCACCTTTTTGGAGGTATCGTATTTTCTAACGGCGGCTCTCCATTTCAAAGAGTCCATTGCATTAATTTTCCTTGTCATTATATTACATGTTAAATATTTGGGTAAATTTTTTTATTCTCTCATTCGATCCAAAATATCAGAAACCGTTTTGGCTTCTTCATCGGTCATACTTTTCATAAAGCCCAGGTAACAATCATGGTCGGCTTCGTCAATTTCCTTTAATAGCGCCTGGCCCTTGTCGCTTATACGCAGATATACTATCCGTCGATCTTCCGCACTCCTCTCTCGTTCCACAAAACCCTTGTCCAACAGCTTATCAGACAAGCGAGTGGTATTTGGCGTTTTGTCAATCATTCTTTCCTTAATCGTATTCATGCTGAGCCAATCTCCTGCTCCACGAAGGATCCTGAGCACGTTAAACTGCTGAAAGGAAATGCCGTAAGGTTTTAAAAAGATCACCACGTTGTTTTGAAACCAGTTGCTGGTATAAACCAGGTTGGCGATAAACCGCTGTTTCTCGTTTACGAACTTGTTATTTACCTCTTCGTCTATGCGCATGGCCATCTGATTCGAGGCAAAAGTAACACTTTATTTTACATGTAAATTAATTTAATGGTAATTCAACCAAACTTTCTTCTCTGTTGCTGCTTGTCCAGCTGATCTACCGCCCAGTAAATAGAAGCTCTATTTACCCAACTATCAACCCCTTAGCTTCCTTTTAAGCGCTAAACACCCCTATGAAAAAACTACTCACCTTAGGCATGATTGGCCTAACGATGAGCCTATCCGCTCAGATTAACTACGTAGATATTCAGCCCGACTATCATCAAAACTTTTCCGCCGACAAATCCTTCGATCTAGATCAGGATGGGTCCAATGATCTCACCTTTTCCCTTACTATTCTCGATCCTCAATGGGACGTTTGGCTAACCTACAGCACTATGGGAGATTTGGAAATTTGCACAGATCCGAATGATTATGGCTTTATGCGTCAATTCACAGATTCGGTATTTCTGGATACCAGCCTGGAATGGAAATCAGGTAACGATCTGGCGATGGCCTACCTCACAACGGGAGCTCCTGAAGGACGATGGCCGGGTGTAGAGGACAAATACCTGGCTTTTCGACTCAAGACCAATGGAGAATGGCTCTATGGTTGGATGCGATTATCCATGCACCCCAAGGTCAACTCAATTACGATAAAAGACTATGCCTATGAGGCCAGCCCCAACGAAGGCATTCGTACAGGACAAACAAAGGTGGATGTACGTCCTACCTACCTGGAAGAATCGCTTCCTCCCTCCTCGCCTTTTCACCTAAGACGAACTGGGACTTTCTACCACGTTTCTTCCAATCATGCAGAGTTTACCGCTACCCTACTTTCCCTCAATGGGCAGGTGATGCTGGAAAAATCCAGCGCTACGCGGCTTTTGGAATTCAACTCCGAGTCGCTGCCCTCAGGCATTTATTTGCTTCGCCTGTCTGGTAAATCCCGATCGGAGGTGCTACGGCTCGCCTTTTAGCTCGCACTAAAAACCATAAAAGAAAAGAGGCCCTACCTGGTGGAGGCCTCTTTTCGTTCCTAATAGAGCTGCATCAACAGCACTTATGAGAAACTAATGCTCGATTTGAACCTTTTGGGTATAATTGGTTTTCTGTCCTCTTACAGTAAGCAGGTAAATACCAGCCGGAAAAGAATGCGTGGCTAATTCCAGTTTTTGTTCTCCCGGAGCAATTTCTATCGGATCGATAGACAGTACCTCACGTCCGTCCAGGCTGACCAACTGAATAGAAACCAAATCCTCATTTTGTGCCATTATTTGAACATCCAGCTGATCATCGGCAGGATTTGGGAACACATGAATATCCTGGATTGGAGTTGGGACTTCCTCAGTAGATGTGGATTGTTCAGAATCTTGATTGCTGGTTTGATCAGGGGCTAATCCGGCAGGTTCTTCACCAGCACTGGTTCCGGAGGTATGGCAGTTTACGGTAGCGCAAACTTGTCGTTGACAGCACTCACCTGTAAACGGATCGGGAGCAGCGAAAATGGTGGTTAAGCAAATCAACTCAACCCCATCGATATAGACATCCACTTCCTTACCTGAAGCTGTTCTTCCATTTCCTAACTCCCAGAAATAACCTGCTATGGGCTGAGTAAATGAGCTTACATCTGCTTTAAGCCTAACGCGACATGGACTATCCCCATCACACAGAGATTCCCAGGTAAATTCTACATCCGCTTCGCAGGGTTCGCAATCGTCCGTTGTAATCTCTTTGGTGATTTGCTGAGTACAGCAGTTTTCTCCATCATAGATGGTTACTTCGTGGGTCACCGTATAGCTTCCAGCAAAGGGTCCATATTGATGAGAAGGATCTTCCTCCGTAGAGGTAGTACCATCACCAAAATCCCAAAAGTGCCCGATTACCTGACCTCCGTTTGGCTCTGGAGTAATGTCATTGAAGTGAACCATACATCCATTGATCGAATGCCTAAAGTTGGCCTCGGTGTCGCATGGATCCTGATCTGCTTTACTGCAGTAGAAGAAGTTGTCAAACGCTACTCCTACTCTTTTATTCGTATCTCCTACGTAGGAAATTTTGATAAAATCAATAGGCTGACCGTTGGTTTCAAATTCCCAATAAGTGGCTCGACCATCACCTGCATCGTAGGAAGTGCCTCCAGGAAGGGCATTGTAAATAACGGCACCAGTTGGAAGGGTTGGACAATTGGTACAGTTATTCCAATCATCTGATACTACATAAATGGCATCCTCGGGCACGCCATTAGAACCGGCTACAAACCACTCGATTTTCCAAGCCTCCTGTCGATTGTGTCCACCCGTAACAGCTCCATCGATATCATAAAAATACCCGGAAGCTTGGGTGCATAAAATCTGACTCATGTAGTAGTCGATGATAAGATCCAATGATCCACCTTGCATAGGTCCGCGTATTTTTTCGGTCAACATCCAGCAGCCCGGATCATATCCTGCTGGTACGTCAAAGGGAAAATCATCGGTAGTGGGCTGACCGTGGCCATCGCAATTGGTGGGCAAGGCGCTGTTAATGGTAAAGGCCTTAGCCGTTGTATTGGGGCCAGGCGTATAAGGAGCTCCTCCCACTTTGGCATCTCTGGCCCAAAAATAACTTCCACCTGATTCGAAGTAGAACTTAACACCGTAGTTGGTTTCAAAATAACCATGATTGGTAGGGTTTCCATCTCCAGCAGGAAAATATCCGCCACCTAAATTCCCAGGTTCAAAATCAATGTAATTGGTATGGGTCTGTGCGATTCCCAGGTTTACCATTCCAAGGAGAATGGCCAAATAATAAAATTTTAGCTTCATGTTTATTGGGTTTCTGTGCCTACTCTATAGTCCGGATTTTCGGCTACCTCCATAATTAGTTGGAGGTAAAATTCCTGCTCTTGAACAGGGTTTCCAATGGACTATGTATAATTGAAGAGCTTCAATAAATAGGAGCCGGAAATAGCCGAATAAGTGATGGGATGAAATTTTCTCGATTCCACCCCTTCTTGCAGTTCTCAATTCAAGAATTTTCTACTCTGTAGACAATTGGCACGAAAACAAAATTTACAATCAACTAAAAATCAAATAATTACATAAATGGCATTTGACTGGATATAGGGCTAATAAATCTTAATCTAAAAAAGTCATGTACTCCGTTTTTACCCAAATCCTAATTCTCTCAAGTGTTCTTCTTCTCAACCTTTGTTCACCATCCCACGCTCATGCAGGTACACCCGAAACTTCAACGGGCACTTTCATTCTCAAAGGGGTGCTATTCGAAAATTCCAAGCACTTAAGAAACACGGAAGTTGATATTCTTGAAAACGGAAGACTGATTGAAACCATCGCTCTAAATGGCAGTCACCTGACCTTGAAGTTGGATTTGAACAAGGTTTATAAGGTTAGATTTCGCAAGCAGGGTCATTTGAGCAAAACGATTGAAGTAAATACGCACGTTGATTCTGATGCTAACCCAGGAGATGCCAAATTCAAATACAACTTTGAAATGGATCTCCCCACTATGAACCATCCGGTAATGAACAGTTTTCAGGCTGAATACCTTAAACCTTATGTCACCATTACCTACAATCAAAAACGAAAAGTATTTGATTTCGAAATTGATAGAGAATTGGCTAAATGGTTTAGAAGCGTACGTCAGGCTAAGAGTTAATTCAGATTGCTAAGGCGTTTGAGGCAGCACTTCTGTAGGCCAGGTACCATCATGGATTCGAAGAATGTCTCGCTTAATGTCCCCTACTCCAAATTTATCGAACCACAAATCGTTGGTCATTTTGGGGCCATAAGTAGAGAACTTAAAGAGAACTCGTTTTTTACCTGTGCCTTGTGGAAAGGGAATAACAATTGTTTTCCAATCCCCTGTTTTAGGTACAAAACGCTTTTCGGTAGCTTCTGCAGTATAAAGATGCGAACCTCTCTTTCCCCATAGCAAATGCCAATGGCGACCATCATCTAAACTGTATTGCAGGTCGAAAGTGTCTCGGTAGCCCGGATTTCGCTCCTTTTTCCTGGCATAAGCATAGTCGAAGGTTAGGTAGGGATCTTTTTGCTGACTCATATCAAGAATCGGAGGCTCCAGTTCATCTAAAGCGGACCATTCAACAGGCTCTTCGAAATTCCGGGAAACTAAAACGGACTCATTCAGATGGACATCTGCTACAAATTCATCAGAACTCGTATCAATGCGATTCACCTTAGCCTGCTCCCAGCCATCCACTCCAGCCGGGTTGCATATTTTCCAATGCCTCCACAATTCCATCAGACTTTCAAAATCGAAGTACACTGGAGCTTTTAGCGTTTCTCGGTCCAGCTCGGGAGCCTTTCTTCTAAGCACTCCTCCTCCATAGGTGCCCACGTATAAGGTCTCACTATTCTCCTTGAACTGAACAACAGAGCATTCCAACTTTCCCATCCCCCCACTATGGGCTCCCACTTGACCGAATTTGCTGTAAAGTCTTGGGTCAAAAACACACCGAAATAACAGGCAATGACCACCTCTTTGGAATTTTTGGGGTTTCTGGCGATGTTGTAAATAGGCTGGTCGGGAAGGTTACCGGTTTTCTTGGTCCACTTGCTTCCCCCATCAAGAGTTTGCCAGATTCCTCCTCCTTTAAATCCGGAAAAACAAGCTACCAGGGTATCTTCTGATCCCCAGGCCTGAAGGTCTGACATCCAAATATCCCTATTCTTCAGTGGTGTTGACTCCAAAACCTTGCTATTCAATTTTCTAAAAACGACTTTGTCTTTGTGGGCATTGCTCATGCGGTAAATCCTTCCTCCATCCCGGGTTCCTATAAACCAGGTAGAACTCCCCTTTTTGGAATATGGAGAAGCATATAAAACGCATACCCCTCCTTTGTTCCCTTTGGGTAATGGAATCGCATCGGTTTTGCGGTTAGAAGGACTCGTTACATAGCGGGTTCGGTGTATTCGCTTGTCGTGGTCAGGGTTTAGGAAAATGTTTTCACGACTATCGTATCCAGCCGTATTGATCAACCTTACGTCCTCTGGTTTCGATAGTGAATACCGGTAGATTCGGGCACCATACTTATCGTACCTGGCCAAGCGACAAGAACCATAGTTTTCACAATGAATCTCGTTTTCAGGTTCATCCTGATCAATGGCCACAAAGGCGCCATCACCCCCATAAACCCTTTTTCCCGGGCTGCCATTAGTGAATTGATGAACACCTAGATCCTGTGCACCCCCGATGAAGTATTCCTTATCCGGGTGTAAAGAAGTGTAGTAAAATTCGGTAACCGTGAAATCTTTATTGGCCTTAACCATGGATACAGCCTTTCCCTGGGTTCGTCCATCTTTGGTATAGTACACGCCTCCATCATTTACAAAGAGAATGGTGTCGGGATTATTGGGATGAAAATACAGGTTGTGTTGGTCGGCATAAATGAACGGGTAATGTTGTCGTTTGCTTCCATAATACCGGGCAAACCAATCCCAGGAATTACCACCATCGGAACTTCTAATCCAATCCGTAGTTCCTAAATAGACTACATTCTCATCCTTGGGATGCACCCGAGCTGTGAAATTGTGCCAAGCCTGATCACAATGAGAAAAGATTCGCTCTCCAGAGTTTCGCGCATTTGGGAATCGTTTGTAGGTCCAGGTTTTTCCAGCATCAACGGTTTTAAAAACCCCGGGAACAAAATTCATTTCTGGGCTGATCACCTTTCCATTACGCACTTGCTCCGGAAAAATGCTGTCTACAAAGGCATAAATCACCTTAGGATTCGTAGGAGCTACCGCAATTTCCATTCGCTCATAGGTTCGCCACTTGGCAAATCCGTTGCTTTCGGTGCAGAGGGTATCAAAGTCCGAACGTCCGCCGGGGCGATTGTTTTTGGCACGATACACCCCTTTGCCCCAACGCGAAATGTACATGTTTCCATGGCTATCAAATTCGATATCATCCACGTACTCTTCCATCACCAATTTCCAGGTCACTCCTTTATCGGTGGATCGATAGAGCCAACTGTTCTCCATCGTGGATAGATAAATGTCACCATTAAGCGGATGGACTACCATGTGGAAGGCCTGTTTCAAGGCCTTATACTTACTTGCCTGGGCCACCATTTTCCAACTGAGGCCACCATTATCTGATCGCCAAAACCCATGCCCATAAGGGTCATCTCGTCCGGCACATACGTAGAAGGTTTGTTTGTTTCTCGGATCAAAGGCGATGTCACTCAATTTCATATCCTCCAAAAATTCAGGCACCTGAACCCAGGAAGATTTAGCATCAAACACATTTTCATTTTTCCAAAGGCCACCGCCCGAGGCTACGGCCCATACTTTGTGCCCTTTTGGATCATTTGGATCAAACATGGCTGCATAGGTTCGCCCTCCTGCCTCCGTAGGCCCAACCGTTTCCCAATACGTAGGTGGTTTACACTTTTCACGGGCTCCTTCTCTTTGTTCTTTTATCCATTTCTCCATCCTCTCCTGAGCCCTTTCCCACGCTTCAATTTGCTTTCGGTAATCCGTGTAACCTCCTCGGTCATCGTTAAAAAGAACACTTTCATCATCCTCATGTTCATCAGGCCTATAGCCGGGAAACGGCCGACAAATGCCGCCCAACTGAATGTACTCAGCTAACCATCTAAGATCCGGCCGATCGCGATGCGAGGAATCTATTTCCGGAAAATCATTCAGGCTCATTCCCGGAGGTAAAATCAATTCTTCTCCCTCATTAAGAAGGCCTTTAACCAATTGTTTGATTGTGGGTTGTTCACCCGCTTCAACCGGAATAGCTGCGACTTCTATTCCCTCCTCTTCTTCATGGCAGGACGTCAGCAGTAGCGGAATAAAGCCGAAAAGCAAAAAAGAAAGCCAAAGAAGGCTATAATCGCGAATAAAATTGAAGCGTGAAATACGAACAGCCTGGGATCGTACATTTCTTAAAGTTGGGTTGAAAGAAAAATGCATCCCCTAAAATAAGGAGATACATCTCTCATTGTCAAGCCCAAAGGCACGCCTTTCGACCTATGGACTTCCTTTTAAGTTCTCCTCCGCCCTTCCTAACGGATGACCCATTTAATCGAATGGGAGCCTTGCTCGTGGGATATTTGGAGGAAATAAATCCCGGGTTCATAGTTGGCTTGAATTTCACGTTCTCCCTCATGAAGTCTTAATTGGCCTACCCTTTCTCCCAGATTATTAAGAACCTTAATGTCCACCCATCCTGACCATTCAGTCGGAATTTCTACCCTATTTCCAACGGGTGTTGGATTAGGGAAAAGCTTAAGCTCAAATTCCTCCTTTTGTACATCGGTTGTGGAGGTAGTTAGATCAACCTTACCGGAACGCAATACTTCACCAGATCCAGAAACGACGTAGAAACGATCGCTGGTAAACTTGGCTTTTTGCAACTGAAAATGAGCCGGCATGTTATCTACTCTTTTCCAGGTTGTGCCACCATCTGTGGTATAGGCAATTACCGGTTGCGATCGGCCGGAATACTCATTCCCGACAGCCACACCATACTTTTCATTGGCAAATTCTATTCCCATAAAATAAGCGTTGGAATCGGTGTGTACTTCGGTCCAGGTGTGTCCTGAATCATGGGTAGCCCAAATGATTCCATCCATGGTGGACATAAAACCACGTTGGATATCATGAAAATAGGCCGCGGTAAAACTCATGGAATCCACCGCCGTACACTCCTGCCAAGATTGCCCACCATCGATGGTTCGGAAAAGCAGGCTGTGTCCAAACAGAAAGGACCCGGTGTAGCCTTGTTGCGGACTCAAAAATTGGGCAAACTCAATGGGTTGATCAGGTAGATTTCCTTTTACATGAGCCCAAGACACTCCACCATCCGTCGTTTCATACATACACCCGGAGGTAAAGGCATCACGTCCCCATCCAAACATGTAGGCATGTTGCTCATCAAAAAATTCAATTTGGTTGATTCCGGTAAAATTGGAATCGAGGTCACACCACATCCACTCCCAATTGTGGCCCGCATCGGAGGTGCGCAACACACAGGAAAAGGTATTAACTGAACCAATGACGGCATGGTTTTGATCCGAAAATTGAATGGATCGCAGTAAAGGGCCGTTACCCACCTGAAGTGTGTCCCAGGATCGACCATCATCGAACGAGCGCAGAATGTGGGGTGTAAAAGTGCTTATATCAGGGCCAACCGCAATAAGGGTATCGCCTGAAGCGTCCATGTCGCGCAGGGTTACATTTCGGTATTGATCAGTGAGTAATTCCCACTGATCAATTTGAGCTAAACTCCTCAAAGGAAAAGCTCCTAAAAAGATTAGGATGAAAGAAATAAATACGGTCTTTTTCATTGCTGTTACATTTTCCATCAAAATTCGCAAAGGCAACAAAGCCATTGATTTTGAATAGGATAAACGCAGCACTTGACTCGGTTAATGGAAAAATCAACCGAATGATTCAAGGAAAAAACCGCTTGTATAATCCTCCCCTTTTCAGATTTGAGAAATCCCAGGTCTTAATGAAATCTTAAAAGAATTTTGAGCCCTTTTAAGGGTCTGTTAGGAATTACTCTCCGGCAAAAAACTCGTAGAAGTAAGGAATCGTCTCAATCCCTTTCAGGTAGTTGAAAACGCCGTAATGCTCATTGGGTGAATGAATGGCATCACTGTCCAAACCAAAGCCCATCAGAATAGACTTTGACTTCAATTCCTTTTCAAACAAAGCCACAATTGGAATACTACCTCCAGAACGAACGGGAATCGGTTTCTTACCAAAAGTTACCTCATAGGCCTTACTCGCCGACTGATAAGCATGATCGTTGGTATGGGTTACATAGCCCTCTCCACCATGGTGAGCAGTCACTTTAACCTTCACGCTCTTAGGGGCGATGGCTTTGAAATGCTTTTCAAACAATTCAGAAATCTCATTGGGCTCCTGATTAGGTACCAAACGCATGGATATTTTAGCATAGGCTTTAGAAGCAATAACCGTTTTGGCTCCTTCTCCGGTATAACCACCCCAAATTCCATTTACATCCAAGGTAGGACGGATGGAATTACGCTCCATCGTGGTGTAGCCTGTTTCTCCATGAACGTCGTCAATATCCAGTGCCGCTTTGTAATCGTCCAGGCTAAAGGGCGCTTTGGCCATCTCAGCACGTTCTTCCTGACTCAATTCTTCCACTTTATCGTAAAAACCAGGAATGGTAATATGATTGTTTTCATCCTGAAGAGAGGCAATCATCTTGGTTAGAATGTTGATGGGATTTGCTACTGCTCCTCCGTACAATCCTGAGTGTAGGTCTCGGTTTGGACCCGTTACTTCTACTTCCATGTAGGCCAATCCGCGGAGACCTGTGGTAATAGAAGGAATATCATTGGCCAGCATACCGGTATCGGAAATAAGAATAACATCACATTCCAACTTTTCGTGGTTGCGCTTAACGTACCATTCCAGGTTAGCAGATCCCACTTCCTCTTCCCCTTCAATCATAAACTTGATGTTGCAAGGCAAACTTCCCTCCTGCATCATGATTTCAAAGGCTTTAACGTGCATGTACATCTGTCCCTTATCATCGCAAGCACCACGAGCAAAAATGGCTCCTTCCGGGTGAATATCCGTTTTCTTAATCACCGGTTCAAAGGGTCCTGAATCCCACAATTCCAAGGGATCGGCAGGTTGTACATCGTAGTGACCATAAACAAGTACAGTTGGTTTTGAAGGATCAATGATCTTATCACCATAAACCACTGGGTACCCGGGAGTTTCACATACTTCAACGTTGTCTGCTCCAGCCTCAGTCAATCGTCGGGCTACTTCATCGGCTGTTTTAAAAACATCGTCTTTATAGGCCGGATCCGCACTAATGGATGGGATACGTAAAAGGTCAAAAAGTTCGTCAAGGTAGCGCTGTTTGTTGGCTTCTATAATGGATTTGTATTTAGACATGGAATGTGTTTTTCAAGAATGGCGATGAAATTAGCGCATTTTGACCAGATGAGCAGGGATAGCGGTTAAAACTATTCAACCCCATTCTCCCCAATATGGACCACCGAAAAACAAAAATGAGGGCGCGCTTGCAACCCTCATCCCTCCGCCTATGGAGTGATCACCCACCTGTTCTGCAGTGACCAGGTGGGGCAGGAATTCGCATCAAAAGAGTTAAGCCCATTTCATGGTGTACAATTCGGAGATGTTTTTGCTTCGCGTTTCCACTCCCCCATACTTTCCGGTTTCAGAAGGTACGGCCTTGTTGATACTTGGCAGAGACGCCGCGGTTCCAGCAGGAATTTCACCACTGTCGTCATAGTCCAAAGAGTGGGTATGCTCTTTTACCTGATCTTCCTGAACGGTACCTACATTATCTCCTTTTACAGAGCCATCTCCGAGGGCCGTTCGATCGTTGGCTGCATTGGGATCCACTCCTGCACCATTGTCCCAGGCACGGCTGAAATAACCACTCATATCGGGCAGCATGGACAGACCGTTGGAACCTGTGCCAAATTTTCCATCCAAAAATGAGCTTAATCGGGTGTAAGACGAGGAAAGTTCTGCGGTTGGCTGACATAAGGAAAGTTCTCCCGAAGGTGGGTTTTCGGTGGACATGTATTGTTTCCGCTCACCAATAGTTCCCTCCACCACGCAGGGAAGCGTTTCTAAAGCAACTTCGCCCACATTGGCGTATACTTTATGAATGTAGATGGTTAAACTCGCCGTTGAGCTTTGAAGGGATAGAGACAGATGATTGGTGGATGAGCCCACATCCAACCCTATTTCCATATTCACTGTTTTTCCTGCCGGTATCACCTCGGTCAATGAACTGGTATTATCCCCATCAGTCAGTAAAAAGGTAACGGTTCCATCGGATTCACCCGGGATATTCACTACAGCACAAGCACTAACCCGATTTCCCGGTACTACTTGGGTGTATCTGGGAAATTCGTTGATGGACTGCGAGAAGGTCATCAAATCGTCTCCTTTGCTTTTTACGATAATGCAGGAATTGGTTCCCGGGTCAAAACTTATCTGTCCATCAGATCCACTATCCTCATAAAGCCATCCATCGGGATGATTGTAAGTAACAGCAGTGTCAACGACTTTGTTGCTGTAGTTCACAAAATTGTAATTGTACACCAGGTTTCTTTGCTGCATGGCGTACAAAAGGTTGTCTTGATCACTCATTTTTGTTTTCGTTTAAGGGGTTATTATCAGGAGTTGAGCACCCATTCATTGCTCTCGTTTATCGTGGCCATTAAAGAGCTAACATTCAAAGGATACTGAACAGCAATTGAATTAGAAATTTCACCCAAATTCAGAACTTCGCTCTCCCAAACTTTAGATTGAGAAGCGGCTAACCACAGGTCCAAATTGGATGGAAATGTTTGCATGGTATTGGCATAGGCCGGTTGCACCAAGGCCGCCGATCCAGACATGCCTATACCCGTTGAAAAATGGGCATTAGGAACTTTGTCCCCCGTATAGATGGCTAGATCAGTTGAACCTTCCTCCGGTGACGCATTGGACAGCTGAGGTACATTTTCTTCGATATTAAACAAAGCCCGATTGTTCGTTGGAACCTGAGCGGGTATCCCGCCTCCAGCCATGGGAAGAGTTCCGGCGTCCAGGTTTTCAGAATACAACCAATGAAAAGACTCCGTTTCGGTAAAGGAGAAGTTGTAGAAAGATTGAGGAGCAATTTCAAAAGGACTGGCTTTCCAAACCAGGGAATAGTAATTTCCTTCGGATTGATCTACCATGCGATAATACAGGTAAAAGTACCAGCTGATGGCCGACGCGTTGGTGCACCTCAATCGGTAGGTCGTAGCTGTAGATTCTGTGTTGGATTGTTCCATGTGGGGCAATCAAAAAAGGGGAAACGAGCCTCAGGGAGACTCGCCCCTTATCAAAGAGAGATAAACTAAACTCTACTCGTTTTCAATGGTCCAAAGGTTATCTGAACCCAAAGTGGCTTTGATGGAATAAACATTCGGCTCAAACTTAAAGCTCGCCGCCTGGTTTACCGTTTGTGCCAATACCACACCCATCTGCATTTCAGTCGCCGCAGCTACCCAGTACTCGGGCTCAGGAGTATACACTTGAGTCGTGTTGGCGTAAGCCTGTTGCACAAAAGTTCCATAACCTGACATACCGATACCGGTACTGAAAACGTCGTTTGGAACGTTACCTGCTTCATTAATGGTCAAGCTACCTGCTTGTCCTCCTTCAACAGGAGTACTGAGTTGTGGTGCATTGTTATCCAGGCTAAAAGTGGTCATATTCTCTCCTGCCAAGTCGCAAGGAACCGTACCACCGGCATCAAAGGTTACCCCTGGAGTAACTGTTCCCGTATTACCCCAGACGAAGCTGTAGTCAATGGTCCAGTTAAAACGGATAGAAGATCCTACAGAAATTTTGTAGGGAGAAGCAAACCACGCCAGCGAAAAAATATCCGATGGTTGTTGGGGCATTGTTTGATACACATAGAATACCCAGTCTGTAGTCGAGTTATTGACACAGTTGACCGAATACGAAGTTCCTGTAGCCTCAGCCAATGAAGCCGAAGTGGAAAAATTCATTGTTAAATGACTCATAATTAGTTATTGTTTAAAATTGACTCCTACTCATCAGGCTTTTCGGAAACCGCCTCCACCCTTTTACTCCTGTGGCTGGGAGTAATTAATTATTCTTCTCCAATCGACCCGATCTATAGGGAGTTAGCCAAGCGCTATGGGCATGGTCGAACTTAAGAGTGCAGAATGATTAACCGAATTTTTATTGCTGGACCTGGTAGGTGATGTTTGCCGCTGCAGCCGTTAAAGTGTAGGCCGTGTTTTGAGCCAAAGTGATCTTCTTAGGCAGATAAGTCAGACTAATGTAAGTTCCATTCAAATCTGGAAAATCAGCAATGGTATCTGTTTGAGGGGCAGTGATGGTCAATATGGCTCCTTTGGCATACGGACCTAAGGCTACTGCGGTGTTTGCGTTTAAAACTGGCATAATGGGTGAATTTTTGTTTTCCTACTCATAAGGCTTTTCGGATTCCGCCTGTCGCTATTCGTTTAACGTTAATGGAATACCAAAGTTGATCTCCTTCCCCTGGAATTCCTTGTATCAGATTGACTAATTCATCGGGTTATTTTTATTTAGAGACTCTCGAAGCCATTTTAAAGATTGTTGATGCGGTTTGTTCTTTCTATACTCGGTAGGACTGAGCCCCAAGGTTTCGCGCAAAGCTCTGCACAAATGAGCCTGATCAAAGAAACCAGCCCGGTAGGCCACCTCGGTAACGGACAAAGACTCATTGTTAAGCGACTCCATAGCGATCAGTAGTTTGAGGTAAAAAACCAACTTCATAGGAGGAACACCAAAACACTTTTTGAGCTTTCTGCCCAATTGAGACCGGCTCAACCGCAATTGATCCGCCAATTCATGGTAACTCAGATACACTTTGTTGGTGTCGCTTAAATAGGTTTGAAAAAAGGCCGATATGATCGAATCCTGCTGAATCCAATCCAGGGTCGATTTTTTCATTTGATCATTGAGTGGAAGCTTCCAATGAACCACTTCTGGCTTTAGGGCCTTAGATCGGCGATTGCGGTAGGTTGTTGGGCTGCATCCAAAGGTTTCTTTAAATACCTGCCAGAAGTAGGAATAGCTGCGAAAACCGCTTTGCCAGGCTACATTCTTGATGGGCAGATTTTGAGTGCGAAGCAGGGCTGCTGCATGACGCAACCTAATTTTGGCCAAATAGGTTCGTGGCGTGCATCCTTTTAGTTTCTTGAGATTCTGGGCAAAACAGGTTGCATGGATAGGAATTCCCTGAATAGCGTGCTGAAACTCAAAATGGGGATCCACGGCCTGGCTTTCAATGACCTTACAAAGGTTTTCAATCACCTCTTCATTGGCTCTCGAACAGCAGGTTACCGCTCTCTGCTCAGTTTTGGAACAGGTAGGTAACATGAGCTCATATTTTGAGCGACAACTTAGCCTCGGTTCTACAGGTCATAAGTTTGCGTCTAAGGTTTACATATTGAAATAACTGCCAAGAGCTATTTCGAAAAGCCCGGGTTGAAGTGGCTTTCTATTCCCTACTCTTTTCAAGGATTTTCGAGTTTCTCCTTCAGTCACCTATAGTGATGGCGACTTAAACAAAACTCAAGGGAAGTGAAAAGAAATGATTGTATTAGACGCGCAAATGCATCTGACCTTTTAGGCCACACACCCCGGATAAGGAAACCATTTCAATCCTGCACTTTGGTTGTTGCAAAGGTGTTGACAGGCAGTCTTGTTCCTAATACCCCTTGCCACACTTGATCCATTCTGATGAATCGGGTTTTCACAAGGGCTTAAACAAGTGATGCTCTGCCGACAAAGAAAGTTGGTTTTTCTCCACGGCTTGTTGAATCGCCTTTTGCAATTCCTGGAGCAAACGTTTCTTAACGAAGTGTTTATGGGTGATCAGGCCAATGGAACGAACCGGCGTAGGTAGTTTGAAATCGACCAGGCACTTTTTGTCTTTCGCGGGTAAATCGAGACTAGCAAGAAAAGGGACAATGGTCATCCCCTCATTGGCCTTGGTGAACCTCAGAAGACTATCCATGGAACCCGATTCGAACTCAAAATTTTGTTTACCCGTAGTGTATTGATTGGAAAGCTCACAGATCTGCAACACCTGGGTTCGCAAACAATGCCCTTCCTGTAGTAAAAAGAGTTTGGAGTAATCCAGTTCCTCTATCGAAATGGGTCCATCGAAAGGTTCTTCCCGACAATCGTATATGAGGAAGGGCTCATCGTACAAGGGCAATTCGGTCAAATCAGGATCTTCCAGAGGAATGGCCAAAATACCTATATCCAGCACCCGATTGCGTAATGCCTTTTGGATGTCTGCTGTGGTCATTTCCCGCACAATGAATTCCACTTTAGGAAAGGCCTCAGCAAATGACTTTAGGAAAAGAGGAAGTAAAAATGGAGCAATTGTGGGAATGATACCCATACGTAGTTCGCCGGCCACCTCCCCTTTTAATTCTTGTACAACATTCTTCAGGGAATCAATCTCCTTGAGGATAACCCGAAACTGAATGATCAACTCTTCGCCTTCCTTGGTCAAGGATACGGGTTTGGTTTTCCGGTTAAAGATTTTGATTCCCATTTCATCCTCCAGGCGACCAATCATGGTACTTAAGGTGGATTGAGTAACGAAACAATGCTCGGCCGCCAATTCAAAGTTTTTGAAATCAACTACTGCCAACACGTACTGGAACTGCTGAATATTCATAGCACAAATCTACAACATTGACATTATCAATATTAGCATTGAAAATATAGTTTTTATAAATAAACATTCCCCTCCATCTTTGCTTTCAAATTACTCATTCAGCACATGAAAAGAATCGTATTTACTGCAGCTATACTGGGACTTCTGGTAAGTTGTAATGACCCTAAAAACTCAGAAAACATGGAACACAAAGGTGGATGTCCCTTCGGTTTTGATAAAGGCAAATCCAGCGGACAAATAATCCAGGGAGAAGGAACTACTAACAAGGACTGGTGGCCCAACCGCTTGGACCTAAGTATTCTTCGCCAGCACTCTCAACTCTCTAACCCAATGGGAGACGAGTTTGACTACTCGAAGGCATTCAACAACTTGGATTATGATCAACTCAAAAAAGACATTGACTCCGTTTTGACTGACTCCCAGGAATGGTGGCCAGCCGACTATGGAAACTACGGTCCTCTTTTCATCCGCATGGCCTGGCACAGTGCAGGTACGTATAGAACAGCCGATGGTCGCGGTGGGTCTCGAGCCGGACAGCAGCGCTTTGCTCCGCTCAACAGCTGGCCGGATAACGCCAACCTGGATAAAGCCCGAAGATTGCTTTGGCCGATCAAGCAGAAATACGGCAACCAGATCTCCTGGGCAGACTTGATGATTCTAACCGGAAATGTGGCTTTGGAAAACATGGGCTTTAAAACCCTGGGCTTTGCCGGAGGACGCGCAGATGTATGGGAACCTGAAAGCAATGTGTATTGGGGCTCCGAAAACGAATGGTTGGGCGACAAGCGTTATTCCGGTGATCGTGAATTGGAAAAGCCCCTGGCCGCCGTTCAAATGGGACTTATATACGTGAATCCGGAAGGCCCCAATGGGAACCCTGACCCCGTGGCAGCTGCTATCGACATTCGCGAAACCTTTGGCCGTATGGGTATGAATGACGAAGAAACCGTTGCCTTGATTGCGGGTGGCCACACTTTGGGGAAAACCCACGGAGCAGCTTCTGGCGATCATTTGGGAGCCAATCCCGAATCGGCTGGACTGGAAGAGCAAGGCATGGGCTGGAAGAGTGATTATGGAACCGGAAAAGGAAAAGACGCCATTACCTCGGGTCTGGAAGTGATCTGGACCCCTACTCCTACCCGGTGGAACCACAGCTTTTTGTCTACCCTATTTCATTATGATTGGGAATTGACCGAAAGTCCTGGAGGTGGACACCAATGGGTGGCTAAGGGCGCCGATGCCGTATTTCCAGATGCCTTTGATCCGGACAAAAAACACAAACCCACCATGTTAACCACCGATTTATCCCTTCGATTTGATCCGGTTTATGAAAAGATATCCCGCAGATTTATGGAGAACCCGGAGGAATTTGATGCCGCATTTGCCCGGGCTTGGTTTAAACTTACCCACCGCGATATGGGGCCAAAATCCACCTACTTAGGTCCAGAAGCTCCTACCCAGGACTTTATCTGGCAGGATCCCATTCCTGTTCGTACTTACGAGTTAATTAATGATCAGGACATAACTGCACTAAAGGAAGTCATTCTTCGCTCCGATATTTCTCAACGGGAAATGATAACCACGGCTTGGGCTTCGGCTTCTACCTTCCGCATCTCAGATCGTCGCGGAGGAGCCAATGGTGCCCGTATTCGATTGGAACCCCAGGTAAATTGGGTCTGCAACAATCCCACGGAGCTTAAAAGGGTGTTGGCGGTTTATGAAGAAATTCAACGGGAATTCAATGCGCGGAACTCCAACCGTCAGGTTTCTATGGCTGATCTCATTGTTTTGGGTGGAAATGTGGGAATCGAGTTGGCAGCCCAAAAAGCAGGCTATCCGGTAAGCATGCCCTTTACACCTGGACGAACCGATGCTACCCAAGAACAAACGGACACGGAAAGCATCAATTTGCTGGAGCCGATGGCAGATGGCTTTAGAAACTACCAGGAAACGGAATACACACTAAAGACCGAGCAACTATTGGTGGATAAGGCCCAGTTGCTCACCTTGACGGCACCTGAAATGACCGTATTACTTGGTGGAATGCGCGTATTGGACGCCAACTTCAACGGTTCCAGTCTCGGCGTTTTAACCCGAACTCCAGGAGCATTGACCAATGACTTCTTTAGAAATCTATTGGATATGAATACCCAATGGCGAGCCACATCCGAAAGCAAACTTGAGTTTGAAGGACGAAATCGCAATACAGGAGATTACCAATGGACAGCTACCCGCGCAGATTTGATCTTTGGCTCCAATTCTGAACTGCGCGCCATTGCGGAAGTATATGCCAGCGACGACGCCCGAGAAAAAATGGTGCACGATTTTGTGGATGCCTGGACAAAGGTGATGAACCTCGATCGATTTGATTTGAACGACTAATTGAGTTCACGATAACGGATCTGACTTTTTTAGGGGACCAAGTCAGAAGAGAACGGTTTAAGCTACTTTGCTTAAGCCGTTTTTCTTTTTCCATGCCTGCAATTCAATTAAAATCAAACACTTAAAAAACGCATCACCCAACCGGGTGAGGGATGATTCTGACCAATATCACCCGACTAATCACCCGCATTTCCTGGGTATAGTCTTCATTTTTGGGCCTAATCTTATTCATAAACTATTAAATACTTCAACACATGAAAACATGGACTAAACTGGTCATTCTTGGATTCGCAATGATGACCCTTCCCGCCTTTGTTCAGGCTCAAAATGTAGACGTAGATAATCAAACGCCTTGTGACTTTACCGTAAAGGTGAACGAAACCTTTTCGACCACTGGCTGCCCCATGGGTACCGGTCCGGTGATGAATTGTCCGGCCACAACGCTTACCACTATGGTGGCAGCTCCTCCCTTGGGATATCAGGTAGTAGCCTATGGTGTAAACCCTACTGGAGGTGGCGGTGGTCCGGTTGTGGTCAATCGCCCGGGATGTGGCCCCCGAGTAATCACAGTAGCCGGCTGGTGCGGTGGGGTGACCATTGAATACCGAAACCGATTGCTTGTCATCCGGTAAGTAATTCCGTCAGAAGGGTAAAAAATAGGTCAGATCGAAAAAGGTTTGGCCTATTTTTTTTGTGTATTCCCACCTACCTGGGCATATTATAGTCGTTTGATTAACAACCTTAATATCAACTCTTTGATGTGTAGTATTCGGTTTCTCTTCTCCATTTTTGGCCTGCTCTTTTACCTAAACCTCCCCTTGAATAGCTATGGCTATTCCACTAAACCCAATGATTCTCTAAAAGATTTGCCCTCCTTCCGTTCTGATCATGACTTGGAGGCCTTTTCTCTATGGTTGGCCAAACAACCCCAAGTCGAACGCCTGGATTGGTATACTGCCCTCTCCCATCGAATGGAGGATCATTTTCGAAAGTCCGAGTATTCTTCGGGTCACAAAATCGGCGGAATTCTTCGGCAAATGCACCAGTTGGATGCCCAGAATCTGGAGAAAATGGAACATCAATTGGCGCGGTTTCAATTTACCAAGGCGGTAATGGAGGACAACTTGCGGCTTACGGCAACGAGTACCACTGCTCAATCATCCTTACCTGCTTTTGGATGGGGATTGCTCTGCGGATTAGGTTTAGGCGGCTTACTACTCTGGATAGTAGGCCCGTGGGAAAGACTAACACTACCCACCTGGAATCGCTCATCCATTGCCCATCCTTCCAAACCGAGCCCCACCAACGACCAACGACTTACGGATCGCGAACTGGAGGTTTTACAACTGATGGCCGATGCCAAATCCAACCCGGAAATTGCGGATGCGCTTTTTATTTCCAAGAATACGGCCAAAACCCACGTGGCTAATATTCTGGGTAAACTGGAGGCTGTAAACCGCCAACAAGCCGTGAACAGAGCCCAGGAAATGAACTTGATCATTAAACGCCGCAACGGGAAAACCGTACCTACTTCCTCATTGGGAATGGGCATTGGTATTTTGCTGGCACTCTCCCTTTTGAGTCCCAATGCCCTCGCTCAGGGGCAACTCAAAAACGAGACTGACTGTAGTTTCCTGGTCAAGGTAAACATTCTGGAGGCTGGAGAATGCCGATTAAATGGAGATGGGCCTCTGGTGAAACTACTGCCGCATCAGGTAATAGATTTACCTCCTATTCCCACAGGAAGTCATATTCCGGCCTATGGCATTGAGGAAGTGAACACGATCATAAACGAAGCTCGAATTGCCGGAGATCCATCCTGTAACTTTCGCAGTATTATTGGGTCTTACGGTAGCTGCGCCGTTACTTTAAAATACCATCAAGGCGCCCTGTTGATTACGAATTGAGCAGTTGGTCAATCCTGTAAAAAATCGCGTAACAGATCTTTGTAAGCCCTTCCTATGGGAATAACGTGGCCTCCCTCTAAGTAAATCTGATTTCCAGAGACCTTAGTCACCCTGGCCGCATTCACGAGGTAGGACCGGTGTACCTGAATGAATCCCTCCCCCAGTTTAGAAAGCCAATACTTAAGCGGCTCGCTGCTAAGGTGCTTTTGATCCAGGGTGATTAGTTCTGTGTAATCGGAATCGGATTGAATGAAAAGAATGTTGGAACTCTCTACTCGAATGAGGTCATATCCGGATTTGATGAAAAAACTCTGCTTCATCGCCTCAGGAACAATCTTGGTTCCCGTTTCACTATGCCTGGAGAGTGGCAAGGTTTTGTTTACCGCTTGTACGAAACGGAGGAAGGAGAATGGCTTGAGTAAATAGTCGGCTACGTTGTATTCGTAACTCTCCAAAGCATATTCCGAAAAGGCCGTGGTGAGGATTACCTGGGGTGGATCGCTCAGCGTTTTGAGAAACTCCATTCCCGATAGCTTGGGCAGGTGAATGTCGAGAAAAATCAAGTCTACCGGATGCTGTTGCAGGTAAGGCAAAGCACTCATTGCATCGTTAAATGTTTCCTTTAACTCAAGTGACCCAATATCCTGAATATATTTCTGTAGTATACGCTGAGCCGGTGGCTGATCCTCGATAATAATACACGTTTGAACCATGGCTATAAAGCTTCTAATTGCAAGGTTAAATGTACCCGAAATTGCTCCTGAGAAGAATCAATATCCAAGGTATGCCGATCGGGATAAAGTAAATGTAAGCGCTTTTTCACATTGTGCAATCCAATACCTTGAGACAGGCTATCCGTGTTGGATGTTTGCTGATAGCTATTGGAGCAAGAAAAGCGAAGCTGCCCACCTTCATCAACTTCCACCTGAATATCAATTTCAATGTCCTCCGCCTGGCTTGCTACGCTGTGTTTAAAGGCATTTTCCACAAATACCGATAATAGCAATGGGGCAATTTTAAATGGGCCTGTGTTCAAATGGGCCGAGTAGTTCACCTTTCCCCTTTGCTCAATTTGCAATTCACTAAGTGCCGTAAAATTCTTCAGGTGATCCATTTCCTTGGACAGAGGCACATAATCTTCTTTGCAATCGTAGAGCATGTAACGCAAAACGGAGGACAACTCAAGAATAATACCGGGCGTTTTGGGCGATTGTTCTATGGCATAGGAATACAGATTATTCAAGTGATTGAACAAAAAATGGGGATTGATCTGAGACTTCAGGTACCGCAATTCACTCTCCTTAACCAACCCTTTAAGCTCCTCCAATTCCTGCTGCTTTTGAAGGGCATCAAGAGCCAGCTTGAAGCCCACCATCATAAACAGAATGGGCAAAATGCTGAAGAGCGTAAAGAAAACATTGGATATGTGAGCAGCCCTCTTCCCTCCTACAAACAGAGGTTCGAGCACCATCTCTTCAGCCACATAGAGGATGAGCATCAGAATGGCCAAAAGCCCCCAAAAGAGTCCTAATTTTTTGGTGTAAAAGAACCGGGGAATAAGTACATAGTTGATCACTGCGGCGACCAAGGTGTAGAACAGAAAAAAGGGCAAATCACTAAACTCGATCACCTCATGGCGACCATCCAGCGCAAACACGCCAAAAAGCAAAGCATAGAATAACAGGTGATACACCCAGTACTTCCACTTAGCCCGATTTAATTCCCCCAGCATGAAACAAAATTACAAGGATCTCCCAGCTGGTTTAGCTAATATCCCTGAACGGCATAATTAGCCAGGCAATCAACCTTTTGAGGCCAGCTAACGTCCCTAAGGTGTTCACAGGATTTATTCTGTCGTTTACCGGAAAGAATTTGTTTGGAAATGCCTCCACGGGTCATCTTCGCAAAAAATTACGCTACAAGCATGAAAAGGATTCTTTGGTTCATCTTGGTGGTTATGGCCATTTCTCCGCTCGCCCACGCCCAAAGTGGGTTGAAAATCAGCGGTCGTGTGTTGGAATCTGAATCTAAACAGCCCATCCAATATGCCACTGTATTGATGATTGATACGGCTACCCAAAAGAACATTACCGGCATCACCACCCAGGAAGATGGAACCTTTGAGCTCTTCGCCGAACCCAGAAAGGACTTCGTTATCGAGGTTAGCTTCATTGGCTACCTCAAGTATCGAATTACCGAGTTTACTCCACAGAATGGAGTGATTCAACTGGGAGATGTCCTGCTTTCACCCGACCACAAGGCCTTAAACGAACTGGTAGTGGAAGGCGAAAAATCACAAACGATCTTTAAGCTCGACAAACGGGTATTTAATGTGGGCGCTGATCTGAGCACCACCGGGGCCAGTGCTCTGGAGGTTTTGAATAACGTGCCCTCGGTAACGGTGAACATTGAAGGGCAAGTTAGTCTTCGGGGAAGCGAAGGCGTGCAGATCCTGATTAATGGCAAGCCCTCGGTTATGACCGATGAAGGAAGCAACTTATTGGGAACCATAACTGCTGATATGATTGAACGGGTGGAAGTAATCACCAATCCATCGGCCAAGTATGAAGCGGAAGGCACCTCAGGAATCATCAACATTGTGCTCAAAAAGGAAGAGAAAAAAGGGTTTAACGGGTCCGTTACGCTTAATGCGGGTATGCCCTTGAACAACAGCATAGGAATCAGCTTAAACAAACGCACCGAAAAGTTTAACCTATTTACCCAAATGGGAGCTGGGCGAAGAACCTTTCCAAGAGAACAAACTACAGAAAACCGGGACCTGGTGAACGAAACCACCGTAAGCTCCTTAGGCAAAGCCCATAAGAATGAGACCTTTTACAACCTTATCGTAGGAGCAGATTATCATCTCAATGAGAACAATACCTTCTCCCTATCGGGTAAATATGCCTACGAAATTGAAGATGAAGATGCGGAATACGATTTTCAATCTTACAACATGGGAGTGCAAGACCAGGCTTGGACACGTAACGAAAACACCCATGCTACCAATCCTAAATGGGACTACGAGTTTCAATACGCTCACGATTTTAAGAGTCACAAAGAGCATGATTTGGTATTCAGTGCCTCCGGATTCTTTTTTGGTAAACAAAAGAGTTCCGAGTTTGCCGATCACACCACCTTTGGAGATCGAACCCCATCGGATCAGCATTCGGCCACCGAATTTGAAAATGCCAATTACATCTTCAAGCTGGACTACACCTACCCCTTTGCCGAACGGTTTAAATGGGAATTGGGATCGCAATACCGCCTGGACAACACGGTGAACGATTATCAAATTGGATCCTATCAGGGTGGTGAACTCATTTTGAACCCCAATTTGACCAACCTTTTCCGCTTTCAGCAAAACGTTTTGGGGGTATACTCCACCATGAGCTACGAATACAAAAAATGGGGAGCCAAAGTGGGACTTCGATTGGAAAACACCGACCTGAGTACCACCTTAGAAACCACGAATCAAAACAACACCAGAAACTACACCAACCTCTTTCCCAGTGTACACACCTCTTACAAATTGACCGAGCACTGGTCCTTTCAAGCGGGTTACTCCAAACGAATATTCCGCCCAAGAGCCTGGGATCTGAATCCATTCACCAACATTCGAAACAACTTTAATGTGACGACAGGAAACCCCAATCTTCAACCTGAGTTTACGGATTCCTATGAACTCACGAGTATTTTGGCGACCAAAAAGGCCTCCTTCAATTTTGGGGTGTATTACCGCTATACCCAAGACGTTATTGAACGGGTGACTGCCTTTGAAAACAACGTGAGCGCTACCCTTCCTGTAAACATCGGAACCAACTCCATCACAGGGTTAGAATTTAACGCGAAATACAGCCCCTTCAAGAAAATGGATCTGAGAGCCGATATTAACTGGAACGCCTTTGACCGCAAGGGGGAATACCAAGGCACCTCACTCGACTATAACGGCATCCGATGGACCACCCGGTTGACCACGAAATTCAAACTGCCCTACAAATTTGACTTAGAGCTTACGGGAAATTACCAGTCGCCTTACAACACCATTCAGGGAGAGCGAAAAGACAATTTATTCGCCGATTTGGGTCTTCGTAAAAAGATGATGAAAGGAAAGTTGGTGGCCCACCTGAGCATAAGGGACCTGTTTGCTTCCCGGGTATTTGAAACCGTTACTGAAGAGCCTGGTTTCTATGTATACAACAAAAGGCAATCTGGTCGATTCATAACCTTGGGGGTAAGCTATAGCTTGGGTAAAGGGGAGGCGATGGAATTCTCTGGCCAAAAAAGGTTTTAGCCGACACATTTCATCCTCCCCTTCTTCTTTCTGAGTACCAGCTTTGTTTGTCCTAATCTTTAGGATCCTGGTGGCACAAACTGGTCGCAAATGGCGGCCCAGGCATTGGCTGCAGATTCATGGCGAATAGCGGCTACGGGTTGGTAATCCGGATCGTTGTGCCAGGCTTCAGCAGCGGCTCTATTGGGGAACTCGATCACTACGATAAAATGCTGAGGACTTCCCTCCACTCCATTTACCTCCATATCCACAACAATGGGCTTTCCACCGTGTTTGGCCATGATTGGCATCACCTGAGGTATGTATTCATTTTGATAGCGGTTAGGATCTGTAATCTGGTAATTAGCAATAAAATAAGCAGGCATAAGTTCTTCGATTTTGGGTGCGAAATGCGTAAATTAATGGATTCTTAAACGGAGAGTAAGTTAATCATTTTTAATCCTTTGAGACTCCGACTCAGAATAATAAGTCTAAAGCAGAATGGCTTATCTTTGGTAGATATCCGAACCCAAACCAATATTCCGTGCTGCGAATTCTAAAAAACGGTATTTTGCTTCTTTGGCTTCCGCTAACCGGGCATTCTCAAGACTTAGTAGAAACGCTTTTGGTCACCGATACCAAAGACTCTCATTTGATCAACACCTACTCTCCTGCTATTGATATCGATGGGAACTACTGCTTTGATCTGGATCTTGGTGACGATCATTTTTTCATTACCAAGGATGATACCTTAGGACCACTCCCCTACATTTCTAAGAGTTATGGTAGTGGCGGTGAGTTTACCCATACCAAATCCTATCGGCAATCGGAGGATGAGCCCTGGTATTTTAAAAACGGCAAAGGGACGAGCTGGTATGGACCGGTAAAAGGAAAGGAAAAGGAGAATGAAGCTGGTGCCAGTTTAAACGGTATGTCTGTGGTAGTGGAATACCACGATTCTGTTTTCTACTATGCCAATAACCGATTGACGAGCAAGGTCCCAAAGGAAGCCAGTAATTGGAGTATAGAAGACGCTTGGGTTTGGATGGCCTCGGATGGCGAGTTCATCAACCAAAAGCTTGAAAATGGTGGATATCGGCTCTACCTCAATGATAGCATACTCCTTCACGAATCAGAAAATGACTATTACAAGCTGCGCCTAAATTCGAAAGGAGACTATCTCTTTGCCGAAGGGCGAAAACCCGGACCCAAGGAGCCCTACGACTATGATTATATGTTTTTTCTTCATACTCGAGACAGTGTATTTGGTCCTGTGAGAACAGAGTGGAATTGCTACCTTCAGGAAGATGGAGCCTACTACTTCAGCGGCGATGATGCTGGCCCCGAATATATTCTAATCAACAACGATTTTTACCGGGACCTACGTGGTATTAAAAACATCACTCTTCGAGGCCCGAAAAGTTACTTATTCACTTATATCAAGAAGAATCAAAACTATGTTTGCGTCAATGGAAAGAGTTATCCCATTCCCTATGACCAAATCACCTACCCCAGTTTGGATGAACAAGGAAACTTTGCTTTTTACGGTGAGCGGGATTACTACTTGTACAAATTTGTTAATGGCCGGGAAATAGCCGATCCTATATCCAAATACGGCGTAAGACCCATGCCTCTGCACATCGATCCTACGGGGCACTCCACCCATGTTTTTCGTACAGACGACTCCGTTTATTTCTACCAGGACGATTCCCTACTCTTTCGTCCTTTTGCGAAGCAGGAAGTAAAATTTGAAAACGGTCGTGACATCCTAGGTATCTACGGAGATAAAGACCGGCCCAATCAAGTGAACTACCTTGGATATATAGAACTCGACGGAGCCGGATATTGGCTGAATAACAACACCTTTTCTCGTCCCATGCTTCCTGCTCTCCAAAAAAGCTGGGACCCCAATCCCAAAAAGGGCGAAATTGAAGCCGCTGGGATCTCTGAGAAAGGCTTTTACATCATTCAACGTACAGGCCGAGGTAAATGGATCATCAACCTAAATAACCAACACTACCTGGAGCTGAAAAAAGTAGATCAACTCACAGCGGATAATTTTTACCTCGAAGCCGATCGCTTTGTTTGTTACGGCTTTAGAGGATTGTCTTTGTACCGATTTGAATGGAAATTATGAAACGATTAGTCTTACTGCCGATGCTCTGTGTATCCGTAATGATATGGGCACAAAAAATGCCTTCCGACTATTTTCAGGAAGGAGCCGTTATGATGGAAGGTGGCAATCCCCAAAAGGCCATCGAGTCTTTTAAGTATATCGTTGATCATCACAAAAGCAACGACATTTACCCTAAAGCCTACTACAACCTGGGGTATTGTTACTATGAGAACCGGCAATACGACAAAGCCAAGGTCATTTTTCGGGATATTCTCAACCAGGGCTTTAATGAAAAAGACCCGCTGAATGGCGGCCTGATGGACGAACCCTACGCCAACTACAAACACCGCTCCTCTCGCCTGCTCTACCAGCTTTATTTTGATCAGGAAGAATACGACAGCGCCCTGCATTACTTAGCCGTAGCAGATACCGTCCACACCTACAACCACTTTTGCGGAAATGCCCATGCCCAAGCCTCCGTGCACACCGCCGTGAATTATGCGGTAATCTATGAACGAATGAAGGACTTTGATCAGGCTGAAGCGGTTTTACTTCCTGAGGTCATCAATGAATTCGCCAATACTCAACCCATCGTGGAGGAATTGGAAAAGCTTTATGAAGTTCGAGACGATCGCACCTCCTTAAAAACCCAATTGGATCAAGCGATTGATAGCATCTATACCGTGGAAGAAAAATGGAATGATCGTACGTATACCAACTACTGCTTGAACTTTCACGGAACGGAGATTGAAGTTATTTCCCGCGGATCGGATCATGATAAGGACGAGGCCATGAAAAGAGCCGCTACCCTGGTTAGGGAATCCGGATTTTATAAAATGGTGGAATCTTTGTAGTTAGTTGAAAATCAAAAAAAATCTACCCGGACCAGGATAATCCGGGTAGATCGATTTTACCGAGAATCAGGATACTGCCTCGGAGTTTGCATTTTTCACTGCATCGGCCAGCTGGGCGGAATTGCCAACTTGATCTTCTGCGACGTTTACTGGTACAGGACCTACCTTTTCCCACTTACCATTGCGGAGGTATTCGAATACAGCAGTCCCCGATTGCCAATCTTCTTCCAAAGACATTCTTAGCTTCAGGTTAGTCACCATCATCGGAACTCCATGCACTAAGATAGGAGAAGGCCCTTCACCTGTAGCTACCACCAAAATGTTACAGGAATTCATTGTGCACATGTAAGAATAGTCACCTTTGATTTGGGAATATTCACTTAGTGGAGGATTGGTGGATTGACCTAAGTGTCCTACTCCGGTCACTTTTTGATCCGGTGTATTCACCAATAAAGAAAGGTTCAATTGTACCCCGCCTGGCATTCCGTTACCAACTCGGTAGTTGACCAGGAATAACCCTACAGATGATCCTTGCCCGTTTTCATTGTTTGACATGATAGTTTAGTTTAAAATAGTTTGATGTAAAAATACTGAAGCCAGGTTTTAGCCACAACCCGCCCATACAACCTAAAAATCATTAAAACGCTAACTATCAGCCAATTAAATTCAAATTAATCGATCTAATAAGGGTATAAATACCTGGAAAAATGGGTAGATTTCACTGGTTAAATCGAACCTCTGAATACCTCAACGATCGCCTCATTCCAATTGAAACTGAAGCCTTTTTATGAATTTCACAAAGTATTTCATGTCATTCACAAAAAAACGGCTCATCCCATAGGATAAACACCTCTATTACAAGGGGCTGCCGATTATTTTTGCCCGAAATGGTAGTATGAAAATCAATTCGTTAGCCCTACTCACCTTCCTTCAACTGTTTATTATCCATCAGGCCATGGCCCAGAAATTCTCAAGCCAGGGTTTCCTTGTTCCGGATACGGTATGTGTGAGTGATAGCTTCGACATTGTTTCTTCCAATGCTCCAGAAGCGTCCTACCTATGGACCTTTTGCCAACCTGATTTTAGCCAAAACTTTACCCAGACATCCATTGGTAACCCCGGATCACAGCTCAACACCTGCAACAATGGTGACTTGATTTTTGATGGGACGAATTACTACCTGTTCATCACCAACTACAATGGAAATATTATCCGATTGGACTTTGGCAACAGCGCCTTAAATACTCCAACAGCAACCAACATTGGCAATCCGGTTACTGGATCCGATCGATTGGCCGGTGTACAGATCGTGAAAGACAATGGGAATTACTACCTATTTTACGTAGGCCGCGGATGTGGACTTACCCGACTGGATTTTGGCAACAACCTAACCAGCACACCTACCGTGAATCAACTCGGAAGCTTGGGCATGAGCTGGCCTCATGAAATGGTCATTCTAAAAGAAAATGGATCCTGGTATGGCTTTGTCATCAACCGGTTTAACTCCAAAGTAACCCAATTGAACTTTGGAACAAGCATCACCAATACTCCAACCCGAACAGACCACAGACCTTCAGGTGCAGGAATGAGCCAAAGTAGAGGCCTCACCCCCATTAAGCACAATGGAAACTGGTACATTTTTGTAACCAACCTCAACAACACGCTATCCCGTTTTGATTTTGGAAATTCTTTGAACAACACACCAACGGCGAGCAACTTTGGCAATCCGGGAAATCGACTAAAAAACCCGCTTAGCCTGGTGTTTTTGAAGGACTGTAGCAACATTTACGCCTATGTAGCCAATGAATCCGGTGGAGCCATTACCGAATTGAAATTCAACGCAACCCTGGATACCATTACAGCCACGAAAAATTTGGGTAACCGGGGCATGTTTAACCATCCCACCTCTTTTATACCGCACACCGAGAATGGTAACCTTTACCTCTTTCTGTCAGATTGGGGAAATAGTTCCATTTATCGACTCAACGTAACCACCTGCACCGGAACGATAGCTAACCAAAGCAAAAAAGAGCCTAAAAATCTGGTTACCACCCAAACAGGAACTCTGCCCCTCACCCTTCTTCGGGATTTTGGACTACCCCATCAAGAAACAGTCTGTGAGAATTTGACTGCCGCGGTTTGCTGTTTTAAGTCTACCGTAGACACCGTTGATGCCTGCCAGAGCTACATCTGGAATGGCCAAACCTATACCTCCAACAATTTCACCGATCAAGATACCATTCGTACAGCCGCCGGATGCGATTCCATTGTCACCCTTAATCTAACCATTCACCAACCCGATTCCACGGTGGATGTCATTCAATCCTGTGGATCTTATACCTGGAATGGTGTGACCTACACCAAGGACAACTTTGGCGCCAAAGACACCTTGATCAATCAAAATGGTTGCGATTCTGTGGTTACCCTTTCCCTAACCATTTACCAGCCTGATTCATCAGTAGAAACCATTCAATCCTGTGGATCTTACACGTGGAAAGGCACTACCTACACCAGCAGCAACTATACCGACCAAGACACGCTTCAAACCTCCCATGGCTGTGACTCTATCATTACCTTGAACTTGACCATTCACCAAGTGGATTCAACGGTAGATGTCATTCAATCCTGCGGTTCTTACACCTGGAATGGAGTAACCTACACCAGCGATAACCATACGGCCCAGGACACACTGGTTGGACGATATGGTTGCGATTCCGTAGTTACCCTCAACCTCACCATTGTTGAATCAAAACATACGGTTGATTCCATCAGTGCTTGCGACAGTTACACCTGGAATGGAACCACCTATACCTCCAGTAACTACACTGCCAGTCATACCCTATCAAGTCATCAGGGTTGTGATTCTGTGGTTCAATTGGCGCTCACCCTTCACCACAGCCAACAAACCACCGATTCCATTACGGCCTTTAACACCTATACCTGGAACGGCGTAACCTATTCAAGCAGCAATTACACAGCTATGGACACCCTAACCGATATTCACGGGTGTGATTCAGTAGTGACCTTGGCCCTGACCATCATCATCAATAGCACCGGAGAAGCTCATAATCATTCCAACAAAACACTTCAGCTCTACCCTAACCCAACATCCGGTTTAGTACACCTGAAAATGGCCAATATGCCATCCGGATCTTATACACTGGCCATATACAATATGATTGGCGCCATTGTGCATCAACAGGAAGTAATGGTTGACGCTCGTGAGCAAGTGTTGGATTTGGATCTTCGATCCGTTCCTAAAGGGAAGTATTGGATTCGGGTGGAGGGAGCATCCGGATCGACTATACCTCAAGTGGTGGGTGTTTTGGTTCGGTGAGAAGTAATCTTTTCAACCTCTGAATTAGCAATTCCATCTGGTTATTTGATTACTACCATTTCCAAATTCCTGGCTTAAATAATTCAAATTACCGCGATCCTCCGTTGATACTATCTGAACAATTATTTCTTTGATAATGCGAATTATTCTGTGGTTTCCAAAAGTCAATCTACTGCGAGAACAGAGTCTTTAGATTCAAGAATTCATTGACTAAAATGTCAAAAAATTCAAGGTATTTTGGGATTGACGATTGGCTATTGAGATCGGAACTTTGGTGTTCACTTTTAAAATTACTATTATGAGTAACATCATTGCGAGCATTGTTTTATGCGAGAATCAAAATTTGGCCAACGACTATTGGTTGGAAATCGAGTTGAGTAGTCCTCATGAACATGAATATCAAGCGAAAAGAAGCCATTCAAGTGGCCCTTTCACTAATGATATTCTTGACTTAGAAGTTGATATGACCCAAAATCCATCGGCACCCGAGGATTTTATTGTTGATTTAGGGGTACTGGAAATTGATGAAGAGGACGGAGTAATCAATATTGATTTACTCGACGAAACCGATAATTCTGTGGGATCAGGTAGTGTAGATGTAAAACATGCTACACAAAAAACCCGACCGGGAGCATTTTCACCTGCCTAATCAATGATCGACCCATCACTTCATGACCAATCAGGATGGGTCGATTTTGTTTTTCTTCAATCCACACTACCTTTACTTCCTTGAAAGACCTTAAACTAATGAAACTTATTGGAATATGCCTATTTCTATTCACTATCGGTATAGCTAATGCAAATCGTCAAGGGGATAGTCTAAAAGCTATAGAATACTCTGACCTAGCCTTTCATTACCAGGACATTGACCCTGATTCCTCCCTACGATATGCGCGACTAACCCTCGAATTATCCAATCGTTGGAATTGGCTTCAGCTGCAAGCATACAGCCTGTCGGACATCGGAAATTATTACCGATTACAAGAAGACTTTCCTTTAGCAAGAGAGTATTATACTCAGAGCTTGAACATTCGCCAAAAAATTGGTGATACCAACGATATGGCAAGCGCTTACAAGCATTTAGGTTCTATGTACCGCCAATGGGGACTATACGACTCATCTGAATACTATTATTACAAGGGATTATTGCTCACTTCTGAGAATAACCGATATAGTCGAATGTATGGTATTATCGAAAATGATCTGGCTATGACCCTTATGGATCAAGGCAAGTATCAGGATGCTGAGGATAAAATTATATCTGCTTTAGGAATAGCCAAAGAACATAAGGATAGAACGGTTTTAGCACAACGATATCATACACTAGCTAATCTCTATCTGGTAATAAATCGGTTTCAATGGGCCGAAGAGTATTATTTGATGGCCTTAGAAATTTACCAAGCTGAAGGAAATCTTCAAGGGCAGATTGACGTGCTAATTAATCAAGCCGGAGTCTATTTGAACTTAGATGAAAATGAACAAGCCATACCACTACTGACCGAAGCCATTTTTTTATCCGACTCATTGGGATTATTAGATAATCGAGCTGTCATTTATAATAACTTAGGGTTAGCCTACCTAAAATTGGGGAATCTCTCTGAAGCAGAACCATTTTTGGAGAACGGTCATCTTTTGGCCATAAACACAGGTAACCACAGAACTCAATTACGCACTGGCTTCAATTTAATTCGATTGTATTTACAATTCGACGAGGTAACAAGAGCTTCAAACTTGGTCGAAGAATTGGATAAAATAGTACGTCAAAAAGAGTATATCGCTTTTCTTCCCGAATTCCTGGCGCTAAAATCCCAGGTACTGAGTGAGCACGGGAATTTTGAAAAGGCTCTAAGAGTCCAGCTTGAGTATGAGAAAATTAGAGATAGCCTTGAACTAGTCATTGACCAATCTCAGCAATCACTGATTAGGAACGAAATCTATGAACGTGAACATAAATTACATCTTCAAGAAAAGAAAACAACGATCGCCGAAAAAGAGACTGCAGAACTTAAGAACTCCCTACTGCTGTCAATTACTCTGCTCCTATCCATATTATTCATTGGTTACATAATTATGCAATGGCGAATTCAGAAATCGGAACGAGAGAAAAAAAAGAGCGAGCAACAGTTTCTTAAACTAAGGAATCAAGTTGATGTTAAATTACTGGAGTCTTATCTCAAAGCAAGCAAAGACACAGGAACTCGTATCGGAAGAGACCTACATGATAAATTAGGAAGTAAACTGGCCGTTGTTCAGTTCTCCTTGGAGGGCATGCGTAAACTCAACAACGATCCCAGGGAATTGGATAAACGATTTGTCGAAGCTGAACAATTACTGGATGAATCTTGTAAGGATCTACGATTAATCGCTCATGATCTACTGGACCAACAGCTTGAAGACCGCGAACTCGAAACAGAATTAAAAAATTACATACGTATCATCAATGATCTGGATATCGTGGATGTTTCATTTTCATCCAGTAACATACCCACTCAAATTGATGAGGCGATAAAGCAAAATGTGGTTGCACTAACTCGATTATTCGTAGAAAATGTTTTCCGTCATGCACAGGCGGCTTCACTCCAAATCCATTTAAAGTTTGAAAACAATCAAATTTTGCTTGAGATAAAAGACGACGGAATAGGGTTTAAACATTCTAATAACTCGCAGGGATGGGGTTTAAAAAATGCCCAAAACCGCGTGGAACAACTTGGGGGCAAATCAACCTGCTATCCCATCCTGGCAATGGCACTCAAATTAGCATCATCATTCCCCTATCAACTGACAAATCATGATACACGTAGCACTTGCAGACGACCATCAAATGGTTTTGGATGGACTCGTTCGAATTCTAAAGGATTCTGAAGAAGAAATTCGAATCACAGGATTAGCACTTAACGGTGAGGAGGCACTCGAAATAGCCAAAACACAAAACGTTGATGTCATGGTACTCGATATAGGTATGCCCGGCATGCGAGAAGCTGCGTCTACACTCAAAGAGTTAACTGAAAAGCATCCAGATATTCAAGTCTTAATTCTATCCATGTATGTTGATCGAGAGCGAATAATGATGATGATCCAAAACGGCGCTAAAGGGTATTTGCTTAAAAATCAAAGTGGAAGGAAAGTTGTTGAAGCCATCAAGACACTGGCAGCCGGAAAGCGCTATTTTTCAAGGGAGGTAAGGGATACCTGGTTCGATACCGAGTTTCCTGACGATGAGGATAGAATTAAAGAAATCAAACTTTCTTCTCGTGAAGAAGAGGTACTTTATCTCATTACTAAAGGGTTACCTACAAAACTTATTGCAGACGAGTTAAACCTCTCACCCGCTACGATTGAAACACATAGAAACAAATTGATGAAAAAAACGGGTTCCAAAAACGTTCAAGATTTGGTTCGATTTGGTGTAATCAATGGTTACTATAATCAAGATTAACCCACTCTTATTCTCATCTCCGCTTAAGTTTACCTAACCAACCTCTTTTCCTTCGAATTCATCTCCATTTAAGCTGATAATGGTATTCATGGATGAATCAATTCTCAACCATCCCAAAATACCTTGAAATCAACACACACCGCTGCTTTACTGATAGTTACAGTTGTAGATTTGAGTTTTAATCACTCAAAAACGGCTGATAAATGCACAAAAATTTCACTCAAAAAACGCTTAGCGTAGGGATAAATAAGTACGAGTTTACCTCTTCGCTTAGTTGCTGTGTTAATGATGCTACAGAAGTAGCACACCTGCTTAAGCGGCATGCAAATGGAGATGTAAACTTTGACGATGTTGTCCTTAAGAAAAATTCAAGGAAGGAAAAGGTTGAATATGCCTTGGATAATCTTTTCTCTGATGTTCGGGGTTGCAATCATGTACTCTTTTTCTTTTCAGGTCATGGATACAGAACTGAAAATGACGTCTATCTGGTTTGCAGAGACAGTTCATTGGAAGATCCGGGTATTAGCCTGGTTCAATTGATGAATCGAATAAATAAATCCTCAATTCCTTCTATAACGGTAATTCTGGACTGTTGTCATGCCGGATTTATAGGAGATACCGAGAAAAACTCCAACCCAATGAATGGGTCATTTCCTGTTTCATGTATTCGCGAAAACGTTACCCTACTAGCTGCTACCACTGGGCCTGATGTTGCTGGAGAGGATCGAATCCATGGGCTATTCACTAAAGCGCTACTTTATGGTTTGCAAGGAGCGGCAGCAGACCTCTTTGGACAAATTACGCCTGCCTCATTATACGCTTTGGCGGATAGTTATTTTACAGCCGGTCAGCAGCGCCCTTTATTCAAATCCAATTCTACCAACTTAAATACCCTTCGCTTGGGACATGCCATTCTGGATCATCAAAGTATTAGAGAATTGAAGAACAAGCGTTTTCATCTGGAACGAAAGGATCCCGTACAACTATATCCTCATGAAGTATGTATAGATCTCAAAAAGACCGATAAAATTCAGCGATTTGAACAGCTTATTCAATACCAACGGGCTGGATTGATTGAATGTCCAAATAACAATTCCATCTACTTATCAGCCTTATTAAAACGCCCCTACCAACTCAGTGCATTGGGCAATTTTTACTTAGAACTACATAATCACGAAAAAATTTAACCACATGAAAGTATCCACCCATTCCACCATCCACAAACGCATGAAATGCTTTGTGGATTTCATTGCCCCAGAAAAAGAAAAACGGGACAAAATCAAACAACAATCGGCTGAAATCCGAGCCTGCATTGAAAAACATGCCAAGGAGGACGGTTATACCATCGCTTCCTCTGCCTATTCAGGATCATTTGCCAAGAAAACCGGGTTGCGTCGGTACTTACTCGGCAAGGATGAAGTAGAAGGTCAGGACATTGATATTGTATTTTTATTAGAAGATAAGGACAAAGATGGGAACGCTTTAGACTGCATGATTCATCGATTTAAAGGCTACCTCAAAAAATGCTACCCAGACTCAGAAATAAGTAACACCAAGAGCTCCGCCACCATTCATTTTACCGGTTCCAAACAAAATTTTGATGCTGTTCCGCTAATCAAAACGAATCGAGAGAATATTCAAAAACTAATCCGAACCGAGGGAACAGATAGACAATCATCGGCCCAAAAACAGGTAGAATTCATCAGAAAGCGCAACCGGTCGAGCAATGAAGTCGAAGGCGTGGTACGTTTTAATGACTGCCTGCGGCTGGTGAAGTGGTGGCGGTATCATATGCAGAGTGAATCGGATGTCTTTGGAAACCATGAAGGAGATAAAAAGGTACCTAGTTTTTTGCTGGATCTACTTTGTGCCAAAGCTTATGACAAATTAGGAGTTAAAGCAACTTATGCCGAGACTCTTTTCGAGTGGTTTGATTATCTAACTGAGGTAGTCCGCGATGGCCTTCCCGTTGTATTTGGTAATCATCAACCTTCGGATACCTGGAACTGGGAAGTTATAGATCCCATGGATCGTTCAAACAACATTGCCGAGGACTGGTGCATATGTGAAATTGACGAGTTAACATACTGGCTTAATGATTCAGCCAATCAAATTTCTAATGCCATCGCAAGCGATTCCCTCAAGAATGACTCTGAAAGCCTGTTATACCTGACCTTCCTTTTTGGAGATTCCATTAAAAATCAATGCAAAAACGTGTAAATCAATTAAAATGAACACCACTCTCCCCCTGGACTAATAATCCTAAAACACTCCGTGATTGGCGAAATAACAGATCAAGAAATCAAAGAAGCTTTACCCGATACCTGGAAAGCCTTGCCGTGGCAACCGGTTAAAATTGAACCGATCAAATTGGAACTTGGTGAGGCTAAGGACATTCATTGGCCAACTTTATTGGTTCAACAAAACAAACTGTTTGATGAAAGAGTGCTCCCCGTGTTGGAGGATTATCCCAACTATCAGATTTGTTACTTCGGATTAGCCCCAATCCCTTTGGCCATTCATTTAGGAACTCGGGTGCAATCCTACCGTCCCGTAGAAGTTTTCCAAAAACATCATGATGCCAAAGATTGGCGATGGTCAGAGGGTCAACTCGACGAACCTATCCTCAAGGAAGTTCCAGAAGAACGAAACAAGGCTGAAGGGCCCGTAACCATTCGCTTTGGGACCCGATTCGAGATTCACCTGGAAGACATTGAGGCTGCAGTGAGTCAATCTAACAAAGATCTCGAAATTGCCCCTCCCAATCGAGGCGGTGATGTGTTTGTTTCGTCAGAGCATTTGTCGAAGTATGCCGGGGCCTTTAGGGACCTATTGGACAAAATAGTCTCAAACCTGCCCAGGGTAAAAGACATTCATCTATTTGCCGCCATTCCAGTGGGCATGTCCTTTAAATTGGGGCAGGAAATAAGCCCAACAGCACATCCCTTTGTGCATGTTTATGAATTCGCTCGAGACAAATCTCCTCACTATCAATTGGCCTTTACGGTCAATCAAGAGCTTAATGCTAAGCTGCTGGAAATAGCTCCAAAGGAAAAGGAGCATTTTAAATCTCTGAGATTAGCCCTGCGGGAGGATGTAGAATCGTATAAAAATGAGATTGTAGAAAAGCATGGTCAACAGGCCAAACACTGGTTCAAGGATATAGCTCCCGATAACAAATCCAATTTCCAATCCTTTCAAGCCGCGTATTGGAACTCGCTAAAACCCATTCAGGAGTTGAATCTGGATTTTAGTTATTTGGACCAAAATCACTCTTCAAAGTCAGAAGAAAACTACTACTTCTTTACGGACGCTTTTATGAAGGCCCTTAGGGAAGAATTGCCTCAGGAAGACAACCGTAGATTGGCCATCAGACTCTTTAGTCTAGGTGAATCTGCATTACGTCATTTTCATAAAATTCAATCCGAGAAATTACGCTATTGGAATCTGTATCCCAAAGTACTGGAAGAAGCTGTTTATCAATCTGATGTATACGCGTTAATTCACTGGATATTCTTTGACCGCATCCTGGTTGATTCACCTGCCGAGCAGCTAATTCGTTCGATTGATGTTTTACTCTCAACCCTTTGGGCTTTTGACCGAGCCAATGGCCGGATTCAAAAAATGGAGGTCCACCGTGTAAACCGATACCTGATTTGGTACTATTTACGTGAACGAGTCCAGGCAGACCGTTCTATAAACCTAAACCAGTTTCTCGACTTGCTTGCTCAAAAGCCCATTCTGGAATTGCGGATGAATGCCAAAACCGATACCCGAAATAAGGTTGTCTACGATTTCACCGCGCAACAGAAAGACATCGGGCTATCCATTTTACATAACGGAATCGCTCGATCTTTTGCTCATGAAGAAGGGTTCTTTCCTCTGCAGAACCTGATAGATGGATTTCAGAATCAAGAGGCCAATCAGATCAAAGAGGTCATACAATCTCTGGTAGAAAGTAAGCTTCAATAAGCTCAACATCAATCCTTAAGCACATGAAAACTCCCAAAAACTCCCCCATCCAAAATCGATTCAACTGCTTCGTGCAATTTATCTCCCCGGATCCCAAACGGCGAAGAAAGTACGAACATAGAGCGAAGGAAATTATCGGGTATATCGAGAAGCGGTTAGCCTCTGATAGTTATACGCTTTCAGGATCTACATTGGCGGGATCATTTGCCAAAAAAACCGGACTCCGAAGACATCTGGAAGGCCCAAACGAAGTGGAAGGATTGGATATTGACCTGGTCTTTATTTTGAAGAACGAAGACCTTAAAGGAAAATCCCTTACTTCGATCATTCTGGTACTGGAAGAATACCTACGCGACCACTATCCTGATAGCGCTGTAGGTCATACAAAAAGCTCTGCCACAATCAGTTTTAAGGCGGATCGCCTCTCGTTTGACGTCGTTCCCTTGATCACAACGGAAAAACCCGGCGTGTTTCAACTGAACCGCACGGACCACCAATCCAGGCGATCGTCGGTAAAGGAGCATACCCGCTTCATCCAAGCACGAACCGCATGTAGCCAAGGAATGAATGAAGCTGTTCACTTTAACAACTGCCTTCGTTTGGTAAAATGGTGGCGTTATCAACGGCAAAGTGAGAAAGGCCTATTTGGCAATGGAAAAAACGATACGAAAGTTCCCAGTTTTCTACTCGACCTACTCTGCGCCAAGGCCTTTGACCGGGTAAAGGTAGCTCAGACTTATCCTGAAACCTTGTACAAATGGTTCGAATTCATTCAGGCCGAAATTGAACACCGTAAACCTGTTTTATTCACAAAGCATGTCAAAAATTATGACCTATCCCCTAACCAGCACTGGCATGTAATGGACCCCTTGGATAAATCCAACAATGTGGTTATGAAATGGAATATATCCAAGATAGACGAACTGGGCCGATGGTTTAAGGAATCCCTACCCCCACTAAAGAAAGCCATCCTTCTCGACAGAAAGGGCGAATACGATGAAAGCCTAAAACTACTGGTCAAGCTCTTTGGCCCCTCCATCAAAACTTATTGCAAACAAGCTTAAATCTTACCTCATGATCAACGTACTTAAACTTCGCAAGGCCATTATTGATAAATACCAGAGCTACGTAGAAAGCCTAATGGACATCCGCGATGACGAATTGCGGGCCAAGGCACAGCATATCATTGACAGTCAAAAACTTTGGCCAGACCCTTTACTCCAATGTAATCCCGGATTTAAGAATGGCGAATCAATCGCAGAACTTGTTGATCAGGACTTGCTTCACCCGGAAATGGACAAAATATTCGCCAAGTATATTCTCCGCAAACACCAATCCGAAGCTATTCAGTTAGGTGCACAGAACAAAGGGTTTATCGTGACTTCTGGGACCGGATCGGGTAAGTCTTTGACGTACTTAGGTACCATTTTTAATTCAGTGCTGCAAAGACCGGAAACAGAGAGAAAGGGTGTTCAAGCCATTATCGTATATCCTATGAATGCCTTGATCAACAGCCAGTTCGACTCAACAGAGGATTTAAAAAGAGAATATGAAGATCAGTACGGTAAGCATTCCTTTCCCATCAACATTAAAAAATATACGGGACAAGAAGACGATCAGGAAAAGAAGGAAGTGATCAGAAATCCTCCCCATGTCCTTTTAACCAATTACATGATGCTGGAACTGTTGCTTACACGAGCCAAAGAATCCGGTTTGAGCCAAGCTATTACCGATCAACTGAGGTTTCTGGTATTTGATGAACTGCACACTTATCGAGGACGACAAGGGGCTGATGTCGCCTTGCTCATTCGGCGCATAAAAGCTCACTCTAAACAAAAGGTGGTTTGCATTGGTACGTCTGCTACCCTTTCCTCAGGCAAACCTCAGGATCAGAAAAAGGAAGTAGCCAAACTGGGTCAACAATTGTTTGATGAAGTCTATACTCCAGAACAAATTATCGGTGAAACCTTACAAAAAAGAATACGACGACCTCTACCAGAGCAGGAGGAATTGCATCGATCTGTCAGCGAAGATTTATCTACTATCAAAGATGAAAAAGCTCTTTTGGATCACCCGCTGAGCTGCTGGATGGAGCAGCGAATAGCCTTACAATATTTTGGAGAAACCCATCAGTGGTTACGTGGTAAACCCCAAACGGTGAAGCAAATCGCTGATTTGCTTAGCCAGGACTCTGGACATGCCAAGGATTTTTGTGAAGAGCAACTCGATGTTTACCTCCAGGTTCTTCAACGTATTAATGAAAGTTTGCCTGAGCACAGGCATTTCCTACCCTTTCGGATTCACCAATTTATTCAGCAGACCGGACAAATCAAGGTAACACTCGAATCCCGGGGCAAACGAAGCATAGTTCAGGACGACAAACCCTTTGAGTACAAAGACGGGAAACGATTACCTCTGTTTACCGTCTGGTTTAATCGTCAATCAGGAACTCCTTATTTACCGGTAACCCTTGGTGACAAAGGAGTTATTCCCTGGGATGGTGAGTCTGACCCGAGTGAAGACTTTCCTGGAAAAAACGGCTATTTGATCCTGGAAGAGAATCCACAGGATCCCCTTTGGAGTGCAGAAAGAGAAAAAGAACTACTTCCGGATAGTTGGATGGAAACCAAAAAATCAGGTACATCCATCAAAAAAGAAAAAGCGATTTACCTGCCACAAAAGATTCATCTTAATTCATCCGGAACCAGGCAAAAAATGGAAAGTTCCCCCTACAAGCCTGGTTTCTGGCGGCACCACTAAAAATCGATCCGGTTTCAGGTATTCTATACCCATCTACCCTGCGCGATTACAACAAGCTTACTCAATTGGGAGGTGTTCATCGAACGCAAGCAACCACACTCCTCTCCTTAAGCGTGTTGGAACAGCTTGAAAATGAAGCTAATTCACGATCCATTCAAAAGGTATTGAGTTTTACCGATAACCGTCAGGACGCAGCTTTACAATCGGGGCATTTTAACGATTACATGCAGCAAATCTTCATTCGGTCTTGCCTCAATCAAGCTTTAATAGCAGCCGAACAAGAAGATGGATACCTGGACCACGCCACCATCGCTTCTCGTGTATTTGAAACTATGGAATTGAAGGAGGAAGATTTTGCCAAGGACCCTAACAAACACCACAAGTACATCCAGAAGAATGAGGAATGCTTTGAAACCTGGCTGGAGTATCAACTATTTGAGGACTTGTGCTGGTCGCAATCCTACTGGATGCCAGGACTGGAACAATGTGCCCTTCTCCGAATTCACTACAACTGTCTGGATGAAGTGTGTAAAGAAGAAGAACGCTGGTCTACCTCACGGTTATTAAGCCAAATGAATGAAGTGCAGCGTCTGAATTTTCTAACTCAGGTATTAAACTACTTCCGACACTCTGGTGCGATTGAATACTACACGTTAAGTGCTGAACAAATTCGGAGAAATGAAAAAGACTTTAAGGCCCGTTTACGAAAAGACTCACTATATAATCCAAAAGTTAAAATAAATGATCCCAGCTATCTAAGAATCAAACCTGCAAAAACCAAGAAAGCTTATACAAAAAGTGTTGGGTATAGAAGTCTATTCGGTTCTTATGTGAAGGAAAAATTAGTTGATTTCATCGGAAAACCCCTCGTAAAAGAGGAACTGGATCAGGAAATAGAATCGATTCTTGAATCCCTTGAAAAGGCCGGCTACCTCAGAGTCTTCCGTTTTAGTGATGTGCCCTTATATCGTTTGAGCGTTGAGAATATCCAGTGGTTTAAAGGAGATGGAAAAACAGTGGTTCCGGACGAAATTAGAATTCGAAGCAAACGACGTCAAAATACAGAGCCAAACACCTACTATCAAGCAGAATATCAGCGCAATCCAAAGGGATACAAGCAGAAAGTTTCTCGGGAGCATTCGGGACAAATCAAAGCAGACGAACGCAAAGATGTTGAAGACCAATTTAGAGAAGCCTCAGTCAAAGCACTGTTTTGTTCACCCACCATGGAATTAGGGATAGACATTCATGACCTCTGTGTGGTACACATGCGCAACGTTCCACCAAACCCATCCAACTACGCCCAGCGGAGTGGACGAGCTGGAAGAAATGGCCAAGGCGCCCTCATTCTCACCTATTGCAGCAACAACTCTGCCCATGACCGGCACTACTTCGAACATCGAGAGGATATGGTTTCAGGTACCGTTATTCCCCAAAAGCTGGATTTGATCAACCCTGAATTGCTCAAATCCCACATTCAATCGGTGTACCTGGCCCGATGCAACCTCAAGGAACTCAGAAGTTCGCTGGCTGAGGTAATGGACTTAAATGACCACAGCTTGCCTTTGTACGAAAACATTCAAGAGGGTTTAAAACTGGATGATCAAACCATTCGGGAGTTGGAAGTTTACTTTAAACGCGTTTTTTCAGGAATAGAACACCAACTCGAGCAAACCTCCTGGTACACCCCATCCTGGATATGGGATCAACTTAAAAACACACCAACGAGTTTCAACCAGGCTTTTAACCGCTGGAGAGAATTATACGAAGAAGCCAGGCATTCCAAAGAATTGGCATCTACGCGAATGCAACAAACGCGGCTGACCAAAAGCCACCAGGAATGGAAAGACGCTGATTATGAAGTACACCGCGATCAGCGTAAAATGGACCTGCTCATTAATAAAGGAGGTGGACATCAGGACTATTCAGAGTTTTACCCATATCGCTATCTCGCTGCCGAAGGCTTTTTGCCAGGCTACGATTTTACGAGATTGCCCTACCGTGTATTCCTTTACGGAGGTGAATCGGAAGGAGAATACATTCAACGTCCCCGATTACTTGCTCTTAGGGAATTTGGGCCTGAAAATTTTGTTTACCAAAAGGGTCAGAAATGGAAAATCCGCCAAATTCATGTCCCCTCCAAAAAGGAGAACAAACTGATCGAAACGGCTTTGATCAACAAAAACCTGGGCTACTTTCATCCGGATAGGGATCTAAAAAAGGACGTCTCTCAATTCTCAGGTAAAACGCTGCTATCCACCGATTTTGAAGAATACGGCAACCTCCTTAACATGCAGGACATGACGGCCAGGCAACAGCAAAGAATTTCCTGCCAGGAAAACGAACGGATGCGCAAGGGATATCAAATAGAGACCTATTTCTCTTACCACAAGTCTCAAGAATACAGCCAAAAACTGAACATACACGACGGAACTGATCACTTGATTACCGTTCACCTACTACCGGCTGCTGAATTGATTCAGGTGAATTGTGGTTGGAGAAAGAACAAAGGAGGAAATGGCTTTTTACTACAGACCAAGAGCGGCCATTGGAAATCGGTGAATCAATTGAAAGATGAAGATCCCAAGGTACTGGAATTGATTAAAGAGGTTAAACTCTATACCCAAATCACAGCAGACTGCCTCTACCTGGAACCGGTTCGCCAACTCAACCTGGATCGTAACGGCGTAATCACGCTAATGTATGCGCTTAAATTGGCCTTGGAGCGTCATTTTCAGGTGGAATCCAGGGAATTGGCGTGTACCCTTATGGGTGACGCTGAAATGCCCAACATTCTCTTTTATGAAGCTACCGAAGGCAGTTTGGGTATTCTCTCCCAACTTCTGGCCTCACCCGAAACTTTCAAAACGATTACTGAAGAGGCTTATGGCATCTGCCATTTTAGAGAAGGGAAAGACGTTCATCCTGAAGGAAACAAACACCAAGCTTCCTACGATGATCTTTTAAGTTATTACAACCAAAGACATCATTCCCAGATAGATCGCTTTAGCATCAAAAACATATTGGAACTGTTTCAAAAAGCCAACTACCAAAGCTTAACGGAGAACGGGCACTCTCCTTACGAGTCTCATTACCTCAAGCTGAAAAAGCAATTGGTAGAAATGGACCCCGATCTTGAGAACTTGGTCGATGAATTGCATACCCAGCGACGAAAGCTGCCTCAACACTTGCATTTTCGACCGGGTAATTGCAGTCAATCTTTTGCCTGTTACTTCTCCAATCAAGTGGGCATCCAACTTCATAATCCAGTCAGCTTGAAATGGGAGGACGACCCTCTCGATCAAAGTCTTCAATCCCCTGAAAATTTAGGAATTGAAGCCCTTACCCTGAAGCCGAATGATTCACCACAGGACTTCATTCGCAAGCACCTTCATTGTTTCCCCCTTCAAACAAACTAAACATGGACACGCAATTTAAACCTGGGACGCTCGTGAGTTTTTATGAGCGAGAATGGGTTGTTCAACCCTCCCAAAATGATGATGTATTACTACTAAAACCTCTTGGAGGCTCAGAAAAGGAGATCAAGGGAATCTATAAAAACCTATTCGATGAATGGAGCCTGGTAAAACGGGCCAGCCTTTCTTTACCCCAAGAGCATTCCATCGGAAGCTTTGCGTCTGCCCGACTCCTCTGTGATGCCGCCCGTCTCTCTTTTCGAAGCGGAGCTGGACCCTTTCGTTCCATGGGTAGACTCTCCTTTGAACCTCGCTCCTACCAGCTCGTACCGCTGATTATGGCGCTTCGCCAACAGACGATCCGCCTTCTGATTGCCGACGATGTGGGAATTGGTAAAACCATCGAAGCCTTGATGATCGTTCGTGAAAAGCTGGATCGCGGTGAAATTCAACGATTTGCCATTATCTGTCTACCCCATTTGTGTGACCAATGGCACCAGGAGCTCAAGGATAAGTTTGGAATTGATGCTACTCTAATTCGCTCGGGAACGGTGAAGAAACTGGAACGGGAATTAGGTCCCAACGAATCTCTTTTTGAACACTATCCTTTTCAAGTCATTTCTATCGACTACATCAAAGGCGAACGAAAGCGGGAAGTATTTCTCAATCATGTTCCTGAAATGGTGGTTGTGGATGAGGCGCATACCTGCGCGCAACCTTCGGGGGCTACTTCGAATCAGCAGCAACGGCATCGCCTCCTAAAAGCTATTAGCCAAAAGGAAAAACAGCACTTGCTCTTGCTTACCGCGACCCCACATAGCGGGAAACAAGAGGAATTTCAAAGTTTGCTCGGCTTACTTGATCCCAGTTTTGAGCCCGTAGACATTACCCAAGCCAAGCCTTCCTTTAAGAAAGAAATAGCACAGCACTTTGTACAGCGGAGGCGAAAAAACGTGGAAAAATGGATGGATGAGAAAACCCCCTTTCCCACTCGACTTCCGCTCGAACAGGCCTATATCCTATCACCTGCCTATCGAGCGGTTTTCCGGCAGGTTCTTCAATTGGCCAGAATGCTCACCAAACCGCAAAAAAACACCACCGAAGGGCAAAAAAGAATGCGCTATTTCCTGGCTATCGGGCTGATACGTGGTGTTATGTCCAGTCCAGCGACAGGTGAAACGATGCTTCAAAATCGATTGCTTAAAAGTCTGTCTCAAGAACAATTAGAAAACCTGGGCGACGAAGACATCAGTGCTTTATCCGATCACTCCATTCTCGATGGCGACTTCGACCACAGCGAAGATCAAGCACCCGCAGAATGGACACAGCGAACCGGGTTTACCTCCAGTGAACAAAAAGCGGTACTGCAATTGGGTAAGGCCGTATCCCTATTGAAAGGATGGGAACACGATCAAAAAGCGACTGCCGCAAGGGATGTTTTAAAGAAATGGCTAAGAACCGATAATACCATCGTTTTCTGCCGCTACATTCAGACAGCCAACTACCTGGGGGAATTACTTCAAAAGGAATGGAAAAGAATCGGTGGTAAAAAGGTAGAAGTGGCCATCATCACCTCCGAACTCAGCGACGAAGAACGTAAGGAAAGAGTCCACCAACTCAGCCAAAACCCTGATACCCGCAAGGTTATCGTAGCTACCGACTGCATGAGTGAGGGAATCAATTTACAAGAACATTTCTCAGCCGTGATTCACTACGACCTTCCCTGGAACCCCAACCGACTGGAGCAACGGGAAGGCCGGGTGGATCGGTTTGGGCAATCCAAAGATGAAGTAAAAGCCCTCCTCCTTTATGGCCAAGACAATCCTATGGATGGAACCGTACTTGAGGTGCTCCTACGAAAGGCACGTAAAATCCGTCAAGCCATTGGCATTTCTGTCCCTTTTCCAGATGATAGTAAAAGCATCATGGATGCTGTGTTAACAGCAGTTCTGTTGAAACCTCAAAAGAACGCTGATGAAAGTGTACAAACTCAATTGAACTTTGGTCAGGATGATGAGGTTCAAAAGATTAAACACCAGGTCAGTGAATCCTTCGAGCGGATGGAGGAACAAGAAAAACAGATCACCTCCATATTCGCTCAAAACAGTATCAAACCCAACGAACTGGCTCCCTACTTATGGGAAAGCAAAGAGGCCTTGGGTGATGCTGGTACCGTGGAACAATTGGTTAAAGCAGCCATGCCCTTGTTTGGCTGTTCGCTAAAACCATTGGAGAAAGGATTTGAGCTTAACTCGCAAAACCTTCCGGTTGACTTAAAGGAAAGCCTTCCCCATCCATCCAATTGTCGGCTTTCGTTTGCCTCACCCACTCCAAATTCATACACCTATATCGGCCGAAACCATCCCTTTGTAGAGCAACTGTGCCTCAAACTGCTGGATGGCGCCTTAAATGATTCTGAAAACCCCTTGGTTGCACGAGCTTCCGTGTTTAGAAGCAAACAAGTAGAACAACGCACCACCTTGTTTTTGCTACGCATCCGAAACGTAATTGCCAACAAAAAGGGCAAAAACGAACTGGTGGCTGAAGAAATGAAACTGTGGGGCTACGAAGGCCTTCCCCATCAATTTGACCCCGATCAGCAACTGAAGGCACTTGAACTACTACAAAACATTCAACCCTCTCAAAATGTGCCGGATAACATTCGGAAACAACAACTTAATATCGCGCTCCGGGATTACCAACAATTGAAGAATACCCTGGACAAACTGGCCCGCGAACGTGCCCAACACATGGTAACGGGCCACGAACAATTTAGAAAAGCAGTGACCGGCCACCAATACCAATCGGTGATCCCTGTACTTCCCCCTGATGTACTGGGTGTCTATATCATTTTACCCGAAATCACCCCTTAATCATGCAGCACTACGACATTAAATCAAACTTGTTTTCCTCCCAATTGGTGGAGAACATTTCGACAAAAGGTGGACAATCAGCAGCGGACTTTGGTATTTCCGATGGAATGCGTGTCTCCGATCACATCTCCACTGCTTTCTCATCAGCACGTAACCTTTGGACCAATTTTCAACGGGCCAAATCACTTATTCCCGACCATAAAACAGGAGTAAGTGAAACCCGAAATCAATGGATGATACCCTTTTTGGGTCAACTGGGGTTTGATTTAAGTCACATCTCTTCAGAAATGGTTGACGGACAATCCTATACCATCAGCCATCGCGACAACAAATTAGGCGGACTTCCCGTGCATATTACCGGATTTAAGCACCACCTGGATCAAAATCCAGGACGAGAAAGAGGTAACCGTCAGTCGCCCCATGTGCAAATGCAGGAATACCTAAACCATACCGAGCACCTGTATGGGTTGATCAGCAACGGACATCAATTACGACTGCTCCGCAACCACCATCGATTAACCGGTATTCAATACCTGGAATTTGACCTGCAGCGCATACTGGAAGATAATGACCTGGTCACCTTTACCGCCCTGTTTCGCCTGTTACACAGCAGTCGTTTTCCGGCCAAACCCACCGCCGACTGTCTGCTGGAGCATTACCACCTTGAATCGGTGGAAGAAGGGCATCGTATTAGAAACGAACTCAAAAAAGCCGTTCAAAATGCCCTTGAATGCCTGGGCAACGGTTTCTTGATCCAAAAGGAAAACAGCGATTTACGGGAAAGTCTGAATCGAAATGAATTAACCGCTCATACCTACGGGCATAGTTTAAGAAAGCTGATCTATCGCTTACTGTTTCTATTCGTTACCGAAGAACGTCAACTGCTCTTTTTCGAAGACAGTGATGAGGATCAACGGAAATTGTACCGAGACCATTATAGCCTAGCCCGACTTCGATTGATGGCCGAACGGTATTACGCCAGCAGCGATCGTCATTATGACCTTTGGGAGCAATTGAAATTTACCTTTTCCTTTTTTGAGCAGGAAGGTCTGGGTAAAGTGCTTGGCTTGGCCCCTTTGGGAGGGGATTTGTTTCGTCCCGATTCCTTAGCCTGCTTGCAAAATTGCCGGTTGAGCAACCGCTGTTTGTTGGAGGCCATTGAACACCTGAGTCGTTTTGAAAAAGACCAGAAGCAGAAAATTCGAATTAACTACACCCGAATCAATGTTGAGGAGTTCGGAGCGGTGTACGAATCCCTACTCGATCAAATTCCCGTAATCAACTGGGACGCTCCCTCTATGCCCTTTTCCTATCGGGGTGGAGATTCGCGAAAAACAACCGGCTCCTACTATACCCACGACGACCTGGTCAAACAATTGCTTAAAACGGCGCTACGCCCAGTGCTCGAAAAGCGGCTAAAAAACGCTGAAAATGAAAACCATCCCATCCAACTTCGGAAAACTAAACTGGCAGAGGCCGTCCTTGGAATCAAGGTATGTGATCCTGCTTGTGGTTCCGGGCACTTTCTGTTAGGAGCAGCCCGGGCATTAGCTGTAGAATTGGCCCTGATCCGAGCGGATGAGGGCGAATCTACGGCTCTGTATGAAGGTCAGGCCATGCGCGATGTAATTGAACACTGCATTTACGGAGTGGATCTCAATCCCGATGCAGTGGAATTGTGCCGGCTGGTGCTCTGGCTGGAGGCCCATCAGGCAGGGCGGCCCCTCACCTTTTTGAATCACAAGATAAAATGTGGGAACAGCCTTGTTGGGCATTTACAGTGTGAGAGCGAGAACGCCCGTCTGACTGAGTCATCCGGGCAGGAGGACGAGGTATTGCTTCCTGTTATTCCTGATGGGGCTTTTAAGCCAGTGACGGGTGATGATAAGACGGTAGCCAAAAGTTTAAGACAACAAAACAAGGAAGAGCGAGAAGGAATGCTTCGGCTTGACTTTGCCCCCAATTCGATGGAATCCGGATCGCGCTTCCTTACCCATAGCTATCAACAGTTAGATCAGCTTCCTACCCGATCCCTTCAAGAAGTTTGGGAAAAAGAACGAAGCTACCAGCAATGGGAAAACGAGCCTCAACTCCAAAAGCAACGCCTGCTCTACGATGCCTGGACCTACGCCTTCTTTCAACCTTATACCCTGGATCAAAGCCTATGGGTAACTCAAGCTCGTTTACAGCAGATTAATGAAGATCGTATAGATCCCAATCATCCCCTGCTTCAACGAGTGCGCTCTGAAGCTCGGAAAATGGCCTTTTTTCATTGGCCGTTGGAGTTTCCGGATGTGTTTGGCCGAGAGCAAGATCAGCGAGGATTTGATGTTGTGTTGGGGAATCCTCCTTGGGAGCGGATCAAGATTCAGGAGAAGGAATTTTTTGCCAGTCGGATACCCGAGATAGCCAACGCCAGGAATGCGGCTATTCGGAAAAGAATGATTGAGGAGTTATCATCAGAGAACCCAATATTGCAAGAGTTTAAATGGACTCTGTACCGATCAAAAGGATTAGGGCGCTATTTAAGAAATTCCAGTCAATACAACCTAACATCCGGCGGAGACATAAATACCTACTCCATTTTTTCTGAGCGAATCATAAACCTTATATCCAATTTGGGAAGGGCCGGAACTCTTATTCCAACCGGAATTGCAACTGATTACACCAATCGTCATTTTTTCAGATTTCTAATTTCCGGGAATCGGCTAATTAGCCTTTTCGATTTTATCAACAACGCAGGGCTTTTTCCAGACATTCATTGGAGTCTAAAAATTTGCCTTCTCACAGTAAATGGTTCTTCGAGTAATATGGAATTGAAGCCAAAATTCGGGTTTTACCTTTCTCAACCTAAGGAGCTTATTGATCAGTTAAGGATAATCGAAACGCCTAGCCAAGAATTACTTGATTTTAATCCTAATACCCACACTTGCCCTCTTTTCAGAAGTATTATTGATCATGAAATCATCCAAGGCATCTATGATCGACTTCCAATTTTGATTCGAGAAGCGGGCCAAAAGAATCCTTTTACGGCCATAACTCATAGAATGTTTGATATGTCGGCAGATTCTAAAGCTTTTAAGCAAAACACCTTATCAACCAATGAATGGAGGTCTCATGTATTTGCAATGTTCAACATGTCAAATCATTCATCTTACTTCAAATTCGATTCTGAACAATACCAAATAGACCTTCAACTTGACCAAGAGGACTTGCCTTTATATGAGGCAAAACATATCTGGTTATACAACCATAGACATTCGACCTACAAACTGATCAAAGGCAAAAAACCTGAGCACAGACTTCTTGAGGGTCAAGAACAATCAAGTCCCAATATATCTATTATTCCCAGATACTTTGTTCATTCCTCAGCAGTTAAAAAGAGATTAGGAAACATATTAAACTCTGAATCTAAGAATAGAATTGTACATGATTGGCTTCTGGGGTTTAGGGACGTAAGTTGTAGTACCAACCAAAGAACATTTGTTTGTTCCATTTTCCCGTATTCAGCTGTAAGTGGGAAAATGCCTCTAATCTTTCTAGATCAACCTTTATTATTAAAACTGTGTTTTCTGGGAATGGTATCATCCATACCATTTGATTATGTAGCAAGACAAAAAGTTGGTAGCAATTCAGTCTCCATTTTCATTCTCAAACAACTTCCCATAATTCCTCCCGAGCAATTTAGCCCGGAAGACCTCCAATTCATCGTCCCCAGAGTATTAGAACTCACCTACACAGCCTGGGACCTCAAAGCCTTTGCCGACGATGTATGGGAAGAAGCTGATCCTGCTATGCGAAAACTAATCACCAAGCGCTGGAAGGATAATGAAGCTGCCATTTACCGGGAAGAAACGGATCGACCGGACTGGGTTACCTCGAAACCAGAAGAATTCCCCTTCCCACCCTTTCGGTGGGATGAAAACTACCGGCACGAAATTCAATGCGAATTGGATGCCTATTTCGGTATGAAATACGGCTTGAATGAGGAGGAAATGAAATACGTTCTGGATCCCACTCTTTCTCAATTAACCGGTAAAACTCAGGAAGAAAGAGATTCTTTTCCAGGAGAGACTTTCCGGGTGTTAAAACAAAAGGAAATTAAAAAACACGGTGAATACCGAACAGCCATTCGGGTGATGAAAGCCTGGCATCAAAAACCCTGGGAAAACGAAAGCAACTCGGTGAAACGATCGGTTCGACCCACTCCTATGAGAAATCAGCAAGAGGCCCGAAAGATTCCACCACTGATGACCTACATCATCTACCGTCACCAAAGACATCCAGCCCATGCCAAAAAACTGGGACGAGTAAAAATGGAAAAAACACTGCATTTGATCGAGTCCTTCGCCGCCGTGGATCTGGGTCGGCAACCCATTCAAGACGAGTACGGTCCGGCAGACTTTCGGCTCTTAACTCAGTGCGAACAAAAAGCTTCCGATTTGGGCTATTTCAAAGCCATTGAAGAACCGATGGAAAATCGAAAAGAGGGGCAATTTCGAACGCACTACTACAAAACCGTTAAGTTTAAAGAAGGGCTCAAGGAATTTGAAATCCAATTTCAGGATCACCGCCCTACCATAGACCATCTTTTGGAGTTAACTGTCCCCCTCAATCGACGACAAACCGAACTAATAGCCACTGTCTACGCCACCTGGAACAATCTGCTCATGGACGATCCCTACTCCATCACAGATGAAAAAATCATCCGCCAATCCCACAACTGGAGTCCGACCAAACGGGAAAAGTTTACGCTGAATGAGGTTGGACAGGCCCTACAGTGGTTGCAGGAGCATGAGCTTGAGCCCAACGGAAAAGGAAAAAAAGTAGAAAAATAATTTTTATAAATCCAGCTACCTGGCTCTGCATTTACATGGCCATAGTAGCTCAAATTATACTGTTATGCACAGATATTACATGAATGTCCGTCAAGATAGTCGCGGATACAATGAAGTACACAAAGAGACTTGTATTTGGTTACCCAATCCAGAAAACCGATACTATATCGGAGAATTTTCAAATTGCCAAGCTGCTATTGCTGAAGCTAAAAGACAGCACCCCTTGCTGAATCCAGATGGATGCAAACACTGCTCTGAGCCTTGTCACAATGGTTAGGAAAACTTCAATGGTTCACGACTATGAATGGTCGTGAACCATTTTTACAATTACTTAATAACTCCCTTAAACAATAAATATGAAAGACTATATCAGACTATTAAATGAATTTGAATCTTTCCCTACCCTATGCCATTGGTTTAGGTTAATTGCCCATCAAACATGGGACCGAATTCGGTTTGCACGAGATCATGAAGGGCTCAAAATGTTTGAAACTACAATAACCCAAAATCTACTTTTCTCTTTTGCGATCTACAAGATGAAATACGGTGCCCCGATCAATATGTACGAAGCACGGAACGAACGTGCCAATGGAAACGACATTGAATTCTGGATTACCCTTCAGGACGGTAACCAATTGAGATTACCCATGCAGGCCAAAATCATGTACAGCGGTAGCAAATATCCAAGAATGGACCATGTAGGACAGATTGACTCTTTAATTGATTATGCCAAAGGTATAGATGGAATACCTTTATACCTGCTCTACAACTCCCAGGATTCAATCAACTTCTTGCGTTATCCGGATTTTGCCCGTTTTAGTCCTTTAGAAATAAAGCAATTCGGCATTTCCTTCATCAGTGCTCACTTTTTGAAAGAAAACTATTGCAACAAATCTTTTGATAAAGAAGGGAAACCTAAATGGAAAATCCCATCGTTTTTTGACTTACATCCCTATCATGCAGCTCCTTGGAATAACTTAGTATGCCATTCGGAAGCTACAGATTTGGATTCATTTCTTAGTTACTTAAACCTCAAAATTCACGATAAATTAGTGGGAGCCAAGAGAGGCATCAAGTTTGTCAAAATTCATCCTCCGATTGACGCTAAGTGGAAACCATTAGAATTTGAAAGTGAACTAACCTCTGATAAAAATCAACTTGGTTTCATTTCTCCAGGAGATTTTGATGCTTTACCCACACCAAAGGAAACCCCTGAGGAGCAAAAAGAGAAATACGAGAAGTTTAATCCACGGTTCTTAATAAGTATAGATTTTAGAAAAAATGAAAGCAATTTGAGCAACAGCCTTTGAGATTAACGCAAAACCGCAGCCTCCCCAAAAACACGGAATAGGCTGCGGCAAATATCTCTCCCCTAAAAATTCACCCCAAAGTAAAGATTGGGCTCAAACAGAAAGTAGTTCTTCCATTTGTCATCCAGGGCTTTAAACTCGGCTGGTGTACCGGTATCGATTACCCAGAAGTTGCAATGAACTTGAGGCTCGAAGAAGAAGCGTTTCTTCTTGCCTATGGCCCAATGATAACCAAGGTGCACGGAGTTGTACAGCTTGAATCCCGTGCCGACTTTGGTGCCGCTTTCATCTAAGTACATTTTAAACTGGGGCAAAACCTCAATACTGGTGAATAAGCCTTTCCAAATCATACGTTGGTAGGACACCCCAATTCCGGTTTCCCGAACGTGACCTGGGTAGAACTCTGTTTCGGTATCGATTTTATCGGTAAGTCCATCAGACCATTGGATGCCCATGGGTTGAAACAATCTCCAGGTGGCAAATTTCACCCCAACAATGTTCTTGTTATCCAGGTTGCGTTTAACGTGAAATTCAATGTGCCGGGTATTCGTTTTATCATCCCAGGATTTGGTAAATAACTGAGGAACAATAATCAGGGGCACGCTCACCCGGTATTTGTGCATCACCGAGAGTTCCTTGGTCAGTTTAAGGTCGTTTTGGGCAAATGCGGTGAAGCTGCTTGCAAGCAAAAGGGTAATCATTAACTTTTTCATAATCAATTGTTTTTCGTTTCAGATGTTTTTGTTATTTGATGAATTCACCCCCTACATAGGAGGCTTTAATTCTGAATCAGATGGCCATAGGATGAACCCACTCCAACGATTCAACAGTGCAAGTTTCCGGCGGATTTAAAGGGATTTCATCCTGATAGGAAAGTGTGGCTTTGGACTTAATGGGCTATGATTCAAAGGGCCTCAAAATGCGACCAACAAGAATTAGCGAGTTTAAAAACACTCAATTAGGCATGAGTCAATTCAAAATTCAGAATTCAGAATTCAAATTTCAAATCTTCTCACACTGCATCAGCACTTTCACCATCAGCATTACGGCTTCTTTTGACGTTTCCAATTGATTCAAGGTACTCACCAGGTACATATCCAATTCAGGGCAGTAATACATCGAAGTACCATTCAATCCGGAATGACCAACCACATGCCACCTGGGTAAGATCGGGGCCAGTTCCTTAAATTCAATCTTACGCAAGCCAAAGCCATAGGTCATGCCCTTGGTTTCCGGCGTCCATTGCTGCATGAGGGCCAAGGTTTGCTCAGACACCAACTCCCCTTTCATCAATGCCTTCTGAAAGGTGATCAAATCCTTTCCTGTTGAAACAATAGCTCCCCCTGCCCAGTCTGCACTCAAACTCTTAAATGTGCTGATCTCCTGGCTGCCCAGGTACATTTCAGCCATAGTTTGAACAGATGAGCTCGGCTGAGATCGTTGATTGAGGTAGGTCTGATTCATCGTAAGTGGATCGAAAATATGTGTAGCCAAAAAGTCGTGTAAGGCCATGCCACTCACCTTTTCGATGATCATACCGAGCAACACATATTCTGTGTCGGTGTACCGGTACCCCCTGCCTGGAGAAAAGGAAGGTTTGAAATGAGCCTTGGAAAAGGAAATCAACTCCTCGGGTGTCCAGAACCGATTGGGATCTGTGACCAGCAATTCGAAAAGGCTGGGTGTACCATCCAGGGTTTGGGTATCAAAGTAGTCGGGTAAACCAGAAGTATGCTGCAACAAATGCGAAACCTGGATGGAATCACTATAGTCTACTCCATTCCATACGTGTAGGCCATCCGTCGTTTCACGGGTCAAGTACTTCGAAATCGGATCCTCAAATCGAATCTTTCCCTGATCCACGAGCAGACCTATGGCCGTTGCCGTAAAAGTTTTACCAATGCTTGCCGTATAAAACGGGTTCTTCAAGGTCACCTCACTCCCATCTTTGAAGGTTCCCTTGGCGGAGTGCCATTCAAAATCTTTGGAGGGCGAATAAAGGCTCAAATACACATTATGTACGTCTTTCTTCTTGAGTTCCCGTTCAAGAAGACGATCGATTCGTTGAAGTACCTTGTCTTGATTGCTTTGTCCCATAAGTAAGCATGTGCTTGCTATACCGATGAATAATAAACCGAGCTTTTTCATTTCAGATAGAATTAATGTCTGTACAAATCTTGCCGATAAGCGGACAGGAAACGTCCGGGATTCTACTTTGCATGAGATTCAGCACCTATTTAGTCTTCTTCGCAACCTCGGCTTCAAAGAAATCCTTCAACCGATGCACCCCGTATTTTGGAGCTATGTTGTCGAAAGATGCCAACGTGAGAAAGAATTCAAGGGGCCATAAGTTTTAGGAGAAGTAAAGCTTCGAAGAATAAACAGGGTCAATCGCCGCATCCAATCGGGTAAATGGACGAATTTCCCTTTCTGATTCCAGGCATCGAAAGCAAGCTGAGCGATTTCATTCTGGGTTAAAATATCAGGTCCGCCGGCCGTAATTTCCATACCCAAGGGCAATGCCAGGTGATTGGCACATACCACTGCTAAATCCTTACCGTGTATGGGATTGAGCTTATTCTCCCCATGTCCAAAGAAGTAGGCCTTTCCTTTTTTGGTCATTTCCAGAAAATCCTTCATATCTGAAAAGAAACCATTTGGACGCATAACGGTGTAAGGCAATCCGGATAAGCGCAAATCGTCAACAAAACGTTCCTTGGCTTCAAAAATCTTTAAATGCCGAAGCTGATTTCCACCAATGGCAGACACATACAAAAAGGACTTAACCTCTGCCTTTACGGCTTCATCCAGCAAGTTTTTATTGCCTTGATAATCTACATCCATGTAGGTCAATCCGTCTTTCTGACGAGTGATTCCAACGGAGGTAAAGACCCAATCTACGTCATCGCAAATACCTTGTAAAGTCTCTGGCTGCGTAATATCCCCCAGAAAAAACTGGTGTACTCCGTCAAACATTTCCTGCTGACTCTTTTTTCGGATTAAAACCTTTACGTTGTAGTTTCTACTGAGGAGTTCCTTCACTACGAACTGCCCCAGGTAACCCGTAGCACCAGCTACGAGAACATTTTTTTTAGTCATTTTCTTTTTGATTTAGGTAATTCTGTTTTCCAACTTTTGGTCGGTTGGTGGTTGGATTTTGAGTTCCATCTGGCCAGTTACCGGCTAAAATGGGTTCGGCAATAGCCCAAAAGGCTATTCCTGTTTTGGGTGTCGATCGTAGAGGTTTCATCATCGAAGTTTGGGGGATTAGAAATCATTGATATTATCGATGAGCCCAGGGCATAAAGGAAAGCGGCACGGAGTATCCTAAAGAAAAGGTCATTCCTCGATTGGTCGTTTTGCTCCAAACACCGGGTTTTTCCCCTTTGAATTTGGTGTTGTCGGTGAGGCCAAGGCTGTATCGGGCATCTAACAGAATCGATCCTGGGCCGCATTGAAAAGAAGCTCCAACTCCACCCACAACGTTCATTTCAAACCGCTTACTCTTGGCTCCAGGCCCATCGATGAAAGAAACGCCATTGATCTTTTTATCTGCGTCTCCTATTTGCTTCACCGTGTAGCGATTGGTGGCGTATCCGAAGCTTGGACCCAAAAATACGTGACCTTTCAGCCTGTTCTTGCCGAAGTTGGCTTTGAACAAAACCGGTATTTCCAGGTAATTGGTTTTCACGTCCGTGGTTCGCACGTCGGTTTCCCAGTGATTCTCAAATCGAACGCCTTTTTGAACAAAGGCTATTTCGGGCTGAAGCGAGAATCGTTTGTTCAATTGAATGTCAATAGGAACGGCAAAGGCCAGCCCAGAAGTAAACTTAGTCTTGGAGTTAATGTCTTCGTTGTGAACTTTAAACACACTGGTTCCAGCTCTTAGACCAACCGTAAGTTTTTGAGCTTGAAGCTCTCCTGAAGATATCAGGGCAATTAGAAGAACGAAGAGAAAGTAAAAGGGTAAACGTTTCATGGTAGTAAGTATTAATGTTTGCTAGGGAATGAATTAGTTTCTTGAAAATTGATCCAGAGAAAACCGAACCTGACGAAGAAATTGGTGGAACTCCGATTTATGATCTGGCGTTGACGCGTCCATATTGGTAAGAATGAGATACCCAAATCCGGTGCGTTGGTTAAACTCAAGGTGACAGGAAATACCTGGGTCTCCCCCGTCGTGAGTGAGCTGCTGATCGTTAATAAACCAGAACGTGCCTTGGTTTTGTGCCATCGATGCCGGGACCACTCCAGAAGCCAATTGAGGTTTAAAAAGTTGATTATAAGACTCGTTAGACTGAAGTACCTTAGAGCCTTGATTAACCATTTCAAGCAGGTATTTGGCTAAGTCGTCGTTGGTGGTATACAAGCTTCCATCCGGATATGAATCGTTTGCATAAGGAGGTAAAGGTGTTTTCCTATCCCAATAAAGGGTAGCCAATTGATTGGGATTCTGATTCTCGATATAGTATGAACTGGAAGACATGGACAAAGGCGCCAATACCTTGGTTTTCACATACTCCTTAAAGGGCATTTCCGTAGCGGACTCCACCAAAAAGGCACACAACGAACTGGCCACATTAGAATATCTCCACTTACTCCCGGGTTGCTCCGAGCTGAAATTATCCAAGCTATAGTACTTCCCATTGGGGAGGTAATAGCTCCTGAGGTATTCCTCCAGAGAAACTCCATCGCGCATTTGCATACCCATGGCCGATTTCAAGGCTTCAGCTCCGGCCCCATTTCCTTTATCATCGGGCAATTGGTAATAAGCCTTCAAATACATCTGCTGATTATCCATCAGTCCTGATGTATGGGTCACCAAATGCTTTACCCGAATAATCGCCTCCGGATTTTTAGGGTTTCTAACTGTAAAGGGTAGAATGGAGTTTATATCCGTCTCCAAGGTAAAGTAGCCCTCTTCAATGGCTCTGATTACTGCAATTCCAATAAAGGTTTTGCTTATTGATCCAATGGGTAAAGAGGTCTGGTTGGTAAAGGCTGATCGCTGTTCCAAATTGGCGCTTCCAAAAGACTGCTGGTAAACCAATTGGTTATCCTTCACCACGGAAACAGCAAATCCGGGGACCTGCGAAAAATCATGGATTTCAGTTAAGGCTTCACTCAACTCATCGGTTGTAGTAATGTTTTGGTCCTTTTTCTTACAGGACGGGGCCAAAAGAATCAGCCCGGCAATCAAAAGATTAGAAAGTAGTATAGATTTCATTTTCAGGAGTTTTAATGATGTTTTTGAAAAAATTCCTGAGGCAAAGAAGGGGTGATCAAAAGGCATCCGCGTTCCAAAATGTAATTGCGGACCTCTTGATGAAAATCAACACTTTTTGGATCGGAGGTGAGATTTCGCACTTTTGGTGCCAACGCCCATCCAATCCCATGAAAGGTCAGTGGCGAAGAGAGAAAGGAAGGATTCTATCGAATGCCGAGGATTAATCAGCCTGTTCCTTTAGCCAGTTTTTAGGAGTAGTACCTTCCCTCTTCTTAAAGAAGGAGTTGAAAACCGATTTGGAATTAAAACCACTTTCGTAAGCCATTCCTAATAAGGTCAGGTGGTTGTTGCTTGCATCAAGGGCCATCTCCTTAAAAGCATGGAGACGATACTCGTTGATGTATTCATTAAAGTTTTTGCCAAACTTCTCGTTGATCAACCAGGAAAGCTTATTAGGGTGAAGGTTTATTTCCTGGGCCAATTGCTTCAAATTGAGAGACGGATCCAAATACAACTTCTCCTCCACCAACGCCTGTTGGATCGAAGCTAAGTGTTTTTCCAATTCATCCTTGGAGAGCACCGATGCCTTGGTCGAAACCTCCACCACTGGTTTTAGTGCTTCGTTTTGCCAGTCAAAGGAACCGGGATACACCTGCGTTAAGAGTTGCTGAAACTTATCCAGCTTGTGCAACGGCGTCAAAAAAGGATCATTGTTGAAATTGATCAACTGCCCGGATCTTACGGCAATGGCCTTTTCCAAAATTTCCAGGGCCAACTCGTGGTTGCCCATGTGCACCTGTAGGTACAAATCCCAATTGATCAAACTGGCTGCACTTGCATTGACTTGATCCCTCACCTCTTCCAGGTTCACATCCACCGGCTCGTTGGGATGGATGAGTTGAAACAAGGCTCGGCATTTGGTAGGTTCCTCCACTTGTGGCCGACTTAAGAGAAAACGGTTGAGCGCCTGGTAATCGCCCAATTGTATGTTACAAGCTACGATAACCTCAATAGCCAAGGCAAATTCAGAATCTACCTTTAGCGAAGCCTCCATGCTGGCAATGGCTTTATCAAAATGTCCCATGAGGTAATGGATCATCCCCTGGGTATAATAATGATTGGCCGATAAGGGATTCAACTCAATGGCTTTTTGGCAGTTTTCCTGAGCTTGTTCAAATTGTCCCAAAGCCAAGTGTAACTCGGCTAAGGCCTCAAGTGCATCGGTAAAAGCGGGATTCAACTGAATGGACTTATTCACCTCCCGATAGGCTTGCTCAAAATTCCAATTTCCCCATAGGCTAATGGTTGCCAAAGCAAAATAGCCCAGGTAAGAGTCTTCGTCCAACTGCATCACCTTTTCCAGGTATTCTTGGGCATCTTGCATACCTTGCTCGTAAGGAATAAATCCCCAGGAGGCACAAATACCAGAACACAATCCTGCTCCAAAATAAGGGAGGGAAAAAGTCGGGTCCAGCTGAATGCTTTCCTTGTAATACTCAATACCCAAAAGCAAATCAGCTCGATTCCACTTGAGGTGATGGTAACGACCTTTTAAGTAAAAATTGTAGGCCTCAAGGCTCAGCGTAGGTGCAGTGACCAAATGATCCTGTACATCAAAATGCCCGAAATTTTCCCGGAGCTGATCAGCGATGAGGAGACTTATCTCATCTTGGAGGGCAAAAATATTGGTCATTTCCCGATCAAAGATCTGTGACCAAATATGCGTCCCATCCGAAACATCAATGAGCTGGGCTGTAATACGCAATTGATTCTGTGCCTTCCTAACACTACCTTCCAAAACCGATTGTACACCAAGCTGCTTGCCAATCTCCCTCACGTCCATGTGCTGGTTCTTGAAAGCAAAAGAAGAAGTACGGGCAATTACTTTGAGGCTCTTAATCTTGGTGAGCGCATTTATAATCTCTTCGGTAATTCCATCGCTGAAATACTCGTTATCCGGATCCGAACTCATATTGACGAACGGAAGAACAGCAATCGATTTATCAGCTATAAAATGAGGTTCCGAGGAAGGCATTAAACCAAAAATAAAAGCGCTTTACAAAAGAATCTATCTATTATCAAAATATCCCTGCTCTACAGCCGTCGTTTAAATGAATTGATAGGCCTGCAACAGCCCGAACGAAGATATCAAAAAGCCGGATTGATACAAGACTGCGGGAACAAAACCAATGGGCCAGTCATCTGGTTCAACTTGATCAATAAGAAAGGTAAAATGGAAGGCACTTATCCGTTCGGGTTTCCAATTGAATGGTATACAAAACCCGGTTATCGTATTTCACTTCCAGCGTATGCTTCTCCTTAAATTCTCCGTTGTCATACTTAAAATCAGCCGTCACGGTATTGTCCGAATAACAACTCGGTAATCCATTGGAACGATAAGCCCTCCCAAGAACGTCTATCACTCCCCTTTTCTCTCCATCCAAGTAAACCGTTAAGTCCATAATATTGTAGAAGTTAAAGGTAGAAACATCCTGTTCGCGCAGGTAAAAAACCACCGAGCCCGAATAGGTACAACTGTTATCACTTCGGGTACATTCAGCACAATAATTATCTGCCGCAGCCATCTGGCATCCATAAATGTATTCGCAAGACTGATCGTCCTCTTTGGCTTGGTCGTCATAATTCTTAGCCACCGGATCGGTGCAACCTTTCTTCTGACAGGCGTTCAGAATCAAAAAAAGAGAGGCAAAGGCGGTAAGCAGAAATAATCGAGACATATTTTGTTGATTTAGTTGGAAGACCAAAGTAATAAATTAGGCGTACTACCGGTAAAAGATCCCTCTCCTTACAGAGCGTCATTTGGACCTTACTGCATTGTGCTGAACCAAGTGGTACATGAGAAAGTCCTACTTTCGGCGCAAATTTTAAAACTAATCATGACTCGCCCCCTATCCTCCCTAATTTCCCTCCTTTTTCTGCTATTGTTCTTTCAATCATCCATCACTGCCCAAGAAGTGAAGGGAATGCGCTACTCCATTTCTTATTCAGCCATCGAGAAATGGGCTCAAGACAATCCTGAAATTGCTGCCGGAATTATGTCAAAGATGCCTGAACGTATGCCCTATTGGTGCGATCAATACCAGGTAGACAGTCTTTTTTATCAAGTGTTTTGGAAATCAAATAGTGAGCTTATGTCCATCAAAATTCACTCGGTAAAGGATAGGTCCGTTTACGTTCTGCTTCCTGATAATTCCCTTCGAAAGGAAAGCGAGAATCCAGGATTAGACTCCGTAAAGTTTGAACCCTTGGAAAATCCATTCATTGATGGAGAGGATACCTTAACAGGACTCAAGTTAATTGATCACAATGCGCTCCCAGTTTGGATCTATGATTCAGAAGACCTACCAACTGAAGCGGTCATCAAAGTGGATGGTGGTATTAATGACTATCCTGAAGTGCTTTTTCCCATGATGTTCAACCGATATCCACAACGAATTAAAATAGAAATGCTCTTTGTCAACTCGTCTTTTCGGGCTGAGCAAGATCTAAGCAGCAAGGATGCAAAACTGTACTTTGTATTATCTTCTTTATCCGAATCCATTAAATCCAAAACCAATCGAAGAATCTTATTAAATGGCATTGTGGACTATAAGCCATGAAATACGACCTTACTTTAAACTATCATGCAAGTATCCGAAGAAAGCAAACTGCTAATGGATGTGGATTTTATTAATGCCAAATCCAAGATTGCAGCCATTAACAAGCTGGCGGAAGACTATCAAAAAGTGGTGAGCACCGATTTATCGTTCAGAAGCCGCTATCCAAAATTGTCACCAAAATTTGGCAGATTAAATAAACGAAAACAAATAGGCCGAGAATCGATGTGGGATTGGCAGGCCAAATTCAGGGATATTTTCGAGCGCTCATCGGTCCAACATCAAGCCTTGTTTGTCTATCAATTTGCAACATTTGAAGGGCTATTGGGTATGATCCTATTACATGTGGAAGGCCGAAGAGAACTTTTTGAGACAACAGGAAAGACCGAAGAAAAAGGCAATAACAACTTAGTTGGTCTAAAAGATTTTAGAAAGAGGTTCAAACAACATTTTCCTGAAACAAAATTCCTGGTATCAAACGAACTTAGTTTTTGGAAAGAAGTCCGGAATACTATTGTCCACGGAAACGGAAGATCAAATAGCAAATTGGAAAAAGCCGAAAGGACATTAGGAAGAAATCCTTTGGAGTACAAATCCCTTGATCTCCTGTCCTTAAACGATATCAAACAGGTCGGTGAGGTTCTCCTTGATTTAATAGATCTGCTGGAAAAGGAAGTGGCCCTGTTCTCCGATCAAATTGTGAAATCATAAGGCCATCAGGCAAGTGCCCCCCTAACCAATGGGAGGTCACAAAGCCCTTTTGTACCCCGATGGCTGTGTCAAATCATTTCAAAGCTTACGAAATTCACTCTAACCTCAGGATCATGACCATTTTCGTTTTTACTGCCGGTATCTTGCCAGGCGAAATTCGAAGCAACGAATTGAACCTTGTCCGTAAATTTAGGCTGACAACATAAAAAGTCTCCGTATTGCCCGCCTACCGTGCGACCCTCTGAAATCGAAGTGAGCTCCCATTCATAACGTTCCCCAGAAAAAAAGCCTACGCCTACCGCTGGACTGGGATAGTATTCACCACCACCATATTGCACGGATATACCTAACGTTCCATTATCATTCACAGTGATACTCGGCCAGACATAAGCATATTCTGAATTCCAAATATCATATTGGCCAATAACCTTTTTCGCTACGGTATCTACTCGAATGATAACGACATAAGGATAAGGACGATTCAATTTCAGATTGACTTCCGAACAAAACGCAAAACATAAAATATCCCCTTCCATCCAGGCAGCCTGAACGGGGTTTGTTCCTAATCGAGCCAGCCATTCGGTGGGGCTGCCCGAAGGACACTGGGCTGAAAAGTTTCCAAATCCAACATTTCCAAAATAAAGCGGGAAATGCTCCAATGCACCCGACTCATACCAACAATAAACATCGCCACTTTGATCTATTCCTCCAATTTGAACAAAGTATTGCCTATCCAAGCCATAGGAAGGACTCACATAGATTCCAGGTTGCAGTTTAATATAATCCAAATGGCCCAGAGGCTCATGAGTCTTGAGTTTTTCCAAGGGCAAGCGAATAGCAATGGAATCCTGGTCCACCCAGTTTTTATTAACACAAAGTGTAATATACAGATGGTCGCTACTGCAGGCCAACTGGGGATAATCGAAAGCATATTCATCGCCTGACTGAGTATAAATATCCTGAGCCCGAATATCGTATCGATAGACGGAACTTCCCTCTTGATAGGGTTCATTGAACACGGCTATTTCTACGGACTGACCGGACACTTTACCAGTATTTAAGTTCACCCAAATCATGCATTCGATTGAGGGAACGTACAGTACATGCTGGTCGCACCAGGTTTCCGGAAATATTTGTTTTATGTTTAGGGGCTCCCAAGTTTTTCCGCCATTCAAAGATTGAGCACCAATTCCAGTGGAATAAGAGTTGGCTGAAAGCATTCCCCATTCTTTAGCCATTGCCACGCTTGGTTCCACAACCGTTCTTGGGAGATAACCACCAAACTGAGCATGGCCAAGCTTATTGTTCATGAATATATGAAAGGTTTCAGGGCTGTGATTGATCGAGGTTTGCGGATCGGTATTGGTTTGCCACTCACCCTTATTTTCTGGAAACAAAAGGCTGCCCTTATGCTTAGATGGCCCTTGGTTATCGGCAGAAGTCTCCTGGAGATCATCAGTCGGAATGAAAGGTTTAAAAGGAATTTGTTTAGGTGTTGGAGCAGGAAAACTCCCCTTTTTGATTTTATCGTTGATGAGCATAGCGTTATTTAAGGATTTTGTTCCTCAAAATTAGAGGATCCTTAACCCCAACAACCGAGTATTTATACGGGTTAGAACGGGTATAAATCCTTAATTATGAGTCCATTTAATTGCCCCCCTTTGATCTTCTCTATAGAATAGTTGGACGTTTCACTCCACTCCATACTCATTAATCTTCCCCTTTCAAACATTGAGCAACATCTTCCAGCGGCATGATTCCAGTCAGTCTTTTACAGTAGCCTCCTCTATAGCTTTGTGCTAAACTATTTTCGATGGCCCTCGATATCAATAATCCTATTGACCGCGTTGAAGGCATTTCACGAGAAGAATTTCAACGCGACTACATGCGTCCGCAGCGCCCCTGTGTGATTCCTAACTTCTATGGAGAAGATGCGGTATTCTATACCCAATGGACGATCCCCTATTTTAAGGAAGTATTGGGTGACATACAAGTGGGAGTATACGACTCAGAAGAATCGACTCGAAAAGACGATCGCTCCTACAAGAAAACTTCAGACTTCATGCGATTTGGTGATTACCTGGAGTTGTTGGAAGCCGGACCTACCAGCAAGCGGTTGTTTTTGTTCAACATATTCAAGCACATGCCTGCTTTGAAAAAAGACTTTCGGTTTCCGAAAATCACTCCAGGTGTGGTTAGAAGCCTTCCTCTGGTATTCTTTGGTGGAACGGGTGCCCATACCCGCATTCATCAGGACATGGATATGAGCAACGTATTTCTCACCGAACTTCAAGGGCGAAAAAAAGTTATTGTTTTTGATCCCCAATATTCCGACCTGCTCTATCGCCTGCCTTTTGGAGTACACAGTTCTGTAGACATATTAAACCCTGATTATGAACGCTTTCCTGGTCTGGAAAAAGTAAAAGGATATTCCACGACACTGGGACCCAGAGACACCATTTTCATGCCTTCTGGTTGGTGGCACGATATTCATTACCTGGAGCCTTCCATTGGTATGGCTATGCGTTCCTTAGGAACCGTCAAGCAAAAAATGGAAGGATTGTATTACGTTGGATTACTCACCCATCTCGATGATCTATTCCGAAAGGTATCGGGAGAAGCCTGGTATAAAACCAAAGTAAACATTGCCAACAAAAGAGCTGAACGGGCTCTGATCAAGGAAAATGCGTCCCAATAATGCGAGCCCAATAGGAGCCGCTCGTTCATGGAACTGCTACCCACACTTAAAGTGGCTACAGTTCCTGCACTTTAAGCATTGATTTGGTAATGGCATGATTCAACAAACCATCTGATGTGTATCCAATACAATGATGGGTAGGCCATGATTTGAATCATATTTATTCTCCAGGGATCGGAATACTTTTACCTCCTCAAAGTTCGCCTAATCCAAGGCCATTTTTAAATTTTAGATTATCCCTACTTTGTAGCCTATGAAATGGTTGGCTTATACCCTTTCTTCCTTTTACTACCTCGTATTCTTTGGTTTACTGTTAGTATTTCATCCGATTCAGGTGTTGAGTTGGAAGATAAGAGGATACCAAGGCCAAAAACGAGCTGTGGATCTGCTGAATTATTGTTTAATCAAAAGCTGGGCAATTTTGGGTTCTCGGGTAACCTTCAATGGTTTAAACGATATCCCGGTCGGAAAACCCTTGATCATTGTTTCCAACCACCAGAGTCAATATGACATTCCCCCAGTTGTATGGGGTTTTCGAAAGCATTTTCCCAAGTTCATTTCCAAGAAAGAGCTGGGCAAAGGAATTCCAAGTATATCGTACAATCTCCGCAAGGGAGGCTCGGCGCTGATCGATCGGAAAAACCGTTCTCAGGCCATTAAAGAAATCATCAAACTGGGCAGGCATGTTGAGCAAAACAACTATTCGGTATGCATTTATCCGGAAGGCACGAGAAGTAAAGATGGTCAACTCAAGCCCTTTAAATCGGGTGGGTTAACTACCCTACTCCGAACAGCCCCTTCTGCACTGGTCATACCCTTTGTCATTGAAGGAACCTATGCCCTTCAAGGTTCCGGATTTCCCTTGGGTATTGGCAAAAGACTAACTTTTACTGCTCTGCCTCCAATCGATAGAAATGCCAAAAGCCCGGAAGAAATTGTGGACCAAGTTGAAAGGGCGATTCGCAAACAATTGAATCAACCTTTAGCTACAGGTTTTTCAGAATCGGTAAGTTGATTGATGTTCTGAGACAGATAAACAACTCGCTCTCTTTGCTCTTCCAACTGACTTAATACCTTAACCTTAGCTTCTTCAAAGTGATCCAGGCAACCTTTGAACAGGTCGATGTAATAGTCCACTCCTCCCAAGAGATTGCCGGCAAACTTCACAAGGTAGTTTTGCTGTTTCCTCGATGAAGAAGGAAGGGTCTCCTCTATTTTATCCTTGAGGTATTCTATGTACATAGAAAGCTCTTTAATCATCATGTTAGGGCGGTCTTTCCTCTCCATGATATTCGCTCGTCCACAAATGTGGTCCACCATTTCTTTCATTCCCAAAGTTTTGGAGAAATAGGCCAAATTAGGTCCTGGACAAATGGATACTCCATCCCCTTCGGTTTTGGTTTCGAGGTTATTTACCAAAAGAGCTGATGTTCCCAACCCCACACAAATGCAGGATTTCTCCATGATCTTTTCCTCTCTTTTGTAACGTTCCTCGTCTGACAACTCGAGCTGATCCAACTCCTTCAATTTCAGGTATTGATATTGCCGAGAAGCTGTGCAGAGTCCTTGTTCGGTGAATTCCTGATTCAAGGCGACGTAACGCTTCGGACAGGAGCTACCTGGTTTATGCTTGAGAATACGTTTCTTTTTTTCCAGGTCTTTGGTATTTCCCCGGAGGTTGTTAAAGGGTACTCCCAAGGGGGAAATATGGCTTAGGTAGAGATCTTCTTCTTTGGCCCTTTTCAGTTGTTTTAAAGTGGTTGAGTCCACGTTGGTTACCTCAGGTACCAGCAGGAATGGCGAACCCCAGCCTACTGAATCAACTTCGTAATGATTCAACAAAAAATGATGTTCTTCTGCGGTACCTACGCCCCCTTGGGCACTTATTTTTAGGGAAAGTTCCTGAGCAGGAATCTCCAGTTTTTTATCCAGTAAGGCCCGAACCAAAACGTCTCCAATTTCCGATTTAAGTTCCTTCCTTTTTTCCTTGAATTCAGCCAAAATGGGCCCTAGCAGATAACCTTCGGTAGCAAAGGCATGGCCACCGCAATTCAATCCAGACTCAATACGGTATTCGGACACCCAAATTCCCCGTTTGGCCAGCATTTTGCCTTGTACCAAGGCCGATCGGTAGTCACTTACCTTGAGAATTATCTTCTTCTTAATCTGCCCATTTTTATCCGGGTAAAAGTCAGCGAAGCCTTCTAAATAGCTGTACAGTCGAGGATTCATACCTGCTGACAAGACCAAAGAAGATGAAAGATTGCTTTGAGCATAACCCCGTAAGGCGGCGTGGGCATCATTGTATTCTACCGGCAGTTTTTCCTTCTTCACGTAATTGTCCTTGTCCACCTTGGTCATGATGTTGACGTCGATACTGCCTGGTGTCAGGTGATCGCGTAGCCAATTTTCCAAATCCTTGAGGCTGTAAGATCGACTTGAAAGGCGCCTATATTCCTGCTTAACGACAGAATCTTCGGGTAATAAATTCAAATAGGTCCAAAGTCCACTACCCGGCTCCAGGGACGATTTCTTTAGCTTTTCAAATTTTTCTTCCACCAATTGATGGATCATATTTAAGTAGGCAGTAATGCGTTTAGCACGAAAATCATCCATGCTGGAAGAAATTTCCTCGTACGGTAATTTGAAATCCCGGCAGTACATTTTCCGTAATTTCTCAATCAGGATATCATCTACGAGGGAAATAACTGAGTCAATTCCGAAGGGTGATACTTTTAGGGGCGTATCTATAGTATATCCAATGCCCATAACCGGGATATGGAAGGAGTGAGTGAATGCCATAGCTTTTGCTTAATTCTATAAATAGAAATTCGTTAAAACTAAGCAAGCATCACTGACCGTATCCTGTCGACCGTTCCTTTCATTTCTGATATTGGTCATATTCAATGCACCAATATCGAGGCCTGCTTAGGTACAGACAGATCGCTGAATACAATCAACTCAAATCACTGATTTAGAGTTACCTGATCCTATCAAATGGAATTTAGGTAGCCAAAAGTTTGGAAAGCGAATTCATTCCCCCTCGGAATCATTCGAGCACAATGGCAGGGAGAACATCGAGTACCTCCCCCTCATGAAAACATTGAACCCAATACCAACCAGCACGAGGTAATTGTAAAGGAATGGAGCGGTCAGCAGCTCGAGGGTTTATCGAAATATCCTGAATGGTTTTCCCAGACATTTCTTTAACTACAATTCGGGATACTTCCACATCCTTTTGCCACTCCAGCCGGCTATTCGAAGTGCTTGGGTTCGGGAAAATGCGAAATGCTGATTCTTTCGCTAAGTTATCCAGGTTGATTCCAAGTGCAGTATCCTGCTTGGTGGTATCCTGATCTTGGGCCACACCCAGAGCAAACCGATAGGCTACCGGACGGTGATCCGAAATGTAGTAGTCGTAATCGTTCCAGCCACCATTGAGGTAATCGTCTACCTTGACGCAACTCACCTGTTGATTAGGACTGCTAAAGGTGCTCAGCAAGGGCTTGTTAATCAAAATGTGATCGAGGTGCGATGGCCAGGATGGATAGGACCAATTGGCCGATGAAGACTGAGCAATGGGCATGTCTACAAAATAGTAGTTGGTATCATCTATTTCCTGTTGGAAGATGTTATGCACCTGAGGATCGGTGATCAGATCATTCAAATCACCAACCACCATCACACGCTCGTTGAACCAGTTCAGGTTAACATAGTCCATGATCAAACGGTGTCCGGCATAGCGTCTGGACTCTTCATCCCCCGGATCGTTTCTGTCCCACGACCCATTTCCGCAACACTTGTAATGGTTGTTAATCACCCGAATGGTAGAATCCTGGTACTCAAACTCAAGAACCAAAGGAGCTCGGGGCAATGGATTACGGTATTGACTCTGGGTAAACAACTGGGAAACTTTGGCGTTTTTCACCGTTTTGGTATTGTACACATAGGCCAATCCCCGGAAATACACTTTTCCAAAAACGGCCTTGTAATCGGGTAAAGAACGCAATGAACGCTTTAGATCGTTGGTATCATCAATTTCTTGCAAAGCCCATACATCAATGTCCATAGCTGCGATGATCTTGCCCACCGAATCGATGGTCGCATTACCGCGTTTAGGAAACCGCTCAATGTTCCAGCTTGCTACTTCTAAGGTTGAATCTGTACCCCAATCAAGGTCTTTAAGGGATTGTGCCTGACCCCAAACAGACCAAAGCAATATCAATACTAATCCAGCGCTTCTTCCAATCATGCTGCAAAGAACGGGATTAATTTGAGAACAGGGAGTGCCGTTTTGGTCAGGTACCAGCTATTGGGAGTACTTTTTACTGAGGTATTCTTTATTCGTTGCCGAAAGCCAGGAATTCGCCAGTACCTTTTCTAAGGTTTCAGAATCTTGGGCTCCGTGATAGAGCATTCGAAACACATCTGCCACGGTAACACTGTTTTCCGCACGTTCGATAAGTTGAAGCTCATCGCCGGTAGATACTTCACCCGGTTTCAACACCCGTACATAAATACCGGAATACGACTGATTGATAAATTCCTTTAACACGCCCTGATCTCCAAATCGAACTCCCAACTTAAAACAAGGTTGCCGGGGTTGAGAAACCTGAATCACGGCACTTCCTGCTTGGTAGGTATCACCAATGAAAACCTGGCGTTCGTCGCAATCACTCAAACTGAGGTTTTCTCCAAACATGCCATAACTCCAATCGAGATCGGGGTACTTTTCTTTCCAAAAGGCGTAGTGATCCACCGAGTAGAGGTAGCAGGCTTTATCTACCCCGCCGTGGTAACGACGGTCAATAACGTGATCGCCTTTTACGTCCGTTGCTTCCAAAGTCAAAGGATGATTTACAGGATCCTTAAAAATTCCGGTTTCTACTTCTTGTCCTTGCCAAATAACGGTTTTCCGTTGGCCAATGTTGGTGGAAATCACTTTCATGGAGTCCAAATTTTTAGGAATTCAAATATAGTAAGGATTCCTAATGAAGTGCGGAAATGATTGGGATTTGTCAGGCGAATGCCTTGGGACAACGTTTACAGAATTTTCCCTTCTTCTTTTTAAAACTGCCACAGCATTTGTTTTTCATCTTCTTGTTTTTGGCAAGAATCATCAAAATACAAGAATCATTAACTGAAGGCTGCGGCTCGTGAATGGGAGAAATAACGCTGTTCATTATTTAGATTCGTTCTAAACAGCAAATATAGGTGCAGAACAAAGACGATGAACAATTCACCACTTCTTTTTTTAAACGGGTATCAACAATCCTTTAGAAATACTGGAATTTAAGGCTACTTCCATTTAATACTGCACCCCATACTTGGGTATTGTTCAGTATCCACAGGTTCTTCCGCCAGAATAGCATCCAGGGCCGTACAGAGATCGGTTCCACTCGCCTGCCCCATTCCCGGTCTCGAATCATCGAAACGACCTCGATAAGCGCATTTCAAATCCTGGTCAAAAACAAAGAAATCGGGTGTACATTCAGCTCCATAGGCCTTAGCTACATCCTGGGTTTCATCGTAGAGATAAGGAAAAGGATAACCTAACTGCTGAGCCACTCGAGTCATATACTCGGGGCCATCCTGGGGATGCGTTTCCACGTTGTTGCTACTAATAGCGATAAACTGAATCCCCTTTTCCTGGTATTTACGAGCAACTTTGACTAACGCTTCATTTACGTGAATCACGTAAGGACAATGGTTGCAGATGAACATAACCACCGTTGCTTTTTCTGAGCGCAAATCCTGCAGGGAAAGCAACTTACCGGAAACGGTGTCGGGCAATTGAAAAATGGGAGCTGGGGTTCCCAATTCCATCATATTGGATTCTACCAAGGCCATATCATTCGATTTGTATCAAAGGTAATAGGCAATGCCTAAACGAGCTTAAACACACGAACGGGCTTTTCAATTCCTTTCAGATGCATCAGACCTAAATCTTCATGGGACTGGACCCTATCGTTGGCCGCCAGAAAAACACTTTCGGAAATGAGAAATTGACTGCCCACTTTTTTGTTCAAGGGCTCTATTCGTGCTGCGATAATCACGTTTTTACCGGTTAAGGAATAAGACCGGCGCTGCTCATTACCAATATTTCCGGCCACAAGATTTCCCGAATTCAAACCTATTCCCAGGCGGATATTCGGTATTTTTCCATTCTCCCCTAACTCTTTCACTTTGTCCAATATGTCATAGCCTGATCGCACCGCCTTTTTAGCATGATCCGAGTCTTCCCGGGGAGCTCCAAAAACCGCCATCAATCCATCTCCCAAGAGTTGAAGAACCACCCCATTGTTCCCTTCCACGATTCGAATCAGTTCTCCGAATACCAGGTTTTGAAAATGAGCTACTTCTGAGGGTGTTCTGGAATCGGCGAAGACCGTAAAATCTCGAATATCGAGAAACATGACTGTTGCATCATAACTTTTGGTGGGCAGTTCCTGGTTGCTAAAAATCATCTCCTTGGCTATTTCCAGAGATACCTGTTGATTGAGCAAGGCCTCCACCTTATCCGACATTTGTTTGGTCACTTCTTTCTCCTCCAATAATCGCATTTCAGCTCTGCTGGCCGATTTGGAGTAATAGTTGATCAAGAGCGAAATCACTACGATAACCGAAACCGAGTTGATTACTAAAACAACATTACTTGGCTCTGAATCAATAACATATTGAGCTTCTTGGGTGGTTAAAAATAAAATCGCGTAGGTTAGGCTCACCACCCCAAGCATTCCAAATTGGAAGATGCTCTTCCATTTGGGATTGAAAAAGCAAAGCCCAGCCAGGTAGATTAACCAATAGTGAGCCCCTGAGTCCCAACCCAGAAAGTAGGATGTAACGATCTGATGCAACCACAATTCCGTGAAGGCCAGAAAAAAAGCCAGGTTTATCGCCCCTCTCCTATTTAGAATAAGCGCACTGGCAAAGGCTGGGACGCTGTAGAGCAAATTGAACCAAGCCAGTTCTTTGATGTCCAGGACAAAGAACATGAACACCGCCGAAAAATGGGCAATTAAACCAATCCAGTAAGCTGCATTGGTAATATTGATAAACCGACGATTTAAGGATAGTTCTTCTTCCGGAGATTCGCTCATATCGGATACTAAAATACAACTCCCTCCTAGAAGCTGTTCCCCCCATTCCGGGAATTGATTAGACTTTTTCGAATCAGAATTCTAATCCAAAACGACCAAATTCTAATCCGTTTACCTGAAAATTTGGGCTAAGTGGCTCATTTTATTTAAAATAGATGTACCCTATTTCTTTAAATGCTACACCCATGAAAAAACTGACTGCCCTGCTATTGGTTCTATTCTCAATTGCCTTAGCTCATCTTTCAGCCCAAACCCTTACTTTTTTTGATTATCAGGATCATCTATCCGTTACCGGAGCGGACAACAAGTCCATTACCGAAATGGTGTACAAGGATAATCACCTTTATACGGTAGGCTATTTCAATAAATTGGCCTTTATCAATCAGGATACCACGGTCCATGCCATGCAATCGGGAACCCTTATCGCGGGGTTTGTCACAAAATCTGATTCGGCCGGAAATCTAATTTGGGCCAAGAGTTTTGGCAATCCAGGAATAGCGACTCCTGACGATATTGCGGTAGACGATCAGGGAAACTTGTACATCACCGGTTATTTTGGCTTGCAAATACCTGTGGATTTTGACCCCGGCCCTGGAACCTTTCTAATGACCAGTGAAAGAGCCCATGCTCAGTTTATATTAAAACTGGATTCCCGTGGCAACTTTGTTTGGGCTCGTCAACTGCCTCAAAACAGCCGGATACCTGGTTACCTGTCTATCACCTTAGATGGAGCTGGTGACGTTTATGTAGCTGGTGGGTTTCAAGATACGATCGATCTTGACCCTGGTCCAGGCGTAGACTTGAATCCGGGTAATGGGTCCCAAAATTCCTTCCTGATGAAATTGAACCCCAACGGCCAGCGCATTTGGGTAGAAAGTGACTGGGGAGGTGGTAATCTTTTTATCCGCGATGTTCAAATTGATCCACAGGGTGGTTTGTACTTAACGGGTGCCTGTTTTTCCAGCCCCGATCTAGACCCCGGCCCCTGCGAAAGACGGGGAACCAAAACTTTCTATATTGCCAAATGGGATACCAGCCGCCAGTTTCACTGGGCTCGAGATATGGAGCGGGTGGTCTACTCCATCCTCCCCGATTCGATGGGAAACTTGTACTACAACGGGAGCTACCAAAACCACAATGATTTTGATCCCGGCCCTGGTGTGGATCTAAAACCTCACCTCCCCGCTTCTACCATGGGATTGTACCTGGCCAAAATGAGCGCCGAAGGTATTTACCAATGGAGCCGGGCCATGAAATTTCAGCCGAACTGGTCGCATTACCCCATGATGATGGGTAAATCAGGTGATCTTTTAACCGCCGGATACTTTGACCTACAAGCCCAATTTGATGAATACGATACGGCAGTAACCCGCACCCAGGGAGGTAGAGACGCATTCATCGTAACCCACAGTGCCAATGGTGAATACTTAGGAAAAACGACGTTTGCAAGTTCACAAAATGAATCCATCTGGCATTTGGCGGGAGATCCAAATACGAATAATCTATTCGTCAATTTTTCCGTCACCCGAAGTTTAGACCTTGATCCTGATCCACAGCAAACGGTGACTCATTCCAATGGTATTGGCTATTTTGATTTAGTAGTAGCCCGTTATAAGTTCTGTACCGTTTTGATTCCTACGGACACGGTATTCATTTGCCCTGGTGACAGCGTTTGGGTGGCCGGAGCTTACCGTAAAACAATCGGCAATTATTCGGAACCTACTAATGTACCCAATTGCAACTGCCATACTCTTACCACAGTTGCAGCGGCGCAATCCCAGGTTAAAGAGGAAATTATTGCGTTGTGCCCCGGCAAAGTCTATACTTTTCGAAATGGAGACACCACTCACCTTCCCACAAAACATGAATGTACCCTCTCTTTTCCCGGAGCTTGTGATACTACATTTATAACGCATGTAGTGAGTTCACCTCCTTGCTTTAAACCCATTTATAAAAATGCCAGCACTTGCGTAGGACAGCTCTACTATTTCCCGGATGGGGACACTTCATCCATCGCAACTATTGATACGAGCTATGTAAGTTCACCTTACGCTTGCGATAGTATGATTATCACTCAACTGCAGGTGGTTAATCAGAATAAATTCAGCGTTCAGGCCAGCGTTTGCCAAGGCAACTTCTACACCTTTCCGGATGGAGACACCTCGAGTATAGCCACGGTGGATACAAGCGTGATGGTGAGTCAAGCGGGTTGCCAGAGCACTATTATTACTCATTTAACCATTAGTCCGGGCTTCCATATCACGGAAAACGCTTCTGTATGTAAGGGCCAGGTCTACATGTTTCCAGATGGTGATACTTCATCCATGGCCGGCACTCATATTAGCCATTTGAGTTCTCATACCGGATGTGATAGTTTAGTAGAAACCCAATTGACGTTAAACCCACACTATGAGCGCTTGGATTCAGCCGTTATATGTCCTGGTGATCAATACCTATTCCCAGGTGGCAATATTGGAACAATGGCTACTACCGACACGGCCTTACTCAGCACCCAAATGGGATGCGACAGCACCATTATCACCGTACTTGAAGTAAAAACGCTGGACACCGTTGTAACTGAGATCAACGGAGTACTTGTCGCCCGAGATTCCCTGGCCAGTAGCTACCAATGGATCGAATGTCATACCGGTAAGCACCTGGTGGGTGAGCAACAACGAACATTCACACCCACCCAAAATGGATATTATGGGGTAATTATAAGCCGAGACAACTGCTCGGATACGGCATGTTTTGCCATGGAAACCGTTGGAATTCAAAACGGATCAGGTGTTCAAAATCAATTTAGGGTATACCCCAATCCAACTGAACGCCATACGCTACTGAGCCATAAGGACGAATCGATCCGTTACTCCCTCACTTTGTACAACAGCAAAGGACAAGTTTTGCTTCGGGAAGACTCTATAAAAGACAGTCAGTTCCCGATTGATTTGGCCCCTTATCCCAAAGGGGTGTATCACCTTCAGGTGACTGAACAATCTGGTAGAAGCACCCATTTTCGATTGGTCAAAAGGTAAGTCCACAAAAAAGGCCAGTGGGAAGTAAACCACTGGCCTAAGTGTTAAGTAAAATGGAGTGTAACTAAAAAATAAACAGGGTGTTACACGTTGCCCAATCTACACTCAAATTGGGCCCGCAACTACCACAAGCCGCTGCAGAAGCACTGGCTGTGGGTGGCGAACCTAAATTGCATCCGCCGGTGCATCCCTTGCTAACAGTGACCGTTGGACCACAAAAAGATCCGGGCGCATTGGAAAAAATAACCTGGGCCGAAAACCAATAGTTGGGAGCTGGATCAGGTACACTCACCGATCCACCTGGAGGAACGACATAGGTTTGGTGGCTTGGAATAAACCCCGAGCAAGTGGCACCCGGTGGTGAGGTTAATAAAGTAACTTGAACAGTGCATGCTGCACTATTCATAATCTGAATGGGTTGGGCATAGGACGCTAAACTTAGTCCAATGGCCAGAATAAGGAAACTGAGCTGTTTCATTGTTTAAGAGATTAATTATGGAATTTAACAATGGCCCTTTCCCAAACTGAAAAAGAGCGTTTTACATCGTAATATTCTGGCAAAACCTCAGCTACTCCAACAAGCGATGAATAAGTGATGAAAGTGGGCGAACCACTGATGATGAACAGTGTATAACTGAATCTTAGAAATTAAGCTCAATCCCAATTTCAGCCAGGGTCCCTCCTATTGGATCTCCGTTTTCCGTTCTTTCCCTAAGAAGCAAGTAATTGTTTTCAGATCCCATTTTCAAGCGTTCGCGGGTAATGGACAACCCATGAGATTGATGCCCCTTTCGGGACTTGGATTGGGCAGCTTGTAGCCCTACTCCATTATCTTTAACCTGAATGATCAACATATTGGTTTGACGGTAAATTCTGATTTCTATTTTTCCAGGTCCATCCAAAGGTTGCACTCCATGCCAAATGGCATTTTCTACCAAGGGTTGAATAATCATGTTAGGTAACTGAAGGTTAACAGTTTTGAGATCACCTGCAACATGAATCTCTTTTTCAAAAGGTCGATCCATCCTCGCCTGTTCCAGTCGCATGTAGATTTCCAATCTTCTAACCTCTTCGCTCAGCGAAATGGACCCTTTTCGCGAAGAGTCCAGATTGAGCCTTATCAATTGGGCAAAATCGGCCATAAAACGATTGGCTTCCCTGTTCTTAATGTGGCTGTAGTAATGTTGAATGGTATTGAGTGAGTTGAAGATAAAATGGGGATTCATAGACAGGTTGAGTGCCTGCTGCTCGAGTTCGTTGATTTTTTGAATGAATTTTTGCCGCTTTAGGGCCCTCCTTTTTTCGGCTCGTAAAACGCTCCATAAAATGAAGCCAAACAACAGTAACAGCAGCAATAGGATGGTAACCAAAAACTTCGCCGTTTTCCAAAAAGGAGCATGAACAATAAAAGATCGATGAGCCACTTCACCCCAAACGGTTCCGGGAACTTTACTCCGCACTTCAAATCGGTATTGGCCCGGCCCAAGCCCCACATATTCTGCCACATTCTGCTGGGTATGGTGCCATTGAGTATCCACTGGCATTAAGCGGTAGGCATAATTTACTCCGGATGGATTGGTATAGTTGATAGAACCATAGTGTAATCTTAGGTTGTTTTGTTGCCAGGTAAATTCTGGTACAGAAGCATCAAAAAGAGTGGTATCTCCCATGAGCTCGAGGGCATCGATACGAACCGGAAAGGAAACCCGGTTGGAAACTTCTATTCGGTCCAAATCTATCCGAGTCAGTCCTTTGTTGGTTCCCACCCAGAGTTGTTGCTGGACCGAATCATAAGCCAAGGCCTGTACCACTTTTGAAATCAGGCCATTTCCTTCTGTGTATCCGGTAATCAAATCATCGTAATACAAATTGAGTCCCTGATCCGTTCCTACCCACATACGATGCTGATCATCCTCTATCAGGCACCTGACCGTATTGGAAAGCAAACCGTGTTCTGTCCCATACCGATTCCATGTATCGCCTCCATCCCAAACTAAAACTCCCACCGAAGTGGCAAACCACCACTCCCCGGGTCTTCGCAAAGCATCAAAAAATTTGACATAGGCATATTCCTCTGGTACTTGTAGACGCTGAAGTTCCTCCAGATCCGATTTTACCGTAAACAGCCCATTGGAAGTGCCCAGGAGCAAAAGATGCTGGCCCCTATCCAACCAACGAATGAAGTATTCCTTGCTAAACCTTTCATGGTTACCTGGAATACGCTTCAGATTTCGACGAAGATTGTTTCGATCTTTTAGAATCAGCAGGCCCCAACGACCGGAGAACACGGTATCACCGTAATGAATTGAGGCACTAAATACATTATCAACCAACCCTTTAGTCTTGTCCCAGCGAGGATTGGAATTGAACACGTGGGTAGCGTAAAAAATGCGCTCGCCCTGATCTTGAATCTCGGAGACATATCCACTGAGGGCCTCTCGTTCTGAAGCATTTAGGTCATACTCCTGAGCTAAATTCCAAGGCCCTACTATTCCCGTTTTATTGACTCGATTGATGCCCTTACTCGTTCCTACCAAAAGGCCACTTTGAGTCCATTCCATACAAAGTATATGTCCTGAACTCAATCCATCCACTGTGCTGTAGCTGGTAAAGGGATTGTTGACCAAACAAAAAAGGCCGGAAGACTGGGTTGAAATCCACAAATTTCCTGATCGGTCTATAAACAGGTAAGTCACCTGATCTCCTGAAAAACCCAAACTGGAAGACACCTCTGTAATTCGGTCTCCCTGAAGGAGATATAATCCTTCGTTGTAGCCCGAAAGCCAAATGTTTCCATTTGGATCGCGTACGGCGTATTGCACGTATTCTTTTACCTCATCGAGGTGCCTGACCGTTTGAACCTTACCATTCTTTAGCGCATAGATTTTATCCTTTCCAAAAAGAAGGGTACTATCCTCCAAAGGAAGAAGAGCGGTTATGAAATTAACTCCCGGAAGAAGTATTGAGTCCTGACCGATTAAATAAGTCTCCTTATTGTTGGACACAAAAAGTGAATCGCTGCTAAAGGGATAGGCAAACAACCATTGAAATTTTTGTTTATTCAGGTTGATCTCACGCCGATTAAGCTGGGTATCCACCACCGTTATCACCTCCCGATTGTAGAAAGCAATAGACTGATCTTCCGGAGATTGAACAAAGGTGACCGGCTTAGCACCATGCCGATGTAAAAGCGCTCGGAGCGGTTTATCTTTTTGAATCAAATAGAGCAAGGAATCGTGACTCCCCACAACCATTTGCCAGTCATTGGTCCATTTAAATATCCGTTCTGCAGCATCATATCCTTGAGGACGCTGTAGCGGGTAGTATTCGAATACCGTACCGTCGAATCGGGAAACACCTTTGTCTGTTCCTACCCAGATATAGCCGTGATCATCCTGCGATAAACCGTAAACACTGCTTCCCTGCAGTCCTTGCTCCTGATCGAAATGCATAAAAGAAAACGTTCGGGTATACTGCGCCGACGCCCACGAAGAAATCCCCAGGAACAGAACGAAAAGGAAGTGCTTAAGCAAAGTACTCACCAATCTTCCGTTTGAATTCCTTGTTCTTTCGCTGTGAAATGAGAATTCGTGTACCATCTTTCAAAATGGCCTGACTGCCATCCTTTTGGGTATACTCTTGAAAGAAGTCGAGGTTGATCAAATGAGAATGATGAACCCGGTAGAAATTATATTTGGGCAGAAGGGATTCAAAGTAGCCCAGGTTTTTGGAAACCAACTCTGTATCGCCATTTTGATAGAACAAACGGCTGTATCCTCCATCCGCAGAGATTCGGATCAGGTCAGCCGTTTCCACCATTTTAAACCCATGAGCCTGGGGAATTTTAAGGCAAGATTTAGCAGAATTTGCACCGCCTGCAAGAAATGCTGAGGCCAGTTCCTGTAGATTGATTTGTGACGATTTTTTTTCCTGAATGCTGGAAGCCACTTTTTCCACGGCTTGCTCCAATTCGTCAATGTTAATGGGCTTGAGCAGGTAGTCCAATGCATTGGCCCTTAAGGCTTGAATAGCATATTCCGAATGACCGGTTACAAAAATGATGGGCAAAGACGAATCTCCCAATCGATCTAAAAACTCAAAGCCGCTGATACTGGGCATTTGAACATCCAAAAAAAGGCAATCAACCGGATGATCCTGAAGAAAAGATATGGCTTCATGGGGCTTTTCAAAGTCACCTAAAACTTGTACTTCAGGACAGTAATTATTCAGGAGGTTTCTCAGGTTGATTCGGGCACTTTTTTCGTCATCAACCAACACGGCATTCAATTTCATGAATCAAGGAGGGCTTTTAGGATTGTTTGATTTATTTGGTAATAAACCTTTCAGGTTTAACTAATTAGCTGTTTAACGATTAATTCGGACTAAAAGTATCTCCCATTATCATGCCTAATTTTTGCCAAAGCTCCAATTGATAAAAGGCAAACTTCGTCGCTCATTTCGGTTCCAAAGTCCAATCTGAAACCCATTAAGATCTTCCGTAAAGTTAAAAGCGCCCAGCTGAAGTCCATTAACCCGCTCCGCCGAATTGAGCATGCCCAATTGAAGGCCATCGGTTTGATAAGAATAATTCCACAGAGCTGCCTGCACTCCCCTTACCTGCTGGTGAATGTTGACTGCTAAGGCCAATGAAACTCCACGTACACTTCGATTGTAATGCCCTATTAAACCCAGCGTGACTCCATTCACCTGGCAATCGCAAAGGGAACCCAGCCCGGAAATATTTACACCATTAATTCGCTCAGAAAGCGGCATGGCCAATTCAGCTTGATAGGCCGAATCGGATTTTAGGGTGGGAACATCTGGAATAAACAGGAGAAACAACCCTCCTCCAATGATTTCAACCCGAACGCCATTGGTCCTCACCTTCCGTTCATCGGTCATCCAACTGAATAACCCTACCGAAAGGCCGTGAATATTAGCGCTCTCTTGATGAAAACTCCAAATGGGCGCATAGTTTTTTCGCTGAGCCCCAACTTTTAGGACCGTCCCAAGGAAGAGGGCAATAAAGAGCACATAGAGAATTGGTTTTGTGGCCATGGTAACGAGGGTTGTCTAACAAAAGTCGGGAATTCTCCTAAGACCCATAGCCCATCTGGCAAAATCCACGGATTCTAAAATGAGATTTAACCAGGCATTGGATGATTTTGTCTACATTGTTACCAAATCATTGCCATGTATCTACGCCTTGTTGTTTTACTCGCCCTGTTTTCTTTTTCGTTTGCCGCACTGGCACAGAGTTTTGGACCGGAAGAACTGATCAGTGACCTCACTCCCAATGGAAATAATATCCAGGTTGCGGATTTGGACGGAGATAGTGATTTGGACGTCATTGTTGCACTAAATACCTTTTCCAACTCCCGAGTAGTTTGGTTTAAAAATGACGGCCAGGGAAATTTTGATTCTGCACAAACGGCCTTTTCGGGAATCAACCGCCCCTATTCACTGGCGGTAGGCGACATAGATGGAGATCAGGATCTGGACTTGCTCACGGGTAGTTCTATCAGCGATGAGTTGGTTTGGTTTGCCAATGATGGTTCGGGAAACTTCGGCTCTAAGAAAACGATAACGAGAGGACAACGCTCTATTCAATTTGTCTACTTAACCGACATTGATCAGGACATGGATTTGGACGTTATGGCCTCCTCCATTCTGGACCGGAAAATTGCTTTGTACATCAATCAGGGTCAAGGGCAGTTTTCGAGTGAAAATCGAATAGATAGCGTCTTTCCCCATCAGCCGCGATTTATCGCCACCGCCGATATCGACGGAGATAATGACCTCGATGTGATTGCCACGACCATTCGTTCCGGAACCCACCGCATTTACAGTTATGAAAATCATGGGAACCTGACTTTTGCCAACAAAACAGAAATCTACAGTGGTAAAGAAATAACCGTATTACATGCCGAAGATCTGGATGCCGACGGTGACCCTGACATCGTATTTGCAGACGCCCAGGAAAAATCACTGGTTTGGCTGATCAATGACGGCAACGGCAGTTTTGGAAGTAAGCAACTGCTCCATGGAAATGCTGGAGAATATGTCCGAGGACTTACCATTGCCGATGTAGATGGTGACGGGGATTTGGATTTGCTTTCAGCCTCGGCCAATGAGGGATTAATTGCCTGGTATGAACAACAAAATGCCATGGCCTTTCACCAGCACGTGATTCACCAATCCGGCCAGGGAGCGAATGGCATCCAATATGGAGATTTGAACGGAGATGGAAAAAACGACGTAGTGGTTTCCTGGTGGGAAGACCGCAAAGCAACCTGGTATCCACAAGTAGAACCGGCCCTATTTTTGGAAGAATTGAGCACCATCAACTCCCCCATCTTTCCCAACCCAACACGAAACACTTTAAGGGTTCAACCCGATCAATTGGGACAGCCTTATCAAGTAATTGGTTTGAGCGGACAAGTCCTTATGGAGGGCACCTTGGAATCGCAGTTGGATGTGTCATCACTTCAACCGGGAACCTATGGATTGGTAATTAATGGAAAATATTTCCCCTGGGTTAAAGAGTAATCATTAGAACAATTGTTCCCTGGACACGAAAAACATTGGCCCCTTATTAATTGACTTGCCACCAACCACTTAACCCTTACACGCATACTATTTACCAGGAGGCATTCGCATTCCATTTAGTTCTACAAACCTTCTTCCAGCCTGCTCTGTCCCCCATTCTAACTCGGCTGAATTGAATCATTTTCTATTCATTCCCGTAGAATTCATCCTACAGCCGGCATAACACTGAGTTTGCCTCTAAGCTATACAGCGATTCAAGTATGATTAGATTTATTGGCCTTGTGGGCCTTTTTAGTTTAACCATCACAACCACAGCCATAGCCCAAGCACCGGGCAATGTGAGTAGCAACTTATTGGGTTGGTGGAAGGCTGATGCCGGAATTACCGGATCCGCCCCCGTCACCAATTGGAATGATCAAAGTGGTAATGGAAATCACCTGAGTTCCGGCTCTGGTCCTGACCTGTTGACCGACGATATCAACTTCAACGACGCTGTATCTTTCAATGGATCGAGTGAATATCTTCAGGATGCTACTGGTCTGTACGGTACAAGCACCTACAACCACATGTTTATATACATCATAAACAAAACGAACACCGTAAAATCCAGCTCTGTTTTTCGCGAAGGCCTAAGTGGTGGTGATCGGTTTGGCTCCCACTTACCCTGGAGCAACGCCAACGTGTATTACGATCACGGCACCTGCTGTGGAAGTTCTCGTATCAATACTGCCTGGGGCACCAGTACGGGAGTCTACCATCTCTGGACCTTAACATCCAGCACCGGAACCTCCACTCCTTCCGGAACCCGCAAAGCCATTTACCGCGACGGACTTTCCATTTTGACCAACGATAACAATGACGGTGGAACGGGTAACAACAGTAGCTTCTTTTTGGGAGCAAGCAGTGCCTCTTCCTCTTTTCACCACGGAGACGTAGCCGAATGCATTATCTACAATGGCGTTCCTTCCAGTACCGAGCAACATCAAATTCATAGCTACCTGGCTGTCAAATATGGGATTACCCTGGATCAATCCACCGCTCAAACCTATGTAAGCTCAAGCAATACCACTATTTACGCTTCAGGTTCCGGAGGAAGTCACGATGGCTACGACAACGACATCACAGGAATTGGTAGAGATGATAACAGCGCCTTGGATCAGCGTAAATCGATGAGCATCAATAGCGATGCTTTGATCATTATGGACAAAGGAGGAGCTTTTTCCAACGATGAAGACTTTATTCTTTGGGGCAACGATAATGGAAGCACAGCCTTAACCACCAGTCAGACTCATCCCTCTTTTGCCCGCCGCGTAACCCGGGTATGGCGAGCAGACCTTACCGGGAGTCCAGGAAATGTGAGTGTTCGCTTTCTGTTAGGATCCGGAATTATCAATACAGGAAATGCCTCCGATTACGCCCTGCTTTTGGATGGCACCGATACCGATTTTAGTTCAGGAGCCACAGCGCATACTACAGGAGCAAGCCTTAGCGGAGACACTATCACCTTTACAGGAGTAAGCTTTACCGACGGTGATTTCTTCACCCTCGGTGTCGATTTAGGAGGTACGGGACCTGGAGGTGTTATTTCCGGAATTCTGGCCTGGTGGAAAGCCGATGTCGGATTAACAGGTAGTAGCCCAGTAACTGCCTGGAGCGACATGAGCGGCAATGGCCGCGACCTTTCCGCTACTAACGGCCCTGCACTTCAATCCAATAGCATCAATTTTAATCCAGCTCTCGATTTCGATGGATCCGATGTTTTTTCATTGGCCGGCGGATTAATTGGAACTTCCACTTACACCGACTTATGGACCTATGTGGTCAATCAAACGGATAATGTGGCCAATCGCACCTTGTTTTACGAAGACATGGGTGGCAGTGATCGATACGGATCACACCTCGTTTGGGGAGATAGCCATATTTATTACGACTTTGGAACCTGTTGCGGCGTTTCTCGCATTTATACCAATTGGGGAAGTTCTACAGGCAATTACCATGTATGGAGCATGGGAACCTCCACCGGTAGCTCCACTCCATCTGGTGCCAGAAAGTCCATCTACCGCGATGGAACCCTGATTGCTTCCAACAACAACAACGAAACGGGCACCGGTAATTCCTCCACTTTTTACCTGGGTGGAAGCAATACTTCAGGATCACATGACGGGCAGGTGCCTGAATTTGTAGTATTTACATCCACCCCTACGACCAATGAACTCAGACAAATTGAATCCTACTTTGGCATCAAATATGGCCTTACCCAAAATCATGACTACCTAAGCTCATCGGCAACCACGATTTGGAATGCGACTACAAATTCGGAGTTCCACAATGACGTGGCAGGAATAGGCCGAGATGATAACTCCAATCTTAATCAAAAACAATCCATTTCTCAGAATTCAGATGCCATTGTGACCGTGGCCCTGGGTGCCGTGGCCAGTGATAATGCCTCCAACGCCAATACTTTTTCAGCAGATGAGTCCTTCCTGATTTGGGGAAACAACAACGAAGCCCTAGCTTCAGATGCGATCGTTGATTTGCCGGCTACCATTGAATCCAGATTGGCTCGAGTATGGTTGGCTTCGGAAAGCGGTACCGTAGGAACCGTTCGTATTCGGATGGATGCCAGCGGAATTTTAGGCCCTTCAGGTAATGGAACCAACGATTTAAATGACGTAAGACTCCTCGTAGATGCAGATGGCATTTTTGGCACTGGTGCTACGCTTATTAGCCCTACTTCATTTGACAACAGTACGGACCTCGTTAACTTTGATGTCGATTTTACCGTGGCATCTGGTTTTTATTTCACCCTGGGTTCAGTGGACTATACCAATGCTCCTCTTCCAGTAGAACTAACGGCATTTACGGCCCACGTTATTCATGCTGAATTGGTCGAGCTGAATTGGGTCACTGCATCGGAGATCAACAATGATTTCTTTGTGGTAGAACGAAGTCAGGATGGTAAATTCTGGACATCCGTTACCCAAGTCGAAGGTCATGGAACGAGCTCAGAAAGTCATACCTACCAATCCTTTGATTCATACCCTTTACCAGGCACGACTTACTATAGGCTGGTGCAATTCGATGAAGATGGTAGTTCGAAAATCTATCCCATGGTGGCTGTTGAGATTGGAGTAAATGAAACTCCGGTCCTCTACCCCAATCCCGCTTCTAATCGGGTCTACCTATCGAGCGCTGGAATGACGGAGTATCTCGAAAATCCTGAAATTCGTTTGATCAGTACTTTGGGTAAGGTATTTGCGCCAAATTGGACTCGGGATGGTGATCGATGGATACTGGATACCCAATCCATACCGGATGGTTTGTACTTCCTGTGGGTTCGGAAAAACGGGCAAACTATCTACCAAAATGAATTGCTCATTCGCCATTAGTCCGTCGGCCGAGAAACGGCGTACAAGGCTATAGCTTCCTCCTTTCCTCGTAAATGATGTTCTCCCATTGGAGTAAATGTAAATCGCCCGGTTTCGTTGACCAATATTTCCGTGGTCAGTAGATCTGCCCCAAGGCTATTGCACATTCCCTGAACCCGGGAGGCCGTATTGATTACATCTCCATGAAAGGCAATGTCGCGTTTATACACCCCGATTTCTGAAGCAGTAATTAAACCGGTGTTACATCCCGCCTTAAATTCAGGAACCTGTCCGTATTTCTGTTGATAATGCTTCGAGCGCTTTTTAAGAACGTCCTGAAAAGCGAAAAAGAAAGCAAACATGTACTGATCGTCCTTAGCCATATTAGCTGGCCAGGTGAGTACCACTTCATCCCCCACATATTGATACACTTCGGCCTCATACTCGGTGAGAAGAAAATTGAGATCCCGAAAACAATCGCGGATCATCTCGCTGTACAGCAATGCTCCCAACCGTTCCGCATGCCGGGTAGATGAGCGCAAATCCAAAAACATAAAGGCTCTGTACTCAGGGTGAGGAACCCGGTATTTACCTGTAAGAAATCGAAGGAGGTTGTAATCTCCCATGATCTCCATGGATTTGAGTACGAAATTGAGCATGAAGATTTGAAAAACCAGAACCAGCATGACCACCGAAACCAAGCCTAAGATTCTTGGATTTAAGGTCAAGGAGAAAAAATCGAAATTCTGGTAATATCCGAGGTTTCCGATAATCATGTAGATCAAGGCCACTATAATCAGAAAACCCACCAAATAGACTCCCGAACTGATCAACAGACTCATTCCAAATCCGTATCGGTCGAGCTTCCAGCGTCGAAACAACCATCGATTGGCCCAGATGAACAAGATGCTGAACAAGAGCCCAAAAAGAGTGGATTCCACATATTGAAAAGGAGAAACCCAATAGGCGGCGACGGGATCCATATCCTCAAGGGACAAATCCGCCAAGGAAATAAAACTCCCGATGGAACCTATGGAAATGTAGGAAAATAGATTGATACTCAATATCCAATAAAGGATAATGCCGGCATATTGAACCCGTCGTCTTTTGGAATAACGCATGGTTTGATTCAGGTGGGGTCAAAGATAGATGGTAGGATCTTTCAGCTGAACGTAAAGGGTAGAATTTTAAGGAAATTTTCGAGAATCAATACAGAATCCGCTGTGGTACTACTCTACCTTCAGAAACGGTTCCCGAAAGTAGATACATGCCCTTAGGAAGTCCAGCGAGATCCAAGACAATTTCCGCCTCCTTTTCCGATTCTGAAATAGGCATTTCACGGACTATGTGGCCCATAATGTCCACCAACATGAGGTTTTCAAATTGACGGGCATAACTCAATTCAACCAGGCGCTCATCCGGATTGCCAGGCTGTCGATTTACTTTCAACTTAGGCGTTGCCCCTTCGTAGGATTCTTCTTCCTGCTCTACATACAGAATTTTGAAGCGCTCCAACGTTCCATCAAAATCGATCTGGGTAAGGCGATAGTAATGCGATTCACTCAAGGGGGTTTGATCCAAGAACTCGTACTCCTTGCGGGTATTTACCGTTCCAGATCCCTTTTGCGAATGGATGGGCAGCCAATTTCTTCCATCTAAGCTACGCTCTATTAAAAATCGATCATTGTTGATTTCGCTGGAAGTAGCCCAGGATAGTAATCGATTTCCGCGATTGTCCTTTTCCACCTTCCACTCTACCAAATTTACCGGTAAGGGCGAGCTTGCTGTGATGGAGATGCTGTAACCAGTATAGCAAAGAGGATCATCGGCAAAATTGTCACGTCCCCGTATAAACCAACTTCCAAAAGGACTTTCCCCGGCATATACCGTTAAAGCCTGAGAGGATGCATAGGTACCTGTAGTCGGGAAAGTGGGTAAAGGCGTGGAGTTCGAGAAACTCATGGTTACCGCTCCCCCATTGGTTGTACTGGTAAATTCATCGAAGTTGATCAACCGGCGATTGGCGGTGGGTAAACTGGATGGTCCTCTTAGTATAAATCGAATCTCTTCGTTGTAAGGGTTCCCCGCTCCAGGACTAGCGCATGTATTGTCCACCTTGGAAAAACTCACACTGGCACTCACCGATGTAATGACAAAATTGGCAGGAAAATCAACTCCACTGGTAAACGTAACCGATGGTGGGTTACCCGATCCATTATCAATGATCAATGATCCGGTCCAACTTTTGGTAACCGTCGTTTGAGCACTCAGCACTCCCCATAATAGTATCCCGCACAAGAATAAAACTGCTCTCTCCATTCAGTTCTTAGACTTCCCTGTAATTCCTAATAAATTGGCTTCCTGATCAACAAGAAAAACCATGTACGATTGAAAAATGGGAAATGTTGCACGCAAAGTCAAGGGAAAGGAAAAAATGACAGCCAGCTTACATGAATTAACGATAAACGAAAGGTAGAGTGCCGGAATTACGGCATTTTTTTGACTTGGATCAAAACATATGGATGGGATTAGATAGTCCTTTGTATTTTGTAAATGTCGAAAGACCCCATTTGTATGAAAATAGTCACCTTTTCTTCCAATACTTTGTTGCTTATGGCTCTGGTTGCCGGAGCTTGTAAAAACGGCGAACGCACGCCAGAAAGCAAACCTGATCAAGAGATCGCTTACCAATCGGATGTTCGTCCTATTATTCGAGATTACTGCACCACTTGCCACCGTGGCGAAAATGCCAGTGCCGGCCTGGATTTAACGGAATATTCGGCGGTGAGAAAAGCAGCAGAACACGGCCCCTTGCTAAAACGCATTATGGACGCTGAAAATCCCATGCCACAATCGGGACTAATGCCTCGGGAAGAACGCAAAAAAATCTTGCTATGGGCCAAAAACGGCTTTCCAGAAAATTCTCCCTCTGCTACAAGTGCTGCGGCTACTGAAAAAGAATCTTCTTCTACCTACGATTGGACTCCTCCAACGATTGCACCCGCTGGAATGGATGAATCGGCCCTCGCCTTTTTTGACCACATGCCAGGACATTGGGTAGGTAAAATGAACATCATGGGCATCAAATACCCATGGTTTTGCTTCGACTACCGCCCCATTTCACCCTCCCACGTTCATGGAATTTTCGAAGGGGGTTCTATGGGAAATCTATTTACCTCCTTTTTCATTGCCGACTATCAAGGAGAAAAGCGGATTATGGCTCGTAATGGGGGTATTCTGCAAGGTATTTACCGAACCAGCTACTTCGTCATGGATAAAGCCGAAAAACGTGGAAATGGCCATTACTATCGATTGGTAGATGCCTATGGTAGTACAGACATCATGTGGATGGAACTAACGTTTACGGATAACGAATTGGTATTTAAGTCCTACACCAGTCGATTGGGATTGCAATCTCCTCCTAAACTGCACATGGAATTTGAAGCTAAAAAAATGCATCCGGAATTGGCTCAACAAGCTGCCGAAAAAGTAGGTTATCCTAAAAACGAAGCTGCCTTTAGTTTTCCCAATGGATTACCAACACCGGATTGGGGCGAAGAATATCCTGTCATTTCATCCTTTACGTACATGTCTGAAGGTCAAGGAAAAGAGATCATTACACTGGCTCATGAAGCAGGAGATCCCGTAACCATTGACGACATCCCCTACCTCGGTCGATTGAACCTGGAAATTGAACAAAATGAAAAAATCAAAGGCCATAAGCTGGAAGTCTACCTGACCCAAAAACCATTGACCAATGATCAAGGCGAATTCATCATGGAGCACGGCTACATCAAAGAAGACCTCTACAATGGTTTACTGTTGTTTCCAGAACTGGAACCAGGCACTTCTTCTTTTGAGATCACCTACTTACATCCAGGGGATTACTACCTAACGGTGATTGCCGACGTAAACAAGGATATGTATGCCTCCAAGGGCGATATATCCAGCATTAGTCAAAAAGTGAGTATTGGTGCTAAAGAGCAAAAGAGCTTACGGGTAACGGGTATTGAGCACCAGAACTAAAACTTGCGGAATCGGATGGCAAATCCGGCCTGAAGAATCAGGGCGTTGGAAATGCTACTGTTGTACACGCTGGTGGTCAGTTCATCATGATTTGAGGTGTAGTGCCGGAATTCGCGGCCCAGAGTCCATCCTCCTTTGAGAAACAGAACGTAATTCTTCTTGATATACCAATCTATAAAGAGGGTGTTGTTATAAGGATAATAGGGAAATTGGTCGGAGAAAGTGGTTAGATAAGAATCGGTTTGCCCTTGAAATTCAGACAGGTTAAAACTCATTCCTTCGGCCAAGCTCTCCAGGCCAATGTACAGATGATCGAGCTTTAAACCGTACTCCAGGTAGATACGATACATGGGAAAAAAGGAGAGGTACCCTCGTTTGGAAAACTTCCAGTCTACTCCGAGAATGGGAAAAACCCAGGGTCCGAAAGGTTGATCTGAATAAAATATTCCTGCCGACCAGATTAAGTCGTTGCTTTTTCCATAATGAACCATACCGGTAATGGCCGATTGAAAAGACGAATTGTACAAGGTGTCAAAATCGGAAGAGAGTCCGAAATAGGCGGAAATGGTACTCCCCCAATAGGGGTTCTTCCAGGTTTTGAGAAACTCGGCCCCCACAAATACCTGATGAATGTCCAGAGGTTGAGTTATGGGTCCACCATGCTCCAGCGAAAGGTAATCGTAAGATGCGGCCAAAGTCAATCGATCGGATCGATCATTTAAATCCCATCCGTATCCGCCTGAAATTCCCCATTGCCGCTGATCGATCGACAACTTGGATTGATTCAACTCGGCTGTTCCAAAGGACATACCGGAAACCTGAAAAATTTCGTCGTAATTGCTGTATTGAGCATGAAGGCTACGTGCGGACAAGGAAAGAACAAAAACTGCCAGTAAGGGAAGAAAAAAGCGATTCACGAATAAAATTTGGACCATAAGATGCCATGCAAACCTAAAGGAAGCCGAAAAAAATGGTTTTGATCTAAGTCAAAAAATCTAAATTGGCTCAGTAATGTCAGAATTGCTCGGATACATAGAAGAAAGGGTCTCTTTGAACGCAGAGGAAAGAGATGCAGTAGTAAGCGCCTTTAAACCCGTTTCAGGGGCTAAAAATGAAGTCATCATCAAAGCGAATCAAACGGCTCGCTACCTGTACTTCATTCAAAAAGGACTGATTCGCACGTACAGCGAAACAGACACTCGAGAAATAACCAGCTGGATTTATCCAGAAGGTTTATTTGCCACGGGTTGGTACAGTTTTTTGAGACAAGAGCCCTCTCCCGAGTATGTGCAATGCCTGGAAGATTGTGAATTGATGGCCATTAGTCACGAACAATTACAAAGCCTGTATAAGAGCTATCCCAATTTGGACCGTTTTGGCCGCTTGCTCATGCAGGAGCAGTTTGCCTTCCTCGACTATTTTAGCCGCGGGTATTACTTCCTATCGGCTCGTGAAAAATACGAGCTACTCCTCTCCTATTTTCCAGAAATCGAATTGCGGGCCAAAATCGGCCACATCGCATCGATGCTGGGCATTAGCATTGAAACCCTTAGTAGAATTCGATCGGGTAATCGCGGCTCATGAATCCCTCTAAATGGCAATGGAAACCCATGTTGGCCTTGGCCGTACTGGCATACGCCACCATCTATGACCTGTATTGGGTATGGGGTCTTGCCCTTCTTTTTTGGGCAGGTATCGACATTTATTCTGGAAAAACCCACCTGATCGAAACGGTGAGCTGGAAACAAAATCCGGTGTTGTTTATCGCCATCGAATTGGGATGGGCAGGCTTGGCTATTTACTTAATTTTGGGATCGTTATACCCAGTATGACTTATTGGAAATCTATAGCAGCGTTTCTTCTCATTACTGCCATTTTCGGAGCTTGCACCTCCACTTCTAAGCCTTCATCCGAACCTGAAAAACAAACCTTGACCATGGAAAAGAAATTCCAGCTAATTCTGGACACCACCTTTGCCAATCATCCTAATACGAAGGGCATTATCCTTCAAATTGATGCTCCCGACCTTCACTTGTTCTGGGGCGGTGCAGTAGGATCTGCAGATTCGGCCGGTCGCCAATTGGAATCTCATTTCCCAGCCTGGATAGCGAGTAACACCAAAACCTATGTAGCAGCAGCCACGCTTCGATTAATCGAACAGGACTACTTTTCACTGGAATCTGCCATTACTGAGTTGATTTCTGAACGCAGCAGGGAATTACTCAATCGATCGGGATATACCACAGACTCTATTAACGTTCAACATCTTTTGTCGCACACAAGTGGGTTATTCGATTATTCGCAGGCTCCAACATTTCTCAAACGATCGGTCGAAAACCCAGATTATCACTGGTCTCGTGATGAACAGATAGCCCTGGCGATGGAAGAAGGAAATCCACTTGATTCGCCGGGCAAATCCTTTAGCTATTCAGAAGTGAATTACCTATTGCTCACTGAGATTATGGAATCCCAATTGGACGTTTCATTTGAGCTGGCCATTCGAAAGTTGCTGAAGTATGAAGCGTTAGACCTAAAACATACCTGGTTTCATGGCCTGGAAGAAATGCCTCAGGATTTGCCTCCTTTGGTCCAACAATTTGCGACTCAATATCAGGTGAACACGTATACCCTACACCCTACCTTTGACCTATATGGCGGCGGTGGAATTGCAGCTACTGCAAAGGACTTGAATCACTTTACTCAAGCCCTGTTTAGCGGACAAGTTTTTGATCAAAAAGAAACCCTAAACAAAATATTCACTCAAACCATTACACCGGATTCAGGATCAACAGATTATAGACTCGGAATAGAACGACGAGTTTTGGGCAAACATGAAGCCTACGGCCACGGTGGTTTTTGGGGTACAACGTCGCAATACTTTCCCGAATTGAACGCATCAATCACCGTCTTTTTAATGGAGCGCGATGAGTGGGAAGTTTACCTCCGAATGATGGAAGATGTGGCGAATGTTTTGAGTGAGTAGTAGGGTTTGATTATGAGTTTTACAAAGTCTCTTTTGGGTTTCCCTAAGCCTTTTTCGGAGGTCCATTTTTGAAAAAGACTTTGTATTTAATCGATTAAAAGGAGCTGCAATTCTCCTTTTTCACCGGCGTAGTCCTTGGCGCTACTATGCAAATAATGAATTGGATCTGCAACTAACCCAGCCTTCACCGGATTTAAATGGATGTAATTTAATCTTTGGTCTATCATTTCGTTGCTCCATAACTCAACTGGATGATTGCCATCCCTCCAAACTTTGTAACCGTTGTTTCGCTTGATACGATCTCCTGCTTTTTTAAACTCAGCCAAAATCCATTCTCTTCTACTCTCTTGAATTGCTTTGATCTCTTTGATAATTTGGACGCTAGTATGTCTTTTAAAATCTCGCATAACAGCACCCAATTCTTGCCTACCATCATTACTAACCATAAGATGAATATGATTGGACATGATGACCCAGGCATGAATGATCAGTCCCTTTTCCTTTTGGCAATATTGCAAGGAATCAAGAATTAAATTTCGGTAGTTTTCTCTGGTAAACAAATCGATCCAGCCAACAACGGTGGACGTAGTGAAATAGATCCCATCGGGATTTCTAAACTTATACTTTTCGGACATAAAGGTTGGTTTGAAGGGCTAAGGTATACAATTAAAGTTTTGGAAATCAACCACAACTCAGGTACGCGTTTAAACGCGCACCTGATTGTGAAAATAGGTATTGCCTGGATGCATTGGATTCTTGAGGCCCATAGTTAGTTTAAGTTGGTTTGACGAGCTAATTTATGGAAATATTGATGATGGTGAGTGGATTCTCTCCGAGAGGTGGACCTCCCGGAGAGTTTACTTTTGGGAACTCAGGTGCGCGTTTAAACGCGCACCCGATTTCCGTTGTATGCTTGCTGGATCCGAATTTTGCCAAACGGTTTGTTTCTAATTCCTGTTCATTCTTAAAACGAAGCAGTTATGGAACTCAAACACCCCTGCCCAATGGCCCTATCTCGCCTGGAGAATAAGGATGGCTCTTTTTCATGCTCGGCTTGTGCCCGAAACCTTGTTGACTTTAGAGGAAAATCTGAGGCGGAAATCCGGGCTTGTGCGGGAAAAGACCTATGCGGTGTGTTTGATCTCGATCAACTTCCTGATCAAAAGAGATATTCCGGTTGGAACCAGATGCTATTCTCGGCTTTGGCCTTGCTTTCCCTAATCGGTTTTTCGGTGAAACCTCTTTCTGCGCAAACTACCGAACCTATTCAGGTAGACTCGGTTCAGGCCAAGCCGGAGAAAAATCAGGAAGTTACTGTGATCTCGGTTAGCCCGGCAATTGACGAATCCTCTGAGGAAGAAGCTCTTCCGGTTCGCCACAAACGAAAAAGAAGACTTTTTCGGAGAAAAAGAATAGCTGGTTCCATGGTCGGGTGGATTTGAATCTGCCTCATGAATGGACCGCCAATGACCTTAAACAGAACTAAAAACGAATTTGAATGCATCTACCTCATCCCTGCCCTGTAGCCTTATCCCAACTTAAGAGTAAAGATGGTCAAGCCTTCTTTTGCAAGGGATGCCAAAAGCACCTCATCGACTGTCGAGCGAAAAGTCAGGCGGAAATTGAGGCCATTGAAGATCCTCATTTTTGTGGCATTTTCAACGAAGATCAGCTTGAGGCACCAGCCCGATATAAGGGATGGAATCGATTTGCATTTGCCTTGTTGACGGGTATTTCACTCCTCGGCTTTTCCGTGAAGCCCCTTCAGGCACAGACGGTAGACCCCGTTCAGGTGGATTCCATTCAAACGAAGAATGAACAGCACCATCAGGTAACGGTTTATTCAGTGAGTGATGTTCCAGAACCGGAAGAACAGGTTAAAAAGAGCTGGTTTCACTGGTTTAACCCTCGCAAACGGAACGGAAAACGGAGATCCAAACATTGGATGGGTTGCCCTGCCTTTTAGGGAAATTACTTAGTCTGATATTGAGTTAACCTCAATCCTCACAAAACCTAATTTTGTGGCCGATGAAAACATCCCTCGAAACGGAATTAAAATCCATTCTCTCCTTCGATTCAGTTGAAAAATGGGAGATCATACAATCGCTCTGGTCGGGCTATGGTAGCCTGCTACGGGTAAAACTGCAGGGAAGTTCCTACGATTCAGTCATCGTTAAACGTATTACCCCACCGCTTGGGGCGCAGCATCCACGAGGCTGGAACAGTGAATTGGGGCATCAGAGAAAATTGAAGTCCTACGAGGTAGAATGCCATTGGTACGCCAATCTGGCTAAACGAGGTGATGATTCATGTCGAATTCCCCAATACCTGGGCCATAAAGAGATCTCGGGCGGTATGCTCTTGGTCATGGAAGATTTGGATCAAGCTGGTTATCCTTTGCGCAAAAATCACCTCACCCCTGTTGAGCTAAAAAAGTGCTTGAGTTGGCTGGCTCATTTTCACAGCCGATTTTTACAGACTCAATCTGAAGAAATCACTAAGGGGCTTTGGCCGATAGGAACCTATTGGCAGCTGGAAACCCGTACCGAGGAGTACGACAAAATGCCTTCAGGTCCACTCAAAGATGCGGCATCTATGTTGCACCAAACCCTGAAAGGTAGCCGATTTCAAACCTTGGTGCACGGAGATGCGAAATACGCCAATTTTTGTTTTGCTCCAGATGGACGTGTGGCGGCGGTAGACTTTCAATACGTGGGCGGCGGATGTGGGATGAAAGATGTAGCCTATCTACTGAGCTGCATTCCGGGTGACCTATCCCTTGCTCAGGAATCGGATCTGTTGGATGCTTATTTCAAGGACCTTAAAGATACCGTTCGACAAGAACACCCAAATATGGACACAGAAGCTCTTGAAGCCGATTGGAGGCCGCTCTACGTGGTTGCAAGAGCAGATTTTGAGCGATTTCTTCAAGGCTGGGCACCCGGGCATTGGAAATCTACGAATTATGCGGAACGGTGCGTGATTCGAGCGGTTTCAAGCTTAAGTGATCGGATTAAAGACAAATCTTAAAATGGATTGACTTATGATTCGGCCGGTTTACCCCATTCCTCTCCCGTAAGCTCAATGTATCTTTTGTCAACACAAAGAATAAGCTCTTTCAAAAATTCATCCATTTGGGTCAGCAGGAATTGAAAAAACCGGGATTCTACAAATTCAATGCTATACCCGTTGTGCACCACTGGAAACTGCAATCCAATCTCCTTTCTTTTATCCGCTTTTTTGTACTGATTGTTATTGAGTACGCCACCTTGGTGGGCAATAGCATTCCGGATAACCTTATTTTGTTTTATCGGGGTAAAGAACTTCTCCAAAGTGCCCGGGTTTATCTCATACACCTTAGTCAGGTAGTTCCAATAAAGCATTAAATCCTCCTGACTTCCAAGATCCTTCAATTTAATTTTAAAATCAAAAGAGCTCTCAATCAAGCCACACATCGATCTCAATTGCCCTTCAAAAAAGGAGTATATCGACAAGGTTAAGGCATGGTTTTGACGATTGCGCAGCTCTTCTAAAATCTGTTCTTCCTGCCCATAAAACTGATAGAAGTATTGCCCTTCAAATTCCGGTTCCTGTGCCTTAAGCGTTTCGTCTGATTCGATGGCCTGTTTGAATTCGCTTAGTGAATCGGCTAACGACGATGTCAAGTTCTGCTCAAACTTCCACAAGGATTGCACCCCTAAGTTTACCTCAAATTCAAAATAGGTTAGTTCGCCCCAGGTTAATAAGTAAATATCGCTTAAGTCTATTTTCATGGTCTCAAGGTTGTGTTTTGTGGGCCAAAAGTAGCACGATTTACGTCGACTGAGGTCTCATTCGGAGGAGACCTTTATTCGGTAAACCAAGAAATTTTGTCCAATACCTCTTCATCCTCTACATTCGTGGAATGAAACTGCTCCTTCCCTTTTCAATTCTACTCTTGGTTAGTCTTTTAACTTTTGGTCAACAAGTTCCTGTCGGAAGCCAATGGACCTTTGGAGCTTACTACGGCGGTGATATGTATGGTAGTGACAAGGAAAGCGGCTTTACCAAACTCGAAGCGGTAAAGGACACCGTGATTTTAGGAAAAACCTGCAGCAAACTGGTTTGGGATAGAAACCTGACCTGCGGACCACTCGGCATCTCCTATTTCTACGAAGAAAACGGGAAAGCTTACCGCTACCTGCCTCATGCCGCTGACTTCGAATTGTACGCGGATTATACAGTGAACGTAGGAGACACTCTGGTTCGTTACGACTGGCACGATGCGGACTCCGTTCTTCTTCGGGTAGATTCCATTACCACGCCTGCAGAATTGAAAGGACTCAAAAAGTTTCACCTCACCAGCCTAAACGTAGGTATCAATGGCATTTTTAGCGTGCTCTATGAAAATCTGGGTTACGCTGATGCGCTCGGGTTAAATCCTGAAGTAACCTACATTATCTGCGATGGTTCTTCGGCGGGAAATCTGCGCTGTTTTGAAAGTCCAGGTGGACCATCCTATAAGTTAACCTCCGGCGATTGCGAAGCCGAATTGTATGTTGCGGTAAGTGAATCAGTATTGAACGACGAAGCCTTTAGTCTGTATCCCAATCCAGCGTACGATAAGGTGAATATTATCTGGCCAGCGTATAGTTTAGTGGAAGGGTATCGGGTGACCTTGTTAGATATCACAGGAAAAGTCGTTTTTACCGGTCCCCTTCAACAGCAAATTAACATTGATCCATTTGAACCTGGAGTTTATCAATTAATCATTGAAGATTCCCAGCACCATCGGGTCTTTCAGAATCGTTTACTGATCCAGTAATACTCATTTAATTCCCTTTAAAAACCAACAATATGATTTCAACAAAACTTACCACGCACTTAAACGCTCAGCTAAGCTTGGTACTTGTGCTTGTACTTACCCTTTTCTCTTCCTGCCAATCTGGTCCCTCCGAAGAACAGAAACAAGCCGCTGAGGAATACTACAGTCAGATTCATGAAATACGGGAGAATCGGCCGAATCGTTTAATTTGATCACGGTATCCTATTCCACCCTCATCATGCCCGATGATCCTCCTCCGATGGAAGTGCAACAGCAGATGAAAGAAAAAATTGAAGCCGAACTCAAAAAGAAAAAAGAGCTAGAAGCCACTTTACTCGACATGCCCGAGTTTGATCCGGAAATCCCCATCAAGGCAGTAACCTTGGAGCAAATTCGTATGGAACAGGAATTTATGCTTCCAAGCTATTGGGAGAAAATGTACATGCACAAGGAGCAATCCACTGAAGACTCGACCCGAGTATTTGATAATCTCGTGGATCTGATTGATAAAATCGTCACCTCAGAAACCAAAAGCTACGAAGCTTGCCAAAAGTTTGAGAAAAAATACCACCTGACTCCCAGAGCAACGATTTCTTCAAGTATTGAGCGTGGAAAAGCGTTTGTGGAGGAAAATGAATGAGCGAAGCTCGTGAATTTTAAATGATCAAGTTAAATTTTCAGGAGTTTGAAGAATAACATCCATGATGCGGGTGCCTTGAGTATCACTTAAAGATTTAAGATTTAACCTTAAGATTTAAGATTCAATCGATTTCAAAAATTACTGCCTCACTCGTTACTATGTCTAAGAACTAAGGTTCCACTGTTCTTCATAAAAGCTTAATTTTCAGCTTTACCTTAAACATTTAGCTGTGAAATTTGACCTGAACGAAGAAGCTGGAATTTACCGTGTGGCCAAATGGTCTGTATTGCTCATTACCCTGACCTGGGTACTCACCCCCTTTATCATTGAATATACCGTTATTAGCAGAGGAACTTTTGGCGACCTCTTTGGCTCCATAAATGCGCTGTATTCCGGATTGGCTCTGGCCGGGATTATCCTAACCATACTCCTGCAACGGCTGGAACTGAAGAATCAGCAGGAAGAACTTCAGCTTACCCGAAAAGAGCTAAAACTAACTCGACAAGTATTTGAGGATCAAAGTAAAACATTGCGAATGCAGCGATTCGAAAACACCTTCTTTCAAATGCTTAGTGTACATCAGGAGATTGTAAAAGATTTAGATGAAAACAAACTCGAAATAAACCTTTTCAATCATGCTGATAGGAAACATGTCGCCATAAATGGAAGGGATGTATTCAAACATCACTATAAATTGCTGGTCGGCAACCTAAAATCGAATGAGAGATTCAATGAAATTTATCTTGAATATTATACCGTGGTAAAAGGCGATTTCGGCCACTACTTCCGCACTCTTTACCGAATCATCAAATTCATTGATGAAACCGAATTCGTTTCCAAACAAGATTTGAATATTACCGCAGATCCTCCTACCCACACGGAAAGCAAAAAACTTTGGGTCGCCAATTTCAAAATCCGCTACCACTACACTTCCATGGTTAGAGCACTACTTTCCGACTATGAATTGCTCTGGCTCTTTTACAATGGTTTATCCGAAAACGGAAGGGAAAAGTTCAAGCCCCTAATGGATCGCTACTCGCTCCTTAAAAACATGCCTCTGGAAGAGTTGCATGCCGAAGGATTTGAGTCAAACTACACCAAACGGGCCTTGGGAAAAAGCGACTAATCCTGTACGAAAATCCTCATTCAACCACTTTCAAACCCTAAGCATACACTTTCAAGCTATTGGCTACCACTTTCAAAGTTGGTGTTGGTTTGTCCTTATCCAATATTGACCTTTACAGAAGGTGACAGCCGAAAAACCTTTAACCGAGTAGGCATCAATTAATCCTTTTAATATGAAATCATATTTATATTTATTAATCATGGTCTTGCTTCCCACAGGAATCATGGCACAAACCGATGCCTGGACCATACAGTGGAACGGGCCCCATTTGGACGATTGCGAATGGTCGATCATGTTTGTTAACAATGCTTCTAACGAATACATTTCGGCCTACCCAACGTCATCAGAATCAACCATTGATTTACCCGTTTCAGCAGCTACTGCGGGTTACGTCCGTTTTTATCGTTTTGATGGTTCTTACGGAATCGATGATTTTTCCAATGGTCCCGCCAGTTACACCTTTACGGGGTATTGCGGATGCAACGAATACATTGTTAATGTAGTGGTGGATCAATTAACCAAGACTATAACCGTGACCGTCACTCCTACGGGTTGGGTAAAAGCCGGACCACCCTGCGATCCCGAACCGGGACAATAGTTTTAAGAAAAGCAACTCTTAGAGGTGGGAGTTGCTTTTTTTACCCATTTTTAAACCGCACCTTCAGTTTCCGCAACTCACCTTTGTCAATCTTGTCGTTCAGATTTCGATTGGTGAGAATGGCCAAATAGATCTCGGGATACTTGGACTGCCCTACCGCTACCGTCTTTCCGTTGTAGGAAAACTGGGAGATCTGAAACTCCAGCTTGAGGTATTCCCCTCTTTCTTCCAAAAGCTCCACTCTGCCGGATTCACCGTCTTCGTAAAACAAATAGTGATGCCCATTTTTTCGAATGAATAGCGCTTCATATCCCGCTTGACCAGCCGCCATTCCCATGCCTCGACCAAAGCAAGCGGTCTCATTAAGCTTCTGCCCTTCCTGAATCAATTCCCAGCTATCCTTATTCCGAAATGCGGCAATCTGAACGGAATAATACTCCTTGTTAACTGAATTATAGCGCTTGGAGAAAAAGCGTAGCCCAAAATCTTCCCGATCGATCAATATCTCGGATTGATTCTCGGCAATCACCGTTTCCTTGCCATGCTGCACATACGACAGCACTTCATGTGGCTTTTGTTTGGGGAGGAAGGACCAGAAGGCAAAACCTGTAACAATCGCAACCAAAAGAATGAAGAACCTTTTCATAATAACCTTACTGCTTAATCAACTTCAGAGTTTTTTGACCTTCAGGGAGTTGAACGGTTAAAAAGTACAATCCGCAATCCCCTTCAAATTCCAAATCGAGTTCGGACGCGTGTTCGTGATACTGACGTACCATCTCCAAACCATGAATATCCCGGAGCACCAACACCAGCTGATCAATGGTTTGATTAAAAGTAAGTCTAATCTTCCCTTCTGTTGGGTTCGGGTAAGCCTTTAGCCTGATTCCACGTCCCTCAAAATCCTCCAAAGAATTCGTTGAACTGCCCGAATTGAGATTCATCTTCTGGATGAAAATATCATCGTACCCTTCAGAAGTAAGCTCTACAATTCCAGGTCCCATATCCACATCAACCGTTCTTTTGAAATGGCCCGTGGAATACAAGTATCCTGTGGGATTGATAGCGATTCCTTCACCCTGATCATCGTCTTTGTTTCCAAAACTCTGCACCCAAACAAAATTCCCTGAGGCGTCCAGCTTGTGGACAAAAGCATCACGATTTCCAAAGGAAGGCGGGCTAACTACTTCTGCACCCGGATCGAAATCTACGGCTCCAAAAGTGTATCCGGTAGTAATCACGTTTCCTACATCATCCACCTCAATGGCCAAACCACTATCGTTGCTCGGTCCGCCGAAGATTTTCACCCAGACGAAATTTCCGCTGGCATCCATTTTATGGATATAAACATCATCCAATCCCTTAGAAGTAAAACTGCTTGTCCCCGATCCTGGATCAAAATCGGCGGTATCGTAGAAATAACCTGTGGTATACACCTCTCCCGAAGCGTTTACACTTATAGATACTCCGCGATCTGCTTTACTACCTCCAAAGGCCTTGGCCCAAATGAAGTTACCTGAGGCATCTAATTTCTGGACGAATACATCATCGTGACCAGCGGCTGTTAGTTGCGCTGATCCGGCACCAGGATCAAAATCGGCAGTGCCTTTAAAGTATCCCGTGGTGTACACATTTCCCTGACCATCCACATCCAGGGCCAACCCTTCCACCGAAGAACTTCCACCCCAGGTTTTTACCCAAAGAAAATCGCCCGAAATATCCAGCTTAAGCACAAAGGCATCCCGACTACTCCCCGGGTCAATCAATACCGTTCCAGGTCCGGGATCAAAATCTATTTCCCTTCTAAAATGCCCGGTGATATAGACATTTCCAGAGGCATCCACCACCAAAGAATGGGAACCCGACGAACTGGCTTCAATCGTTTTCACCCAATCGAAGTTTCCGGAGGCATCCATCTTATGAATAAAAATCTCATCTCCAAAAAAGGCTGTGGATGTGATGCTTTCGTTTCCAGGCCCAGGGTCAAAATCCACCGTACCGTTGAAATAGCCTTTGGTATACACACTACCCACGGCATCTGCAGCAATTGACTGTCCCACATCATTTCCACTACCGCCAAATGAGTGTGCCCAAAGCATTTTACCCGAAGAGGTCATTTTCTGTACAAACACATCGCGGTTACCCGAGGAATGAAGGGGCGTAGTTCCAGACCCCGGATCGAAATCTACGGAATGGTGAAAAACACCCGTGGTATATACGTTTCCAGACGGATCGGTAGCTATCGCATTTCCCTGATCAATGAACGAACCTCCAATGGATTTGGCCCACACGAGGGATTGAGCCGACAATTGCGAAGAGGCGGCTATCATAGTCGCGATAAAAAAAAGAGTTGTTTTCATGAATGGTGGTTTGGGGTTATTCCGAAAACTAAATTAGGGAAACTTGAGATTTTATCACACCGAGTAATGAAAGCGCTTCCCCTACCCTCATAGTCATCCTTAATAGGCCTTCAAGGAAAGTTTGTATTCATACCAATACATCTCATCCCCTTCAATCATCTTAAATACAAGCCGATCGTTGGCAATTTGCATATCGTTGCGGAAGGGATCTGCATTGTAATTGGCGAATGGCGGCAGGTAACTCAAGTCAATGACGTCCACTGTTTTTAGCATCCTGTTTTTTATTTCGAGCAGCGGTCTACCTTGGTATTTGATGTAGGCCGCCAAGAATTTCCCGTCTATAATAGGGCTAACATCGTGAATTAGAAAATTGATCTTGGCTGTCAACGTGTCTTCTAAATAAGACGGAATACTCTCCTGGGCGTAAGGCTTGTGTCCGTCACCAAAAAAACGAGATTGAATTTCATTCTGCCCCTCCAAATAGAGATCGGGCTCACAATTTAGAATGACTAAGCTTTGGGAAGAATAGTTTACGAAAAAGGTTTGGTTATAAAACAAATCGAACTTGGCGGATTGGATGGAGGCCGGTTCGCGGTAGCCTACCACCTGGGCTGACGAATCAGTCAAATCGATCTGGGTCAAATGGAGCAAGGTGGAATCAGGCGTGTAAACTAAGCTGGACGTATAGATTCGGTTTTGCTCTACTCGCAATCCGTTTTCCAACATGGTATAATGCTCCCTTTGCCCTTGAGGAGACACTTCCTCTACTTTTCTAAATGATATGGCACCCGTTTTCAGGTCGTAAAAACCAAGCAAGGAATAGGGAGTCAATACTGACTGCCCCTTATTAATAAGGGTGGAGTCTCCTTGATCATTTTTGAAGGCAAATACCTCCTCGTTGACCTCCATTACCTCGAGTTGGAGGGTAAACATCAGGGTATCCTTTCCCAAGGGATGAACCGACGATACCCGAACGATTTTTCTTCCGGTGGCACGTACTTTGGGCTCATATTCCTGGGCGTAACGGCATTTTGAAGAATCGTTGCGGGCAAAAAAGGTGCAGTATAAATCTGCAGCACTGTACCGTTTGGATACATTTAAAAGTAACTCTGCCTTACCCGAAATGGAATGGATCCGTACAATTTCGTTTCGCGTATTGGTCAGCAGCAACCACTGATTTGGCTGGTACTTAAATACTGGATCCTTGGCCTGAACCAGCAGCGTATCGATGTCCAACAGCTCGGTTTTTCGGTCAAAGTTTATTTCTACTCTTTCCCGGGGAAAGTATATGGGGTTCGTTTTATTCCATTTGGTGGAGCCATTATAGTACAAATGCCTGCGGTAGAAATAGAACAACCTGACCAAGTTCGTTTTTTGATTGAGGGTATGGTATAATTGGGTATCAGAGACTACCGTTATTTTTTTAATTTCTTCCTGGTTTAGTTGGAGGGTTTCTTGTAGAAACAAAGGCAAATCCCGGGCCCTTAATCCACCCTGATTGTTAAGAACGAGAACAACCTGTCGGCCCAATTTTTTTACCGATTGATAAGTCTCAACAAATTGAGGTACCCAGCTGGTTGTAGCCCCAACAACGGGATAGGTAATGATAAAATAGCTGTCGTCCAAAGCCCCACCTACCTCTGTACGAACCATCGAATCCAGTTTGGCTCCATGTGGATGCTCGGTGCGAAAGGGAGATTGAACGGCCTGAGAAAACAGAAATAAGGGAAGCAATATTCCAAACAAGCAAACAAACGACCGAATATTCATAACCGAAAGAAAAAAGGCAACCGCTCCTGGAAACGGTTGCCTCACTATCGTTTTAAGGGTGAAACAATATTTCATCTACCTGCGCATTGTAATAAGCATATAATCCGGGTGTTTCCGGCATATAAGATCCGTCATCTCCGTATTGTTCAACCAAGGTAATTTCCCCCAAAATATCGTTGGGTTCGGGAGCTACTACGGAGTGCCAACAGCATCCTTGTCCTTTTCCACAATTAAGTGTACTTCCAGACTTCGACTTCTTTCCCCAAGCCGGATCGAGAGGAACGTTTACAATTGATCCGCCTAAAGACAGGTATTCGGAAACCGTTTGAATGCGATGATAGATTAAACCGTTGCCGGTATTGACAATGGTAGACGGTGGATTTTGCGCAAATCCGCAAAAACTCAAGCTAATAATAGCCACTAACAAAGTGATTCTTTTCATAGTTTATTAAGAATTAATGAATGAATTTGGAGAGGTTCCGCCCCTGCCTTCGGGACCAGCCAACGATCATTTTGCTGCAGCGTCTGGTCTAAGATTTTGTTGAATTAAGCTATACTCAAATGAAAAAAGAGTATACTGCTCAAACAATACGCTCTGAAGCGTATTTTTCGGATCCTATTGAAATAGATAAGAGGTATGTCCATTAAACGAAACCTCAGGATTCGAACTTTTAATCTTAACTTTTTCCAATAATTCGCGAAAATATTTATGGACTCAAGCCTTCCCTTTTCCAGCATCACCAGAGCCTTTTTCCTCCTGTTAACCTCCCTCCTTTTCACCACCTCCATCTTTTCCCAGGACACGATAATAGACCCCAGAGACAGCGAAATCTATCCCATTGTAAAACTCGGTGACACCTGGTGGTTCCAATCCAACCTACGCTACGAAACCCGCCTCTCCTGGTGCGAAGGCCAAAAGGACCACTACCGCTGTGAATCGAATTATTACTCCTACCAAACCCTCGATAGCGTTTGTCCACCCGGATGGCGCATCCCCACCTGGCAGGATTGGGAAGCCGCGGTAGACCTCTATCAAACAGCCATGGGCATTGAAGACAGTACGCTGGAAACAGAAAATATCGAACATGAAAGTCTACGCTCTTCGGAACGCGTCATCGGACTAAACCTGTTTAACGATTCCACCGGCCTCCAGCTGCAATCCACCGGCTGGATTCAAGGCCACAAAGCCCAAAGCGATCGAAAACTGGCCAAATACCCAGCCGCCACCTTTTGGATCCTGGAACCCGAAGCTCCAGATTCCACCTTGCACTTACATATCTATGAGCATACCTATGTAAAGCATGGGCATGATTTTCATATTCGGGATAAGGCTAAGAAGGTGAGACGGTTTACTGTTCGGTGTGTGAGGTAGGAGCCCCTTATCCGTATATCGAAACCTAAATCATCGAAATCCTCTATTTTAGTTCAACCAATAACCTAAAACTAACCAAACATTTACTATCATCGTCATGGAAAAATCAACCAACTCCACACTTCCAGAAGAACTTGTCATTCGAAAAATTCACCTTATCCGTGGACAAAAAGTCTTGCTGGATCGCGATTTAGCTGAGCTGTATGGTGTAGAAACCAAATACCTTAAACGACAAGTCCGTCGAAACCTGGAAAGATTTCCAGAGGACTTTATGTTTGAACTCACCACTGAAGAACTCGAGATCTTGAGGAGCCAATTTGGCACCTCAAGTTGGGGAGGTACGCGTTACCTTCCGCTTGCCTTTACGGAACAGGGTGTTGCGATGCTATCTGGGGTTTTGAAAAGTCCGGTAGCTATTCAGGTGAATATTCAGATTATTAGGGTCTTTACCAAAATGAGGGAATTGCTTTTGACGCATAAAGACACCCTGCTCAGACTTGAGCAATTGGAGCGAGGACTTTCGCATCACCAAGAAGAGATCCAGACGATTTTTACTTATTTGGAGCAGTTGCTAAAGGCTGAATCCGAACCTCCGCTGAAGCGGGTTGGGTTTCGGCGGCGGGGTGAAGAGGATTGAATAATAAATATCCCCTTAATTGACTCAACTTTGGATAAGCTGAAAAAGGTTCTTGGATTTGCAGAATTTGTCTCCAATTAATTCTTTTCCTATTTTGGTATTCTGACGCAGGCCTAAACTATGAACAAGAAGAACCTTTCTGAAAGGGATATCTGCACCAAATTCATCAACCCAGCACTAGCCGAAGCAGGTTGGGATATGAAATCCCAAGTGCGTGAGGAAAAGTCATTTACCGATGGGCGTATTATCGTTCAGGGAAAAATGAATACCCGTGGAAAACGGAAACGAGCTGATTACATCTTATACTTCCGCGATAATGAGCCAATCGCCATTATTGAAGCAAAAGATAACAAGCAGCCTGTGGGAACGGGTATGCAACAAGCGTTAGAGTATTCTGATATTCTTCAAATTCCCTTCGTTTTTACCTCAAATGGAGATTCATTTGTCTTTCACGATAAAACGGTTTCTGAAAACATTGAAACTGAAATCGCATTAGGCGAATTTCCATCACCCGAGACTTTATGGAACAAGTACTTAAGGTTCAAAGGACTTGATGATCCTGAACCAAGAAAAGTACTGGAACAAGGATATTATTCTGAAGAAGGCGGGTTGGAACCAAGGTACTACCAGATGAATGCCATCAACAGGACTTTGGAAGCCGTCGCCAATGGCCAAAACCGAATCCTCTTGGTTATGGCCACAGGAACAGGTAAAACGTTTACGGCCTTTAATATCATCTGGAGACTTTGGAAAGGGGGAATAAAAAAACGGATCCTTTTTCTTGCGGACAGAAATGCATTGTTATCCCAAACTAAAAATGGCGACTTCTCCCCTTTCGGTAACGATATCATGCACATTATCAAACATCGAAAGATCGACAAGTCTTACCAGGTTTATTTCGCTCTTTATCAAGGCTTAACTGGTAATGAAGAGGCTATGAATGCATACAAGCATTTCAGCCGTGATTTTTTCGACTTGGTTGTGATTGATGAGTGTCACCGAGGGAGTGCTTCTGAGGACTCTGCCTGGAGAGAGGTATTGGACTACTTCGAAGGAGCGACACAAATTGGAATGACGGCAACTCCCAAAGAGACCAAGAGGGTTTCTAATATTGACTACTACGGAGATCCGGTTTATACCTATTCCTTGAAACAAGGAATTGATGACGGATTCCTTGCACCTTATAAAGTAGTACGAATAGCTACATCGGTTGATGACGGTTGGCGGCCAACCAAAGGAATGTTAGACAAATATGGAAACGAGATCATTGACCGCATTTATAACCTAACGGATTACGACCGAAACCTAGTCATTGATGAACGCACCGAACTCGTTGCTCACAAGGTCTCTGAGTTTTTGAAAAACACCGATCGTTTTTCGAAAACTATCATCTTCTGCGATGATATTAACCACGCCAACAGAATGAGGCAGGCCTTGATCAACGAAAATGCTGATCTGGTTGCTAAACATAGGAATTATGTGGTGAAAATTACCGGTGATGATCAAGTGGGAAAACAGGAACTGGATAATTTCATCGATGTAGAAGAAAGGTTTCCTGTTATCGCAACGACGTCAAAAATGTTGACCACTGGTATTGACACCAAAATGGTTAAACTGATTGTCTTGGATTCAACCATAAAATCAACCACTGAATTTAAACAGATTGTTGGCCGAGGAACGCGGATTAGAGAAGCTGAAGGAAAGGTCTTTTTCACCATTATGGACTTCAAAAAGGCGACAAATTTATTTGCCGATCCTGATTTTGATGGTGATCCTGTACAGATTTATGAACCAGCAACAGGAGATTCCGTGGTTCCCCCAGAGATTCCTGGAGACGGTGATTCCAAACCAAAAGGCGGCCGAGATGATGTAATCATTTCAGATCCCCTTCCAGGAGTGCCCAAATATTATGTGAACAATGTTCCCATTGATGTAGTTCGAGAACAGGTTCAATACTATGGTAAAGACGGTAAGCTCATAACCGAGTCCCTGAAGGACTATACCCGAACCAATATCAAAAAAGAGTTTTCCTCCTTAGAGGCCTTTTTAAATAAATGGAGCGAAACAGAAAAGAAGGAGGAGTTAATTACTGAGCTCACGGAACACGGTGTTTTGTTTGAGGCACTTCGTGAAGAAGTTGGAAAAGATATGGATGCCTTTGACCTAATTTGTCACGTTGCATTCGGCCAACCTCCCCTCACCCGAAAGGAAAGGGCCAACGCCGTGCGAAAACGCAATTACTTTTCAAAATATGGACCGGTTGCTAAAAAGGTCATAGAAAGTTTATTGGATAAATACGAGGATGAAGGAATTGGCTCCATTGAAAAAGGATCAATTCTTAAAGTAAGACCACTAAACGAGATAGGTTCACCGGTAGAAATTGTTAAGGCTTTTGGTAATAAAGAGGCATTTGAGAGGGCCATCAACGAATTAGAAACTGAACTGTACAAATCTGCTTAACATGAAAGCCTATTTTATTCGTGCCCTTTGGGGCGAATACACTCAAATCTTTAAAGATAGAAGATTTGCAGCGATTGGTTGGTTGGACAAAATTCCGGCAGAACCCCATTCACGAGATTACTTTATTCAAGAACATCGTCGATTGTTTCCCGATAATGGAGATGCCCGTACTTATCAAAATGCAGGGCAAATATTTCGATTTTGGAACCACATTAAGGAAGGTGACATTGTCGTTTCTACCTATCGTGATGGTCGACTTATTGTGGGCAAGGCAACGGGAAATCCATACTTCGAAAAAGACGATTTTACTTTCTATGAACGAATACCTGTTCAATGGAATGATCAAACGGTTAATCGATATCAACTATCTATAGGATTGCAAAACACCCTCAAGAGTTCCTTGACTGTATTTTCCATATCACAAGTAGAAGAGATTGCCCAAGCTGCCGGGTTTGATGTGCCTGAATCTAAAAAAAAGGATACTATTCCCTTTGATCAGGCTAAACTCACAGAGAACATTAGGAAGAAGATATTGACCCTCGATGCTGCCGAATTTGAATTATTGGTGAGTAAACTATTGCAGACCCTGGGATTTGAGGCTACTCAGGAAACAGGACATGTTGGCGATAGAGGAATTGACTATGAAGGAATTTTGAAAGTAAATGGCGTGGCTTCAGTAAAACTGCAAGTGCAGGTAAAACGATATGAGAGCAACAAAATAAACGATACCGATATTCGAAACTTTCGAGGTTCACTAAAACGTGACTTTCAAGGAACTTTTATTACCCTTTCAAATTTTGCCCCAAAAGCTATTGAAGGAGCCAATAATCCAGCCATGGAAACAATTAATCTGATTAACGGAAAGCAGTTTGTCGATTTATTTATCCTTCAATATGATGACGTAATGAAACTGCTATTTGATGACGAAAACGAAGTACTTATTGAAAAACTTCAATTCAAGAAAACCCTAATTCCTCTTTGATTATGCAAAAATGTGGGTTTTCAGAAACACAATTCTCATTTAACTACACCAACGAATTTGTTCAAGCCAAATCTATTACCAACCTCCCCTTCTTTCCGGATACGGTGAATGAAGGAAGGTATTATGGATTCGACGTTTGTGTGGGAAATTACTTTTTACAATACAAAAAATCGAACCTATTTGATATCAATGATCCTCAACCGCGTTTTTACAATGCGTTTAACTCCAACTATTTTAAAATCAAGATTAAAGCGGATAAACGGCAGTTCCAATTTTTGAAAAAAATCTCTCGACTAAACCAGAATTTCAACAAGGTGATGTATGTGACTCCAGAGTTTCATACTCGTAGAGAGCTCAAAAGACGATTTGCGAGTCATTCGATCATTGATGGATCAGCGCACTTTTCGTTAAATGATTTTCCCGATAATCTAACAGGAGATCATTACCTGATATATAACGATAAGGATAATTCGGGTACGCTTTTTTCGGAACCCCGGCGTATCAAGAAATCCAATCCGAATTTGGATGTAGAAGAAAATCACAACAACCGATTGAGCCTTTTTAAAATGGCTGAGAAAATTATGCGTGAGGTAGATAGAAGTGAACACTACAACCAAATTCAGGACTACAGAAATCAACCGGGAGAATTTGTTCGTCAGGTACGTGGATTGTTAATGAACGAATACCAATCTTTGTGGCTTCCGGTAATCAACTGGAATGAGTTCGAAAGGCACGTATGAGTACAATCACAACAAACATCAAAGGTATCCGCGATATTATGCGGAAAGATTCTGGAGTAGACGGCGATGCCCAGCGCATTTCGCAAATGGTGTGGATGCTGTTTATGAAAATCTTTGCTGACAAGGAGGAAGAATGGGCAATCACGCTAAACAACTACAAAAGCCCTATTCCTGAAGACCTCAAATGGCAAAATTGGGCCTCTGACGAGGAAGGGTTAACTGGTGACGACCTGATGGAGTTCATCAACAACGAACTGTTCCCTACGCTCAAGGAGTTAGATATTAAAACCAGCCCTCAAGCCCACATCATTCGCTCGATATTTGAAGATACCTACAACTACATGAAAAATGGGACCTTGTTTCGACAGGTCATCAACCAGATCAATAAAATTGATTTTAACAGTACTAGCGAACGTCATTTGTTTAACGACATTTACGAAACTATTCTCAAGGAGCTTCAAAGTGCCGGGTCTTCGGGTGAATATTACACCCCGAGAGCGGTCACCCAGTTTATGGTGGATATTGTTGATCCGCAACTGGACGAAAGTGTTTTGGACCCAGCTTGTGGAACAGGTGGTTTTTTGACTTGCTCGATTGACCACAAAAAGAAGCTGGTAAAAAACGACAAGGACGAAGCCAAACTACAAGCAAGTATTCGAGGTATAGAAAAAAAGCCCCTCCCTCACCTACTCTGTACGACCAACCTAATGTTACACGGATTTGATGTTCCTGCGGTAAAACGGGGCAACCTGTTGACCCGACCCTATGCCGACTGGAGTAGCAAGGACCGGGTGAACGTTATCTTAACCAACCCACCGTTTGGAGGTGTGGAAGAAGACGGAACGGAAACCAATTTTCCTCAAAAATTTCGTACCAAAGAAACCGCTGATTTATTTCTCGCTTTGATTATCCGTGTACTCAAAAAAGGAGGACGCTGTGCGGTGGTATTGCCTGATGGCTCATTGTTTGGTGAAGGCGTAAAAACCCGGATCAAGGAAGAGTTGCTGGCCAAATGTAACCTCCATACGATTGTACGCTTACCCAACGGGGTGTTTAACCCGTATACCGGAATAAAAACAAACGTATTGTTTTTTGAAAAGGGAAACCCAACGGAGGATATCTGGTATTTTGAACACCCCTACCCGGAAGGAGTGAAAAGCTACAACAAAGGCAAACCTATTCGTATTCAGGAATTTGATCTCGAAAAATCCTGGTGGAACGACCGGGACGACGAATCTTTTAAAAAATTCGCCTGGAAGATTTCAGCTGAAGAGATCCGAAACCGCAACTACAACCTGGATATCAAAAATCCCTACCAGGAAAGCGATGATTTGGCCAGTCCTGAAGAATTGTTGGAAGAGTTTCAACAGGTAGAAAATCAAATTTCGTCCATTCAACAAGAAATTGTGACTGTGCTAAACGAGGCTTTAAAGTAGACCTATGGAATTGTTGAAACACTTTAAGGCTTTAACCCTTCATCCTAAAAATGCTCAAGAGTTGAGGGGGTTGATTTTACAATTGGCAATTGAAGGAAAGTTGACCTCGGAATGGAGGCGGCAAAATCCTGACATCGAATCAGCTTCAGATTTATTGAAAAAGATTCAAGAGGAAAAAGTTCGGTTAGTAAAGCTAGGAAAAATAAGGAGAACTGAAGAAATACAACTTGCCTATAATATCTATCCAAAATCAAAGAAACCAAAAAAATGGAAAGTAGTACCTCTTGGAAATATTGTTGAAATAGTCAGGGGAGTTACCTTTCCAAGCTCTGAAAAATCTATAATTGATTCTTCGGAAAACATTCCATGTCTTAGAACAGCTAACGTACAAGAGAAGGTTGATTGGGATGATTTAATCTATGTCAATCGAAAATTCGTCAAGAGAGATGACCAGATTTTAAGGCTTGGGGATGTAATTATGTCTATGGCTAATAGCAAAGAGTTAGTTGGGAAAGTCGCATTGATTGACAATCAAATGAATCGTGAGTATACATTGGGTGGTTTTATTTCCGCTATTCGTCCATACAAAGTTGATTCCAATTATTTAGCCTTTTTTCTTAAAGCACCTTCAACTAGAACAAATTTGATATTAAGTTCAAGTCAAACAACGAATATTGCCAATATCTCGGTAGGGAGATTGAGACCGATAGAGATTCCTATTCCTCCAATCGAAGAACAAAAGGTTATTGTCCACATCGTAAACCAACTTTTTGATGAAGTCAATCAACTGGAAAACTTGACCCAAAAAAGAGTTCAGCTTAAGGAGAACTGGGTTACCTCTGCCCTACGTCGTTTATCTCAGTCTCAAGACACAGAACTTCAACGAGATTGGGAGATGGTCCAACAGCATTTGGGCACTTTTTTTACCGAAAAAACCAACGTACAAAAACTTCGGGAGACGATTTTGCAATTGGCGGTTCAAGGGAAGTTGACGGCTCATTGGCGTTCCATTCGTCAGGCTCAGGAGCCCCCAATGGAGCCTGCTTCGGAGCTTTTAACGCGCATTCAAAAAGAGAAGGCCCGATTGGTAAAAGAAGGAAAGATTCGAAAAGAAAGAACCCTGCCTCCTATTCTCCCGGAGGAGGTTCCGTTTGAATTGCCTAAGGGGTGGGTTTGGTGTAGGTTTGGTGAATTGGTGAAGTTCATGGCATATGGGACATCACAAAAAACAAATGATAATGATGAAAATGTGCCTGTTTTAAGAATGGGAAACATCACTTCAAAAGGACAATTAACTTTCGGTAACTTAAAATATATCCCTCCTGATCACAAGGATCTTCCTAAACTGTATTTGGATAAGTACGATCTCGTATTTAATAGGACCAATAGCTACGACTTAGTAGGAAAATCAGGTGTTTATTTTGGAGAAGGATTTACCTACACATTAGCGTCATATTTGATCAAAGTTTCATTGGTCATGAAATTTGTCGACCCCGTCTATATTAATAACTACATTAACTCGATGATTTGTAGAGTGACTCAAATTAACCCTCAAATTACTGCTCAGACGAATCAAGCAAATTTCAGTGGAACTAAACTCCGCAATATCTTAGTCCCCTTTGCCCCGTTAATTGAACAAAAAGTCATCGTCGAAAAAGTCAACGGGTTAATGGCCTTATGCGATCGCCTGGAAGAACAAATCGAGCTTAAAAATCGAGTACAGGAAGACTGGATGAAAAGCTGTTTAAAACAGGTGTTTAGTTAGTCTCTTTACCGAGAAATTGAGCTACGTCTGCCCATATTAAGGAACCTCCCTTTTTGTCATCAGGATCGTTGACCAGCATTTTCCAATGCTCATTTGATTTCAACCCTTCCAGTTCTTTTGGTAGGCCTTCACTCGTATATAGAGTTGAATCTCGTTCAACCGTATCGGTATAAATCGGATAATTGTTTTGAAGTATAATCCATCGAAATAGTTTATCAATGTCTGGATTGATATCCTCCTCCCAAAGGATATTTCTGTACATGCTATACTGATTGGCCAGCCGCTTTATGCTCCTTGGGTTAGCCTCAATTAGGTCGTGATGATTTTGAAACAAATGCCCCAATTCTTCGGTGTCCTCATCTAAAGATTCAAACAAGGCATTCTTGGCATCTGCCATAGAAATTCCGAATTTCTCTTGAACATTCTTTGTTTGTTGTGAGGGTTTAAGTGAATCCTTTTTTATCTCCTTTTTGGCAAAGGATTTTATTTCATCCTTTAACTCATCAGTCATTTCTATTGCCTCTTTTACTTCTTCTTTTTGCTTGTACTTTCCTTGTGGGTCCAATATGAAGTTCCAGTATTCTTCTTTTGTACTTCCGGTAACTTGCGGCAGTCTTACCGATAGTTGAAAGGCTTTTTCTATAAAAAAGTACCCCAATCGGTGCCCGGGTTCTCGTACTATTCCGGTGAAGTCTTTGTAATGATTTTCAAAACAGGTACTGATCCAGTGTTTGTCCCCAGCTACGATGTAAAGCACCTTTTTCTCCTTGTAGAGTGTTTGTATTCCTTCAAGAAGTTCAACGGCAAAGGTCGAATTGCATCGATCTATATCATCAATAAAAATAGCTGTGTGATAACCTGATTGTTCGATGTTTTTGATCAATGACTCAAAATGCTTCTTAATTTTCATCATAGGATCATGTACATTCTGCATAAATGATTTGGCAGTGTCAGGGGACTTGATAAAAACGGGTCGAATAACAAATTGGGAAAGTGTGTAGAGCACCCCACCAATTGCGGTCATTGAGCCAACTATTTTCGAGAAATAGATAAGGTTTTCAGAGTTAGGGTGAGATTTTAATGGAGACTTGAGACCTTCACTCGCCCAAGACATAATTTCAGGAAAGAAAATATACATGAGGTATATCAATAAAACAAACCCAAGAAAGCTGAGAGACCTATATACAAACTTAGGGTTGAATAACCTTCTTAAAGATTCGAATCCAAACATTTTAGCTTTTGAATAGCCTTTCATTCCCCCAATTGCCTGATTATAAATCTGATCCAGAAAGGGCCACCAGGGAGGATTGACATGCTGGTGTTGCCAGGCATTGAAATGAATAACAATCCACTTGTTCTCTTCTGTATCGAGATTTTTTTCAATTAACTTGAGGAAAGTAGATTTCCCATCTCCCCAGGCACCTTGAAGGTGAATCATAAAGGAGTGATCCTTATCCTTAGAAGCTCCCTTTGAGTTGAAAATTTGATTGTTCAAAAGGCCGGTCAACGATTTGGCAATTCGATCGCGGTTTAATCGATCAACCTCTTCCACCTGATCCAAATGAAAGGGAATGTTTTCTCGACGATCAAGCTCTTGCTCGCCGTTTGTGTCGATTCCTTCATCTTCCTCATTGCTCTTTGAAAGACGACGACGAGGAATGGTCGAACCTAACCATAGTTTTTTGAATGTTGGATCGTAGATAATTCGGGTGTAAAAAGCGGTAACATTCTCCGGGTTGGTTACAAGAAAATCGAATTGATCGAAATACTCTTTTAGTTTAATATGAAAGTCATTTTCGGAAAATTTTGTCCCGATGAAATAGTTAAATATTTTCTCCCGGTGCGGTTTGGAAGCAATATTGAATCGCTTTATTGGATCATTCAGGTAATCGAGAATTTGATTAAATGCCCTGTGTTTCGTTTTAGAGGTGCTTTTAAATCCATCCAGAGCATAATCAATAAAATGGGGAATCAAATGATGCTGCCTCGGTCCTATTTTAGCAATCGCCCGTTTATCCTTATAGAGGTTAAATTCCTGTTTATGAAGGCCATTGGTATCGGCATAGGCTATCAGAGTATTGATTTTCCTGTATAAAGTTGATAAGGAGCTATTCTTTTCGTCCAGAAATAGTTCAAATCCTGTAGGGCTTAAATCTCCTCTAGACTTCCAAAGAACCTTCAGTTCTGCGTATTGTTCGATGGTTGGATTTTCTATTGCTGCCTGTAAATCAATAAATCCAGCAAATCCACTGGACGTATCCTCGTGAGGCATGCATCTTTTCAGTGCCTCTCTTGCCTTTTCAAAATAGTACTCTTGCGATTGAACAAATGAGCTATATTTTTGAATGAGAAAGTCCTTGTTTATATTAACCAAAAATTCATTTCCTGGATAACCACGACTTTTCAGATTGAACTTTTGAGCAATTTGAGGAGCATCGTTCAACGTATGTTGAATCCATACGGGTGAGAACTGCTGGAGTTCAATCCCACGGATGTTTGTAAGATAGTTGGCAATCTCCAATTCCTTATCTCCATGTATTTCATCAAAATAAAATATGACGTATCGTGATGGTTTATAGGAATCGATATAATGATCGGCGGTTTCGCGAATTTCTTGGACCGAAATATCCTTATCTCCATATATTTTGGCGACCATATAATAGTCGAGTACTTCGTCTCGTTCAAAGAGGTCCGGACCTCCGGTTTCCGAATTTAACTCAGCATGCGCATCTTCTGAATGATTGTAGATTTCTAAGGCAATTTCTCTTCGTTCAGAATCTGAGAGATAGGTCAGGTCATACTCAATTCTATTTTCAGACATAGTTTAAGGTTTGATGATATTACCATGCTAATTTAAGCCATGATTGGGCGCAATTCTGAATTCTTTTGAACAACGGAATTATATTCACCAGTTAAATAATGCTGGCTCTCAGGAGGAAGTTTCCTTTTTTGCCAGGTGTTTTTACCAGGGGTTAATTGGGCTTAAAGTTGAGCGGGCCTAATTCTCTTTTCTTTCCTACCAACTTGGACGCTACTACCCTACGGCCACAATGAAGATTGGCCGGTAGATTGAGAACAAAATCTCTTTAATAAAACTGAATAACAGCCTAAAGTAGAATATGGACGGAAGAAGGAAAAATCCCTAAAACAACCCCTTCTTCTTCTTAGCTTCAAACAAATCATCCAATGCCAATCCTTCAAACTCGGCAACGGGCTGTTCCTCAACCAACTCGTGATAAACAGCAGCGACAAAAACCATCTCGGCGGCGGAGACGATGCTCTGGATTAAGAAAAAGACCAATACGCCGGCTACAATGCCTACTATGGGATTGATGGCGCCGAGCAATAGGCCTATGGGTAAGGCTACCAAAAGCAAACCGATGAAGGAAAAGATACCGAAGCTAAAGGAGGCTCCGATGGATTCACCCCACTTCTCTTTCATGATTTTGCCGGATTGTTTGAGGGCGGTGATGGGGCCTACGTTTTCGTAGGCAAGGATGGGTACTACGAAGAAGGTCATGATGGACCATACAACTCCTACAATCATGGAGAAGAAACTTCCCAATATGCCTCCGTATTCGTCAATGGCTTTGAGAATTAAACCAACGGTGGCCGATAGCATAGCCCAACCCAAAATGACGGGAATGCGAGACATACTGTAGTTTACACCGGTACTAAAACTGGGAGTTCCACCTTGTAAATAGACCCGGGTACAGTGCACGAGGCCCACGTTGAAAAAAACAATAATGAAGTAGCAAACGAGGTAAAACAAAAAGGTTAAAGCATAATCAGCGGCTGTTCCCTGTCTCATGGCTTCGCTGTAGTCAAAACCCCAGTTGGCATAGAAAAAGCCAAAGAAGGTAGCCAACACAGCACCCAAGGCGATTCCCGAGATGATGGGAAATAGAACAAGTTGTTTGTTTTTCTGAATGAGTTTGAGACTGGCGGTTCCCATGGACCACCCTTTTCCCATCCTGGTAAAAAAGCTCATAGTAATTGGTTTAGAGTTCTTTCAAAGAAAATACATTTCTAGCGGAAGGTCAAGTAATTCAGAAAGATTCAGATGGTAGGCAAATCGGGTTCCTATACCAACGCAAATACCAATTAGCACCTATTATTGAGACACGATTTCCCAAACCGCCCACTCTACGGCATCCTTACTAAACAAATACACAAAATGCCGTCCCTGAATGGTGTAGTACAAGGCCTTGTCAAAGGGCCCTACCTGCCCTTCCCCAATGGGTTCGCCTATACCACCTTCTGCTGTAAAAGGATAGATAAAACACCCATAATCGGGTTGGCCTCCCAGCCCAATCATCGCCTGTACATCGGGTAAATTGGCAAAGAAAATCTGCTGAAAACGCAGCCCAAAGGTGGGTGACTGATACTGATCTGGATCAAGTTTTCCGTCGGGCAGGAAATCCTGGGCACGGGTTACGCCATCATAATCATCGTAGCGAAATAACTGGGTGGGATTGTTGTGCAGGTAAATAGGGATTTGCAGCGGAATGAGGTACTTCGTTTTTTGGTTGCCGTGGTCGGTTTCGTCTTTGCCCATTTTTCCACCGGGAAGCAAAGGTTGGATAAACCAGCGGTCGGAGCCCGTGATGCTGGCACCGTAGAGGTAATGCTGTCCGTCGATATGAAAAGGAAACTGCAATTCGTAGGTGTTGTTCCAAATACCATGGTCGGTGATAGCGCCGATTTTTCCATCTGCATGAATGGCCCGTATTTCCCAGGGACTTGGACTAATGAAGTGTAGACTTCCCACATCAATTCCAAACAAAAAAAGATTGCTTTCAATTTCGTAGGTAAAGGCTATGTCATAAGCCAGTGCACTGGTGCCGGACTGAAGCAATGGGCCCGGAGATCCGTCGGTGTTAAGGTTTAATACTACCCAGCCTTTGGAGTTGACATCTTGCTGAAACAGGTAATGATTTTCACCAAAGGAATAATGGGTTTGAACCGCACAGGACACGCCGAATTCTCCACCCGATTGGAATACGAATTGATACATGGCTTAAGGATTTTGACAATGTTTCTTCTAAGTAAAAAGAAATTGAGCTAAAAAGCAAATTATCAACAAGTTAAAGCAGACTCAAGAAAGCCCATTTGGCACAAATGAAGCTTCGATTTTCAATCGTTACTGGGAATCGGTGGAATCCGGATTGAACAACTGAAAAACATGAACCAAGTCCCCTTCTTCAAGGATTTCCTTTTCGAACTGAAAGTTCAATTTTTGGAGCACTCGAACGGATCCCTCATTTTCGGGCAGAGCCATGGCGATAATTTTGGAGAGATGGAGGGTCTCAAAACCAAACTTCAGGCAAGCACGTCCGGCTTCTGTAGCTAAGCCTTGTCCCCAATAATCTTGCATAAACCGATAGCCCAGGTCCACTTCTTTCCAGTCTGGTAGATATTTAAGTCCGGCAAAACCGATGAAACGAGGTCCTCCCTTGAGCTCTACGGCAAAACGTCCAAATCCATGTTTTCGGTAATCTCCAAGAACGTTTTCCTGGATTCGGTGGGCTACCTCTTCCCTACTAACCACACCTCCATCGCCGGTATATCGACTCACTTCGGCATCCAGATTCATCTGGTAAGACGGCTCAATATCCTCCTGATCAAAAGGCCTTAAGATTAATCGTTCGGTTTCGAGGTAATGGTCCATAGTTCTAATTTGGGTTCAAGATAGAATTTAACGGCGAGAAGGATAAGGCGATTCAGTAAAGGGTATTGCCCCCCTGCAAAACTAAGGATCCAGGCAGTTTTGGCGGAAGTCATTTTCCTGTTGTATAACCTTCCTTGAAGGAACTAGGAAGAGCGCCTGTTTCACCCCTAATCTCCAATTTTCATGCGTGTAACACTCGTAAACCATCAAGGGCGTTTCAAATACCGAAAAAGCACTTTCATAAGAGAGCCGATTTAGGCAAATGTCCACTATCCCAAGAAGAACGGGAAAAAGCCAAACAGTGGCTCATTATCAGAAACATAGCACTCAAAAAAAAATTTCGCAAAACGAAAGATGTTCCTTATACTTGTTAAGCGATTTGACCAGATCAAGACCTATTATGCACCCTACATGGATTAAACTAAATGCACCTTAATAACCCTATAAATTAACTTCTTACCCTTGCACACGATCTCCGTTTAGCCGGAAATTTTCTTTTTTGCTCAGCCCGTTCAGCTTGACTGAATGCAAACCTTCTACAGACTCAAATTCAATTTGGGCTGTGGCGCTCTTAGCGCGTATATGGATATCTAATACCATTAATCTTTTTATTTACCTGGTACACACAATCCCATACTCTTCTTGTGGGGCTTGTAAAGCTCTTGGTGGTTAATACTTAACCAAGAACATGCCCTTTCGATTCATGCCCCAAAATGGAGAGCCTCGTCCTAGCCTTATATTTTATTGCGCATAGGCCTTAGACGTTATGTGGGATTATTCTGCCGGAATACTAGCGGAAGCCGAAAAGCTAGCCATCCAGAGTAGGCATTAATTACCCATTAATTAAACAATTATGAATACCCTTAAATTGGCAGGACTTCTAATCGTCCTGATCGTTAACGCTAACTTGGTTTTCGGACAACAATGGTCCGGATCCAACAACACCACATCTACCCTTTCCAGATCTGGCGATGTAACCGTAGGATCAAGTAATGGACTTGGTAAACTTGAAGTCATGAACGGATCCAACTCCCAATGGGCCTTTACAGCCATGAATACTGCCGGAGGCGGTGGTGCCGGCCTGTTCAAAAGTGGATGGATCAACGGAACCGAGCCCGTCTTTCAAGTGGAAACCTCGATTTCTGGTGCATCTATGTCTAGCCCTGGCCACCTTCGCTTTACCGTTCGTGCTGATGGTAAAGTAGGCGTAGGTACCAACAACCTGGTAGGCGACCACCTCTTGTATGTAGGAGGCAAGGCCATCTGTGAGGAATTGACCGTAAAACTGGAAGGCAACTGGCCTGATTTCGTTTTTGCCGACAAATATGAATTAATGAGTCTTGGCGAATTAGAGTCTTTCATCCAGGAAAATCATCATTTGCCCAATGTTCCTTCAGAAGAAGAAGTAAAGGAAGAAGGGATTCAATCGGGAAAGATGGATGCCATTTTGTTGCAAAAAATCGAAGAATTGACCCTTTATGTCATTGAATTAGAGAAAGAGATAAACCTCCTTAAAAACAAGTAGTATGAAGTTATCCCTTAGCCTTAAAGCGCTCGGGTTCATGCTCTTGATACTCGGCGGGCAGTTGACCTCCCGAGCCCAGTTAACCCCTACCCAGGCCTCGGCCACAGCTGCGGTAAACGCTCTCACGGGAAATGGAGTTACTGTATCGAACATGACCCTGAGCAAAGGTGACCCGAGACAATTGGGCACCTTTGTCAATCCTGCTAATCCTCCCGCTCCAACGATCGGAATTAGTCAAGGAATTGTTCTCTCTACCGGAACAGCCATAGAAGTGGGCCCGGCCAACAACCATAGGGTCGAATCCATTTCGATGAGCAGCCAAGGCGAGCCAGACCTTTCCATCTTGTCGGGTAGCGCTGTTAGCATGCTCGATGTGGCCGTTTTGGAGTTCGATTTTGTTCCCTCCGAAAACCACATCAACTTTCGGTTTTGTTACGGAACGGAAGAATCGTTATCGGAATGCAACAACGGTTTTGCCGACATCATGGGTTTCTTTCTAAGTGGTCCAGGAATAGCTGGCGGACAAGGATTTAGCAATGATGCTGTTAACCTGGCCGTAATTCCCGGCACCTCCACTCCAGTGGGTATTTGTACCATCAATTCTCAAACGAATACTCAATACTACAATGAGAATCTCTTTGAAGATTTTACCGGAATTGAGGCCAATTTCGAATTTGACCGGTACACGGATGTGTTTCAAGCGAGCTACAACAACCTTACTTGTGGCGAAGAATACCACATCAAAATTGCCATTGCCGATGGTAAGGACCGCTTAAAAGACTCCGGAGTATTTATCGAAGCTGGGAGTTTTAATAGTCCTACAAATGTGCTGGGCATGAATTTTCCATCCGAAATCTGTGAGAATCAAATGATGAACTTGACGGTGGTTGACGTTGGGGCCGGTAATACTTACCAATGGTCCACTGGTGAAACTACCAGAAGCATCACCGACATCGCCCGGTTGGAATCGGATCCTTACAGCGTCACGGTTACCACGCCTACTGGCTGTCAAAAGGTGTTTGTCTCCAACATTAAGGTTCATCCACTTGATGACACGCCTCCTTATACCACCGGTTACAATCAAACCGGTGAATACTGGGTAGTCGTCAACGCAAATCAAACCCTGGGAGTCAACATTCATGGCTTTGATTACGATGCCTACGACGATGTGACCATGACCTGGAATGGCGGCCTACCTGGAGCCACTGTTTCGGTTTCAGGAAACAACACGGCAACTCCGGTAGGTACGATTTTTTGGACACCTGGAGTCGGACAGTTAGGCGACCATCAGTTCACGGTAACTACCACAGGAACCGATCTTTGTGGGTCAAGTTCCACCACGGAAACCTATAACGTAAGGGTAATCTGTGAATTTTGTCCCCACACCATTTTCCACGAAAACCGAAACGGCAACGCCTTTCCTCTACCCTCGCTTACTGAGGCTGGTGCACAGGTTATTGCTGGAAGAAGTGTTACCCCCATTTTGGTGAATGGGCCGGTAAACCTGACTGGTACTTCAGGAACCACGGAATTTGCCGGTGGATTGAAAGTAAAATTGAAAACCGGATTCTCTGCTCGGGCCACCAACAATCGAAGTTTTAAGGCTCGTGTAGGAGACGTTTGTACAGAAGCCGAATCCTGTGACAATTGTTGTGACGAATGGCCTGGGTTTTCACACGACTTTCTTCCCAACGTGTTCACGCCTAATGGAGATGGTGTTAATGACTTCTGGATTCTTTCAGATAATGCTAATCCGAATTGTGCCTACAACGCCACCAAATTCACCATTACCGTTTTTAATCGATGGGGAAATATCGTGTTTCAACGTAGCGAAACGGGTATGGGATGTTGTCCCTTTGTATCCCCCACCAATGGCCTACCTTCCATTCATTGGGATGGTAGAAACAACCAGGGGAACTTTGTGGTCAACGGAGTTTACTTCATCATCGTGGAATTGGAGGCTTGTGGAAACAGTGTTGAACTTAACGCAGGTGATGTCACCATTTTCGCTTCGCCGGGTAAAACCGATGACTCGGAGTTAACTTCAGTTGAGGAACCTTTAGGATTTGAAGAAAACGAAATCACAGTTCATCCGAATCCAGCAACAAATTCTACCACAGTTTCTTTTGAACAAGCTCCTACTGAGGACATTCCGATTCATCTACTTGATGGAACCGGAAAAGTTCTGGGTAGTTGGACCCTGGAAGCGGGTCAACAGAGCTATCCTATTGATCTGGGAAATTACTCAAATGGCACTTACTTTATCCGAATCATCGCTCCGGATCAGAGTGCTGAAATCAAAACTATTTTGAAAAAATAGGACCGATAAAGTCAATCGCAAAAAAGCCTGATAGCCTGGTTAAGCTCGTCGGGCTTTTTTTATTTCATCGGGTGGAGAGTTAAGCCCATTGGAGTTAAAGTGCAGCGCGCAGTTCCAAGTAACTCCGTTCCTCCACAAACACTCCACCGATACCAAAGTTTTGACGGTCCAAAACGATTCTGGAATACCCGGAATTGGGCGTAATACTCACGGAGACTGTAGGATCGGTTATTCCATTCACCTCAGCATGACGTTTTTGGTAATCGAGGCTAGCATTCACCGGAAAGGCCAAACTTGTATACCTGTGCTCATCCGATTTTAATGAGTCGGTTTCGTAATTCAGGGAATCAATTTGAATCAAGTGGCTATACATGGTGGTGTCCAAATCATCATAATACACACTGTCCTGAAGAATCCGAATGGACGTGGTGCAGTATTTCTTGGTCACCTCTCCCCGATTATCAGGTCCATGGTTGTATTTCATTTGATAAAAACCAGTTGCAGCGGGTAAGTTTTGAAAGGTGGTTGAATCACAAACTACCGCTGGCGTTTGGTTGTTTTGAGCACTCGGCGTTTGAGTAGTATCGCTACTCTCAGGTGTGGCATCAACCACTTCTTTTTTGCAGGATACCAGAAATAGGACTAAAACAAGGATGGATAGTGTGGCTCTCATATCCCAAAAATAAGCAGGATTAATGTAAAGCTCATCGGTAGCTAAAATTTTAAGGTAATGTCTTGGAGCAAAAGGTGTATGGCCCGTAGCTTCCAAGGCTCGATTGAGTCATCCCATTGAATTTCAGATAAATCTGTGCCCTAAAAAATTTCATTTTCAATTTTTTATTCCGAACTTTATAGATCAACGACAAACTTTATGAAATCTTCACTACTAAGAGCGATTCTTCTCTTTACTGGGCTGTGCATATACTCCTGGTTGGTTTATGCCTTTGGTAGACCGGCAAATGGAGACATGGCGGGTTCCCAGGTGGAATCTGTGTCCATGCCTTAAACGTACTGTAATTGCCCCCGTTTTTTTGTAGAAAATGGGTAATGTTTCGCGGTAAATGAGAATATAATTTAGCCTGAACGGGTTTTAGGCCTGAAACAGCTGGGCCATAACCTGCTGTTTGTAACTCCCTCCTATGGGCAGCTTATTGCTGTCGATCACTACCTGATTTCCTTCCAGAGCTGTAATTCTGTCCTTGGCCACAATATAGGACTTGTGAATGCGAATAAACCGATCTGCGGGCAACTCCCTTTCCAACGCTTTGAGCGATTTTAGAGAAAGAACCCGCCCTTCTTCGGTGTGATAGGCCACATATTCGTTCATGCCTTGTACGTATACCAAATCATTAAGCGGAAGCCGAATAATACGATGCTCAGATTTCACCATGAGGTAATCGGGTTCGGCTGCCTCCGTCCGGGGAGGTGCAATTTGATTTTTACGTCTCTCCAATTCCAATCTTGAACTGGCCTTGTTTATCGCTTGCAGAAAAAGGGAAAAATCAATGGGTTTGAGTAAATAGTCCACTACATCGAGTCGGTAGCCTTCCAGTGCGTATTCCTTGTAAGCGGTAGTTAATATGACCAAGGGAGGTCGATGCAAAGATCTGAGTAATTCGAGTCCTGTTAATTCGGGCATGTGTATGTCTAAAAAAACGAGGTCTATCGAATCATCATTCAACCGACGCATCGCATCCATGGGATTCTTGCACTTACCCACCAACTCCAATTGAGGCATACGTTGAATGTAGGTTTCAATAAGCTTGCGGGCTAACTCTTCGTCATCCACAATCAGACACCGTATTTTCTCCAAACTTTTCATGATTCCGTTTGAATTTCAAGCCTCACTCGAAATTCGCGGTCTGTATTATCAATTTCCAAGAGGTGTTTATCGGGATAAATAACCTCCAACCGCCGTTTTACATTGTTTAAGCCTATTCCTCCTTCCCTTTCTTCGGTGGATGGGGTTCGCGGAATGCTGTTACTCAAGTGAAAGATAATAACTCCATCGGTTACCTTAAGTTTCAAGTCCACCCAGCCGTTTTCCAAATCTTCAATTCGCCCATGCTTAAAGGCATTTTCAATGAAGGTAATGAAGATCATGGGCGCTACCCGCACCGAACCCGGATCAGATTCCAGATCAGCATGTAAGTTCAGGCCTTCACTATCCTTAAGTAGTACCAAATCCAAATAATCTCGAATGTGGGCAATTTCGGAAGACAAAAGCACCTTTTCCTCGCTGCACTCATAAATGACGTAGCGCAGCATCCGCGAAAGCTTCATCAGGTTTTCAGGAGCCTTATCGGATTTGAGCAAAATGAGGGTGTAAATGTTGTTGAGCGAATTGAACAAGAAATGAGGATTAATCTGATTCTTAAGCAAGCGCAGCTCCATACTAAGCTGCTCATGTTGCATGTTTCGATTATGGATTGCCATTTGCCATAAACTACTCGCTATAATGGTCATGATAAAGGGTGCTGTGGTGTGCCACTTAAAGATGGTGCTTACCAACTCAAAACTCTTTTCTCGCCCGGCTACGAAGATGACCCAGGCGTAGATAATCAAATCCGTAATCAAACTGAGCAGCGTAATGGTCGCCACCAACCCAAGGATGTAATACAGGTACTTACGCGGCAGCAAATAGCGTGGAATCAGGTGATTCAAGTTAATGGAGCAAGCTACCATGGACCCTACTCCTATCATGAGTGCCTTGCCCACATCGTAAAAGGGATTTCCAATGTCGGAATAAATCCAAAAGAACAAAAACCACAACCCACCCCACAAAAGGACTTGCAACCGTTTTTCTCTTTTATTTACCAATACATTCATTGTTCCAAAACCAAAAGTCTGCCAGCTCGCTCAATTTTTCAAGATTAATCAAGCAAACCCTACATTTTATCAGTGAACGGGATTTCTGAAGACTTAAGGCCCTTCCTTGATTTTTTCGAATCCTTGCTTGAATACTTTAGGTTACGCGTTATGCTTCCCGAAAATTTGCGGGGTATTTAATCGCATTTCCTTCCCTCTCAGAAGGTCATAATAAAGTACCTGCAAAATATGAATCTCATTCCTCTTTTTCAAAGTTCAAAGGCGTTTCCATCTGTTTTTCAACCCTTTGATCAAAAAGCGAATACATCTTTTCAGCGAATAGGTTTCTGGCTTGGATTGGCTTTATTGCTTTTAACAGGACCATTACTTCAGGCTCAAACGAAGTATACCGTGAGTGGTCAGCTTAAGGATGCTTCGAATGGTGAAGATGTCCCCTTTGCCACTATTCAGGTAAAGGAACAACCCGGCGTGGGTACCACTTCCAATGTGTATGGTTTTTACTCCCTCACCCTGCCGGCTGGAAACTATACCCTTGTTTTTAGTTTCATTGGTTACGCCTCGGTGGAAAAACCCATAAAGCTTACCCAGGATCTAAAACTTAGCGTGGAGTTATCGGCCTCGCAGGAAACGCTAAAAGAGGTGGTCATCTCCGCGGAAAAAGAAAATGAAAACGTCTCCCGAAATGAAGGAAGCGTGACCACGATAAACATGCAGGATGTCAAAGAAATTCCAACGCTGTGCGGCGAACCGGATGTGCTTCGGGTGGCGCAGATGAGTCCGGGAATAAAGACCGCAGGTGAGGGGAATTCGGGCTTTTACGTGCGAGGTGGTGGTTTGGATCAAAACCTGGTACTTATTGATGAGGCACCGGTGTACAACCCCTCGCACGTGCTCGGATTTTTCTCTGTATTCAACGGTGATGCTATCAAGGGCGCAACCCTGTATAAAGGTGGAATGATGCCGGAATACGGTGGCAAAACAGCCTCGGTGATGGACGTGAGAATGAAGGATGGGAACAGCAAGAATTTTGGAGTTAGCGGAGGCATCGGCCTTATCGCTTCCCGACTCACCGTGGAAGGCCCCATCGTTAAAGACAAAGGATCATTTCTAATCTCAGGGCGCCGCTCTTTCGTGGAGCCCTACCTCAGCCTCTCAGGACAAGAAAGCATTCAAAACTCAAGCCTCTCCTTTTATGATTTGAACCTGAAAGCCAGTTATAAAATAACCGACAAAGACAAAATCTACCTCTCCGGATACTTCGGTCGCGATAACATGGGATTTGAAGATCAATTTGGAATTAACTGGGGAAATGCCACCGGAACCTTTCGCTGGAACCACCTGGTAAACGACAAGCTGTTTTCTAACACTACACTGATATACAGTAATTACAACTACAACATTGCCCTGGGCTCTGATGAAGAAAGACGTAGCATCGAATCCTCCATCGAAGACTACAACGTGAAGCAAACCTTCTCCTATTACCCCAATAGCAAAAACTCCATAAAGTTTGGTGCTAACGTCATTCACCATACCATGGAACCTGGAAGCATTGAAGGTGGCTCCAGCTCAGGTGTAAGCGACAATCAAGCTGAATTAGCCTATGGGCTGGAAAGCGCCCTGTTCATCCAGAACGAGCAAAAAATAAGTGGTGTGTTTAGCTTAAACTACGGCTTAAGGTTCTCGCTATTTAATCGATTGGGATCGGGAACGGCCTACACTTTTGATGAAGAAGGAAAATACCTGTCAGAAACTTACTATGGCAGTGGCAAAACCATGCAAACCTATGCCAACCTTGAACCGCGGCTCTCGGCGACCTATTTGTTGAATGAATACAACTCCGTAAAATTGAACTATAATCGAAATGCCCAATACCTGCATCAGCTCACGAGTTCTACCACCTCCACTCCAGTTGATGTATGGGTGATGAGTTCGAATAACATCAAGCCCCAAATTGCGGATCAAGTAGCCCTGGGGTACTTCAGAAACCTGCGTAAGCTTCCCATCGAAGTTTCAGCTGAAGTTTACTACAAATACATGCAGAATACCATTGATTACCGTACTGGGGCCAATACCTTTCTTAACGATCAAGTGGAAGGAGAACTGGTGTATGGAACCGGAGAATCATACGGGCTGGAGGTAACGGTAAAGAAAACCAAGGGAAAGTTTACCGGCTGGCTGGGCTATACCCTTTCCAAAACCACGCGACAATTTGATGAAATCAACAATGGGGAGGAATTTCGGGCCCGACAGGACCGTACCCATGACATCAATGTCGTAGCAATGTATGAGTTAAATAAAAAGTTGACCCTTTCCGGAGCTTTTATATTCTACACCGGCGATGCCGTTACCTTCCCAACAGGCGAATACACGGTAGAAGGAAACACAATCCCTTATTACACGGAACGTAACGGTTACCGCATGCCCAACTATCACCGAATGGATTTGGGACTTACCTGGAAACTGAAGAAAACGGAAAAGTTCCAATCGGATCTCAACTTCTCGCTCTACAATGTATACGGCCGGGAAAATGCGTATTCCATCTCCTTCCAGGAAAATGAGGACAATCCCGAAATAACGGAGCCCGTGCAGCTTTCCTTGTTTCGCTGGGTCCCCTCTATTACCTACAACTTCAAATTTTAATCCATGAAAAAGCTACTTCTCTTTTCGATGTTGGCAGGACTTACAGCTACTTCCTGCCAAAAGGTGATCGAACTCGATATTCAGGAATCGGATCTGCAATATGTTCTGGAAAGCGAAATGACGGAAGGTGGCCCTAAGGTGGTTGCGCTCAAAATATCGCAAACGGCTCCCTTTCTCTCTGGCGACGAACCCAAACGGGTGGAAAATGCATCCGTTGTTCTTTATGACGACCAAGGAAACTCCCTTCCACTGGTTCATCGAGACAGTGGAATTTACCAAACGACCTACGAAGCTTTACCGGATCACACCTACCGCCTTCAAGTTGATTTTGGTGGCGAGCAATACCTGGCCGAATCTTTTTTGCCCGCCCATTCTGAGCTACTCGGTGCCCGGGCCGAACCCCAAGATTCATCCGGTATTTTTATCGGGTATCAGATCAAATTCAGCTACCAGGATCCGGCCAATCGGGATGATTACTACCGGCTTCGAATGACTGTAAATGGAAAAGTGCAAAACAGTGAACGAGCGGACGCTATTTTCTTCAACGACCAGTCCAACAATGGATTAACGGTTACCCGGACCATTCGCAACAAAACCTTTCAATCGGGAGATGAAGTGAAATTGGAATTACTGAGTATGACCAAGGAAAACTTCCGCTACCAAAGAGAAGTGTTTGACATGGCCTTTGTGAGCGCTGCCTCCAACTTTAGTGCTGCCGCACCCGGAAATCCGATCAACAATTGGACCGGACCTGTGGTAGGCAATTTCACCACCTACGGATTGGATGAACTGACCTACGTGGTTCCTTAAACTCAGAAACGGTCTACCAATCTGCTAAAAGCTTCGGAGTTTCTCCCTGAGCGTGTATGATTTGATCATCTGAATCCGGTGTTTTGAACTGATTAACAAGTTCCGTATCCAGATTTACAGCTTGCACATTATCAGACAATTGAAGATCCAGCAACCCTTTGATACGTCCTTTGAGCACGGGATCCAAAATGGGCACATTCACTTCAATACGTTTGTGTAGGTTTCGATTCATCCAATCGGAAGAACCGATGCAACAAACGGGTTCTCCATCCTGATGAAACCAAAGGATGCGAGCATGCTCCAGGTAGCGGCCCACTAAGCGGGTTACCCGAATATTTTCACTCATCCCTTCAACACCAGGAATCAAACAGCAAATGCTTCGAATAATCAAATCAATCTGAACTCCTGCTCTACTGGCTTCATAGAGTTTATCGATCATGGTTCGCTCCTCCAGGTTGTTGAGCTTGATGATAATGCGAGCCGGTTTACCTTCCCGGGCCAGTTCAATTTCACGATTGATAAGATCGAGGTAGGTATCCATCAGGTTAAAACGAGCCACTTGAAGCGTATTAAATTCCTTAGGAATGGCACTACCTTCCAAAAATCCGAACAACTGCTTTAGCTCATTGCCAATATCTGGATGACGGGTAAAGAGTCCAAAATCGGTGTAAATACTGGCGGTTTTCTCATTCAAGTTTCCGGTACCAATAAAGCTGTACCAAGTATTGGGCTCCTTTTTCGTTTTACGGGCTACCAGGGCTACTTTGGCGTGTACCTTTAAATCGGGTAAGCTGTAGATAATTCGCACTCCGGCCTGGGATAAATCCTCTGCCCATCTGAGGTTGTTGGCCTCATCAAATCGGGCTTTTACCTCCATAAATACGGTTACCTGTTTTCCGTTGAGGGCAGCACTTTTCAAGGCTTGGCCAATTAAGCTATTGGAAGCCATCCGATAGATCGTGGTGTAGATGGAATGCACATCTGGATCGATGGAAGCCTGGTTGAAAAACTGCAGCACATAATCGTAGGAATGATACGGAAAATGTAACAGCTGATCGCCTTGATCAATGGCCGAGAAAATTAACTCGTGTTGTCTAAAAAACTGAGCCGGTACGCCTTGGTGTTTGGGGTATTGCAATTTTTTGGAGTGTACGCCGGGCAAACCCATAAAATCAGAAATGTTGTGGTAGGATCCTCCTTTTACCATGTCCTCGTCTTCGAAGGCCAGCTTTTGCTGCAATTCGGCGACAATAGCCTCTGACATATTCATATCGTATAGAAACCGGCAAGGAACGCCTAAATCTCGTTTTTGAATCTGACGTTTGATCTTTTCGACCAAATCACCATCCAGTTCATCTTCAATGAGCAAATCCGAATCGCGATTCAATTTTACACTCCCGCACTCCTCTACCTTATGCTTGGGAAAAATAAGCGGAAGGAAAACACGAATCACTTCATCGAGCAAAATGAAGGCATGCCCTTCTTCGCCTGAAAGCGGAATAAATCGGGGCAGCTCGTCCGAAGGGATATTGACCACGGCCAGCTCCCGTTGTTCCGGGTCCTTTTTGCGACTCAGACTTACCGCATGATATAACTTCCGATTTACCAAAAACGACTCATCGGCATGGTCATCCAAAAATCGGGGGTGAATAAAGGCCAGTACCTGAGTTTTGAAAAAGTGACGCAACTCACGAAGCTGATCTTCCTTTAAATCATTACCCGAAACCAACTTAATGCCATGCTCTTCCAGGGCTGGAAGAACCACCTCACTCAAAGTATGACCAAATTCAGCCAACTGAGCGGGAAGAATTTCCTGAATCTCCCGGACTACATCAGCGGGATTGAGACCTATCCCCTTGTTGATTTTCTTTTTGCCCAACAAGGCCAGCTTGCGCAAGGAAGCCACCCGCACCCGGTAAAATTCATCGAGGTTGGAAGAGTAAATAGCCAGGAATTTCAAGCGTTCCAGCAATGGAACCTTGGGATTCTGGGCTTCTTGAAGAACGCGGTAATTAAAGGATAACCAACTTAAATCGCGATTAAAATACCGGTTGCTTGCCCCTTCTTTCTGCTTACTCATAAGTCACCAATTTCCACAAATTTGGACCAGAATGAGCACATCTAAAAATTTGGAACGTAAAGTTTTTCCTAAGTTTTGGACTTAAGACTTCCTTGTTCCTTTTAATTCTTGATCTCCTGCATTTGCCGAATTTGCTTCAACAACATTTTCTTTGGAGTGAGGGGAATCATATTCATCATCATTTTTTGCCCAAAGGTTAATCCGGAAAGTACATCCAGTTTTCCTTGAATCATTCCATCATAACCGTCCTTAGCCACAGATTGAGCACTAAACGTGTTGGTAAACAAATCGGTTTTATCCATGCCTGAGACTTGAGCAAATTCCGTCTCGGTGGCTCCTGGAAGCAAGGCTGTAACCGTAACCTGGGTATCATGAAGTTCTTCGGCCAAAGCATTGCTAAAGGAAGTAACATAGGCCTTGGTGGCAAAATAAACGGCTTGTAAGGGGCCTGCCATTAAACTCGCTGTAGAAGAAACATTCAAAATCTTGCCGCTGTTGCGACTTACAAAATCTGGTAAAAATAGTCGGGTGAGTGCCGTGAGCGCCACAATGTTTAGGTTAATCATGGTCAAATCCTTTTCCCAATCGCGTTCATGAAACTTTCCGTGTCCCCAAAGCCTGCATTGTTGATCAGGTAATCCACCTGAACGCCCGCTTGTTTTACCGCATCGTAAACTTCCTGAGGGCCATTGGCCAGTGAAAGATCTTTGGCGATTACCAGGACTTGAACTCCATGTTTCGATTCCAATTCTGCTTTTAGGTCGTTTAATCGCTTTTCGTTGCGAGCCACCAAAATGAGATTTCCACCTTGAGAGGCATGAATTCGGGCCATTTCTTTTCCAATTCCGCTGGATGCGCCGGTAATGAGTGCTGTCTTTTTCATCGTTCGAGAATTTTAGGATTACTCAACAAAATTCCTTCATCCTAATTAACAGGTACATACACGATTTCCAGTTCAACTAACACATTTCCACGATACCCCATATTTGGCTACCCTTATTTTTCAGGGCGTAATTCTACCGATCATTTTTTAGGGAATTCTACGGTGAGTAAATCAGCTATTTCTACGCTTTTCCAGGACAACTATCCGGCCTACTTTCACATTTAAATTCAAACTGTTGTTGCCGCGCTATGCAGGCTTATGGCAACCTTAACTAAAATTCAAAAATCATGAGTACTAACAGAGATTGGTCCAAAGTGGTCAGTGCCCTCAAAGAAGGGAACATAGATGCCCTAAAACGTTTAAAAAGTAATGCGAACAGTGATGGAAATGATTCCGTAGACATTCAATGGGACATCGATTACCAAGCAGAGTATCAGCAAATTACTTCTACCTATAACCTTACTCCTAAAAATGCCGGAGATGTAGTGAGTTGCACCCTTTCCGGATTAATGGAAGGCGAAAACATTGTAACGGCCTCCATCGCGTCCCAGCTCTCCCCTATATCCACCTCAGGTGATGGCAGCTACACCGGTATGGATTACTGCAATTACTCACCATCAGGTTCGGTAACCATTGATGGTAGCGTAACCGGAACTTTGGAAAAATCGGATGGAACCAGCGTTGGTTTCAATTTCACGAAATCCATTGTAATCTCGTAAGAGGTTTATTTACCAAGAAAAGGGCGGTTATCCGCTCTTTTTTTTCGCTTGTATCCAATCGTAGATTTAAACCTACCCAACTGATAATCTTTAACTTTTCTCCTTTATTGCTTAACTTTGATTTTAACAGCTAACTGCTGCGAGGGAGAAGATTATGCCTTATACAAAGACAATTGGATTATTACTTCTGATATGCGCGATAGGGGCTCTTACACACCTTCATGCAACCACTTACACCTCCAAAGTAGCAGGTGGCGATTGGGAAACCAACGGAACCTGGGAGGGTGGCTCTGCGCCTGGCACCACTTTGTCCAATGGAGACTCAGTCATTATTTCTGCCAATTCTCCGGTTACCTTCGCTAATGAGTTATCCATAGAAGGTGTTCTTCTTATCAATGCGGGAGGTTCGCTAAAAGGATATTCGGATAATCTTAAAATTGGTGATGGGACCAATACTGGGCAATGCATCAACTACGGTGTGATTCATGCCCGAAAAGTGGAGATTAAAGGAATAGATAAAACTCCGGTAAGCGGACTCCCCTTGCTCCACAATCACGATACTATTCGCACAGGAAAAGTTCATACGGGTACCAATTCAGAAAATGGAACTGCCTCCTCTGGAAAAACAATCAATGCCACTTCCGGATACATATTAATTTCTGCAACCCTGGGCGAAGCCAAAGGTGAATTGCATGTGGATGGAGAGCTGGAAAACTGTGGTACGATCGAAGCAGAAACTCTTTTTAAACCTCATGGTTCTTCAGTAAGCTGCTGTGGCGCTATATATACCCCACTTGTAGAATTTGACCTAAACAAAGACCGACCTGGAGGACTGGGTTGCGTCAATGTTTGTTCAGCCTCCGGAAGTTCTACTCAACCTACTTGGAGGGTCAAAGGTGGTTCTGATTATGCTACACTCAGTGCCTTTACCGACGACAATGGTTCTGGCAGCGGCGGCTTTCACACGGATACAGATTTTTCCATCGATTCGGCCAATACTTTTGGTTGCGGTTCAAGTGTGAGTGGCCATACCTGGGGTGGCCTTGGATCCTACCCACTTCCAGTAGAATTAGTTGGTTTCCATCTCCAATTTCAGTATGCACATGTATTGATCAGTTGGACTACTGCTTCTGAAACTCAATCCGACCACTTCATTATCGAACGTCAATCTCAAAATGGAGACTGGTTGGAGATCGCTACGTTAGACGCTGCTGGGGAAAGCAATGAATCACTCAATTATTTCTGGCAAGACCAAGATTATGAAATCGGGCTGAACTACTATCGACTCAGTGAAGTGGACATTAACGGAGAGGTTACGACTTTTCCCATCTCCTCCATTCGCGTTAAGGAGAACATCAGTTCCCGGGATATTCAGTTGTACCCCAATCCAAACTATGGATCGTTTCATGTAAAAGGTGATCTGGAAGGATTAAAATCGGTGATTGGATTGGATGCTGAGGGTAAACAACACAAGCCTTATTACCGAGGAGATAATCAGGAAATTTTTGTCGTTCTGGAGTCGCCTCAAGGAGGAACGTTTGAAATAGTTCTGGTCTTTCCCAACGAAACCAAAACCTTATCAGTGGTGGTTACCTCAGACCATTAGTGCACAAAGCTCTGATGCAGCCATTGTCCCTTTGAATCCATTAACCGTATTTGATAAATGCCTGGTGGCAAATCATGCAATTGCCAATCGTATTCCACTTGCAACTCTCCGAATGCCTGCTGAAAAACAATCCTGCCCTGATAATCGAGTACCGAAAAATGATAAAAACCCGGAGGATAAGATAAGTTTAAGTGATCTTCAGCTGGATTGGGGTAAAGTGAAAATCCAGAGGCCGCCTCCCATTCTTCTTGCCCGCCAATAATGGGAAAACAGTAGAATCCATTGGCCTGCTTCCAGGCGTCAAATTTGGATTGAAGCACATCAATCGGTTCCACGCTATCCGGTGTTCCAGCCACGTTGATATCTATAAACAAATTGTTGGCTGCATCATTGGGCTTGGCCATTCGTAAAAAGGCGGAAAGAGAACTTGTTCCTTCTGGGGCACAGCGCGTATCTGCCCCAATTACCTTGGCGCCTTGCATGGCTGCCATCAGCTTCTCAGCCAAGCAACCATCGCTTCGAAGGAAGCGAGCTTCCATCGAGTCCAGCACCGATTGGTCCAACAAAATGTTTCCTTGAATGGAATAACCCGGCCCGGTAATGTGGTTCTTATAATCCATACATCCAGCTCCGGTAAATGCCGCAGAACGTGGGCTTCCGGCATTGTAATCTACAATTCCGTATTGCCTCACGGAGGAGTCTCCCCCGGCGTCGTTTTGCCCTAACCAATCAATAATTTCTTGGGGAGAATCTCCGAGGTTCATTCGATTTCGGGCATTCGCCTGATTGGAAGGTATGTATAAGGCTTGGGTATGAATGGCTCCAACGCCGGGAATAACATCACTAATGACCAAGGCTCCTTTAGTTCCCGGCCAAATTATGCTATCACCACAAGTGGCACCGGCGCTACCAATTTCACGGGTTACCGAATCGACGGCAACGATGGAAAAAGTATGCTGGGCTTGAAGAAAACCAGCCTGAAGCAAAAAGGAAAGAAAAAACAGAATTCGCGAATGAACCATGGTACTATAACTTAGAACCAACAAGATAGGGAATTGGGGGAATTTTAAATTTTTAGGGGCAATGATCAATTTTCAACTCCAGAAGTTGTTTATGAAACAACCCTCATCATCTTCTAATGGCAATCGATTCTCGACTCTCAACCTCGCCCTGAAAATCACTTGCATCCACGGCTAATCTGCGAGACTACGTCGTTGTTGGGTACACATTGACCAGACATTACATGATCTGGCTCATACCTGTTCAGGTTCGGGTCATTTAGGGCATACATCATAAACGACGTAAGCTGATCGACTTCTTCGGAACTTAGTTCCAAGGGGTTGAATTCACTGGAAAGTTGGGATGTTGGAACCTTGGAGTTCTCGGCTACCGCGGTATTTTTATAAATCACTACATCCTTTAAGCTTGTGAATGTTCCTCCATGACCGTAAAAAGCGGAATTAGACAGATTGTATAATTGAGGAACCTTGAACTGGTAGTTTTCCGAGGCGTTTCCGGTAAACCCTCCTCTACCCTTGTTCGCATTTTCTGCCTCTGCTGCATCCTTTATCACCGGTTGACCGGCCAGCATGTCATTCATTCCTAAGGCGTGAAATTCCATACTGCTCAAGGCTGGACCTGTATGACAGTTCACACAATTTGCTTTTCCGAAAAACAGAACCGCCCCTAACTTTTCATCCTCCGTCATCGCATCGTGATCTCCATCGAGCCATTTTTGAAACGGAGCTTGGTTGGAAATAATCGTGCGTTCATAGGCCGCGATAGATAATCCAGCCATTTCTCGGGTATACCGTTTAGAAGCAGGGATATCCGGAAAAGCCATATCAAACAATTCTTGATAACCATACTTGAATAGTAGCTGCGTATCCACATCCATTCGGTGCACTTTTAATCCAGCTATCGCCTGAATTTCTAATCCTTGGTAACCAAGGGTATTGGTCTCTTTGGGTGTTCCCGGTGTCCATTGACTTTGGGTAGATGCATTGGCACCCGTTGCTCCAAATTGCCCATTCCATAGCATCAATTCCTGCCATGCTCCATTCATGGCACTGGGAGTTCTTAGCGGTTGTAGGTCGAGAGAATCTGAAACATAAAGAGGGTTAGCATGTCTTTCTTCCCCCGTATTGCCGTAACCAATTCCTCCTTCACCAATACCTTGCTGTACGTTGGCCTGAAATCCACCACCGGCATGATGGCAACTGGCACAGGAGTAGGTATTACTTCCTCCCTCAATTCTCGGGTTCACCGCTAAGGCCGTTTCGTGAAACAAAAGTTTACCCAGTAAAACCTTTTCCTTGGTTAATGGATTTTTGGGATCCTGAGGTATGGATTGGAAATGATCCGATGCAGGAAGTTTAAAATAGGACAATCCTTTTCCGGAAGCCGCCTCGGCAAGGATATCGCTTAATGATTCGTCCAAATTTGTGGTAACCACCTCTTTACGACAACCCCAAGCCGTCATCACAAGGGTCAAGGCGATCAGTAGGTTCGTTTTAGTTTTCATAGAAATGTCAGTTAGACGACAATTTTTGGAAGCTCAAAAATAGTCAGTTGATTGGATTATGAAAATGGAAATCTCAGGTGTGCCATTACGATGGAATTCAGGTACGCGATCCCGATAGGTATCGGGACGCGCACTTGAGTCTTTTTTAATGTCTTGAACTTTGGGTGAACTTGAGTTTCGAAAAAAGATGAATTCAGGTACGCGTTTAAACGCGCACCTGAGTCTTTTTTTAGGTCTTGAACTTCGAGTAAACTCGAGTTTTAGACATAAAAAAAGCCCCTTCACTTTCGTGAAGAGGCTTCTGTTTCTCAGCGGTCCGGACGGGACTCGAACCCGCGACCCCATGCGTGACAGGCATGTATTCTAACCAACTGAACTACCGGACCCTTTAAAAACGCAGTGCGTTTTTAAAATGAACCACTTGAAGAAAAATCAACAAGCTGTTCGTTTTTAAAGTGAATCTCGAAAGATTCGATATCATTTAGCGTTTCCGCTGTTTGTCTTAGAACTATCCGTTGTTGTAACGGGCAGCAAAAGTAGACCAATTTTTAAATTCAACAAGCGTTTTTCAAAATAAATTTGATTCGCAGAAACCGCCATTTTATAACCAATTGAGTGCGAAATGGTTGCTTATATGACTTTTTTGAAAAAAAATTTTCAGAGTTCTCCCCTACCGTTAATTGCGGCACCGGCAATAATTTTTCGGACAATGGAATTAGACCTAGGAACAAATCTTAAATTGGTCTAATGGAAATCTATTCTCACCACCCATACCACCATAATCGGATCATTGACGAATTTCGAAAACTCAACATTCCCTTTGAAGAGCAAATCCTAAACCAACAAAGAATGATTCCATCGGAACGGCAACCCTATGGCATCTTTAAGATAAGTGATGAATACTCCGATGAATGCATTCCTCTGATACAACGCCTCGAAGAAGAAGATTCTGAACGAATTCCTGAAGTTCCCCGTAAGAAACTGGATTACCTCAAAATTGGTCTTGGTATATATGCCGTATTTATCAGCCTATTATGTTTTAAATACCGCCATGAATTGCAGGACACGCTGGCCGATAAAAACTTTGACATTAAGTGGAACAACTCGGCCACACGCTTGAACTATTTCGAGAAATCGAATGGTAAACTGGTATGGAGCTACTTTGACAAAGACTGGGATTTGGTTTTTGAACGTATGGAAACCTATCAGGACAATGTGATTATTGAACGCTGCATAGATGACAATGGCGACGGCTATTACGAGAACATTCGAAGCTTTGATGTGAATGGCAACTATATTGGAATTTCGGAAGACAGAAATGGTGATACCTATATCGATTACCTAGAAATGATCTTACAAGATGGCGAGGTGCTGAAGTTAGAGGATTCGAACGCTGATGGCGTTTTTGAGCGAATGCTGGAAGAAAAGAGTCGCTAAAACTAAATCCTAAACTAACTCAGGTACGCGTTTAAGCGCGCACCTGAATTAGGACCTGAGTTAGTACTATACTCTTGTCGTTAAGCAATGACTTATTTTTGAGCTATGTCCATGGGATTCCGAAATTACCTCGCTCAGCGCATTGAATTAACATCGTCGGATTGGGAGCTCGTTGAAAAGTACCTTCCCGCTCGCCCAGTCCAAAAAGGTGAACTCTTGCTTCAGGAAGGCGAGATTTCAAAATCCTTCTTTTTCAATCAGTCTGGATTTATTCGATTGTATTATACCCTGGGAAGCGAGGAACGTACGGCTTGGTTTTATCCGGAGAATCAATTTATCAGCGCTTATGCCAGCTTTGTGAGGCAAGAACCGTCTCAAATGAACCTGCAAGCCATGGAAGATGGCGAGGTGATTGAAATTACGTTGGAAGCTTCGATGGCATTACTTCAAGGCTCTCCACGCTTCGAAGCCCTGGCACGAATGGCGATGGAAGAAGAACTTATTAGCCACCAGGATATGGTTCAAATGTTATTAACCTTGACTCCGGAGGAACGGTTTGCGTCGTTACTGGAAAAGAACCCAGAAGTTTTTACCCGAATTCCCCAGCACTATATCGCATCTTATTTAGGCATGCAACCTGAATCTCTAAGCCGGATAAAAAAACGTTACTACCAAAAATCTTAACCTGGATCAAGAAACGCATTGCACTACTCCACCGAGCTTTGCTTCAAACTTGATTCCATGAAAAACACCTATCTCACCTTAGCCCTCATAGGCTTCGTTCTGCCCAACATTTGGGTAGCACAAGAAACATTTGAAACTGGTAATATTCTATTGTACACGCAACCTCTGGCAACGATGTCGGGTATGTTTGCCAATCGTATTTCCACCATTTTTATGATCGATCTGCTCTTTGCGGTGCTTGTTTTTTTTACTTGGAGCTATGCCGAAGCTAAAAAAACGGCCATGAAAGGACTTTACGGAGTTTGGATTGCAACGATGCTTTTAGGTTTAGCCGGTGGTCTTCCTTTGTTCTTATACCTGAGAGAAAGGCATCAGGAAGGGAAATAAAAAAAGGCCATTCCCTGAGGGAACGGCCTTTCTCAAAAAAAATAAAGTATAATAATCCGATTAGTCGATTACTCTGACATTCACGGCATTAGGGCCTTTTCTACCTTCTTTGAGTTCGAACTCAACCTTATCTTTGTCGCGGATTTGGTCGATTAATCCAGTGGTATGCACAAAGTATTCTACTTTGGTATCATCCTCCACAATAAAACCAAATCCCTTGGTCTCATTGAAAAATTTAACTGTTCCAGTTTTCATAATAATTGTAATAGGCTACGAAACTACCTTTTTTTATTCAACGCGTTTCTAAAGAAATGATTAATCTTTGGTAATGGATGGATTATTTCGTGTTAACGGCTCAATTATTTGGAAATAATTCTTTCTCAGGAGCCTTTTTCTTTTTAAAGGGACGAACAATTAGCCGAGTTCCCCGATCAAAATTCACATAGCTCCAAATCCAATTGATCAAAACCACCAAACGGCTTCTAAAATCAACCAGAAGCATAAGGTGAACAAACAACCAGGTGAGCCAGGCGAAAAATCCTCCGAATTGCCAGTTACCAACCTTCACTACAGCTTTGTTTCTTCCGACGGTAGCCATGGTCCCCTTATCCACATATCGGAAGGGCTTCGGTTCTTTATTCCGCAATTTATCCTGTAATGAGCCTGCCAAATATTGACCCTGTTGCTGGGCTACAGAAGCCAACATAGGTAAACCTTGAGGAAATTCATCGGTTTTGAGTACGCTCACATCCCCTATGGCCAATACGCCTTCAAGTCCTTGAACTTCATTGTATTCATTAACCACTATTCGGCCTCGTTCGATGTTGCTTTCCGGAATTCCTTCGGGAATATTTCCCATAACGCCGGCTGCCCAAATAAGCAATGCGGAATTAATGTTCTGCTCCGCTGTATAAATGGTTTGCCCGTCGTAATCCTTTACCAAGGTCTCGGTCCAAACATTCACCTCCATACCTCTTAGGTACTTAAGTGCATTGGCAGAAGCCTCAGGAGACATCGCCGCCAACAATCTTGGCCCTGCCTCGATAAGGTGAATTTGCATACGGCGGATATCCAGATCGGGATAATCCCGTGGCAGCACATGCTTTCGAAGTTCGGAGAGCGCACCTGCCAGTTCTACCCCTGTGGGCCCTCCCCCAACGATCACAAAATTCATCAGGCTATCCTGCCTTTGAATATCTTTTTCGTTGAGAGCTGCTTCAAAGTTTTGTAAGATAAGACTTCGCAAGTCCAATGACTCGGTCAGGCTCTTCATGGGCATGGCAAATTTCTCCAGGTTTTTGTTCCCAAAAAAATTGGTTTTGGCCCCGGTGGCAATCACCAGGTAATCGTATTCCAATTCGCCAATGTTCGTTACCACTCGCTTTTCGTCCGTTCTAATTTCCTGAACGGTAGCCATTCGGATGTGGGTTCTTTTTTTGTTTTTCAGCGTCTTTCGCAGCGGATAGGCAATAGAATCCGGTTCGAGACCAGCGGTTGCTACCTGATACATCAGGGGCTGAAAAGTGTGGTAATTGTTTTCGTCAATCAGGACGGTTTGGACTAAGCTGTCGTTCAATTTACGCGCCAGCTTCAACCCGGCAAACCCTCCCCCAGAATGACCACTCTGGGTAGGTCCAGTGCGGGAATGTTGAGTGCTTTCATGATGCTGGGTCAACCAGCCGTGGGCCACTAAAACATACTTTTTTTGAGTTAGCCTCCCGGCCCGGTGTTCCCTCTTAAAATTGTGGGTATAAAGATACTGAGCAAAGACACATCTTAGGTCAATTTTCGGGTATTTTTTGGGGCGATGTATCCGCATGTTTTCCTGCCGACAAGGCCAAGAATACCATTAACTAAAGTTTGATTTAATGTTAATTAATTGTTACCTTGAGAAATCGAATTCGGGAACATGTCTTTCAAACTGCTGATTATCATCTTAGCCGCTCTAATTTGCGGTTCCTGTAGCCAACAGAAAGGTTGCACAGATCCTGATGCAGCCAATTGGGATTTAAAGGCGAAAAAAGATGATGGAAGTTGCGTGTACCATGGCGATGTTCATATTGTTACCACTCAATCCTTAGACGACAACCACAAATTGTACCTCAAAGTGGATGGTCGCGGATTAGGTTACCTGATCAACCATTGCTACACGGATCAATCTGTGGCTTGCGATCCAGAGGGCTGTTCGGTGGGCTACTTCACCGACAATTTGGAAGGTACCTATCAAGTCACCGCCTGGAAGCTACAGTACAACGATTTGGATGATCAATGGGATACCATAGGTACCATAGGCCCGCAATCTTTTACTGTTTTACCGAAAACGTGCCAGGCAGTAATTCTCAACTAATTCTCAAAAAATAAGGCAAATGTCCTATGGTAGAGTCTAATAACCGAATCTACCTTTGAAACTGCATTCAGTTAACCTGACTGTGTCCTATTTGATAAAATGTGCCTTTGAACTACCTTGAGTAGCCAGGGGCACATTTATTCTGATTTTCCAGCCAATTGTTCAAAGGCTCCACGGTTAAACCAATTCTGCTCAAAGCTCTGCTTAACGATATCTTGAATGCGATCTTCAAATTCATCCCGTAGCCCATGTTCTAATAAATAGGATAAGGCTTCGTCAAATGATCGTAGCATGCTGGTAAAAAAAGAGTCCTGCCGAATGAAGCGAGTGGCGGAATAGGATTGAGCAATTTCAAGATTATACAACATTAGGTCACCCACAACCAAAGGATCTACCCCCAATCGGATAAAGTGCTTGATCAATTTTTGAGCAACCGACCTACGAGCTTTAGGCCGGCGGGATGAAATCGGAAAGTATTCTTTCGATATTTTAAATCGAGCATCTTCTAACAGCTTGTCTTCCTTGGGATTGAATACAAAATTGTAGAATTCCTTTACCTCCTTAAAACGACCATACAAATCCAGCACCTGCTCCTTCATCTGTTCGTGACTTAGGGTATCGAGGTACTTGTTTAACTCCCGTTTGCTCATGAGGCAAAGGTGGTCAATTTTAAAATGTTTCTAAACAAAGGATAAACCAATTCAGAGATTTAAAGAAGCGTTTACCGGTCCCAAACTCTTAATGAACCACAATCACCTTACCAGTTACTTTCTCTTCTCCAGTCCAGGCAATCACCAGATATTGTCCAACGGGATATTCGAGCATCGATAAACTCACTTGCTCTCCCGGATCGGCATAGTATCGTAAAATTTTTCCACTTAAATCGGCTATGTGTAGCTCTTTGGCTCTTCCCTTAAATTGAATCGTCATCTGGTCGTAAACGGGATTGGGATAGATCTTCATGCCAAACAAAGCACTCTCTACCTTTTCAGGAAGTTCGTTGTCTAACTGGGTGGTATCATCTCCAGGAAGAGTCGCTACAGGTAGAAAATTTGTGGTATCGTATCGAACAACGTGGGAATCGGCGTATTGCACGACCCAAAGGTCGTTGATGATTTCGTGTTCAATAATCTTAGGGGCCAGTACCTGCAAAGTATCCGGGGTTTCGTCGTTACGCTGATTGCAATCGGGAACGAAGGAATATTCATCAATTAAACGGAGCAACAAGTCGTTGAGAAGTTCTACGTCGTAAGAATCGGTAGTCGGTTCAATATGATCTCCGCCAATGCCACTATGGTTGGTCAAAAAGGTATAGGTTCCATTGGTACTCAGCGCCAGGCATCGCATGAGGTATTCTGTGCTTTTGTCCACCCCACTGGCCGTAACCGGAATAATGCGAATTCCTTTTCGAGCTGCTTCCTTGATGGACTCTTCCATTCTTTTACGACTTTCTCCATTGTTGTGGGGTGGCGCATCCAAAACCAAGAAAGCAATTCTGGCTCGGGCCTGCTCATTCCACTCCAACTTGTTTATGGCTACTTCGAGGGCAGCATCAACGGCTTCAGGGTAATCCCCTCCTCCGGCAGCGGACTGTTTTTTAATAAACTCAATGGTCTTTTCATACTTAGAAGTCAACGGGGTATGCTGGGTAAGATAGGCATCAGAGGCATCGCGATAAAACACACTTCCCAAACGGATAACACGATCCGGGTGTTTTTTCAATGCTCTTTCCATCACATCTTTGAGCTCCGCCTTGAGGTAGGCAATTTCATCTCCCATAGATCCCGTGGCGTCCACTACAAAGGCAATATCTACAGAGTTTTCCGCCCCGCATTTTGCATCCACCCGAAGCAGGTTCACGCCCTGATCAAACGGAATGGGAGATTTAATAGGATAAGTCTCCTCCTCTACTACAACCTCAATTCGATAAACATCTTTTGCACCGCCTAATAACCCGGGCCACAATTCGGCTTGCCCCGTATTATCTGTTCGGGTTGCCCATAAAATTTTCCGATCTCGGTTTACCAACCTGACTTCAGCGGATACTACGGGAAAATCATCCTTGTTGCGAACCAACACGGAATATCGTTGCCCCGTTTTCATGCCCCAGGTACTTGCATGCTCTTTCAATTGACTATCACTCAAATCGGACCAAAGCCTCCATTTCGCAAAATCATTCAATTGTCCGGCAGTAAGCTGACCGGCCTTTTGGGTAAAACCAGAGCCTACCTCGGGTTTAACGGACATTCCACCTGAAGATTCTGAGGTATAAGCGGACGAAGCCGACATAAACCCCACCGCATCATGGAGTATTTTAGGAGCTTTAACCACGGCCATACTTTCGGAAGCTATATCTTCATCCATCTCCACTATAACCAAATCGGGTTCAGCTGTCCCCTCCTTGTTACTATAAGTAGTTTTTGGAATTAGAGTGATCGATTTAAAAGTCGTTTTCCGGTTTAACACCATTATAAAGCCTAAGTAATCTTCATATCCCTTTGCCCGTAGTATATAACGATACTCGCCTTGCAACATACGTAACTCCAGGTTGCCTAAACTATCCGACTTTGTCTTCATCGCCTTGTCATCCTCGGTAATGTTGACGCTGGATTCCTTAATTAAAATCTTAACACCGGTCACAGGTTTCTTCGTGACTCCATCGCTTACCTGAAAATGAATTATTCCAGTGGGAACTGGCACGGTTTGAGCCGAGGCGAATAAAGTAAAAAGAAGGCCGGTAAGCAGTAAGGTAATTTTTCGGGTATCCATGGTCGTTCGTTTTTAGGACTATACTAAAGACCAAAACCATACCAATTTCCATAAACCTTACTCTTGTGCGGCTTCCTGATTGGTCTTGATCACTTCCAAAAAGGCTTCCGCGTAACGCTTGGCTTTAAACTCTCCAACCCCGCTAACTTCCAGGAATTCATCCCGATCACTCGGTTTTCTGGCGGCCATATCTTTAAGTGATGCATCGCTAAAGACAACAAAGGGCGGTTTTCCAATTTTTTGGGCAATGGATTTTCTCAAAGTACGAAGTGCTTCAAACAACCGCTCGTCGGAAGACAGGAATTCTACCTCATCCAAAACGGGCGCTTTATCAGGCTGTTTTTGACGCTCCCGAATAGTTTCCGGAGTTACCAGCCGCACTTTTTTGTTTTCAAAAAGTACCTCCCGGCTCAATTCGGTCAGCTTTAAATTGTTGTGATCCCGGTAATCGATTTCGAGAAACCCTTGTTGAATCAGCTGCTGCAGAAAGAGCTGCCAGGCAAATGCGGTTACTGCCTGTCCTACCCCAAATGTTCGGAGCTGGTGCCATTGGTTTTGCAATACAGCTACCGATCGGGTTCCTTTTAGAATGTCGATGAGTTGCGTCACACCGGCTTGTTCTCCGGTTCTGGTCACGGCCGAAAGAGCCATTTGAGCTTCTCGGGTTCCATCCATGTATTGGGGTGGATTCTTACAGACATCGCAATTACCACAGTCTTCACCCGGATTTTCGCTGAAATAGCTCAGCAAAATTTTACGCCTGCATACTTGAGCTTCAGCAAACTCCTGCATTCGCTGTAGTTTCAGTTCCTGAATTTCACGGTATTGGGGATTGTCAATGGCTTCAATGAATCCCATTTGGGTTTGCACATCCCGGTAACTGTAGAAGAGATAGGTTTCAGAATCCAATCCATCACGACCTGCACGTCCAATCTCCTGGTAATAGCTCTCCAGATTACCCGGCATATTTTGATGAATCACGAAGCGAACATTGGATTTATCTATCCCCATTCCAAAGGCAATAGTTGCGCAAATGATGTTAAGGTTGCCTTGAATAAAATCCTCCTGGGCCTGAGCTCTGAGGTCCGGTTTCATTCCAGCATGATAGTGCCCGGCTTTAAATCCAGCCAGCTTCAGCTTCGAACTTAATTCCTCGGTAGCCTTGCGACTGCCACAATAAATAATTCCGCATTCATTTTTAAAATTCCGCAGAATCCTTCGGGTTTGTTCCCACTTTTGACGCCCCGGTAGCACGGCCAGGGAAAGATTGGGCCGATCGAATGAAGCCACAAAATAGCTCGGCGATTCCATGCCCAAAAGTTGCCCAATATCGGCTCTCACAGCTCGATCAGCAGTGGCGGTAAGTGCCACCACGGGAACTTCTGTGAAGGTTTCTTTCAATACCTTAAGTTCACGGTATTCGGGACGAAAGTGATGCCCCCAGCTACTTACACAGTGGGCTTCATCAATGGCAATTAATCGAATGGGCAATTGTTGGAGAAAGTCCAGAAAATTGGCCGAAAAGATTTTCTCAGGCGACACGTAGAGCAACTTTAACTCCTGGTTCATCAATCGATCGACAATGGCTCGCTCTTCCGTTTCATCCAAGCTTGAGTTGAGGTATTCAGCGGCAATTCCATTGGCCTGAAGGGCGTTTACCTGATCCTTCATCAAGGCAATCAAGGGCGACACCACCAGGGTTAATCCGTCCATTAAAAGAGCCGGTAACTGGTAGCAAATGGACTTACCTCCTCCGGTAGGCATCAACACCACGGTGTCTTTGCCATCCATGACGTTTTCGATGATTTCTTTTTGGAGCGGGCGGAATTCGGAATACCCGAAATGTTGTTTTAAGGTAGTTAGCATAAAGATTGGTTTGGGTTGAATTCAAATCTAATGCAATTGATTCTTTTAAGAGCTCCTATTCCTTCAAACATCACCAATCAAAGGTCCACTTTTTGCCGTTTTGCGAGCTTTCTTTTGCCAAAAGATGTGTACATCTTTTCCACGACCCTCCTCAGCATTCAGACTTCACCTGAAATCAATATCCGGCTTGTTCTGCTAAAAACAAGCTGGAAAAGTGCGTATTAGGTATTCATAAATCGAAAAAACCGGAGTACTTTTGCCGGCTTTTTGAGGCAAACTCGGGAATTATGTGGGAACTTATTCGTAAAAAATCAGCCAACGCCAAAGACGATATTCTATCGGGTATCACCGTAGCTCTGGCTCTTGTACCAGAGGCCGTGGCCTTTTCATTCGTAGCTGGCATTCCTCCGCTCATCGGACTCTATGGAGCTTTTATGGTAGGCTTGGTAACAGCTGCTCTTGGCGGACGTCCGGGAATGATTTCAGGTGCTACGGGTGCTCTTGCTGTAGTCATGGTCCACTTGGTTAAAGAAGCAGGCGAACTCTACCCTCAAGTAGAATCTGCCGGGCTTCAGTTTCTTTTTGCCACCTTGGTTCTCATGGGAATCATTCAGATTGCCGCTGGTGTTTTCCGCCTGGGTAAATTCGTTCGTTTGATCCCCCACCCTGTGATGATGGGATTTGTAAATGGATTGGCCATTGTCATTTTTGTCTCACAACTGGGGATGTTTAAGGTGGAAGGCGAATACGTATTCGATCAGTCCTTCTACCTCATGGCCGGATTGGTGGGTCTCACCATGGCTATCATGTACCTCCTCCCCCGATTGACTAATAAGGTTCCGGCCGGATTGGTCGCTATTCTCACGGTTTCTTTGCTGGTGATTTTTGGCGGATTGGATACGCAAACGGTAGGCTCATTCGTAGGTGGAGAAGGCATTCAAGGTTCTCTACCCACCTTTGGAGTTCCCACGATTCCTTTGAATCTGGAAACCTTAAAATTCATTTTCCCTTACGCCTTGATTTTGGCGGCCATTGGATTGATTGAATCCTTGATGACACTGCAGCTGATTGATGAATTGACGGATACACGTGGAAATGGTAACCGGGAATGTATGGCCCAAGGTGCGGCCAACATCCTAAATGGATTTTTCGGTGGTATGGGCGGTTGTGCTATGATTGGTCAATCGATGATTAATGTGAACTCCGGAGGGCGTGGTCGTTTGTCAGGAATTGTTGCCGCCTCTGCCCTCTTGCTCTTCATTTTGTACCTCTCGCCGCTTATCGAGCAAATTCCGATCGCTGCTTTGGTTGGCGTTATGTTCATGGTGGTTATTGGAACCTTTGCCTGGTCAAGTTTCCGCGTTATACCAAAGATTCCGAGAAGTGATGCCTTTGTTATCATCCTGGTTTCTTCCCTCACGGTCATCTTTGATTTAGCCATTGCCGTAGTTGCTGGTGTGGTCGTTTCTGCTCTCGTTTTCTCCTGGGAAAATGCAAAACGGATTCGTGCTCGCAAACACGTTAAAGAAGATGGCACCAAGGTTTACGAAATTTGGGGTCCCTTGTTCTTTGGATCGGTTCAGACCTTCAACAGCAAGTTTGATGTAAAAGAGGATCCTGAAAATGTAGAAATCGATTTCATTGAGTCAAAAGTTTCTGATCACTCTGGAATTGAGGCCATTCGTGGTTTGGTTGGCAAATACGAGAAAGCAGGAAAAACGGTACGCCTAAAACACTTGAGCCCAGATTGTAAGGGTCTGTTGATCAAAGCTAATCCTAAGTTTCGCGAATTGATTGTGACCGATATCGATGATCCACGCTACTATGTGGTAGTGGATTCCGAAGTAATGGCTTAGTTCCGCCCCTGCGGTTTTTGGTGTATTTTAGATCACTTCAAACCTAAAACCGCAAAACAATGCTTAAGTACAGCGAGTACGAGGACCGGTCGGTTCACCTGCCTGCCTTTATTTCTTTGGGACACACCACTGCCCGATCGTGTAAAATATGGGCGCGTTTCCCGATAGCGGGTACCTATCATTTAATCTACCGTACTACACCCTTTCATTTCGATTCCATTCTCTTTGAAACGACTGATCTAAATGCTCATTTCTCAGAATTTGAACGCCAGCATAAACTGGCAGATCACCGCGGAGATAACACGGTGCAGTTTCCATTAAATGATCTTCAACCCGATACGCAGTATTACTATGCCCTATTTCGGGAATTAGGATCCAACAAATTTGAATGGGTTAAAGGCCATCACAAGCATTTTCATTTTAAAACCGATCCTGAAAAAGCCACAGAAATCAGGTTTGCGCTGTTTAGCTGCCATGACCCAGAAGAAGGAAAATTTCACGATCAAGCCTGGACGCACTTTCAGCACTTTTTAGAGAACTCTCCTGTCCATTTTTTAATTGGTGCTGGAGATCAAATGTACATTGACTCCAAGGGCAGTGAAAACCACAATTTCAATCAATTTATTCGAAAAAACCGGGAAGCTATTTTGGCCAAACACCCCATTGGTAGCGACTCTTTAAAAGAATTTCTACTGGATGCCTACCGTTGCAATTACCGGCACTATTTGAATTACAAGGCTCTGCAAACGGTTCAAAGTCGATTTCCGTCCTACGTCATTTGGGATGATCATGAAATCATCGATGGCTGGGGAAGTCACTCGGAAAAATACCTGGCCAAAAAGCTGGGAGTACACGGAAATGCTCAAAAAGTAAAACAGGCCAATCAATTAGGAGATGCGATGTTTCGGGCCGCCACCTTGGCCTATTCCGAATACCAGGGAGCCAAAAATCCAGAAGAAGGCAACGACGTGGGCGACGACGGTGAAGTGGGACAAATCCATTACACTTTCGACAAAGGTTTCGTTTCCTTTTTTGTGATGGATATGAGAAGTCACCGGGATTGGCGCCAGGTAAATCCGGATAACGATGACGAACTCAAAAAGTGGATTCTTGGCGATGTGCAACATCAGGATTTACAATACTGGCTGGAGGAAAAATTTAATGATGACGAATGCGAAGCACTTTTCATCGTTTCTCCTGTACCCGTTTATCATTGGGGCGAAATGGTTCATATTGGCCACCTCATTCCAAGTGCAAAGGACGATACCAAAGACGAGTGGGACTCCAAACCCAATCACTTTGAGCGAGACTCCTTCCTCAACCCCATATTCGACCTTTCCGAAGAAATGCGTAAGCCCGTCATATTCCTAAGTGGAGATGTGCACAGCGCTGCCATTTTTCGATTGTGGCGCAAGGATCGCCCTCAGGCCAATGTTTTTCAAATGACTTGTTCTGGAATTAGCCGTGGGGCCGCATCATTTGACACTCCTATTAGCAACAAGCAAATCAATTACAGTCAATACGGGAGTAGCAAACCACCAAAAGACGAACGCGTACGTGCTGAACGATTGGTCTTTGAAGAAAAAAACAACTTTGGTTTTATTCGTTGTGAAAAGATTCCGGGTGGGGTTAAAATCAATGGTCAAGTGATAACCTACAGTCCAAAGAGCGAGGAAATAGAAATGGTGCCAGCTCAAAACCTAAATCCGCAATAAGCTATTTTACAGACCGTTACCACATCCAATCGCATGAAGTGTTTGTTCCTTTTGTTAAGTGTGTTATTGAGCTCTCAGATTGTAGTGGCTCAAACGGGTTGTCCGGTATCTGGTCGGGTAGAATTTATGGTTCATTCCCATCCCAATTACCATGAAAATGCGACCAGCAATCGTATCTGGATTACCGAAGAGGATTACGAGAATCTTTCGATTAAGGATAAATTGCACTATGCTTTAAACTACCCAGAAAGTTACTCCCAGATCTGTTATTTTCAACGTCAAGATCCAAATGAAATCCGCGGGCATATTTCCGGCACCATGAGTGGCCTTCGATTCAGTGAAAGGCAACGAAAACTGCTACTGAGCCAACACGATTCCATTGGAATATACCTGGCCGAATGTGTTGAAATTGGAGCTATCCCCGACCGATTGATGCTCCAAGCCATGGTTTGGTCAAAAGCCTGGTTGTGCATCCCTTACCTGCTCGAAAACTTCGATCAAGGATCCATTCGCAACACGGAATACCTTACGGCTATACTATTGATTCTTTGGAGTTGTGAAGACGAAGCTTTTTTGAAATCCACCATTTATCAGGAACTGTATGGATCCGGTGAATTTAGAGCTCCCCCAATTCCGTATTCCGAAAAAACCAGAGCCGAAATAGAAAGCTTGGCAATGAATTTTTACCAAAAAAAATGGCAAGAACGAAACAAGTAATTCTTGGTTTCCTAATGGCCTTGAGTCTAATTTCCTGCTCGGAGCCAGAAAAGTTTGTTCAAATTCCTGGAGGCAAGTATTATCTCGGTACCTCAGGACATTTGGTCAATCCGGCAAAGGAAGTAATTCTGGAACCCTTTTGCTTAAGTATTCATGAAGTGACCAATGCCGAATTTGCTGAATTTGTAGAGGCCACCGGTTACCGGACCAAGGCTGAAATGCACTTTGATGCGATGGTGTTTAGAATCGGTATGGGAGAATATGAATGGATTCGGGAAACTACAGCCTACTGGAGATATCCTCAAGGCAAGGAAAAGGGAGGAATTGAAAACAAAATGAACCATCCGGTAACCACCATAAGTTACCTGGATGCCTTAGCCTACTGCGAATGGGCCGGTGTGCGTCTACCTACACTGAATGAATGGGAGGCCGCAAGCCGATGCGGACAGAATAAAACCTATTACTGGGGCATGGCTGATTCGTTGATTCACATGAATGGAAACATTTGGAAAGGGAAAGACCATTTAAAGCCATCCACAGCCGAACAATTTGCTCATACGGCACCAGTTGGCAACTATTTACCTAATCCTTGGGGGCTATACGATATGTACGGAAATGTCTTTGAGTTTTGCGATGGCCTCCCTCCGGCTTTAGACTCCATTCCCGGGATAGTAAGTGCCAGAGGTGGATCTTGGTGGTGCTCCATGAACTCCTGCAACTACTTCAATTCCATAGACATTGGCCGGGTAAGGAAAGAAGCGTCTTTTTCCAATCACGGATTTCGCGTGGTGAAGAAGAACTGTTAGCCCTACATCAGTACATTGCGAATAGGCTGCAGTTTTTCTGGAATGTCATCATCCTCAATCATCTCTCGTAGATCGATCTCAATGGTTCGAACCAGAGACTTCATCGGAACATCATTGCCCAAACCTTCGAATGGATTCTCACTCCAATCTCCTACGACTTCCATAATGACAAACACCCAGCCAATCACGGTGGTCATGGGAATAGTAAGCCAAAGTAGTCCTGGGTTCATATCCTGCATTTGAGTCATGATACCAAAGGGAAGCATGATGATGAAGATGCCAATCAAATAAACGCTCATAGAGGCATACTGACGTGGCAAAGGATAGTTCTTAATCCGCTCACATTTACCTTGTTGGGTGTAGAAATCGGTAAGCATTTTTTGAAGCTCCATGTGACGGAAATCGTCGATCAAACCTTTTTCGCGCAGCTTCATCAAATCTTCTGATTGACGGTCAATTAAGCGAGTAGCTCCATTTTTAAAGGATTTCATATCCTGAATTTCATCTTCGCTCAGGTAGCCCTTCAATTCCTGTTCAAACTCCACTTTATCAAACAGGCCCTTTCCTTGGTTATTCATTCGTCTTGTGGTCAACCTTCTCAAGCCACTATTACCTGAAATATGCTCCCAACTGGTAGGTCTAAGCAATTGGTTACGAAGTACCATCAACCAAGCCAGGTGCTGATAAATCAACTTTTTATGCCAGGCTTTCAATTCCTCTGAAGTGGCCTTGTTTTGAGCAAACTCATTAGTAACAAAGTGTCGAGTCATACTCCCCCAGGAACGACTTCCATTGACAATGGCTCCCCAAATTTTCCGAGCTTCCCACAAGCGATCGTAGGAGGAGTTGTTTTTAAATCCCACATAAAAGGAAACCGCGATACCGACCAGCGATATAGGTAACCAGGGCAGTTCCATCCATTCGAAATGAAATTTTGTATAAGCCAGGTAGGACAAATATCCCCAAAGTGCTAACCAGACAACATGCATGCCTGACCAGAGAAGAATATTTAATAAGGAAAAGGTTCTTTGTACGTACATAATTCCCGAATTAGCACACCAAAATAAAAAGTAATTCGATCAGAGAAAGCCTGTAAACGCTAATATTTTTAGCCTACTCTACTTCTTGCCACCAATTGCTACCCGCCCCTTCAGCGGTATTCAAAGTGAATGTATGGCCTACTTCAGGAATCAGGTAATAAACGCCCTTTTCCTTGGCCTTGGCCGTCATCCGTTGTACTGGATCTTTCCAACTATGCAGAGCCAGGTTGAATTTCCCCCAATGGATGGGTACCAAATACTTGCCTTGCAGATCGAGATGAGCCTGCACGGTTTCTTCTGGCATCATGTGAATGTTTGACCACTTTTCATCGTACTGACCACATTCCATCATGCAGAGATCGAATGGGCCATATTTGTCTCCAATCTCCTTGAATTGCGGTGTGTAGCCTGAATCTCCACTGAAATAGACCCGCTTGTTTTTTCCTTGAATTACCCAAGAACACCAAAGAGTTTTGAACCGATCGGTAAGCGCTCTACCCGAGAAATGACGGGCCGGAGTACAAACCAGTTTTAGCGAATCGCTCCACTCAGATTCCTGCCACCAATCCAATTCCTGGATCTGATTGCTTGGAATTCCCCAGGATTCCAAATGGGCTCCTACCCCTAAAGGAACGTAGAATTGATTGACCTTTTCCTTGAGTTTAAGCATGGTTTCGTAATCCAAGTGATCGTAGTGATCGTGTGAAATGAGCACAGCATCCACATCTGGAAGTTGATCTACTGACATGTGCTTGGAGTAAATAAAACGCTTGGGCCCCATAAATGAAAAAAGAGAGGCTCGTTCGCTAAACACCGGATCAATCAAAAGTGTTTTACCCTCTATTCTTACGATGGCTGAAGAATGGCCAAACCAGGTAATCGCCACCTCTTCTTCCGGGGTATTGGCAAAATCATCGGCTTGGAAAGGTTGCACCCGAATGGTATCTTCTGGCTCGGCATGATCCACACCGCGAATGAACTCCCAGGTCATTTTTGCCACATTTCCGGCACTCATGTCCATATTGGTTTCTACCGGATTGACGAAAATACCTCCATCAAATTGGGGCGAATTTTCCATGCGAGCCAATCGATCTCCACTCGCCGTTCCACCAATTTGAGGGGCCAGATTTAAAAACAAGGCCAAGCCAACCCCAATTATGACCAACACGGCCAATATTGTCCAAAGCACCATTCTTCTAAGCTTTTTCATGTCAAGCAACTATTCTTTTATCAATCGTAACTGACCCAATTCGCCGTCAGCTTCGATTTTCAGGGTATAAACCCCGTTAGCTAAATGCTCCACATTCCACTCCAGATGCTGCGTTCCCTGTGCTGAATGTCGAGCCACTTCCTTACCCGACAGATCAAACAATATCAACTCCAATTGACCCACTTGCTGGCCAAATTCAAAGGTATATTTACCTGATCCTGGATTAGGATATACCTTGAGACGATTAACTAAGGTGCTTTCGTCTAAACCGAGCACAACATTTTTACATAAACTGGTATCTACGCAACCGGCCTTGGTCACTTCAACGGCATAACTCCCTGATTGACTGACAACATAAGACTGACTATTGGCCCCACCAATGGGTCCCATTTGATGATCACAACTCAGCCATTGGTACGAATCAGCCGCCGATTCATCTACCGTCAGCTTTAGTTTCCCTTGATCAAATCCGGACTGAACATCCATATCGGGCTGAACAAGTGTAACAGTTACCTGATCGGTACCGGCACAGTGATCGGCATTTCGACCGGTAACCGTGTAGGTCTGTGTTTGATTCGGAGTAAAGGGTTGTCCATTAGTCACCCCGTGGTCCCAGGAATAATTAAGGGCTCCTGAAGCTGTAAAGGTCACAGAGTCGCCTGGGCAGATCGAAGTTTTATCTACACTACCCGTTACCTGAGGACGACTTGAACAGGTTTTGTATCGATACATGTAGTGGTAGGTCTCAGTGGTATCCTGTGCATCTCCCACCGCATACAGCTTAAAGTAAACCTTGGTTCCGGCAACGTGTGTTGGAATGGGAGAAACGGTTTTCCAGGTACTGTCTTGAACGTGATTAAGCTCAATACGCTGATTAAATCGTGTGGTATCCGAGGACCATAGTAAATAAACGGACGAAAGATTTCCCGCATAAGCAACAATGGCTTCTACCTCCATAGGAAGATCCTCCACTGGTTGAGTCTCGGTGGGCTTTTCTGTGGGAGTTACCTGTTGAATTTTTGGGTAATTGACCCTTCCCATCAATGTGTTTCTCCATAGGCCACGTCCCCAGGTTGCGGCTAACAAGGAATTGGAACCATATTGAATCTCCAGATCGCGAACGGAGGTATTTGGTAACCCGTCGTGAAACAATTGCCAAACGGTGTCTTGCATACCCATGTAATAAACACCAATTTCACCACCTACATAGATGTAATGATCGTTAGTATGATCGATTACCACTGTAGTTGCCGGAATAGCAGAAAGGTTGTAACTGATATTGGTCCAGGTTTGTCCCAGGTTGTGGGAAATGTAAACCCGTTGATTTTCATCGCGGTAGTTGTCATAAACCAGCACCAAGGTGTTGTCGTCTAAAGGATCGAAGGCGATATCAGAGATGGATCGATTGGTGGGTAGAAGGTGAGAAATATCTTGAAGGGTTTGTCCACCATCCGTGGTCAATATCATTTCATCGTAGCGCGCCATTACCCAGATGTTGGGATTGTTTTCAGCTATGGCCGCATGCTTAATTTTTCCGATCTGGGTAGTTCCCAAATTACTCCAGGAACTTCCAAAATTGGTGCTTTTGTAAACGAACTCTCCAAAACCATACAGAGTCATGTGCTCTTTCGGATCAAAAAACATTGGAGCAATCCAGTCATTGTCTCCACCGTGAGCTGCGGAATGACGGGATTGTCCGCCATCTTTGGTTCGCTGACGGTTGCCATATTGCCAACTTCCCACCATCCAGTTGTCGTTGAGGGGATGAATGATTCCTTCCATTCCATCTCCCCCATTCCATTCGATCCATCCTCCGGGCTTTAAGATGCTTGTTCCATTGTCTTGCGATCCACAAATTTGTTGACCAGCAACGGATTGGCTCACTCCTACCCGATAGTTTTCACGAATACCGGTTCCATCATTTAAGCGTGTCCAGGAAGTTCCTCCATCGGTGCTTTTGGCTAAATAACCGTCGGTTCCAATGTAGAATACCCCGTTGATGCATTGAGCAATCCTTAAATCGGCATGAACATAATTGGTATTGATGTTATGATTCGGATTTCCTGTAGACCACCAAGTAACCTGATTAAAGTTTTGTCCACCATTAGAAGTGGCTGTTACATCCACGTAACCATAGATCATACGATTGGTATCTAAATCAGAAACAGCAAATCCACCGCTACTCTGCCCTGGATTGGAAAGAAAGGTGAAATCGGCTCCCTCGTTCTTGGAGCGCCAAACGCCATTGTTGGAGGAATACCAAACACAGTCCGCACAAACTGGGCTGGTGGAAAGCCTACCATTGGAATTGTTGTTGTTGCCAGGAATGGTAGCGGATTTCGTAAAGCTTGCCCCGGCATTCGAAGAACGAAGCACAAAGTTCCGGTTGCTACTCGTGTTGCTGTAAACATAGATCACCTGTGGATCTGTAGGGTGAAATGCAATTTGGCGGGTACTTGAACTGTGAATTCGGGTCCAGGTATTCAATCTATTGGTAGACCGATAGAGACCATTGGATGCTCCAACCAACATCAGCTGTGGATCATGAGGACTCAAGGCCACAAAGTAGACCTGAACACTGGAACCCATTCCGCCAAAGCCCAGGTTTTGGGGATTGAACGGAGTTTGCTTCCAGGACATTCCACCATCAGTAGATAGGTAGATTCCATGAGTTGTGTTGTTTTTCGCATTACGCACATTGATCCAAACCGAATCCTTGTGGGTGGGAGAAACACAAATAGAGTTTACTCCAGAAGCTACCAAGGTGTCGGTAGTCACTTCCCAGTTTTGTCCCCCATCGGTCGATCGCCAAAATCCACCGCTTCGGGAACCCAAAAAGAGTTTCTGGGAATTGGCTGGGTCCACATAAAAGCTTTCTACCCGACCGATTCCTTGAGAATAGTGTGAGGTAACCGTGTTTGCGTTGTAAGGACCGAGGTCATCCCAGAGGTAATCGTAGGCATTTCTGGATGCCGTGTTCTCATATTTGTTGAGAAATGAGCGGTAGGCATTCTCCACAAAATAGGGCGATACCGTAGACCTGTCCCCTGAAGGGTAATAGTGCCCTTCTTCTGAATTTTTCCATCGCTGGTAGCCCTTCCAACCTGAACCCTTACCCTTATCGTGGGTGGCAAACCAGGCATCCGCCTCCTTGACCACATCGTAGAAATTGACCTGAGGGTCGTTCATCATTTCTTTGTAACGTTGGCTATAGGCTGATTGACTGATCCATATCAAGGCCAGTACCAAAAGACTTACTCTGTGCATAGTATTTGATTTCCAATTGAAAAGCAGTTCAAATGTAAGTCCCAGGAAGGTTCATTGAACGTGATTGACCCAAAAATTAGATTGAAGTCATTCGGAATACGGAGAAATGATGACAGCAGACACGATTCAAGGTGACTCGTTCAGATTGAACAAGCCGTTATAAAGAATGCACGACATCGTAACAAGCTACAGGTGCACCTCGCTTTTTACGTTCCAGCGGTCAACCTTGATTTTGTTTTGTATTTGCTCTTGAAACATGGAACTGAGATACCAACCCATTTGGGCGTGCTCCCCAAAAAAGGTGGGCGAATTGTAAACTATTGTCAAAATGGAAATAAAGCCAGATCCGAATTCCGGGGTATTCAGAGCCAGTTTATATTTTCGTATCCACCAGAAAAATTCGCTATGGCTACATCACACACAATTGCTCCAGAATCCTTTGATTACCTGAAGATTCTTGCCAAGAACAACAACCGGGATTGGTTTCAAAAAAACAAACCCACTTACGAAAAGGCCTTGGAAAATATCCGCGACGTGGCGGAAGATTTGCTTCAGGAAATGGGGAAACACGACAACATCGAAACTCCCTCCGGAAGAAAAAGTCTGTTTCGCATTTATCGTGATGTGCGTTTTAGCAAGAATAAAGCCCCTTACAAAACCCACTGGTCAGGGCATTTTAAGCGGGCTACTGCCGAATTGAGGGGTGGATACTATTTTCACCTGGAACCTGGAAATTCATTTGTAGCCGGTGGTTTTTGGGGACCTAACCCACAAGATTTACAACGCATTCGACAGGAAATCGACTTGAATGCGGAAGAGTTTCGCGAGGTTCTCAATGATTCAGCACTGCAATCTACGTTTGGAAATATGGAAGGTAACCAGGTAAAAACTGCACCTAAAGGATTTTCGAAAGATCACCCAGCCATCGATTTACTGCGGTATAAGCAGTTTGTGTTCACCAAACGATTCACAGATAAGGAAGTGCTTGGAAAGGACTACGTGGCGCTGGCCAATCAAAGTTTTAAGGATTTACGTCCTTTCTTCGATTTTATGAGTTCCGTGCTCACTACTGATGCGAATGGAGAATCATTGATTTAACTCATTCGGTATTCCCGATTGCCGTCGGAATCCGAATGGAAGAGTCGCGGATTTAAAACTGAGCTTGCGACCTCATGAACGAAGTGAGTAATCCGCAGCTACCACTTTCGGATTATTCCCTACGGTTCTGAGGCAGTTGCATATCCGAAAAAGTCGAGGAGATTTAAGAAACTAATCCATGGATACAAAGCGCCAAACCTACACACTTCTCTTCCACTCCACTTTTCCCAAATAGAACAGGTACTCGGTTTGATCACCCTTCTTGTTGACTTCGGCTGAATAGAAGAATGTAAATGGAATTTCAGCGGATTCAGTAACCCAAACCGCCGACCCCATGCCCATTTGAGCCGAATCATCAGATAGGTCGGTCCAGGTTAACTCTTCGATTTGTCCAGATTCACGGGAATAGAACATGGGTGCATAAAGAAAAGCGTCGATCCAAGTTTTATCCTCCAAATTGATAAGCGATTTCATGGCCTCTTTGGAGGCTTCAATCATCTCGGGATCTGCAGCTGAATCGCTGGCAATAAGGGCCAATTCGAAAAACTCCTGGAGCTTCTGCTTGCCCAATGGTTTAAACCAATCCGGGTTCAGGTTGGCATTTTCAGAACTTAGTTGCTCATTAGCCTCCGATGCCGCATACTCCTCTTCGCTAGCTTCTGCCACCGGTGCCTGCATGGTTTCAGGACTTTGGGAGCAAGAGAAAAACAAAGCTGCCAGAGTGAATAGAAATAACTTATTCTTCATCATCCCGAATTTTGAATTTGAGTTGAACAATTTTTCCATCCTTGCGGCGGGTTTCCAAAATATCCATTTGCCTTAAAGATGAGGTGGGCAAGGTCATTTTGTTGATCAATTCCTCCTTGGAATACAGGTCCACACCATAATCATTCTGCCCAAATACTTGATAAATGATAGCATCGTCGTGAATGATCTGGTTCAGTTCCCTCCGCCGCTGTTTCCAATCCTCCACCTTGCTCTTGGAGAAATAATGAAGCATGAGGGCATAATCATCTGTTTTTAGGTAAATGATTTCCGGATCCTCTCCACCTGTTAAAGCCCTTACAATAGTATCTGACTTGTAATAAGGTGAATGGACGGCAAACTGAACTACATTTTCATCACTATCCCAGGCGACACAACTATTTCCGGAAGTTACCAAGGTTCGGGGTGACTCTTTAAAATTGATAATTTCCACCCTAACTGGATTGGTAATCGGTTCATTTCGATCCTGATCGTAAAAACAAAACTGAACTCCATCTCCACCTTGAGTCATAAATTGATTCCAGGCAAACAGCCCAACCGCGGTTAGAATCAAGTAGCCCAATACGTACCATTTCTTACTTACCACCGGAACAGATGTGCTTTCGGAAGGAGCTTGACGTTGAAATTTGAAATCATTCCAATTGTCCCATCCGGCATATCGACTGAGGAGGTTCAGCATGTCAATTCGGGGCAATTTATCCGGTACTCCCGACTTGAAATAGGTATAAAACCATTTTTCACTCACCTGGCCATTGACCTTTTGTATTAGGTGATCCTGAAAATCGGTGATTTCTTGCCCTTTCCATTCTTCCAGGTTGGGCGACGCCGATGGATGATGCCTTAAAAACTCTTCAGCCACCGCCTTTTTCAACCGAACAAATGCCTTTATATCCTCCGACCGACTCAAGTATAAATTACTGGTTTTAAGAATCTTGTATTTTGAAAATTGATTTACAACTGGTTTACAAGGCTTTTACCTAAATGCCCCACATGCCCCCAATAGCTTTGGTCTCGAAAGTTAAAAAATCAGTAGAACTAAAAGCTCAATATCATGAACAGATCCAAATCCTATCTAACCGTCTTCATCCTCTCCTTTATCCTTTTTGTGGCCTGTGCAGAAAATCCCGAACACGCCATGCGAGCCGAAAATACAGAGGAACAAAACACACCAGGCGTTTATGCCGCTTCTGAAGCCATGGAAAGCGAAGAGGCCTCCCAAACACAAGAAGTTTCTATCAGCGACGTAGTTTCTTCCTCTACTCAGCCTTTTGTAGGTGCTGATAAAAAATTCATCCGCAAAGCTGATTTACGGTTCGAAGTAGATGACGTGTATCGTTCCACAGCGCAAATTGAACAAATCGCCATTCGACAAGGTGGCTTTGTGACCAGCGGAGATTTGCAATCCCAGGTTATTCGCACCGAAACCTACCCCACCGATCAGGAATCCGCTATTGAAGTAACCGAGTATGAAACCAACTGCTATGTAACCCTTAGAGTTCCTGCCGAAAATCTTCATCAGACCCTTACTCAAGTGGCTGGCGAGGTCAAATTTCTTCACAAACGAACCTTGGAAGCCGATGACGTAACCCTCAAGTTGGTGGAACAGGAAATGGCTCAGAAAAGGGCTCAAAACGGCCAAAAGCGCCTAACCGGAGACAGAAAACGAATAAAGTCCAAGAACCTCGCGGAGTTGGAAAACCTGGCCTATCATAGAGAAACAGATCGTGACTTGGCCATTTTGCGTCATTTCTCACTGGAAGATGAAGTGGCTTACAGTACGATTACCATTGCCATGGTTCAAGACCATCAAATCACGCAGAAGGTAGTGCCTAACCTAAACGCCATTCGCGAAAACAACGCTCCTGGGTTTGGACAACGCTTGGGAAAAAACCTCGCCTTTGGATTCGAACTTATTCAAGAAATCGTACTTGCCCTTATGAATGTGTGGCCATTTCTACTTGTACTCAGTATTGTGGCTGGTATAGTGATTAGAAAAACCAAAGCCAAAAAGTAGGGCGACTGAATCCCGGTTGAGAGCGGCGAGGACAAGATAAGAGGGCAAAAAGCACCCTCCACCTCGTCCTCGCTCACACTCTCACACCCGCTCTTTAAACCAGGTTAGTTAGGGCCTCTTGGAGGGTTGGGAACTGAAATTGAAAGCCAGCTTTCTTGAGCCGTTCAGGACTTATCCATCGGCTCTTGAGCACCAACTCGGCTTCCGAACCGATTAGAATACTGCCTAATTTGAGCATCAATCGGTTAGCTGGTAGTCCGATAGGTATCTTCAATTGATGCCTTAATTGTTTCATAAATTGATGGTTGTAGGGTACTTCTGGGGCGGCGGCATTAAAAACACCTTCCAGATCGCGGTGTTCGATGATCCATTCAACTGCCCGAGCCAAGTCCTCTTCATGAATCCAGCTTAGGCGTTGCCACCCAAGGCCTTGCCTGCCTCCTAATCCAAATCGAACCAAGCGCTCATAAACTGGAAGTACACCTCCCTTCTTCCCCATAACCAAGGCCATTCGCAAAGAAACCTTGCGGGTTCCGGGTGTATCCGCCTCCCACAACCGGCTTTCCCATTTTTGACAGACATCAACAGAAAATCCAGTACCTGGTACTCCATCGTTTTCGGTCATCGGTCGATCTTCGGCGTGACGGTATATGGTGGCAGAGGTTCCATTGATCCATACTCCCGGTGGATGCTGGCAACATCCAATGGCCTCTCCCAGCAGGTAGGTCGGGTGCAACCTGGAATCATAAATAAGCTCTTTGTTTTCAGGTGTATAGCGACAATTAACGGATTTACCACAAAGGTTGATTAGTGCCTCAGCATTCTCCAATTCCGTCATCCAAGATCCCAGTTCTTTGGCATCCCATTTCACGTATCGAATTCCGGGTTCATCCAGGTGATTTTGCCGACTAAGGATAACCACTTGTCGTCCTTGTCGAACCAAATGATGGGCCAGATTTTTTCCAACGAATCCAGCTCCACCGGCTATTACTATCTTTTTCATGATCTAATTTTTCAGGGCTTGTATGTAACGGACATCTACCGGACTTCCATCCAGCATAAAGGCATTCTCGGGTCGTTTATCCCATATGGTGTCAAAGGCCTTCGGGAATAACCGAATGGGATGTATATCTGCAGCAATTTGTTTATCCGGATAGATTTTCCAGGGCACATGTTCCACCCGGTATTCATGAGTTACGCGCTGATTCCCGTTGTACGCGTAATAACGCTGACTAATAAATTCTTCCAGCGTATGAGGAGCTGTGTCCTCCGCTTTGGCTTGGGTAAGTGCACTAATGCCGTGCTTGAAATTCCCTTCTCTAATGCTGTAATAAACGCTTGCTTCTTTTTCGCCTCGTTTGGCTCGTTCCCGAATCTGAACATGACCAAATCGTTCTTTAAACAAGTTGCGCGCAGCCCATTCGATCATAACCTTGGGCACCAATTCTTTGATAAAAACCACTCCTCGCCTCCATTCTCCATTTTCATAGCGCTTCACGTAGCAGCGTAGATTTAATTCAGGAAAATATTGGTGAAATGGAACCTTAAATCCCAATACACGAAGGTCCCGAAAAGTAAAGGCTACCAGGCTCAAATAGGTCTTCCCTTGAAAGTAATCGAGTTCAATTCCTCCAGGGATATAGGGTTTTAAAAGATTTGGGTCGCAGGGATAGTTCAGTAGAATCAGGTTTTCCCAACGACATCGCATGAACAGCTGATTGTTTTTCATTACTTTTAGTATTTTCAGAAATTATTGAAACTTTATGGGTAAAATAAAGGGGTGTTTGTTCAATCCTCTTATTACTTAACTAACTTGAGTAGGTTTTTGTAGAACCAGTGTTGGTCCGATCGGGTGAACTTATCCACCAATCCATTGGCCTGAATCGTGAATGATTTGATGTTGCCAAGCATTTCGATAAACTCTGCCTGCTCCTCTGCTTCAGGCTCCTGATCAAACTGTTCCAATTGCTCGATCATAGAAACTACAGGTTCAATTTCGCGACGTTTCCGCTCAGAGGCAATTTGCCGAGCCAGGGCCCAAATGTCTTTTCCTGTATAGAAGTATTCCTTTCTCTCCCCTGCTTTCAGTTCTTTAAACACGATTCCCCATTCGATGAGTGCGCGGATATTCATGTTTGCATTTCCCCGACTGATGTTGAGTTCTTCCATGATTTCCTCGGTACTCAAGGCTTCATGACTAACCAACAACAAGGCATGAATTTGCGCCATGGTGCGGTTAATCCCCCATCCAGAGCCAAAGGTGCCCCAGGTTTGAATAAATTTTTGTTTGGCTTCGTTAAATTCCATGGTTCAAATATAGAATTATTTTCTATACTTTCAATTATTTCTGAAAGTACAGTAATAATTTTTTAATCTCATGATCACAGTTATACAATTACGCCCCAAAGCCCTTTCTCAGCCATCGAATTGAATATTATTGCAAGCCTAAATACATTGGATTGAACGGACAATTATTCATTACGGATCTCGATGGAACTCTTCTAAATCCTGAAGGGAAACTATCGGATTACTCCTACTCTGCCTTAAAAGATTTGTTGGATGACGGCATGCCCATTTCGGTAGCCAGTGCTCGTAGCTTACACACCATGAAACAAATTCTTGGAGATTTACCGATTCAAATTCCGGTTGTTTGTATCAATGGAGCCTACATCTGCGACTTTGCTCAGCATCGGTACCTGGCCATACAGGGATTTCCAAGCGCGATTAAAGCCGGATTGCTAAACTATATGCAGGAAAGGAGTTTAGGGTTGTTTGTTTCGGCCTTTATCGATGAACAAGAGCTGCTTTATTACCACAAATTGACCAATCAGGGCCAACTCTGGTACCTGAATGATCGCATCAAGGCTAAGGATCACCGACTCAGGGAAACCCAGGATCTCAGCCCCTTTTATGAAGAGCAGGTGGTTTCGATGACCCTAATGGATGATCGCGCTCCTCTTGAACAAGTTCAATCAGATTTACGCCAGCAATTTGGCGATTTGCTAAATCTCAACTTAACGGAAAACCTCTACGAACCCAAATCCTGGTGGCTCACGATTCATTTTCACCGAGCCAATAAGGCCGAGGGAATCAACTACCTTTTGGAACAAGGTTTTGGAAATCAAAAGAACCTTACCGTTTTTGGAGATGAACTCAACGACCTAAAAATGTTTGCCCTGTCCAATCAGGCTATTGCTGTGAGCAATGCCAATCCAGCGCTCATCAAGAAAGCACACCGAGTCATAGGAAGCAATGACGACAACAGCGTCGTTCGCTACCTGCAAGAAATATGGAAGAAATAGGGCCTTAGCCCTATGCACTACTCTTCGGTAATGGTGATTTTTTCAATCTTGTCTCCGGCACGAATCTGATCGATCACGTCAACGCCTTCTACCACTTTACCAAAACAAGTATGATTGCGGTCTAAGTGCTGCGTATTCGAGCGATTGTGACAAATAAAGAATTGAGATCCCCCGGTGTTTCTACCGGCATGAGCCATACTTAGCACTCCGCGATCGTGAAACTGATTATCACCGTCTAACTCGCAGTCGATTTTGTAACCAGGTCCGCCAGCACCTGTTCCATCTGGACAACCGCCTTGAATAACGAAGTTGGGAATTACCCGATGGAAGTTTAATCCATCATAATAGCCATCCTGGCTCAATTTGACAAAGTTTGCCACTGTGTTAGGTGCGTCTTTTTCGTAAAACTCTACGGTCATGACCCCCTTATCGGTTTGAATTTCTGCCCTTTTCAATACGTATGTTTTTTGAATTAGAAAATGTTCTGTTCAAGTTGATCGCCAAAATTAACGAAATCACAAGGATAGCAAGGGTTCCCATCGATTCTTTCAACCGTTGAACGATTCATGTTGTAGAAAACAAAAGAATCATGAGAAAGGTTGGTTCAAGGTGTAGATTTTATACCAATCCATATTTAATGGCCTTTTGCACCGCTTCTACCCGGTTGTGGACCTGGAGCTTGGAATATATGTTTTCGATGTGCTTTCGCACTGTTTTGGGGCTTATAAACAAATCCTCAGCGATGATGGAATGGTTCTTTCCTTTGCTGATGTGCTCCAAAATCTCCTGTTCTCTTTTGGTCAATTGAAAATCAGGAATGTCGGATTTTCCCTTTTCGTCGTTGAATCGGATGAGTCGCAAAACCTTTAGTGCAATTCCCGGTGACATGGGAGCGCCTCCTTCGGCTATTTCCCGAATGGCTTGGTGCAACTTGGCCGGTTTCTCGTCTTTAAGCAAGTATCCGGAAGCCCCAGCCACAATGGATTCAAAGATGTTTTCATCATCATCAAAAACGGTAAGAATCAGAATGCGAATCTTGGGGTATTGTTCCCGGATGAGCCGAGTTGCTTCCACCCCATTCATGACAGGCATATTGATGTCCATCAGCAACAAATCGGGTTCGTAGAGCTGAAGCTTAAGCAGAGCTTCCTTTCCATTCATGGCCGAAAACAAAAACTCTACTTCATCAAAGAGCTCCAGTTTTTCGCGAATAGCCCGGGTCAAATCCGGGTTATCCTCTACTACTCCAACTTTAATTTTTTCGATCATAGCTTAGTGCTGTTTCACAAAATAAGCATCTCTCGGGGAAATCGGAAATAAGGCATTTGCCTTAATTGTCAGGAATGGGAATCTCAACTTGTATGTGGGTTCCTTTTCGGGGTTCGGTTTTCAGGGTAAATGTGCCTCCTGTTTCCTCCGCTCTAATCTGCATGTTTTGCAAACCATAATGCCCCTCCAAATCTCCATTTCGCTCAAAACCGATACCGTCATCCTTCACATCCAATCGAAGTTTGCCATCAGCAAAAGTCAATTCGATGAGTACGTTTTTGGCTTGTGCGTGTTTGACAATATTTTGAATGCATTCCTGGGCAATACGAAAGAGTTGAATGGCCTCCGATGTTTTAAACTCTTTATTTAAGTTACCGATTAATTCTACCTGATATTCTATATTTTGCAAGGAAAACATTCTACTGGAGAAATCCATCAGCTTCCCTTCAATATCGCGGAGCGAAATCTGGTTTTTATTGAGTACCCAAATGCTCTCCCGGAGCTGTTCCATGGTATACCTCACACTATTGCTCAATTCATCAATTCGTTCTCCGGGAAGTGCTTCATTCTTGGTTTCTATTCGGTAGGAAAGGTTATCCAAGGAGTGCACCAAATAGGTCAAATTACTGCCTACATTGTCGTGTAAATCTTTTGAAATCCGCTCCCGCTCTGAGCGCACTTTTTGCTCCATTTCCAACTCCCTCAAACGCTGTTTTAATTTGCGCTGAGAAAAGAAAACGGTGGTTTGAACTCCAATGGCGACTATCAGTAGAACAACAAGCACAACGAACCAAGGCTTTTGCCAAAAAGGCGGATGAACCACCAAAGGCACCTGAAGCAGAACCTCGCTTTGTTGTCCTCTTGGATTAACCGCCCGAACCCGAAAATTATAGTTTCCCGCAGGCAAATTCGAATAGGTCACACGTCGGTTGTGCGAGGTGGTGGTTACCCATTCCTCATCAAATCCTTCGAGTTGAAAGAAATACAAGACCTCTTCAGGATTAGCGTAATCCAATGCAGCAAACTCTAAGGTAACTACCTTATTACCCGGAAACAAGTCCAAAACCGATTCAGAGTGCTGCAATGCCTGCAAAAGCGAATCCTGAGCGTGATAATTTAAACTCAAACCCGTGAGGTATACCGGAATATCCAAATCTACCGGTTGTAGCACGGTATCTGGATGAAAGGCAATTAACCCCTCAGGTGTGCCATAAGCAATCTCCCGATGCGAGTTACTAAAGATGCAACTGATAGCAGCTTCCTGAAAAAGGAGACCATCCTCTGCATCAAAATTGACAAATCGATCCTCTCCATTGGGAAGCAGCGAAACACCCTGATTGTGTGTGGCCCACAGACCTGTTTGGGCATCGTAATTCACGGCAGAGACAACAGAATTGGCCAATCCAGCTGAACTTCCGAAATTCTGTATGGTATCGGCTTCAAAGGCCAACCGATCTACCCCACCGCCAAAAGTGGCAATCCATAAAACGGAATCTGCCTGGAGGTCAAACTCGCTGATAAAGCGAAAGGCAGGCCTTTTATTCTCCTGGCTAAACTTGTAGTGGTAGTTGGTCACTCTTTCTTCAGGGAGATCTATACGGAAAATACCATCGTTCGTACCTACCCACATTTTCTGGTTATGGGCTAAGGAAGAAAGAATATAATAAGTGGAAAGATCATGCAGGCTATCCTCTATTCCGATTCGACTGCGAAGCCATTCTCCATCAGCATTATAGATATAAGTTCCAAAGAATGTGGTGATCCATACTTCATCCTGAATTTCTTGAATACTGGTAACCGGTCTGGTTCTTGAATACTGTGGTGTTTCGGGCAAAGGAGTTTCGATTACTCGGTCGCGTTTGTTCAAATCAATGCGATAAAATCGGTCTCGAGCGCCGCACCACAATTCATTCCCGACTTTTTCGAGGGTCATAATACGCTCCGGAATAACACCTACCTTTTTTCTGGATCGAATGGCCTGGGATAAGAATCGATTTTCGGTCAACCGATCGGTCGTTAATCTCAACTCATAAAGTCCATCTTCAGCTCCCACCCAAAGCGTACTATCCTCTTGGTAAATGGCCCATACCATATCGCCTCGGGTCCCAAATCCATCGAGGTATTTAAATCGATCCAAATGGGGTTTATATAAATTGATGCCTTTGTTAGCCAGACCTATCCATAGGTTGTTTTGTGCATCCCTATAGATGTGGTGAACCACGTTATTGGATATCCCACCGGGCTGATCTGCTGTAAGATGGGTTAGTTTTCCAGCTTCGTCACAGATAAAAATTCCATCGGTGGTTCCGATCCAAACCTGCCCACGATCGTCAAATTCAATACACAAGGGAATCGTCGCACTATCTGGTAGAATTACTGGCTCAAGAATCTTTTTTTCAGGCACATACCTAAACACTCTCAAACCGGATATAACCCAAATTTGATGATTGGGAGAAAGGTAAATGGACTTTTCTGAAGGCAGTTGAAAAAAGGTATAATCCGGAGTTCTAATTGTGTCGTCCGGAGCTTTATCGACCATGACCAAGCCAAAGGCGGTCATGTGCAATTTGCCCCAATACTTGGAATAAGAAACATCGAACAAACTCTTGGTATTGCTCGAAACCAACCACTCAGCATGCCTGGAAAGGAGTACCGTAGAATCGGATTTTAAATCTTCTGGAATTCGAAAAAACTGCCCTCCAAATCGGGTATAAATGTAGCCTCCGATCCGGGTCATGGCTCGTCCTACTTCTTCCCGTCCCTGATCCAGGTATTTGATGGTAAATGTTTTACCACCAGCCGGATCCACTACATTGATTCCATCTCTTGTACTGGCCCAGATACGTCCCGAGGTATCCTGGGTGATTCGAACCACAAAACCGTCGGTTAGCGCAGCGTCGGCTCCTTTACCAGTGCGGTAATACCGAAAATCGTAGGAATCGTAGCGACACATCCCATCTTGGGTTCCCAGCCAAATGAAACCGTCCCGGTCTTGAAATACATGGTTTACAGAGTTCTGAGGCAGCCCGTCGTTTAGCGTCAATTCGCTAAACCGATAGGTTTGCGCCTGTACTGAAAAAACAGTCAACCAAACCAAGCCTACAAGCCCCCACCTCATCGCAATCATGGGCAAAAGTTAGCTAATCTTTTTAATCCCAAGTCCGCCGAACTACAGGTAGTTTCACATCTTTTAGGGGATCGCTTCCGCTCCCTCCTTTCCAGATGTTCTAACTTCGCTGTATGCTTATTCTCATTCTACTTTTCCTACTGCTTTTGGAATTCTACGTGTTTCAAGCCATTCAATCGGCCTGGAGTTCTGATTTTTCGCTGGCTTGGGAAATGGCCTATTGGGCAACCAGCTTATTTACTGCCATCGCGGTTATTAGCTACAACAGAATCTATCGGCTTAGCTCGGTGGAAAAGTCTCAGGGAATGAGCATCTTTTTCGGTCTGGCCATGAGCTTGATTTTCACCAAGGTGCTATTTTCTTTCCTTATGTTGGGAGAAGACCTCTTTCGGATGGCCATGTTTGCCGGCGAATCGATTTACGATGGCGAAATGGCTTCCTGGAAGGATAGAAACCTAATGTACAATGAAGCAGGCCTGCTGTTAACTTCACTTCCTCTTCTCTACCTGGGATTTGGAATCTTTAAAGGAAAGTACCGCTACCGGGTTCACCGAGTGACTTTAACCTTTGATCACTTGCCAGATGCCTTCGACGGTTTTACACTAGCTCAAATCTCAGATGTTCATTCCGGATCTTTCGACAGCCGAAAAGGAGTTCAAAAGGGGCTGGATTTGCTACAAGAGCAAAACCCTGACTTAATTCTGTTTACGGGTGACCTGGTTAACAATCTGGCGGACGAGGTAAAACCTTACATTGACCTGTTTGCAAAACTGAAAGCTCCTTTTGGAAAATTCTCGGTACTCGGAAATCACGATTATGGGGAATACGTTTCCTGGCCATCCAAAGAGGATTGGCTCAATAATATGGATCGCTTAGCCCGTTATGAGAAGGAAATGGGTTTTGACTTGCTCAACAACCGCCATGTTCGTTTAGAAAAGGACGGCGAAAGCATTGTTTTGGCAGGTGTGGAGAATTGGGGCAAACCTCCATTTCCACAACGCGGTGATTTACAAGAAGCTCTACGAGGAAGCAAATCGGATGATTTTTCGATTCTACTCTCTCATGATCCCTCGCACTGGGACTTACAAGTGCTCGACTTCCCCAAAAAAGTAGACCTCACTTTGAGTGGACATACCCACGGCATGCAGTTTGGCATTGAAATTCCGGGTTTTAAATGGAGCCCTGTAAAGTACAAGTACCCACGCTGGGCGGGCCTCTATGAAGAAAAGGACCGTTACTTATATGTCAACCGCGGATTTGGATTTTTAGGATTTCCCGGACGTTCAGGCATTTGGCCAGAAATCACTCTAATTACCCTAAAAAAGGAAGCTAAGGCTTAAACCGATATCCTACGAAAAGCTTGAATTTCCCATGAGAGATTTGGGCCCCTCGCCTTTCTCCTAAACCCACAGAAAATAAGGAGCCGGTGAACTGTAATCCTGTAAAGAAACGATCAGCATTGTAACCAATGGCATTCATGGTTTTCAGACGAAAGCCCAGATTAGGATCCATTCTTCTTCTCCGGTCCTGCTCGTAGTCTCCAAAGTTGAGCCCCATTCCCGGTATCAGTCCAAGGGTTAGAAAGAACTTCTCTTTGAGCACAGCGGTGTACATGTACCCTAAATTCACACCAAAATTGACAACCAACATATCCTTCATTTCGAGCTGTGGGTCAAAATCGCTGCGCATTTCACGTGGCACTAAGGCAGAATCGCCATCCACACTAAACTGTGAAAACGATACTCCTCCAATTACACTACCCGCACTTTTGCGCTGGATTTCGTTCAACACAAAGGGAGCCTTCAAACTAAACTTATCGTAGTTAAAAGCATAGAGGTATTGCAAACTAATGTTGATGGTCCTTACATCTGAGCGAATTTTAGATTCATCGCTTATGATGGTATCACTTCCCCGATGATCTGCCAGGCGATAACCGTAGTAGTACTGGTACACGCCTTCCATGTATTGTTCACTGGAATAAAAGGCACCTTGAAAATCGAAAAAACGGGCTTCATCAATGGCTTTTTCCTGCAAAAAGGAAAGACTAAATGCCAGATCGATGGAAAACCACCTATAAGACAGCCCTACCCCCATATTGACACCTAAGTCTGGGCGGTAGATAACCATGGATTCCGCTCGTCGGTCATAGAGCTGAAAGAAGTTAAACTTATTCACTCCCACCAGTTTCAGGGCCAAACGATCGGAATAGTTACGGATGTAATTGGTGTCTTGTTCCCGGGTCAAAAAGTTACGGGCAAATTGCTCGGTTTGAGCAAACAAGCTATCGTATTCAACCAATTGAGCCTGAGCAGCAAACCCAAATATCAAAAAGCTGAATAGCAGTATAGTTTTTCTCACCATGAACAGCTCTAAAGTAGTTGTTCCAAGCGGAAAACGAAATGTGCCGTGGTATTTTTTTACCCGCGACCGCCGGAATCTTCCCGGTTCACCCGAATGCTGCGTCCATTAGCAACCACACCTTTGAATCGACGGGCTACAATTTTGGATTGATCGCGGCTTACATCAAAGAAGGAAATTTTCTTCTTTAAGGTGATATCACCAATTGCCTTTTTCTCCAATCCAGTTACGTCACATACAAAATCCAACAAATCGCGTTTGCGGATTTTATCGATGGTTCCTACATTGATAAAGAAACGATCCCAGTGCTTGTTGCTACCGAATTCTCTTCTTGGAGAATCAGAATCACGGTCGCGATCACGATCACGTCTGGATGAATCTTTGGAAGAATTGCGCAAACGATAAGGCAGCTTATTCAATTCACTGGAAATCAAACGTTCTACAATGTCATCAGGGCTCAAACCTGCAAACTCTTCTTCCAGTATGGGTTGAATCAATTCTTTCCATTCGTTGCCTACGGGAGTTTCCACCACTCCTCTAGCCCAACGTCTCACAGCACCAGCTACAATTTCCTGTTCTGATGGTGGGTCCACTTGCTTGAGCTTTACCTTCAGATTTTTCTGAACGCTACTCATTCTGCGCTTATCCCGATTATCTACCAAGGCCAAAGAAATACCTTGCTTTCCGGCACGAGCTGTACGCCCACTTCGGTGGGTATAGTAGGCCAAATCGTCGGGTAGGGAATAATGGATTACATGGGTCAAATCTTGAACATCAATACCCCGGGCAGCCACGTCGGTAGCCACCAAAACTCGTAGGCGGTGCTCTTTGAACTGACGCATCACCTTATCCCTTTGGTTCTGAGTCATTTCGCCGTGTAGGGCTTCTACAGGGTAATGGGCGGCCTGTAGTTGCTCGGCCAATTTCTGAACATTTATTCGGGTTCGGCAAAATACAATCCCTCTTAGGTCCTGGTTTCCATCGAGGATTTTCTTCAACGTAGGAAATTTGTCCGAACCTTTTACAGAAATGAACTGATGCTCAATATTTTCGTTTACCTCTTTCTTGGTATTCACCGATACTTTAACTGCATCTGGCATGAATTTCTTCACCAAGTTTTTGATTTCGTCCGGCATTGTAGCGGAAAACAACCAAGTAGTCTTACTCTCGGGTAGATAGGTCAGGATTTCGTCAATCTCTTCCTTAAATCCGGAGCGAAGCATTTCATCGGCCTCATCCAGTACTACATACTCAGTTTTGTCAAGCTTGACTGCTTTGCGGTTGATCAAATCCTTCAATCGACCGGGAGTAGCCACGATGATGTGACGCGTTTTCTTCAAGTCGCGAAGTTGCCCCCTCATATCGGTTCCACCGTAAACAGCCAAAATTCCCAAATTGGCTACATACTGAGAAAATAGGGTAATTTGATCCGTAATCTGCTGACACAATTCTCGAGTAGGTGCAATCACCACAGCTTGGGTATAAGGTAAGTCCGTGTCGATCTTGGTCAACAGAGGCAATCCAAAGGCCGCGGTCTTTCCTGTTCCGGTTTGCGCCAGTCCGATCAGATCTACCTCAGAATCAATCAATATAGGAAGGGTCTGTTCCTGGATGGGCGTTGGGGTTTCGATCCCCATTTCCGTTAAGGCATCAGTGATATCTTTCGGAAGTCCGAGCTCAATGAATTTATTCAAAATCAAGGGTTTAATAAAAGGCTGCGAAAATACGCCAAATAAATGAGGGGGACTGTTTTTCTACTGATTATCGTCCCATAACGTCGCCTGAAGGAAAATTACCTCCTCCCCGGCCTCTTCTTGCTTTCTGATTTAAGCGGTAATTAAAGGAAAGAATAACGCTCCGAGATCTCCACTGAAATTCGGTGTAGTTTTCAAAATTCGGCCCTGTAGTTTCGCTTCTTCTGATTCGTGAATTCAGTAGGTCACGACCGCTCAAGCTCAAGGTTCCATTTCCTTTGAGAATTTCCCAAGCCGCTCCTAAATCCCAACTAAACATGTAGCGGTTTCTTCCCTGAGTCGTTTTTACTGGCGAGCGATAATTGAAGGTGGTCTGTAAGGAGAACTTGCGTTTTACTTTCCAGCGAGACATCAATCGACCTGTCCATCCCCAGGTATCTGCGTTGTAACTGGTACCTTCATATTCGCCCAGGGTAGATCGACGGAAGCCATTGAGGTTCAGGTTTAAACTCCACCATTTATAGGGATCATAATTGGTCGAAACTTCCAACCCCACAGCATGGCGCTGGCCTAAGTTGATGGGAAACCTGTAAACAACTCCATTGGTATCGCTCACTTCAATTCGCTCCACAGCGTCTTCGGTATACCGGTAATAAAGGCTGGTCAAAAACGTAACCTTCTTCTTTTTCTTCATGTAACCCACTTCCGACGAATGGGTAAACTCCGGATTGATATTGGGGTTACCTCGATTAATATTCCGTGAGTCGCTGTAGTTATAGAAGGGCAACACCCACCAAAAGCGGGGCCGATTGATCCGCTTGCTATAGCTCAATTGAATAAATTCTTCTTTGCGAAACTCGTAGGAAAGCTGCACACTTGGAAAAAGGTTGAAATAGGTTCGGTGATTCTTTTCGCCGGTAAGTTTGGATTCGGTTAACACATCAGAGAGCTCTCCCCTTACGCCTGCCTGGTAGGAAAACTTTTTCGTTTTGTTTCCGGCCATCAAATAAGCAGCATAGATGTTTTCACTGTACACCACATGATTCTCGAAATTGGGCAAAGTCACCCATTCTCCCGTTTCAGCTTCTTCCTGAACCTTAAAATCATTGTCTACGGTTCTCAAATTGGCTCGCAAACCCGTTTCTGCCTTGCCCTCTTTTCCAAAAGGATGAATGTAGTCGGTTTGCATTAAAATATTCTGTCTTTTTTCTAAAGTCGGAACCTGCTGACGAATGTCTTCCGTTTCAGAGTCATCATCGGTTTGAATAATGGTGGCATCCTCAAAATCTTCGGCTTGAGAATATTGGGCATCAACCGTCCACTCCCGACCTTTCTTCTTAAAGGTTTTGCGGTACCCCATGGACAATTCCAGGTTTTCCCTTTCCTGCCGCTCCATTTCATTCCGGTTGGTCGTTCGGGTTAATACGCGATTTTCATCGTAATCCCGGTAGATCAAATCGGTGGGGTTATCACCTGTGCCAAAACTGGTCATTCCAGCTAAACTCAAACTGTTGTAATCGTTGAGCTGTATATCGGTTCCCAAACGAAAATTGTGAGATAGCCCTCCCCGTTTACGTTCGCTTTCTGTTTCGTAGTAATAGGTGGTATCGGTCAAAAAGTTAGTCTGCTCGGTATTCCCAATTCCAGGTGTGATTCGATAATTGAGTCCATAACCAGCAAATAGATTGACCTTTTTCTTGCGGTAGTTGATCAGGAAGGAACCTCCTACGGTTTCTGGTATTCCTACCCGAGCTTCAAAGTTTCCGTTGATTCCGGACTTCTTCTCTTTCTTCAGAACAATATTGATGATTCCTACTTCTCCTTCCGCATCATATCGAGACGATGGATTGGTGATCACCTCCACGGACTCTACCATATCACCTTGCAGCAAACGAAGAGCTTCGGCATTTCCCATTCCCGTTAAAGAGGAAGGCTTGCCATCAATCAAAATACGGACATTTCCACTTCCGCGAAGGCTTACGTTTCCTTCAACATCTACTTGCACTGAGGGAAGGTTATCCAAAATTTCGGCTACGTTTCTTCCAGCATTGGCCATGTCTTTGTTGACATTAAATACCCGCTTGTCCAGTTTGATTTCCATGGCTGCTTTTTCCGCAGTAATCACAACCTCTGACAAATTCTTACTGTCTTCGGTCAATGAAAGGCGGCCCATCGAAAGTAGCTCAGAGCCCACAGTAACATTAGAAATGATCCGACTTTGGTAGGAAAGAAAAGAAACCTTTAGGTAGTATTTCCCGGGCTTAGAACCCAAAATGAATTTTCCATTAACATCGGTTGCCGCTCCAGTAACTAAGGTGGAATCAACGGCTGAAAAGAGAGCTACAGAAGCATAAGGGATAGGAACATCTCCTGGATCGACAACAATTCCAGAAACTCCAACCTTAGGTGTTTGCTCCTTGTTTTGAGCAAGTCCAGGTAAAGTAAATCCAAGCGTAATAAGCCACAGAGCGATCAGTTTCCCTTTCATGGTGCGGCAAAAGTACCTGCATTTTGGATTAAAGCAGCATGAAAATCCGGCTTTAACAACTCTTTAAGATTTGGGGTAGCCCTCAAAATCCGGGCTCTTTTCCTGATGATAGGGACTTAATCTATTCGTGGGAATGACCACTGCCCCATTTGGCACGTTCTTGCTCAAACCATCCGATGAGTGATTCACGCTGCTCCGAAGTCAAATCTGCCTCTCCATGCATCACTACATAGATTTCCATCGGCATTTCACCTTCTTCCAACTCTTCGGCACACTCCTCCAGTTTGTGTTCCTTCTTTTCAGGGTCCCAAGATCCATACTCTGAAAAGTTCAGGTGTTCACGACCTTCGTCAATATCATGACCAACCAGCCAAGACACTGGAGCTATTTGGGCGTACCAGGGATAGACCGTATTATTAGAATGGCAGTCGTAACAAGCAGTTTTGATCAAATTACCGATTTCACTGGGAGGGTTTGTGGAGTACAAAAAATCCTGCTCCAAAACCGACTCCGGATTAGAAGTATCAATACGGATAAATTGAATTCCTATTAAAACTACCACTAAACCAATCCAAACTTTCTTCATATCCGATCAAATATTAAAAATGGGGTCGCAAAGAAATAAAATATTTCTGGGTTTATCATCCAATTGCTAACCCCCGTCAGCAGCGGGCTTCCGAAGACAATGTGTCATTCATCGAACAAAACGAACCGTTCGTCGATGAAACCAAGCAGCTCATCGACCAGAGGCTGTTTTAGTCTTTCCCAGATTGGGAAAAAACTTATTTTCGACAATACCCTTTTGGGAGGCTGTTGCGGAGCGCCTTTTCCCAATTTCTTAACTCTAACTATAAAACTCTATACCCGATGCGTATACATGTACATGATTTTCAGGTTGTCCCAAATTTTATACAAACCACCTGTTCGAGAATCATTATATGTAGGTCTACTGATTTCAAAAAATCCTGATCCATAATCGCAAAGAAGGGCAATGAATAGTTATCAGTGGTTACTCAACCTTGGGGTTGATCCTAAACGGGATTCCGATACGGATATACGTAGAATTCGATCCCTCAATTTTATCACCTTTATTCTGGCGATAATCCCCATTCCCTACCTTTTTCTTTATGGTTGGTTGGGCGTACAGGAATTGGTCATCATGGAAATCGTGACAGCAACTTCACTTTTTCCCATTTTCTACCTCAATTATTTGCGGAAGCACAAGCCGGCCAAGGTCTATTGCTATTTCCTCAATATCACGTACATCTTTCTTTACTCAACCAGTTTGGGTCATGAAGCAGGGTTACTTCTTTTCTACTTAATTGCGGTATTCCTCCCCCTATTCATCTTTGACATTCACAAAGACAAGGGCACGCTTTTGTTGGGCTACAGCCTCACCTTCTTTTACTGCATTGTTGATTTCTATTTTGATTTTCAACTATTTGGCCGCTACCTCGTGGATTTAGAAACCCGTCAGATATTGTTTCTAAGCTATGTACCTTCCTCCTTTCTCCTGGCGTTTTATACGTCTTATCAAATTTCATTGTCCAACCTTCGAATGGTCGATCGCTTGCAGGATCAGCAAAATGAATTGATTCGATCGGTGGAGAGCAAGGAAAAACTCATTCAGGATATAGACTTTACGAATCGGGAGCTCCATGCACTTGTAGATAATACGGAAGATGAAGTCTTTGCCATAGACAAAGAAGGACGCTATATCATCTGGAATCATATCCATGAGAAAATGACCCTCCTGCTCTATGGGCAACGCCCTGAAAAACGAAAGGAACTCCTCTATTTCTCTCCGCCTACTTCCAAAATTCAATGGATAAATCCACCGTTTCATTGGCCTACTGTTATTGAAGAAAGCCTGACCGGACAAAACCTAAACCTCTCCCAAGCCTTTGTAAAACAAGAACGGAACACCTATTCCGAATACTCCATTCACCCCATTCCCTCAACCGATGGACAAGAAGCTATTGGAGCCGTTATTCGAGGACACGATGTAACCGATTTGGTCGAATCCAGAGATATGCTCAAGTCAATCAGCGAACGACTCAAACTGTCGGTAGACATTGGAGGAATTGGCATTTGGGAATACGACTACCAGATCAAGCAGTTTTATTTCTCCCGCATCATGCACGATATGTTCGACATACGATCGCATAAACGCAGTGAAATAACCCGGCAGTGGTATCGATTGGTAGCCAAAGAGGATCGTGAAAAACTGGTAGGTTCTATTCGAAAATTACTCAATGGAGAATCCATTGCCACTCAGCTCAAGTTAAAGGTGGCGGGTCCACAAGGAAGCCGACGTATTATCCAAACTAATTTTCACCTGCTGCGGAAAAATAGATTGCCCTATAAACTCATTGGATCTTGCATTGACATAACTGAAAACGAAAACCGCAACCTCGAGCTCAAGCAAGCCTTGGATTTGGCTGAAAAAGCCTCGGAAGCCAAATCGGACTTTCTCTCGGTAATGAGCCATGAAATAAGAACTCCGCTCAATGCCATTGTTGGAATTTCGGATTTGCTGTCCATGGAAAGCCAAATGGGACACAATATTCAGCTCTTGGATAGCTTAAAATTTTCCTCTAAAAACTTATTAGGGGTTATTGATGACATCCTGGAATTTAACCGAATCGAAGCAGGCAAAGTGGACCTTCAATTGGAATTAACCCACCTCAAGCATCTGTTGGACGACTTATACCACATGCATCGGGTAAAAGCGAATCAACAAAAAATCGATTTAAACTTTCACAAGGCTAAAATTCCCGATCTTATCCTGGCAGACTCCAACAAACTGAGTCAATGCCTGAATAATCTATTGAGCAATGCCCTGAAATTCACCCACAAAGGCTCAGTAAGCCTGACGGTTACCACAATCAAGGAGGATTTTCATACCATTTGGCTCCAGTTTCGTATCGAGGACTCGGGAATCGGAATTCCAGCTGATCAGGTTGCCCACATCTTTGACAAATTTACCCAGGTAGAGAGCCAAACCAGTCGCCAGTTTCAAGGCTCGGGTTTAGGACTCACTATTACCCGTAAATTGGTTGAATTGATGGGCGGATCTATTCAAGTACAGAGTATTGAAGGACAAGGCAGTACTTTTACCCTTGACATTCCTTTTCGACAAACTTCTTTGAAAACGGAATATGTCAGCGGCACCAACTTGCAAGTGAAGTTTGATGCCATTCACGGTAAACGAATCCTAATCGCAGAAGACAATCAGCTGAATCGAACCGTACTGGAGCATTTCTGCGAGAAACTGGCGATCCATGTGGAATTCGCCACCAATGGCCAAGAGGCCATTCAATATGCCAAGGAGAAAAACTATGACCTCATCCTAATGGATATTCAAATGCCGATGTTGGATGGAATTGAAGCCACTGAAACGATTCGTAAAAAAGATCAATTCATTCCTATTCTGGCCCTATCGGCCAACGTCAACCCCTTTAATATCGAACGAGCCAGGAAAGTAGGCATCAATGATTACCTCACAAAGCCAGTGGAGTTTGAACGATTCGTCAACAAGGTGTACGAATTGCTCATTCAGGGCAACAATTAAGGAAGGAACTGAACACCGAAACGAGTTTTCTCGGGAACCATAGTATCTGGAATTTCTGATTCTCCGAGCTGCTGCCTCAAATCAATTTCAATGGTGGTGCAAATGGCTGACATAGGTGTATCCGATGCCCTGTTTTCAAAGGGATCTTCAGTAACATGTCCTGATTTTTCCAAGATGTAGAATACAAAGGAAATCAAGGTGCTCATGGGAATAACCTGCCAATCCATCTCCTCCATCAACGACATGGGTAAGAGAACGATGAATAGCCGCATAAAAAACCGAGTAAAGTACTGGTAGTAATACGGGAACACGGTTCCTTTAATTCGTTCTGCCTTACCCTGTAAATCATACATTTCGGTCAGGCACCGGTTGAGCTCAATTTGTTGGTAATCGTTGATCCATCCTTTTTGATGGGCTACGGCTATTTCAGTTCCCTGGCGATGTAACAATTGCGTCGCTTTGTTTCGATGGGCCGAAAGTCGTTCAAACTCTTCTGCCGGTAACAGATCCTTCAACTCATCCCAGGAATCTTGTTTTCTCAATTGAATTCTCAGAGCATTAATCCAAGCCAGGTGACGGTAGATCAGGCGTCTTCGAATTTTTTCCACTCCTTCCGGGTTATCCTCCGACTGAATCAAGGAGTTGACTTCCATGCCAAATGATCGGCTGATGTTGACTACCCCACCCCATATTTTGCGGGCTTCCCACCATCTGTCGTAAGCTGAATTGTTGCGAAAACCAAGAAAAATAGCCAGGGCACCACCCAAGATGGTCACAGGAACCACCGACATTATTGGGCTCCAATGAGTTAAGGTATGAATGAAGTACAACAGCGTGGACCAAACCACAAAAAAGAGAATGGCCTTGTAGTTGAACCGGACAATACCGGCCATTTGAAACAAGGGTCTGTGTGAAAACTTGACAAGCATAGAAACGAGATGTGATTAACTAATCGAGAACAATTTTAGGTGATTTTTGGTTGTCCTCCTACTCTTGTGCCCATAAGTCGTCTAACCATAGTGGCGCACCGATTTCTGGAACCATGAGCTGATCGGGCGAATCCGCAAAGGCTTTGGTTACCACTTCAATGGGTTCGTTGGGTGGCTCATCGCTAAGGTCGTAAGTCCCATAATGCATTGGGATAAACCTTTTTCCGCCTACATCTTGATAAGCCTGAAGCGCTTCCCAAGGACTGGTATGTGACGATTTCATGATAAAATCTGGATTATAAGCTCCAACTGGCATAAGTGCTATATCGGGTGATCCCATAATTCGTCCAATGTGCTTGAAGTGCGAATCATAAGCAGTGTCTCCCGTAAAGTAGATGGATTTAGTTTTTCCATTGGACGCTTTCCATTCCAGCCAATATCCACCCCAAAGCATATCGTTAAAATCCAGTAATCCCCTTCTGTTCCAATGGCGGGCTGGCAGAAAGGCTATCTTAAGCTCAGAGAGGTCGAATTGCTGAAACCAACCTGCTTCTTGATAAGGCTGACTTGTGTACCGCTTCAGGAGTTTTCCCATATCCATGGGAAGCAAAAATTTCACCTCTGGATTTACCGATAATAAATCACGCAAGGTGGGCACATCAAAATGATCGCGATGGGCATGGGAATACAAAATGTAATCCAGATCCGTGATGGACTTTCCACCTATGGCCGGGCGGGTATATGATTTGACCATAGGAAGTTTAGAATAGCAAGGGTCAATCAGAAAGCTAACTCCACCTAATCGCAAATAGAAGGAAGCATGTCCCATCCAAACCAGTACATCACGATCGCTCTTCAAAAATGATGTGTCAGAATGTACGGTGAGCGAAAAAGGGTTCTGCTTCTTGAGTCGCTTGGCCTGGCGACGGTTCCGTTGCCACTTTACAATGTCTTTAAAACCAGGTTGAAATCGTTCGTTTTCGTTGTAATAAACTCCTTTACAGTATGGATTTCCTTTCCAATCAGGATCCAGGTTTTTCAAGGATTCATTCCGCACATATTCAATAACTCTTGACTTCTTTTTGTAGGTCATTTGCTTGATTCTCTATTTTTTTTCACCCTGGCGACGAATTTAAAACATCCCGTTATTCCTGACACAAGGCCCTTATTCCGGCCCATAGCATAGCTCGACACTTCTTGCTTTTTCATCAACTTTTCGTAAATTGTTCAGGTGCTGAATCGGATTATCGAACGTGCACAGTGGAACAAATAACAAAATCTTATTCACCCAATTGATTTCTATGGATCAGATTATTTACGTTGCTGTGATGGTCGTTACGGGCCTATTATTTTACTGGATCACCCTACCCTTTACCTTTACGATTAGACGAAGAATTGTGATTAAAGCTCCGGCAGATCGAATTTTCCGACAAGTCAATGATTTGAGAAACTGGGAAAAGTGGTCCCCCTGGCACAGCATTGATCCCAACCAGAAAATCACTTACAGCGATCCTGATTCCGGACAAGGAGCCTGGTACACTTGGGAAAGCACCAACAAGAATGTGGATAAAGGAAAATTGACCCTGGAAGAGGTTCAGGAAAATCACCTGATCAAAATTCGCCTCGAATTTGAGAAATGGGGAACGAGCCACGCTGTAATGCGCTTCAACGATAAGAAGAAAGAAGGCTATGAAGTAATTTGGAGTATGGACAGCAAAATGAACGCTTTTTCCAAACTCTTTGGCCCCTTTATGCGAATGAACCTGGGATCTATGTTCCAAAAAGGACTGAACGGAATCAAAAAAGAATCACGCCGCAAAAAGAGACAATAAATGGCATTTGACGAGCACCTTGCCGAACGCATCCGATCTGTATTGGAGGAAAAGAAAGTGGTCTTTGAAGAGAAGAAAATGATGGGTGGGCTCACCTTTATGGTTCGGGACAAAATGTGCGTAGGAATCGTAAAAAACGATTTTATGGCTCGGGTTGGCAAGGACCGATATGAGCAAGCTCTTACCCGCGAGGGTGCCCGGGAAATGGATTTTACCGGAAGACCAATGAAGGGTTACGTATTTGTAGCGCCAGAAGGGATTGACATGGAAGACGATTTGGACCTATGGGTGCAGGACTGTCTGGATTTTAACCAAGAATTATAACTACCCGCTTCCTGTAAGTTTACACCATCAAACCAACCCTCAAGTGCCTTCAGCAGTCCATTCTTACACAGAACAGACCAATGCGCTTTTTGAGACTTGCCATACTTTCATTTATGGCCTTTACCGGGCCCTATCTTCATGCACAGTCTCTCCTATTTCCCTATGCCGAAAGCAACAACCACCTCTTCTTCAATGCTGCCTTATCAAGTTGCCAATCCTACGGTTCCACTGCCTTAACCTATCTGAATCAAGCGAATAGTGTTGGAAACAGTAATACTTTGGCTTTTCAATCCAGATTAAGAAGCCGATTCGTTCGAGGAGGTATAGGTCTATTGGGGTATTATGAGCAAACCCCAGGTTCCACTCAGCAATTCTCCTTTTCCGGAAACTACAGCATTCGTCATAATGTCAATCGTCGACTATCCTTGGGATACGGAATGGTATTGGGATACAATTACCAATCGCGGAGGAAAGCAACATTTGATCCAGGTTATGCAGAATTGCCCTCGAATTCGCCTGGAGATTATTCCTATCTGGACAACCATTTTGCCGTGGCTGCCTATGGAGGTGGTTGGGCACTGGGCTTACAAGTAAACAATCCCATTTCCTGGTATTTCTCGTCAAAAGGCACATTCGACGTTCCGCTTGGTCTTACCGCCTTTGCAGGGAGAAGCATTTTAACTGGACGCCTCCACAAACATTTGAATGCCGTGGTACTCTATCAATGGCAGCAAATGCCAACCGATTCTTCAATTGATACCCCAGAAGACATTAACGAGGCAAGTATAAATCTGGCCTATATAGACAAAGAAATTTCTTTGGGTTTAGGCTATACCTATTCTCACAAACGATACTACCGCCTACTTTACCACCTCGGTTATCGATTTCATCCCTTCCGGATACTCTATTCACTGAGTATTCAAAACGATTTAGGCAGACCTGCTTTTGAATCCCCAAGCTGGAATCATCAGTTGGCCGTTCAGATGGCGATTTTTCGCCGTCGTCATTTTCGAGCCAGGTTTCGACGTACACCCTGTGAGGCCTTCTGGTATTAAGTTTGATTAACAAATCAAGTCAGTTAATCCTTCTTAAGCAGGCAACCTGCTTCAAGATTTTGAGTCATATTTGCGTCTATCGAATTCAAATTGCCATGATTAAAACACTTTGTATTGCCCTAATCGGATGGATGATTGTTGGTCCCATTCAAGCTCAGGAACAGCAGCAGGAAGAGATTCGCCAAGCTTTTGAAGGATACAAAACTTCCATCATGGAAAAAGATGGTAAAAAGGCCATTAAATGGGTAGACAAAAACACCCGGGAATATTATGCTCAAATGCTGGACCATGCTAAAAACATGGATAGCAGTTCCTTGGTTACCCTTCCCCTAATGGACTTGATCACCGTGCTTACCGTAAGACAGCGCTTTGATCGTGAGGAAATCCTGAGTATGAAAGGTGATGACTTTTTTGTAGAGGCCGTCAACAAAGGCATGATCGAGGAAAGCGGTGTCACTCCCCTATCCATCGGCAAGGTCAATATTGAAAACGATCAGGCCACAGGTCAGGTTCTTAAGGATGGCTCAAGTACGGGGTTAAATTTTCGATTTTCTCAGGAAAAATCAAGATGGAAAGTGGATCTTACCTCCATTATTCCTGCTACGACCAAGTCACTGGAACAACTAAGAATGCAACAAGGAATGAGTAAATCGGGGTTTGCCATCTACCTCCTTGGCATGATTGACAAATCCGCTTCGAAAAAAGAGGATCTCTGGCTACCCGTTAAGTAGCTGATATAACGAGGCCTATAAGAAAAACCAGCCATCCACGTTAGCCTTATAAACCACCATGAAAAAGCGATTTCGCCTTAGAAGAATCCTCCTTACCCTCCTTCTTTTGCTCATCGGGACAGGAAGCACGATATATTTTGCCGATCAATGGGTTTCGAGCAAAGCGAAACACTGCTACTCCTCCACCGATGACCTTCCTAAGAAAAAGGTTGGACTGCTGCTGGGTGCCGGTAAATACACCCGCAAAGGGAACATCAATCCCTACTATAAAAATCGCGTGGAAGCTGCTGTAAAACTCTATCGAAGCGGAAAAATCAAATACCTTTTGGTAAGTGGAGACAATTCATCGAAGTCGTATGACGAGCCCTCCACGTTTTTAAATGATCTGAAGACCAGAGGGATTCCCGAAAGCAGAATAGTATTGGATTATGCCGGATTCAGAACTTTGGATTCTGTAGAACGATGTGAGAAAGTGTTCGGTGAATCTGATATAATTATCATATCGCAGCCCTTTCACAATGAGCGAGCCCTCTTCATTGCCCATCACAAGGGAATGAATGCTGTGGCCTACAATGCACGTCGGGTTAGCCGTTCTCAAAGTACCAAAACCATGTTGCGGGAAAAGCTGGCTCGGGTAAAAACGCTGTTGGACTTATTTATCCTTCAAACCGAACCCAAATTCTACGGAAAGCCAATCAAAATTGGTTGATCTCAGGGCCATCCAAAGTGTGTCCAATAAAGTCGTAAATGGCAAATCTCCCTTCTCCTTTCTAAGTAGAATGGCCTCCAAGTGTTCCTTTAAGAGGAAAAAAGCTTCGATTAGCCGTATTGCATTTCTCCACGAATACCGCTAACTTTACGAGAGTAGAACCCAAAAACACACAAACTTTTTATGAAAAAAATGATCTTCCGCGACGGAAATGCCCTTCCAGCCCTAGGACTGGGTACGTGGAAATCGGACCCTGGGGACGTTTATGCGGCGGTAGTTGAAGCCATTAAAGCTGGCTATCGACATATCGATTGCGCCGCGATTTATGGAAATGAAAAAGAAATTGGTGAAGCCCTACGCTACCTGTTCCGAGCGGGATGGGTTAATCGCAAGGACCTTTGGATCACCTCCAAACTCTGGAATGATTCCCACCGACAAAATCAGGTAGAACCAGCCCTTCATAAAACACTAAACGACCTACAACTCGATTACCTGGATCTATACCTGGTGCATTGGCCCGTTGCCCTTCGAGAAAATGTATCCTTCCCTCAAACCGCCTCCGATTTTTATTCCCTGGAGGAAGTACCGCTTACCGAAACCTGGGAAGCTATGCAGGCAGTTCGAGAAAAGGGACTGGCGAAGCACATTGGAGTCTCTAATTTCAGTCAAAAGAAATTGCAGCACCTAATCGATCATTCCGATTTTGTACCAGAAATGAACCAGGTAGAGCTGCACCCTTTCTTGCAACAAAACGCCCTACTCCGCTTTTGCCGGGAACATCAAATTTTAGTCACGGGATATTCACCACTTGGCTCAGGAGATCGCTCTCAAAATATGAAAAAGCCAGATGAGCCCAGGCCCCTACAGCACGAACTGGTATTAGAAATTGCCTCAGAAAACGACTGTTCTCCCGCCCAAGTCCTTATCGCCTGGGCCATACAAAGAGGTACTGCTGTGATACCAAAATCGGTTAATCCCGTAAGAATCAGAGAGAATATCGCTGCGGCCAGTTTACAATTGTCTGATGCCGAAATGGTTTTGATTGATTCGTTAGATGCTCACCACCGTATTATTGATGGTAGTTTTTGGGAAAGACCGGGCAACACCTATTCTATGGCGGAACTGTGGGATGAATAAGTTGTACCGCTTACCCGTTAAAAACACCTTTTACGGGAACTACATGCGATAACAGAGATTACGGAGTTAATGTCAAAAACAAACCATGAAGCACCTTCCTCTTCTGTTAATCAGTCTACTATTCTCCCTCCTCGCTATTGGACAAAACCGGGTGGGCTCTTTCTTCGTTCAAGAATCTCAGGGTAGCTATTTATTCTTTCCCCAATTCTTCAATCCTGCGGCCATGAATGCCTCCGATCTTAAGATCAGCGCTACGGCGGTTAGCGATTTTTCCCATTACAATCAGGGACAGCTTGCTATCGAACTTCCGAGTTACAAATCCAGGTTGGCCTTAGGAATGGGCTATTCGGGAACACTTCACGACTCAAAATCAGGATATGGCAGCTACCTCAGAAAAGAACAGGGCTACCTAAACTTTACCCTCCCGATTAAAATAAAGGATGGGATTCTTAGTATTGGGGCCCGGCCGTTTTATGCCTACTACGAAGAGGGCTTCAACTTGTACGAACCTCACCTCATTTCTCCTCATTCAGACATCTTCTATCCTCAGGACTATATTGAGGAGGAAATCAATATGGATTTGGGAATTTACTGGAAAACGGAAAACGCCTTTGTTGGTGCATCCCTCTCCAGGATTTTTGACAATGAAAGAAGCAAGGAGTTGCAGGCAGCAGGACATAGAGCTTACCTGGAACAACGAAACCTGTACATTACTACCGGATTCTTTGCGTCCACCTTCAATGGAAAATGGAAACCTGGAGCCAGTTTAATGTTCAGCAGTCGAGGTGGAAGTTCTAATTATACCCTGCATTTTAATAACCGACTTTTTGATCATTTTCTTATCGGAATTGGTGGAGGTGCGAGCTTGGATGATTATTTCTACGATCCTATATCAAGAGACCTGTGGTTGACAGGTTATCTGGGCTATGAGGGCGATCGCATTCAGGTGTTGCTCAACGGTGATTATGAACCCAACAAGCCATACTACCATGACGAGTTTTACCTACTTACCAGCCTTCAACTATCCTATCGTTTTCTAAAAACAGTTTCTAAAAAAGCGGTGACCTTAGCCAAGAATTAAGACAAAAAAAAGTCCGCCGAAGCGGACTCTTTTTTTCGACATTTATTTGACTAAATGACGCACATTTCAACCTTGATCCAATCGAATCGGCGAACCGTTTCAGATTGTCCCCTCCACTTTCAGACTTCCTGCCCGTAGGCCGCAAATTGATTTGAACTCCGGAAAAAGTTCGCTTCAAACTGCTATCCCCGTAAGGAACGGTTGTCCTTCTGTTAGTTACCTTCGTTATGAGGGTTTTGCAACCTTCATTTCTTGGATAACCACAGGCATCATCATCATTAGAATTTTTTCAGCTCCTAACTATCCCATCAATGCTTTTTGAAACCGAAGTTTTTTCAACGTTGAGTATCCGAAGAAACTCTCTGTCTTTCAGCGCTTAATGGTTGCTGATTTTTGCCGGAAGGTAGTTCAAAGAACGATGTTTGATTGAATTGCTTACTCAAATATAGGAAAACTTGTATCCGAGATTAAAAAACAAGCTAAGTACTTATTAACCAAGCATCAACATCAGTTATCAACAATTGTTTATAACCTAAACTTAGTGTTTCCCTCCTCCCATGATGTGAAAACTGTGCAACAAGGCAGGGAAAAGAGCATCCATAGACTCCTTCGCTCCATTGGTAGAACCCGGTAAAGTGAGCACCATACAGTTTCCTTTTAAACCAGCGATTCCTCGGGACAACATGGAATAAGGCATTCGATTTTGCCCGTAATTTCGAGCGGTCTCCATAATTCCCGGAATCTCCTGATCCAACAAAGGCTTTACGGCTTCAGGTGTATTATCTCTTGGAGACAAACCGGTGCCTCCCGTAAAAATCAGTAAATCTGCCTTTTCATACCAGTGATTTACCTGGCTTTGAATTTGATCGAATTCATCAGGAATTACCTCGTAGTGGTCTACCTGGACATTCGCAGCTTCCAATTTTTGGCAAATCACCTTCCCCGCTTTGTCTTCCTTCTGCCCTGCAGAAATGCTATCCGAGCAGACAATTACGGCAGCCTTAAGCTCACCTTCCTGGAATCGGTTTTTGTAATCCGTTTTTCCTCCTTTTTTCCGAAGCAAACGAATGTTCTGAATCTCTACTCCTTTATCCAAAGGCTTGAGCATATCATACATGGTTAAGGCTACTACAGACGCTCCGTGCATGGCTTCTACTTCCACACCCGTTTTGTAAATGGTTTTTACCTCCATTTCAATCCGAATGGAAAGATCCTGAATCTCATATCGAATTCCCGTATACTCAACGGGTAAGGGATGGCAATCGGGCAACATTTCCCAGGTACGTTTCACAGCCAAAAGCCCAGCGGCCTTGGCCATTTCAAAAACATCTCCTTTAGGCACTTGTCTATTCTCAATGGCTGCAATGGTTGCAGGATCACTCACTTTTACCGTAGCCTCAGCCACGGCCTGCCTCAGTGTATTGTTCTTATGTGTAATATCAACCATGTAAATCGATTAGGGGCGGTTAACCTTCCATTGGTGACTCTCATCTTCGAATATTTCCTTTCCGAAAATGGGTGCCTTGGCCTTGATTTCTTCTACCAGATACTGGCAGGCTTCTGTACAATCGCCACGGTGAGCTGAAGAGGTAAAAACGAAGAGACAAATTTCACCCACAGGCACCTGACCTAAACTATGGTAGATATGCATACAACTGAGGTCGAATTTTTCGAAAGCACTTTCCCGAATATCGTGTACTTCTTTTTCAGCCATTTCCTCGTAAGCGGTATACTCAATAGACTGCACGGTTTTTCCATCTATTTCATCAGCTCTTACCTGACCTAAGAAGATGCTATGTGCACCAATTCCTGTTTTGCTCTGATGCTTGGCAATGGAATCGGCAATAAAAGAAGCGGGGATTGCTCCTTCTTTGAATATTTTCTTGATTTTCTTCGGTTTCACTTCCATTATACGGTGATTTCTTTCAATAAATTGGATTCTGGAGAAAGTCCTTGAACTCCTCCTTTCAATGAGCTGCCTGTTTTAAGAGGGTGATCTGAAGTCCAGGCCTGCAAGGCTAAACGACTTCTTACTCCACTTTGGCAGACAAATACAATATGATTTTTGGTATTTAGAATAGTCTTTTCGGAATCCCATTGAGACCAGGAAACCTGTAAGTCGGATGGAAATGGAAAAGCAATCCTCTCCTCCTCTTCTCTTACATCGCAAAGAAGCCAACCTTGCTGGTGCTTTTCTATAGCCCCTTGGGCATCGCATTCAACAATCTCTGCATGTTCGGATGGCTTTTGGCTGTAGTCCTGAATTTGCCGGGTTAAATCCCAGGTTTGGGTCTGACCAGTCCGGCTATCCCATACCCATAGTTTTCCTGAAAGCGTTGACGCATAACCCAAAATCAGCTTAATTACTTCATGAGCTTGTTGCATACCAACCATCCCGGGCACCAAACCCAACACACCGGTTACAGCGCAGTTGGCTTCTCTCCCACTTGGAGGTTCAGGAAACAAAGACCGGTAGTCAAAACCAGGCTCTTGGTGGAATACAGATACCTGCCCTTCAAAACCAGATACTCCACCGTAAACCAGGGGTTTCTGATAATATCCACACCAATCGTTGATCAAATAACGGGAAGCATAGTTATCAGTTCCATCAATAACTACATCATAGGATTGAATGATGTCTTCTGCACTCTGAGCGGTGACTCCTTGCTCATAAACCTCGTAAATCAAGGTTGGATTTAATTCCCGCAATCGATTTGCTGCCGCAGAGGCTTTGTTTCTTCCTAAGTCTGAATGTCCGAATAATACCTGGCGATGAAGGTTATGCTCTTCCACTTGATCAAAATCGGCTAATCCGATTCGACCAATTCCTGCTCCAGCCAGGTACTGGGCGGCTGGACATCCTAAGCCACCAACACCAATAATGAGCACCGAAGCCTCACTAAGCTTCTTCTGTCCGGCATCCCCTATTTCAGGCAGAGCTATTTGCCGGCTATATCGATATGCAGATTTTTTTTCCATCCCTATCCACCGGCAAATGGTGGTAACAAGGCAATTTCATCACCTACTTTCAATAGGGCCTGCTCATCTACCATTCCAGCGTTACGAGCTACCCGATACGTCAATTGTTGCAAATCTGGATAGGTTCTTTCCAACTCTTCTACGAGCACCTTTACAGTTTGCCCGTTTTCCAGGTTCCATTCCTGTTCCTGAGTTCCGCAAGCTTCTGCGGTTTGGCCAAAAAAACGAATTCTAACCATGGCTTATGTTTTCCAATCGAAGCTGGATAATTCCTCTTCGAAATAGGTTCTAATTTTTTCCTGTAGTTTTTTATACTCGTCCAATACTCTTCTACCGTCATCGGTCAATTGAGTCCCGCCTCCGCCAGCACCACCACTTACCCTTACCACAAGTGGATTGGGAGCCTGAGCATTCATGCTGTCAATCAGCTTCCAGGCTTTGCGGTAAGACATTTTCATGGATTGCGCGGCTTTGTTGATGGAGCCTGTTTCGGCAATGGCTTCGAGCAAGGTAATTCGTCCTTGACCCAAAAAAGTTCCTTCTTCACCAGAAATCCAAAAACGGTAATGTATGGGGTATTGCACCTAACAAATTTAGCGTTATATCCAATACAACATAACGCTTTTGAGGAAAGATTTAAAGTGTAATTTCCTGGCCCAAATAAGCCACGCTATAGCCCGCTTTCTGCACTTGATCGAACTCCTGACTGCTCTTGTTCCACAGCGGATTGGTGTGATTTAAATGAATGAATACCACCTTGCTTTTCTGCAGGCTATCCAATCCTTTGAGGTAGGCCATACTCTCTTCTACGGATGGATGGGGTATTTCGGCCATATCCCTTCCGGGCAATTCTTTACCGGAGAAAAAAGTTCCATCGATGAGCACCCAATCATGCTTTTTAACCTCCTCCTTTAAGTCCCGCCCCCATTTACTCCACTTATCGATGTCTGGAATAAAAAGCAGGGATTTATGAGGTCCTTGAATTTTGAATCCAACGGTTTCTGAAAACTCGTCGCGGTGAGGAACTAAAACAGGTTGTACTGAAATCTCGGCAGACAACTGAAGCAGGGAATCAGCTTTCATGAGTCTCAATTCAATATTATTCAAGTCCACCAATTGACTCCAGGGACCATTGGTTCTGATGAATTCAGCCATACGGGGCATGGTGTAAACCGGAATTTCTTGAGCACCATAAACCTCTCTGCCCAAATGCATAAGTCCGGTATAGTGGCCAATATGGGCATGGGTAAGAAAGATGCCTGCTGGAAGCTGAATCTTGGGCTGACCAAGCCATGGGCTCATCTGACTCATTTGAGCGGGAAAATCGGGCGAAGCTTCAAACATCCAGTATTTGCCTTTGCCATCGCGTAATCCCAAGGAAGTAACGCGGCGAGGCGGATGACCACCAACCCAGAGCTCACGGCAACATTCTTTATAACAACCCGCTTGAGGTGATCCGGCATCCTGAGCAGTTCCTAAAACCAGAATAGAGGGCCCTACGTCCACTCTCTTTGGCTGAATCGGTGCCTGTTCAGCCTCCTGACAAGCCATGGCCAAAAAAATCAAACCACACGCCATCCAAAGGCCTAAACGATGTACCATCCCGATGCATTTTTTCCAAACTGAACCCGATCTCCTGGCTGATAACCCAACTGCCGATTTACCGGAATGCGAAGGCGATTTTCTCCAATTTCGATTTCATACTCCAGGCCCTCTTTTCGATCGTGAACGCCCTTCACTACAGCCCAGAGGTGAGCCTGACCATTCTCCCTTTCTAAATGCAAAGGACTGGCCGAACGCGATATTTTACCTTCCTCCATCAACCATACTTCATCCGCCATCTTCAAAGCCTCTTCCCAATGGTGAGTAACCCAAAATGTGGTCAATCCTTTTTCCTGGTGAAAGCGAAGAATTAAATCCATCAACTTGCCGCGCATTTCAGGATTTAGGGCAGACAAAGGCTCATCAAGCAGCAGCAATTGTGGCTGTCGAATCAAGGCTCGAGCCAGGGCTACGCGTTGTTTTTGACCTCCTGAAAGCTGACCTGGCTTTCGTTGCGCATGACGTTGAATTTCAAGGGCATTCATCCATTCATCCACCGAATCTGAGTCCATGCCTTTGTCCAGGGCAAATCGAATGTTTTGCTCCACCGTTAAATGCGGAAAGAGAGCATAGTCCTGAAACAAGAGTCCTACCGATCTTTTTTGCGGCGGTAAGAACACTCCCTGATCGCCGCTGTACCAGGATTGACCATTAACCGTGAGACTTCCCTGATCTGGTTTCATCAATCCAGCCAGCATTCTAAGCAGTGAGGTTTTACCCACACCAGATGCCCCATAAATGACAATAAACTTTCCGGTTTCTACCTCTGCTTGCAGATCAACTGGCCAGGGGTGCAGCTTTTTATGGAGGTTTAGCTTAATCATGCTGTTCCCTCCTTCTCCACCGGTGATTTATGGCGTAAGTGATAAAAAGAATTACAAAGGTTATAAGCAGTAGGGCCAGTGAATAACCATGTGCCGCCTCGTAATTGAGCGCTTCTACCTGATCGTAAATGGCAATGGAAGCAACACGGGTTTCTCCCGGGAGGTTTCCGCCAATCATAAGTACCACACCAAATTCCCCCAAGGTATGCGCAAAGGAGAGCACCAGCCCTGTGAGTAATGCGGGTTTGCAATTGGGCAAGAGCACTCGAATCAAGGTTTGCCATTTGGATTTGCCTAACACATAGGAAGCCTCAGAAAGTTCCCGTGGTAAGTTTGCCAATCCGGCTTGCACAGGCTGAACCATAAAAGGTAGGCTATAAATAATCGAGGCCAATACCAATCCTTCAAAAGAAAACACAAAGGATACACCTACCCATTCCTGCAGCCAACCTCCTATACCATGAGCAGGGCTAAAAACCAGAAGCAGGTAAAAACCCAAAACGGTGGGAGGAAGAACCAAAGGCAGGCTCACCAAAGACTCGAAAGCCGGTTTCCACCTCGACTTACTCTCAGATAACCACCAGGCAATGGGTATGCCGATGACTAAAAGCAGCAGAGAGGTAACAGCAGCAAGCTTAAAAGACAACCAAAGGGGTTCTGCCATTAATCGGGAATTGTATATCCATATTTCTTCAGCAAAGGCTGAACTTCTTCTGAAAACAGGAAATTATAGAATTTGTCCACATCCTCCTTATCTCCCGGGTGGTTTTTCAACCGCACGACGAATTGATTTATGGGAGTATGGAGAGAATCATCGATCAGTTGATACCATCCTTCCTGGCCTTGGATCAAAGAATAGGCGATCAAACCCGCTTCTACATTTCCACTTGTCACAAATTGTGCGGCCTGGGCCACATTTTCGCCCATCACAACGTGACTCCCTTCCAGTAAATCCGGGCGAAGTTTTAGGAGAACTTCCCGGGCCGCACGGCCGTATGGAGCCGTTTCCGGATTAGCGATGGCGAGCCTTTTTATTTGAGGATGATTTAACCCCTGTTTTTCCCAATTCCACTCCTGGCGCAAAGACCAAAGCGCCAATCTCCCTTGAGCATAAATTTGTGGATTTCCTGCTGTATACCCCGACTTTTCCAACTGAGATGGGTAGTGTTTGTCAGCCGAAAGGAATAGGTCATAAGGGGCTCCATTTTGAATTTGGGCAAACAATTTCCCAGAGGAGGCAGTTATCAATTCACATGGAATTCCGTATTTCTTTTCAAACCGGGCTTCTACTTCTTCTAAAACCATTCGGGTATTGGAAGAGGCAGCTACCACTACCCCTTTAGGCGTTGACGGCTGACAGGAAAGGGCAAGACCTACCCATGAAAAAAGAAAAAAACATCGACACAGCCCTTTCCAAATCGTTTTCACCTTATCGCTATTAAAATCCGGATTCAACGGTTTATTTAGAGAACGGTTTTGTTTGAAGAAGGTCACTCACTGGATTTAATTCATGCAAGGTTTCTATTTTCAGACAGGACTCCTTCATGGCCTTTCTGTACTTCTCTGCCTCTGCTGGCATATTGGCCCCAGCTTCCTTCCATCCCTCTCGACTGGGCCATTGCGCATAAGCCAGGTATCGATTACCCGTTTCGTGGTGTAAACGAGATCCTAAACTTCCCTCATGCCGGTAGATTAAGTCCGTTAGCCCTGACCAGGCATCAATTAGTTTCTGGTCATTGCCAGGTTTAACTTCAAAGGAATAGATCACAGCAAACATATCCAGGGATTTGCCCAAATGTAGTTATTCAGGCCATTTGACCGGCTACAGAAGCAATTTTTGAATCTCCTCTTCCTCTTTCCCTCTCACATCGTAAAAATCCAGGACCAGGGTTACTTCTTCATTTGGCCCCGCATCCATTAAACGCTCTCCATTGCGAGGGATGGCTAATTGTTGGTCAGCAGTAATGACCACCACTCGAGCATCCATACCCGAATAGAGCGTGATCGTATTTACCCAATTATGAGCCAGGTTACTTAGCACAGCATTTCTCCCCTTATCCAAAAGGTAATACTTCATTCCCTTCATATCCAAGCCCTCAGCACTTTCAAATCGAACCATTACCTCCCGTTTTTGCGCACCAGGTCTGTAAAAACGATCGCAATTGAAAACTCCAAAGTTCCCTACTTGAAAAGCTCTGGTGATGCCATATTCTGCTGGATTTTCTTCTCGCCACTTTCTTTGCTCTTCCGCTCTGGCTAAGGAATCTCTTATTCGTTCCTGAGCCCATCGCGCTGAATCGGCTTGCCACTTATTGGCTGCTTTGATGGAATCCAATCGGAATTGGCGCTGTCTTTCTTCGGCCAATTTTTCTTGACGGACTTTTTCTCTTTTGTAGGAGGCAAATTTCTTTTTGTACTCTTTCATGGCCAGGTCGTAGTCCTCCCCTTCATAAACAGGCTCCACTCGATAGCGTCTTTCCTCGGCTTCTCCCATGCGGTTGTAGCCCATGAAATGGATCTGATATTGGCCCTCAACATTGGTATTTTCCAAATCGGCGGAGAACCAGGTCACATTGGTGTCCTGGTTGTTTTGTTTTCCTTCGAGCACTTTAAACTCCACGCCGTTGTAGACACTTAATTCCGGGAAAATGGTCAAGTCTTCAATCTGCAATTGAATGACCCAATATCCGGCCGCATCCTTTTTGCTCAATGGTTTTGCGGGCTCTACAATGGGCGCTTCATCCACTTTTTCCACCAGGGTTTGGTAGGATCCGTAATTGGGCTCATACGTAGTTTCCTGCAAGGAATCTAAGATAGACTCGGGTTCCATCACCGAGTCCTTTCCAATATCGGTCCATTCACCCGTGGATTCGTTTAAGGAATACAGGTTGTAATCTCGGTCAGCCCTACTGGATTGAAGTCCAATTTCCACTTGCTTTCCGGGAGCAAATTGAATTCCATTCATTCCCTTGAACTCACACATCCCTGCCGATTCAAAGGGTTGTCCTTTGTAAATCATAGGAATTCCAGACAGAAAGACATCGGAGGCCTGGTTAAATTCCCGAAAGGACAATTGAACCCTTCCTTCGGTAATTAATTGACCATTGGAATCTTGGAAACTGTGGGCAGGAACCTTGACGTAACTTCCTGTTGGCAATTCGAGTGTTGTATCGCGGTCAGCTGGAACCTCCCAATGAGTAAATGGGATAACGTCTCCCAAGGGCGGGTTAATGGCTGGGACCATTTCGGCGGTGGATCGGTTAGTTGAAGGCGTTTCGCAGGCGGTAAAAATGGATAGAAACAATAATCCAAAAAGTATCTTTTTCATGGTTCAATGATGTTGTTTCCCCTTTATACCCGCCGTTATAAAAAGGTAAACCGCTGAAAAAATTTTTTTTGAATTTGTCGATAAAAGAGGAAACTCAAACTATGGGAGAAGGGAAGGCAAAATCTCAAATAATTGTATCTTACTGTTCTTAAATCATTTATCACATGACTACTTCTCAAAAAATCCCGCTCTGGTATTGGATTGTTTCCACCCTTGCCCTTCTTTGGAATTTGAGTGGCGCTGTTATTTACATTATGCAGGCCTACAATCCTGAAATGATGATGGCCGATATGACTGAAGTGGAACGTGAATTGATGGCCAATACCCCGGCTTGGGTAACGGCTGCGTTTGCGACAGCCGTATTCAGTGGTTCAGCGGCCTGTGTTGGCCTTTTGCTTAGAAGAAAATGGGCAGGACCTTTGTTCTGGTTATCTTGGGCAGGAGCAGCAGCCCAATTTTCCTACAACTTTCTAATTATTGATTTAATGACCGTCAGTGGTCCTGGTACGATCATCATGCCCATCGTTGTGCTGGCCATTGGATTAGGCCTAATAGCCTTAGCCAGAATGGCTAAAAGTCGGGAGTGGGCTCGTTAGCCAACCATGCCCTTTTCAAATTGATAGATCTTGGCCTGAATAACCGTGGCAATAGACTGCGCTCTAACTAAGGCTAAATCGGCTTTGGGTCCTGAAAATAACTCCTTAAGGGTTTGATCAAACAGAACCAACCATTGATCAAAATGCTCTTTTTTCAAGGCCTCTTTTACGTGCAAGTCCAGGTGTGCCTTCATCGGATTTCCCCGGTAATTCTGACTATCGAGTAAAACCGACTCCCAGAAATCGTACATTTTGGGGATGTGTAGTTCCCAATTCAAAGGAACCACCTCGTTAAACAAATACCCGATAACCGGGTCTTTAATTACTTTTTGATAGAAAGTATCAACCAACAACTCAATATCTTCTCTCTTCTCTATGTCTTTCATTTCCGCTCTGATATAGCAAACTTGATATAAACTTCACTGGTCAGTTTGATGGATTTGAACTCCAAATTTGGCAGACTTCCGTAATCGTCTCCCCCACCTCCGTCGCTTGTTTCCATCATAACATTGGCCAAGGTGTTGTAACGAGCTCCGCGTTGCCCGAAATAATTGTGGTCTTCACGCACTTCCAAAGCCTGACCGGTTTCTTCTCCAATGGCCTCCAGCATATAATCCGCTTTCTCCTTGGCCGCCTTCATGGCCATAATGCGAATATCCTTTCTGTATTGGGCCATTTCGCTGTGATCCACTCGTTCAATACCAGCCTGATTGATATCCAGATCATCACAAACCTTAAACACCAAACCTACTTCATTGGCCGTGGTGACCAGCAGTCGGTAGTTCTTTTGGGCGACCACATCCTTTTTGCGACGTCTTATGGCCTGGTAACTTGTGCTTGCATCCGCTAATACCAATTTGGACAAATCTATACCCGCATCGCTAAGCGCTTTCCTCAATTCCTTTTCGAGTTGATTTATATCCACTTTTTCCTTGGACTCAGGCTTTTCACGTAAATGGATGTACAGATAGATACGATCTGGGGTTACTTCCAACTCACTCTTACCACGTACTTCAATAAAGGGTTCTGTTTTCTGTTCCTGGCTGAATGAAGTCGCACTAAAGAGAATCAGAAACAGCAGTGGAATCAGGGCTAATTTTTTCATCGGGTCTATTGTTTGGTGCTGGTGCACTTTTTCTAAAATCTTTCATTTGATGGATGGTATCTAATGTGGTAATGGTCCCCATATTCTCACCCAAGGCATTAAACTCTTCCTTTTCATACCGTACACTCCCCCATCACTCATAACCAGAAAAACCTCCTCACCGGTGGAAGGCTGGTATACAATTAGGCTGTTGTCGGGATAAAAACGGTTAACTTCAATGGAGTCTTCCAGGATGAAGACATCGGTAATATCCACCCACATGGAATAGCGCAGAGTATACATCCTTTTGGCGCTATTCCAGTTTCCTGGAGTAAAACTCATCATTCGGCTATGCAGGGTGTCAATATGCTGCTTAAATCGATCTCTGCGCAGCGGAATGGCTTTGGAAATCACTCCTAAGCTATCAGCCAACTCCTTGACTTTAAATTTTCGAATCTGATCTCCTTCTTTTTCCCAAATCCAGTCTTGACTCCGGTGCAATGATTTGTAGTGAAATTGGTCACAAATCAGTTCGGCTTCAAAAGAAGTATCGGTTCGCGATTTCATAACGCCAAAACAATTGGACTTAGCCAGGTAAAATCGATCTGGAATAGGGACATCCTGCGGTTGGTTGCATCCCGATAGAAAAAAGAGAACGAGTCCAACTAAGGCCCATCCTGTCTGACGGAATTGCTTGTGCATGATTCGGTAATTTGAAACTAAATTATAAAGACTTTTCACTGGATCACCATGCGGTTGATAACTCTTAACAACCTTATCCAAAAGGCACAAAAAAAGCCCCAATCCAGTGGAAAGGGGCTTCGGAATCTAAATTCTCTCTGACTTAGTAAACCCGATAGGTATGTTCGCGGCAATCACACTCGTCGCGCAGGGTTAAAGTCGTTTCTTCTATAAAGTACGTTTGCTTTACTGTTCCTTGTTCGTAGTAAATGGTGTTGGAAGCTTGATGTTCCATATCCATAAGATTGCCCACACGGTCACCGTTAGTAGGACGGGTGGTGTAAGGCATTTCTTCCATTACTACTCCATCTACGTAGCGGGTGTAAGTTCCATTGGAATATTCAAGAAGAGTTGTGTGGCCATTTTCAGGAGTGTTGCGGGTGCCATCCGAATTGGTTGACATGACCCATTCCCATTGCTGACCTTCCAAGGCATGACCTTGCGCAACAGCTTCATCTTCAGGACAGTGTGCTTCTTCTGGAATACAGCTGGTAAACAAAAGAGCAGTTAAGGCAAACAGTAGATATTTCATGGTTTAGGTGTTTTGTAAGCTTAATAAGCGGGATAAAGATACGATTGTTTTCTTTAAATCTCTGATTAAATTAAGGTTACCCCAAAAAAAACAGCCCTATTCGTCTCGATCTATGTCGAAAATAGTTCCGTCTTGAAAGAGGTCTTTTACATCTTGACGAGATACGCCATAGGTAGTTTCCGGGTAATACTCGGGCTTGTCGATTTTGCGCAATTGAGAGCGTTTATCGACCTGCATCGTATTTTCAAAAACATAAACACTATCTGAGTCTACCCGATCTACAAGAAGGGTGGAATACATGCCATCACCTGACTTGTAATCATACTTGTCCCCTGCCATGGGTTCTTCGATGTATCGCTTGTTGTTTTCACTATTTACTTGACCGGTGTAGAAAATCACTCCCGCTAAAACAGCAATGACGGCCAATCCGGAAAAAAACCAAATAGGTGTTTTCGTCGATGAGCTCAAGGCATCAGCCGCCTGCCTCATTTCGGCAGTCATTTCTTTTTTGTCATAGGCCGCTTGGCAATGGCTACATTCTGCCACAGCAGGCCTTCCAACTGGAAACAAGGGAATCCAGAAGATATGTGCATAGCGTCCAAATACATGAATGCGAGTGCTTCCTTCAGTTTGACAATTGGGGCAAATTAGTTTTTCAGGGGTATCCGAAGATAGGGCAGCTGATCGTGATCCGTAAATTATCATTGGTTTAGATTTTGAGCGAATATAAACCTTTCACCCAAATGGAAACTAAACCCTAACGACCTAACTATCGGGTTAATAAAGGCATGTACATAGCCCAGGGCCCCACTTCGTCTTTGTATTGCTTGGCCATAACCCGGCCAATTTGAGCGATGTGAGAAAGGTCATGTACTACCCAACTGGCCAGCAATTGCCTTAGGGTAACTTCACCTAATTCAGGATGAACCGCTTTAAGTTCCAACTCTCTATCCGTCAATTGCCAGGATTTTAAGGTTTCGAGATTTCGGGCACGCCACTCGGCAAATTCTTCCAATAACTCGTCCATGGTTTTTCCCCGGCTCATCTCAAGTTGGGCAAAACGATCGAAGGGAATGAAAGTTTGTACCTCATCAGGGCTATCCAAGATCAACTTGGCTCTTGGCAGCCAATCGGTTATTTCTCCGTGAAGTAAATGGCCAACAACGTAATAGGGGCTCCAACTCTCCCCTCCCTCATTTTCAAATATCCAGGCTTCATCCAGGTTTTTAAGCCAGTCGTTTAGAAGAATCGGTGTGCGTTCTAATATGGGTATACCAGATTGCAATTCGAATGTCATCTCTGTTTGATTTTCTGTATTGGGCGCAATGTCGGCAATATCTTTTTAGCAACCAAGATTGATTTTGACATTGTTAAAAAAACGACCTTTTTGTGAATCGGGAACTGGGTGTAAGGGTCATGAAATCAGCTTCCACACCAATACAAGCAAATGGCAAAAAGTGCGACCACAGCAGTCAAGATTAGTACGGTTAGAAGACGTTTGTTCATGGTTACCCAAATATAGGCACTCTACAAACGGATTCAAACGGGCAAAAAATCGACTTATGAACAGCTACAAGGGCTTCGTGGCCACAATGGAGTACATCATCGGAATCTTATTCCCCAGATGTTTAACGCGAAATTTACCTGGTGCAAATTCCTCCAGGTGATTGAAGCAGCTGTAGTTCGAGTAGTCGTATTCTCCGAAATGGCTCAGTTCTAAGCCTTGTCTCATTAACGAGGTGAGTAATGAACTCATGGAATGATTCCAGGAAACGTCTTTTATTTCTACTCCTGATTCTCTATCCGCATAGGTACCGGTTTGGGTTTCGATAATGGGATCAGAATTGAAATAACGGTATTGTATTTTCGAAAAATCATCGTCAAACATCCACAGCGTGGGATGAAAATCGACCATTACGAATTGCCCTCCTGGTTTCAGGTATCGAGCCACAAGTGCGGCCCAAGGCTCTAAATCAGGCAACCAACCGATGGTACCATAAGAGGTGAACACACGATCAAATTGGGCGTCTAAATGCTCGGGTAAATCATACAAATTGCAGCACACGAATTCGGCATCTAAACCTAAGTCTTCATTGAGTTTTTTGGCTTGATTAATGGCCTGGTCAGACAAGTCCACACCGGTAGCCTTTGCTCCCATTCGGGCCAGAGACAAGGTATCCTGACCAAAATGACATTGAAGATGGAGCAATGAAAGTCCATTCACATCACCCAATAGATTAATCTCTTCCTCATTGAGCGATGTTTTTCCCTGAAGAAAGGATTGCATATCGTAGAAGTCAGAATCGACGTGTGATTCAACACGGTCGTTCCAGCTTTTGCGGTTAATGGTGGCAAAGTCTGGGATTGATTTTGATTCTTTCATGATTTTTGGTTTGATCGGCCAAATTACTTGTTTTCCGCTTCCATCCGCATCTCAATCAACCAATCTTCTCTTCGTATCACCTCCCCTTTCCGGTTCCAGTAGGAAGAGCCCATATCTTGGTTATTGATAATGATAAGATCCGCTGCCGGCTCTCCGTTTTCGTACCAGAATTTCCATTCCCGGGTTATGTTGGTGGAGTCACCACCATTAGAGGCTCGTAAGTAAGTTAATTTTAAATCTTCTCCCAGTTGCCCATCGGGGTAATATTTCCAGGTACGTTTAACAGCCATTTGCCCACCGCGAAATACTTCTCGCATGGATAGCAACTTCTGTTCGTTGTAATAATTCCAGATGCTGTCTTTGACTCCTCGGCGGGTAAAACCGGTAAGAAAAACTTCGCCTGATTCATAGAAATAAGTGAAGGCTCCATTGAACGTATCACCTTCCAATTTCACCGTTCCATTGGGGTAATATTCCCTATAGGTTTGAGCGTTTATCGCACTCCCGGAAAGAAGGAACAGCAGAACAAATAAAGAGCTTATTTTCAATATTTTAAATTAACTCAATTAAACAATTAATGATTATTTACTACCAAAGGAAAATGACGCTCTTCAGCTCCTGTTTTCCAATACAAATAGTACATGCCATTAGACACCTGGTTTAATCCTTCTATCTCTACTTGCTGGTAACCTGGCGATAAACTCAGTTTTTGCCCAAAAAGTATCTGACCTTGCTGATTAATAAGAGTCAACTCCCCAGATGCTTTTAAGTCGGTGTGAATCGTGATGAAAGACTGCCCGGAAATGGGATTGGGGAATACTTCAAAAAGTTGAGCGGTTGAATGCTGTTCTATTCCAACACCGACTCCACCGCCGCCACCGCCGCCGCCTGAACCACCGCTTCCAACGGTATCCGGATCAAAGGTTACTCTTACACTATCCATGGCCACAGCACTTAAAGGGCGATCTTGAGCATTGGTAGGAACTTTACCAATGTCCTGTACCACATTGAAACCACTAACTACTATACCAAACACAGCATGTTTAGAGGTTAAAGGAGCCTTATTGAAATCGAGGTAGGTATTGTTCACTAAATTGATAAAAAACTGACTCCCACCTGTATTAGGTCCTCGATTGGCCATGGAAATAGTTTTTTGAATGTTGCTCAAGCTACTATCAAATTCATCCTGAATGGTATACCCAGGTCCTCCTGACCCAGTACCGGTAGGATCCCCCCCTTGAATCATGAAATTATTGATTACCCGGTGAAAAATGACTCCATCGTAGTACTTGCTTTCAGCCAGTTGAACAAAGTTTCCTGAGGTTATGGGAGTGAGTGTATCGTACATTTCCACCACAACATCTCCCAAGGTGGTATATAATGTTACTTGCGTTTGTGCCTTTGCAGAGCCTAAGCCCAAGAGTATTGCGGCAATGAGTAGTCTTGTTTTCATGCGGAAAAGGTACTTATTATTTGAAGGATACAGCAAAATGATTACATGAGTGGATACTCAATGCACACCTTATTACACTTATAATTCAAAGGATAACAGACACTTGGCTATTTCGCCTTAGCCCTTTTGGCCGCTGCAACGGCTTCTTGACTCCAGCGAGCCAATTCCTCCCTGTTCTCAACAACCTCCAAGGGAACTTCCCAATACGGCATTCCTTTTCCGTTGTTTTGAGGATCAAATTTTTTCATGCCCTGGATTCAAACTGGGCCTGGCTTTGTTCATCGGCTTTCAGTCGAAATACGCCCCCACCAATCATTCCAAACATGAGTCCATCGCAAAAGAAGCCTATTCCGCCAAACATTTTCTTGGCTTGATACTCTCCAAATTCTTCCAATTGGTCGTGAATGAATTCAAGGTACTGCTGATCTACTGCCATGCTTTTGGTTTAAGAATCAATAAGCTAAGGTAAGAAAGACCACAAAAAATTGCAATGCGGTTTTACCAGGAAGCTTCGATGATAAACGGGGCTGAATTAGGAATAGCTGAACGGCATTTCATCAACACTTTTTGCGGGCCGACCCATTTGGCCGCTTCCACTCCCCAATTCGCGGGTTCACGCTCGATGAGCACACCTTTATTGGCCTCCATGGGTTGTAGCACAAACCCGTTGAAACTATAACGAGCATCGAGATCGCAGCCAATCTGAAGCATATAGGTGCCTTCGTCATTAAGAATGGGGCGACCATTCATGGTTATGTCCTCTCCATTATTGGCGTTGATTAGTCTATAATGATTGCCTTCGCTTCTTTGCACCCTAATGACGTAATATCCCTGCTCATAGTACCATTCAAAAGCCAAAGCCAATTCATCGTGTTGCTCCATGGGTCGAACGGTTAAGTCGCTACCGTCGAGCATTTTTAAAATCAAGTTGTTGGAGTCTCTTTGTACTTGTCCCTTAAACCGGTTTTGAAGGTAAGTTTCCAGAGAAAGTGCCTTTTGGTGCCAATTGTCATGCGGCGCCATCAAAGAATCCAACGTTTTTTTGGAAAGAGGACTAAACTGAACAGCACTGGTATCCAGGCGATTCAAGGAAATGGAATCGCCATTGGACATCAATCCCCGAGTGGATTCAAACCTGTTGGTGGGATCTTGTTTAATAAGTGCCCTTATTTCAGCTTCATTCTCCTGAACGGGCTCTACTGTTTTTTGAGGTGGGTTATCTGAACAGGCCAGTACAGAAAATGAGATTGATGCAAAAAGAAAAAGCCGGAAGGACCGGCTTTTTGATATAGTATTCTGAATATGAATCATGAATCGGTAATTTGTTTTTGCTTGAATTGCAGGTACGAATATACATAAGGAACCAAGCCTATGATCAAGGTAACCGTAACAAAGACGACCATCATCAAACTTCCGCTAAGCAGTAATCCGGTCAATACAATCACCATCCCTCCTACTAACCAGAGTGTTCCAGCAAAAGAGTGGGTTTTCCTCCAGATTTGTTCGTTCTCCAATGTCCATGGGCTACGAATACCAAGAAAGTAATTGGGGCGAATGGTTTTAAAGTAATTACCCATAACCACAAACAGGAGACCTAATAGAATGAAAAGGATATCAGGCGGGGCGGCAGCTTGCTCTTTGGAGGAATAGAGAATGTAAAGGGCCAATACGGACATAAACAAAGTCATCCAAAATCGAAGCTGATAAAACTTGCCACCCATGTTCTTGATTTTCTTCTTTGGGTCGATGGTAGGAACTATCAGGAAAACAGCATAGGTGAGCAAGGGTAACAATATGGGAATAAGAAGCAAGGTGATTTTTGGGCCCCAGTCATCGATGTTGCCTTCCGCATCCCAATGAATGGGTACACTTTCAGGAAGACCAGACCATATAAGAGCAAGATAAATAAAGGGGCAGCCACTAAGGCCAATACCGGTAAATCAGTTTTTAATTTCATGGTTTCTATTTTTTCAGGGTAACTATCCAGGTTAATAAATCTTCCAGAATGCTGGTATTAATGGAATACACAACGAACTGGCCTTTCTTTTCGGAACTCACTAAATCGGCCCGTTTGAGTAGATCGAGATGATGAGAAATGCTGGGTTTGGAAATGTTGAAATGGTCGGCTATCTCTCCAGCGGATAAATCCTTGTCTTTCAACAACTCCAAAATTTCCCTTCTCGTGGGATCATTTAGTGCTTTAAAGAGGTTATTCATCGGTTAAACATTTAGACAAATATCTAAATACTTTTTCATATTTCCAAATCCCGCTACACTTAAAGCTTATTTTCAAGCACTTACATTATCCATGAAATTGTCTGGCCATATCTGGAAGGCTCAAATGAGCACGGCCAACCACCTCTTGAAAGTCCGAATTCACATTAAATGCCCCTTCCCCTATTCCGGCATAGATTCCGGCTATTACCGTTCCCATAAACTCTCCGAGAGCAGCTTTTCGCTCGGCCGCATACTCATCCACAGAAATGGCTTTGAAGCTTAGTCGGGTTCCAAAAACCGAATTAATCGCCTCTGCTAATTGATTTTGGGAGACAGGATCTCCATTGAGGTTGTACACCCCCTGGCTATGCTGATCATTTTCCAACAAATGACGGTAAGCTATGGCTAACTCACTTCTACTGGTATAACCACACTTGCCCTGTCCTGCACAATTGATAATACCGCCCTCTTTCACGTAATTATCTACATATTCAAAATCAGGTTCTATGTACAGCCCATTTCGACCGATAGCCCAATCCAGGCCCGAGTTTTGAATATCTTCTTCGGTCTGTCGGTTGCTTTGAACAATGGGACTAAAAGCTCCACCACTACTCGGCCCAATAATGCTGGTATATACCACTTTTTGAACACCACTTTGCTTGGCACCTTCAATTATGTTTCGGTGCCAACCTATCCTTTGTCCAGGTTCTCCATTAGCCGATACAATGAGAACTGCATCCACCTCTTTCAGAGCCTCTGGCCAATCGGTGGGTTGAGCATAATCTCCTTTTCTTACCTCTACCCCAGGCATATCCACTTTTTCTGGTGTTCTGGCAACCGCTACAACTTCGTGCTTACCGTTCTGAAGTAATTCACGAACGATACTTCCTCCGAGCTGTCCACTGGCCGCGGTTACTGCTATTTTCATGATTTGAGATTTTGAGGTAAATGTAATTTCATGCCCTCATGACTGGCTGTGAATCCGAGCTTTTCGTAAAACCGGATGGCATCTGGTCTTAATTTATCTGTAGTTAACTGTAAGACGTGAGCTCCTTCCTGCTTGGCCTTTTCGATTGCCCAAGCCATCATTTGTTCACCTGTTCCTTGGCCACGGTGCGATTTCTTAATTCGAACTCCTTCTACCTGCGCCCTTACCCCACCTTGATAGGTCAAGTAAGGAATAAAGGTCAATTGCAACATTCCGATAAGCTCTCCGCGGTCGTTGGTCACCACGGTTAAATGTTGATTGTTATCCTGATCAATTTTGGCAAATGCCTCTTCATAGGCCGAAGGAAGCGGGAGTTGGTAATCCTCACGCAGTTTTCCCAGTTCATCATCAGCCAGCATTTCTATCAGTGATTCCAGATCCTTTCGAAGGGCTCTTCTAAAATGCAAGTTTTCCTGATTATCCACCATGGTTTACATCTGGGTATGGTGAACCAATGGATAAGGTTTGGGAATTTGCTCAGGATCTTCATCAATCATTTCACGAAGGTCAATTTCAATACCTCGGGCGATAGTCGAAATGGGAACATCATTGGCCGATCCTTCAAAGGGATTTTCACCGGTTTTACCAATACGCTCCATCGTATGAAATACCCAGGAAACAATCATGGAAAAAGGAACTGCGGCCCAAACAAAGTAATCTCCAATTCGGGGAAAATTTAACGCAATCTGCTCCCCGACTTTGGCAAACTCAGGAATAACACCAAAGGGTAAGAAGAATACCAAAATCCAAACGAAAAAACTATTCAATGTAGCATACTGCCTTGGGTAGGGAAAGTTCTTAATTCGTTCAGATTTCCCCTGCAAATCATACAAATCTTTGATTAGCCCCTCCAAATCTAAGAAGGCAAATTCCCAAATGAGTTTTTCCTCTTTCAGCTTTCTCAAATGCTTGGACTGCATAGCAAGTAGCGCCGTAGCCTTGTTTGTTTTGGAAAGAACATAAGTGAACTCCTCTTCTGAAAGCAAAGGTTTCAAGTCCTCTTCCAGGGTATGTTCACGTTCTGGAATATGCATCATTTTGGCCCATTCGCGATTGGTTTTATGGCTCAAAAAAACCTCCCAGGACTTGGGGCTTCTCATCGAATGCCTCAGGGCCGCCATCCAGGCAATGTGTCGGTGAATTAAAGTAGAAACCTCCTGTTTTAAACGAACGTCATCCACAGGTTGGCTTGCGTGTTCACCAGTTACCGTATCCTTTACCAAGGCTCCCCAAGTGCGTGATACATTTACGATGCCGCCCCAAATTTTTCGGGCCTCCCAGATTCGGTCATAGGTCACTTTGTTTTGAAAACCGATGATAAAAGCCACCGCCGTACCGATCATGGCAATGGGAAGCCAGGGCAAATAGAGCCAAGTGAGCCCACAGGTATCGTATAATACCGTGGGGATAAAGGCAATAAGGAAGAAGGTAAACAGATCTAACCGGGTCCAGCGGATCATGTCTTTTACCGAATATCTTGTTTTTGTATACATCTCAAATTCCTCCGTTTATTCGGTCACCTCTTTTTTGGAAAGGGTTTTATGAATGTCGTTTACAGCCATTAAGCCGGCACTACCGTACCATTCTTTAAGCTCCATGACCAGACTCCCCTTTTGAATGGCCGGATCGGTTTCGGTTAAAGCTTTAGCCTCTTCGAGTGTTTCCACATTGAATATGTAGATTCCCCGCAAGTCGTCATTTCCGAAAAAGGGCCCTGCCACAGCAAGCTTTCCTTCATCGGCAAGGCGCCCAATGTTTTTTAGGTGTGCCATTTGTAGTTTCATGGCTTCGGCCGAATCCAAATCCCGGTTAGGACCTCGTTTTAAGAAGGCCATGACGTATTTTTTCATTCCATAAGCATCAGCTCCGTATTTGGCCGCGGCGATGGAATCATAACCTGATTGGGGCAATTCTGCCTCTTGTTCAACTGTTTCCGTGGGCTGTTGGGGAGATTGGCAAGAGAAAATGCCCAGGCCCATCAAAGTGATTCCTGAAAGCAGGAAAGATCGTTTTAATCCGTTCATGTACGCAAGTTTGAGAACGAACTAAATTAACGAATTGACTCCTGTTTTTCCACCCTATTCCGACTGGCCGTAAGTAACTGTGGATTACAGAGCTACCCTCGCTTTAAGAGCCAGGTGGTCTGAGCTACCTCCTTTAAAGACTTGTACTTTTTGGAATTGGAGCTCACCTTTTGCCATCACATAGTCCAACCGAGTTATCGCCGGTAGGTGTGACGAATTGGGGAAATTGTCAGGGTTTCCTGAACCTGCCTCCTCAAATCCATCTACCCAATCATCGGTTAATTGCCGGTATATGGGTTCATGAGGTGTAGTATTGAGGTCACCAATTAAAAAGATGGATGAATAGTCAGGTTCCCATAGAATAGCCTGCTCTTGAATCTGATTCAATTGTTCGATTCGCAATTGGTGGTTTTTATGAATCAATGGGAAAAACCGATCTGGATTTTCTACGGCCACCGCCGGAGAAGCCAGGTGAGCATGAACCGCCAACAGCTTCCTCCCGGCTACTTCCAAACTTACCCATTGCGCAAATGGCAGCTTTGAATCGTTGTTCATCACCTTGATTTGCTTCAAGGGAAATCGACTATACACGGCCAATCCATGGGTACCACGATAGGGCAATACAACTCTATAAGGATGAGATTTTGATAATTTCTTTTCCAAAATAGCATACCACTGCGGAGTGATCTCCTGTAGAAAAAGTACATCTGCCTGGGCCTGTTCCAATATGCTTAAAGACTGTTGGGGCGCTTTGTTTTTAAAAAACAGATTGTAAGTGATTATGGATATTTCAGTTTTTGGAGTGGCGGGCTCTCCTAAGCTTTCCCGGTTAATCCCTACCCAGCTATATTCTAACAATAGTAGCGCCAGGAGTAGCCAAACCACCCGCTTTAGAGGGCGAGAAACTAGGCGGCGATCGATAAACCAGGACCAAAAAACACCGCCAATAATCCATAACGGACGTCCCAGAATTAAGGCTGTACCGAGAATGAGGGTATCTCTGCCCACCAAAACCAGGATAGTCGCAAACACCCAGATAAACAGGCACATGCGAAAAAACCAGCCTAACTTTTTCGTTGGTTTATAAGATCTTAGACCAAACATGTTTTACCTCATTAATTTCCACTTAACGACCCAAATAAGAAAGAGCAGAAATAGTATACCACCAACCGCAACCACCAGGATTTCATCGAGGGCACCATTAAGCGCTCTATCCCACCCATTCTTAAAACTGGCTCTCCAGGCCAAAGATTGTAAGGCGTTTTCACGTTTCTCCATTAAGGGTGAGTGAAAGCCGAATTTAGCCGCTTCTTCATAACTCTCCAATGCCGCTTCCACGTTCAATGTTTGAGCAATCACATTGCCATAATCAAAATAGATGTTTCCCACAATCCAGTTTGGTGGTTTTACAAAGTAGCCTCGTTCTTTTAGTTGAATGGTTAAATGGTCCCTGAGTTCTATAAGATGGATACCCTTGATATTCTCCGGTATTCCTTCCTTTCCAAAATCGAGTCCAAGGATAGAGCTGGTGGAATCCCGATCTGGATTGAGTTGAAATTCCAAAATTTTTAAGTGAATCCATTCTGACCCTCCATGAGACTGCGGATTAATCTTCATGGACCTGGCAATCCAATAATGGGCAGAATCAGGTTTTCCTAACAACTCGTAGATCGTTCCCAGGTTGGAGGCCGTTACGTATGATCCTGGTCGCTGAGATTCCAAAAAATGGTAGATTGACTTGGATTTTTCCAATTCGCCCAAGTAGATTAACGCGGCTGCATAATCAGATAGATCCTGGTAAGAACTGTCCGTGCCCCATCTCTTTTCCAAACGTTGCGCTTCGAGGCGGAGTTTTGCAGCATCTATACTTTTGGGATAAACGATCCCTCTGTAAGCATCAGACGAATGTACGTTTCCATCCAGGGTGGTTCGATAGACATTGATACAGGAAAAAGAAGAAAAACCAGAAAGAAATAAACAGGCGAACAAGAATAATGAAGGTTTCATCACCATTGATTTTGAGGGTTAATACGGGCCTGTTCTTGGGCTAAAAGTAAACTATCCTCGAGCTAAGTGACTGTTATTAAATCCAAAAAGGATCATTCGCTCAACACAAAGCGCTTCGAAATGGTCGATTCTCCGTCGTTAAGCAGGAAGTAATAAATGCCTGGAGAATAATTCAATTTCCATATCATGGTTTCTTGGTTCATGTTTCGTTCTTCCAGCAATCGGCCAGAGGAATGGTAAAGCTTAACCTTCCATGGTTTGATAATCTCCTGTTTCCAGTTCAGTGTAATTTGATTCCTCGCCGGTTGAGGATATAGGGTCAATTGCTGAGCGACTGTTTCCAAATCCGGGAGGTTCAAATGGTTCCATCGCAATTGATGAACAGCGCTGGTCACTTTCTGGTCCTCTTCCATACCACCGGCGAGGTAGAATACACCCATTCCCACATCGGCCACTCCCCTTAAATCCATCGGAACGGAGATTTGATCCTTAATCCAGATTTGATCAGGGTGAGTGATATATATATAACGGTTTATCGGAGCAACCCCGCCACTGCCATTGTAGGCTATTCCATTGTAGTTGTAGGTTACCTCGCTACCACCAATCCAAAGTACTTTATTTTCCAACCGGGCACACGCCATACGGTAACCATATTCGTTGGAATCGGGTGTGGAAATGGACCAGGTGATTTGAGTTGGATCTGACGGATTTATCACTCCCATTCGCAATTGATTTTGAGCTGCAAATCCGGCACTACCAGATGCTCCACCGTAGTAATAAATGGTGTCACCAATAATAATCCCAGAAGATCCAAAGGACTTGTAATCGTGGTTGTTTGGCACATTGCTACCGGCAGTCCAGGAATCGTTTTTGGCGTCGTAAATCTGCACCAAGGGAATATTTCCCGAGTGGCTCCAGCCTGTGATTAGATAAATCAGACTGTCTTTCCAAACGGCTTGTACATGATCATCCGTTGCAACGGGCATATTTTGTCCATCCGGTAAAAAAGAATTGGTCGAAATCTGATAGCGATGCATTTTATTGGATGAACGCTCATTGCCGTTGGCATAAACATGATAGCCACCAGCAATGTATATAACGTCTCCTATTCGAGAAGCCGCAGCAGCCACCTTACCCAAAGTATCGGGTAAATCCGGGATGCGCTCAGCTAATCCGGTCTGGGTATTGAAACGAAAGGATCGTAAATGGATGCCTGAATATTTCTTGCTAGTATCAATTCCACCAAAGGAATAAAGGTAGGCCTCCCCATTGATAAAACCTTCACAAACGGCATTGTTGCTCACCGCTTCAGGTAAGTCCCCTACCCGATCCACCTGAAACTGGGCCCAAAGTGAATTCGACATCAGGCAAATAAGCAATCCTACTCCTACTCTTTCAATTATTCTGTTCATGCTCTTTGGAATACAGATCAACAATTTGATGGCGGTAAAAACAAATCAACCCTTTTCGGCTCCATTTAAACAATCGTTCCTGTGAAATGCCCTTGCGACTGGCCCATTTTTTCCAACCTTTAATGGACCAGAGCCAAAATCTCCAGGCCACCAATCCTCCACCAACAACCACGATGTGCAAAGGAACCTCAAAATAGTAGATTGCAATCATGGTTCCTAAGAATACTAAGGCCGATGGGACGACCACCTGCAGGTAACCACGAAGAATTATTTTCCAACCTGGAATAGAAGTTGAATTCTGAACCTGCCCTTTCATGGAATCAAAGATAGCGGATTTCAGGGGCGAGGGAGTTTAAGAGACGAGGGTGAGAGTTGAGATGCGAGGGAAATTCAGCGGCGAGGGAGAGAGTCAAGATTCTAGGGTGGGTGTATTGGTAGATGGTGGCTTTACGGTTCTATCAGCTTCTTTTGAACTTTAGGTAAATCTTGCAGACCTCTAATTCGAATTGGAAAATGAGTTTGTCTTTTGAGATTTCATGGATGGGTAGGAATTCATCGGTTTCCGGACGGCCGTTGGCGGTTACGTCGTAGAAATGAAGTTCTGTTTCACCCAATTCGTATTTGCCTACTAAGGTTAGCGTATCAGATTTTATTTGGAAGGTACTGTCGGTTCTGAGTTGGATTTGGTCAAATTCCATCGAGATCCCTTGAAGACAAAAAGCTGAATCACTCGTAAGGGTATCGAAATTCCAAGTGCCCGCCAAGTGCTTTTCGGGAGTAAGAATTTTGTCCTCGTATTCTACTTTTTCGCTTTCTGAGCAGGAAATGATGCTGGCCATCAAAAGGAAGACCGATAAATAGGAAAGAATTTGCTTCATCAGGACATTTTCGTTTGAGCGACCAAAATAGCAGAAATGTCGCCAGCTCTGATTAAGCAGGACGATAAATGGCTCGTGGGTAATCGGACATCCGGACTCCCTCCTTCTCCAATTCTTTGATGGCGTCGTTGGCAATCCATCTGGCGGCAGGATGGTCCACGAGCAGAATTCGATGAGCTCGTTGTATAGCTAGCGCATTCAGATCCTGGTTTCGCTTACCGATGTTTCTCAGAGCCCAGTTTACCGCTTTTTTGACGTACGGTCGGTTATCCTCTACCGCCTTTTCGATCTCGTTGAGGAAGGTGATGAAGATTTCGTTGTCCGCCTTTTTGTCGGCCATGGTGTAGGCAGCCATGATGGCAAAACCGGCACGCTTTTCAAATTCTGGTTCCCGATTTACCCATTCCAAGGCCTTGGGTATAGCCAGTGGGCTTCGTGCAAAAAGAGCCATAGAAAATGAATCGCAAATCTCCCAGTTTTCGAAGGTTACGACCCATTTTTCCATGAGTTCTTCTGTTAAATCTTTGGGGCGAAACACTTTGCTGCACAGCACTCGTGCTTCATAAATATCGGTATCAAAAAGATCGATGGCCAACTGATTATCCTTGGGAATCTGCCGAGCCAATTCTCTCAAATCCTTTTGATAAACACCCCATGCATTGTTGGCTACCACACCAAATTTCTTCTCCTTGCGTAAAACCGCTTCAGGGTCAGACAAATCACGTAAACGATTGAGTATGGTATCCAAATTCATTTGAAAAGGAATTAAGCTTCTTCTTTTATGGCAAACTTCTCCCGGTAATCTTGCATACTCTGCTCAATTACTTTTAGGGCGATTTCGCGGTTTTGAAACTCTTCCACTTTTACCGTTTTATGCTCGAGCTTTTTGTAATCTTCAAAAAAGCTACGAAGTTCTCTCACGTGATGTGGAGGCAATTCACTAATGTCGTTGTAGTGGTTTACGCTAATGTCATTGTTTGCCACAGCGATAATTTTATCATCCATTTCTCCATTGTCCAACATGCGCATAACGCCAAGAACTTTGGCCTCAACGATACACATAGGTACAATCTGTACTTGAGAGATTACCAGGATATCAAGTGGGTCACCATCATCACAGTAGGTTTGAGGAATGAAACCGTAATTGGCCGGGTAATTAATGGATGAGTATAAAACGCGATCCAGAATGAGCATTCCGGAGTCCTTGTCTAATTCGTATTTGGCTCGGTAGTTTTTAGGAATTTCGATAATACCTTTAATTACATCTGGAGCCTTGTCTCCTACACTTATATCGTGCCAGGGGTGGATGTTCATACTTATAAAAATTTTGGGGTGCAAAGTTGGGAATTAAAAGCCATTTAGTGGTGTTAATATTGCTTTAAATCCTTGTGCATTCAACGACTTTTTACACCCGGTCGTCCAAGGCTGACAAAGCGTTTGCGATAAATTGGCGCAAAGTTTCAGATCTATTGTCACTTAGCTCGGAGAACGGCAGAACGGCCCCTTTCCAATTTTCGGTAATATTCCACCTTCCCAATCCCGGTTTGGAGATGTTTTCGTAGTCTATTGGCCCTTTTAAACCATATCCAGCCAAATAAAAATAGGGTTCACCAACCATCTCGTCTTCCATCGCCCAGCCGAAACCGATTCCCAAAGTGCCATTTGGCTCTAAGTAAATTCCGGTATCAAAATGATGGGGCCAAATACGGACTTCACCGTTTTTTTGCCAATGATTCAACACGCTTGTACTGGCTTCGTTGGCTAACTGTCGGTATTCCACCCAAAGATCAAGCTCCGATGCTTGAGGTAGGGAAAAAGGTTTATGGCTCAAAGAGTAGTCCGGTATTTCATAGTGCATTGGATCCATAAATCCTTCGGTAGACAATCCCAATTGAGCCAATCCCTTGGCCATTTTCTCCAATGCCGAAGAATCGGTTTCTCCTTCCAAAGCCAGACTTTGCACGACTTGATTTCGATCGTTGACCCATTGAAACTCCAGGGATCGAAGTTTCAGAGTGGGTAAAATGGCAGCAACAGAACTTTCCACCCATCGTCCAGTGAGGCGCTCACCTATGGAATCGAAGGCCAAATTGGTGTGGCTATCGTCAGCCTTTGAAGGAATGAGTGTCCGATTTATCCGGGCTAAGAGTTGTGCCAGGTAATGGAAATACTGATCAACTTGGGTATAGGAATGAGTAGACATGAATTTGCTTTTTCTCAAAGCTAAAGAGCCCTACTCTGAAGCAAAAGTTATCTCTAAAGGAATACGGGTAATTGTCCGCTTTGCGTCGCTTCTACTCCGCTTTGACCACTCCGATAATAACACCGAACTGACCATCCATTTGAAGCCAGTTTTGTGCAGGCAAGTAGGTTCGGGAAACAAAACCATCCAAATACAGGGCGTTTTTACACCCCTTTTGCTTGAAGTAGGTGGCCATGTCGTAAAAGTTGACTTTTCGCTTCGACATGGCAAAGAGCAATCGACCGTCTGGTAATACCCCTACTCCATTTCGGATATGTACATTCGATGAGCCTTTGTTAAACTTGGGGTGCAGCTGTCCATCAATCACCAACATGGGTCCCGATTGGGTCGCGTACCAAACGTTGTTCAGCTGGTCGTAATCGGTGGATTGACAAACTATTCCCTTACCATCCTTGGTTAGCGCAAACACTCCATTGGGCTGCATGTAAAAGTTACCATAAGCCTCCTGAACCCGGTTTAGTTGTTTCACCTGTTTTCCCCGATCGATGAAAAGGCCTTGAGGTGTACCATCAGGTTGATACATTCCACCGTTCATGGCAAAAACCAATTCCTGATTGTTTGCCTCCAACGATTTTTTGAGTCGACCAAGGCTACGGTATAATTTCTGGTTGTCATCCTTCCAAAACAAACGAATATCCTCTGTTTGAGGATTTACTTCATAGGAGATAAATAGGTTTTCGGAAACCCGATACTCTTGCTGATTTGGTTCACGAAATGAGCCTAAAAGGACTCCAATCGGAAGAAGGAAAAGAAGAAAATAACGCAACAACCGCATTATTTAAACATATAAACGGTCCGCTTTTGATCATCCGGACGGCCAATGATGTTATTGATGTAGTCATTCTGGTAAACCAAGTCACCCTTCTTAATGTAACCTTCTGCTTTGGGCATACAAGCTCCCCAGGAACCCGATTGCTTACAATCTTTCAATTCTACAATGCGAACCAGCGTATGATCTTCTACGATTATCACTACATGCGTATAAGCACGAGCTTCAGACAAAATTTCCATGACATTGTCCTTGTCCAAGTCTTTGGATTTGAAAGAAGCATCGTCTGCCATAGCGGCAAAATCCTTAATGGGAGTTTTACTTTTAAAATCTTCAAAAGAACTCACGTCAGTTAAGAAATCACTAACCACAGCAGATTGGTCTTGAGATTCTCCAGAACCACTGTTTCCAGAGCAACTCCACATAAAAAGGGCTAGTACAAATGGGGCTAAATATTTCATGTTTTCGGATTTGCAGCTAAATTAAAATTTGCCGCTATCACGTCTACTCTATTTGGTAAAAATCTTTCAATTGTTCTGGACTGACCGTTAGAGCTTGATTCAAATGCCTGATTAACTTTTCTTTGATCGTATCCTGGCTGGCATTTCGCGAAATATAATTGAGTTCAATACCTCGAATAGTACTATCCAGAGCCTGCGAGTAACATAGCGGATGTGCCACCTGATCCCAAAAGTATGACCATTTCTCTTCCTTTGAACGCCTTATTCCCAGCCCAAAGTTGAGCATGGCCGGATCGTATTCGAGCAGCCGGTAAATGACTTTATTGGTCAAACGCTTGTCCACGCCAGTTTCCTTGGGATTGAGGCCGCCTAAAAAAGCAGCAATATCTTGGTGGTAGACAAAGAAGTTCAGGGTATCCCCTTCCGATGAAAAATAGTAGCCACGTTTCTCCGGGTGATCAAATTTTGCCAGAATATGCTTGTGCATGCGGTAATCCTTTCGGGTAAGGCTGTCGTAGCTCAACTGACAGAACGAAGTTGGGTTCCATTCTACTGTATCGATCTGGGCCGGGATGGTTTCATTTTGTACAGGCAACGACTCTGTGTGGGTATCGCAAGCAGTCCCAATCCAAAGACTTGCTAAGCACCAGAGCATACCATTAAAACTTGGAAACGAAGAGAAAGTCAACCGTATGGCCATGGTGTAAGATGGGTTCGTTATACATAAAACGGCTCGCCGATTTTTTGGGAACATCTTTTGATTCCTGCCGGTTTTTAATGCGAAATCGAGAATCTCCGTAGCCTAATGTAAGCACCGTTATTTGATATTCACCTGATCGATATTGGCGATAGGATCCTATTCCAAACCATCTATAAACGTTGGTGCCCATGGCTTTAAAGAGACTATCGGTCATAACCGTATTGCTATCGAGATTGAAGCGGCCGTGCATGCGTTTTAGAAAAGGTTCGGGATATACGATTTCCTGAGAATCCCCTTGGTATACCCAATAGTTTAGCTTTTTCACGGTATCGGCATAGCATTCCATCGGACCGCACTTTTGCTCGAATGTTCCAAACTCAATAACATCCAAATGGAGCTCTTGAAAATGACTCAGCTTTATCCAGTCCTTTTGACAACTGAGCAGGAAAGAATCCATCGTTGGCACATAGGTAGAATCCATTACCCGAAACGGTACGTATTTGTGGATTATTTGACGATTTCCGTTCTGGTCCAAACGAACTAACCGAGGGTTAACCTTCCAATATATCTTGCGAAATTCGTAAACTGCATCTCGCCGCTGGAAGACCTCCAAACCAATAACATCCCCTTCTGAAATACCGACTGGAAACAAGCGAATTTGAGAACCCGATTCACACGAAATCGCCTGAAGAAATGAGGTTATGATGAAGGTGAATATCAAAAGGTGTTTCATGGTAGACAAATGCAGGTCCCTTATTATCGAAAATGAGAGAACTAAATTGTTCTTTACTTCTTGTAATTTCCTGTTTTTGAAGGAACAACCAATTCTTTGATCAACTTCTTTTTGGCCCGTTTGAGCCCCATATTCGTGGTTTGGTGAATCTGCCAAACTCTTTTTCCCATAAACTCAGCATCCTGAAAGTTAAGAGATGATGGCCTATTGGATTTTTCAAAGGCTCCCCTTGGCACGTAAAAAGTAATGATTTCCTGGTATCCCCCATACTGGCTAATCCTAAGGTTAAAATTCAATTGGACAAACAACTCAAAACCATTTAACTCACATCGAAAGCAGGAATCGTTCAAGGAAGTTGCTGAGAAAAGTTCCATGATCTTCTTTCCCAATTGCCGCCGTCTCCAAGGAATCAACTTCGTGTCAATCAAAAAGAAAAAGCCCCCTAACAAAACCGAACCAATGGCCATTATAGAAAGCTGTTCCCACCAAGCCGTTGGCACATCCTCCTCCAGGAGGTTAGTAAAGAGAACAATTCCTCCTAAAAAGAGGACCGACAGGCCCGTCCATTTTAAAAAGGACTTCATAATTATGCCGGAAAAAAGATAGGATTCAAAGAATCGTATCTATAGCTTTTTCAGAACCTTTTTTGGGAAGATCTTCTTCATTACATCCTTCATATCCTCCTTTTTCTCCAAGAATTTCCACCCTGGATATGCCGGATCGTTCACCGCATACATGGTCGTTTCGGTATGGATAGATATAACTCCCGTTTTGGAATCAAAGGACACGTTGTCGGCTCCGTACACCTCTTTGAGCATAAGGGCAGCAAATTGCAAACCTTCCTCTCCCCCTTCATTGTTTAGAAATTTCATGTGCATATCAAAGGAATAGTCCAATGTAGCGTATTGAACACCTTGGTATTCCATGGTCTCAGAAACGCTTTTGACCTTGGCATTCTTCATTTCAATTTTCACATCAGGATCGGAGTATAACTTTTCGAATGCCGTCTGCAGATCCGCCTTGGGATAATGTTCAAACAACTTAGGGTATACAAAATCCAGGGTACCTGAGATATCCTGAGCTTCTATCAAGTCGAAGTAGGTATCAAATGTTTCTCGAATTTCAGATTCAGCCTTTTGTGCGAAGGTGGTAAGGGTAATAACTATGAAAAGAAGCAAGGGTAAAATTCTTTTGGTCATCATATTGGTTTTTCAAATTTCTGCGAAAATAGGCCCATTTTGTTAAACCCATTTAAGGTCAGAAACATTCCCATTGAAAATTGTGCACTTGCCAAAACGGCTCTAAGCATTGCCTAAATGCGTCGATAGAAGCCAGTTCATTGGTGGTAGCTTGCCGGCATAAATCAATAAAACTAATTACTAAAATCATCAACATGAAAAAGCAATTTTTAAGCTTCGCAGTACTAATCTGCCTGTTTCTAACCTCTCAAGCTCAGCTCAAAATTCACAACAGCGGGAATTTTACATTCGGATGGGTTCCTGCTCCTCAATCCTTCAATTTTCTCACCATTCGATCGGCGGATAAACGAGGAATCTGGCTGGAAAGTAACTTCCAGGCCCCGTATAACCAATCGATGACCACACGAGTACAAAATCCCAACACGCTGTCTTATGTAGTGCACTACAATGGCTCTGATAACTTTATGGTTGCCTCGGATGGCGGAATCTTTGCCAAGGGAATCTGGGTCACCTCGGATCGACGATTAAAACAAAACATTGTTCCCCTTGAAAACGCTCTTAAGAAGGTCAAGAGTCTTCGAGGAGTGAGCTATTCCTATACCGATGCACAAGAGAATAATGGACGATCCGATCAAACGGAGATCGGCTTTGTTGCTCAAGAATTAGAAGAAGTGCTTCCAGAAATGGTACGCGAACGACCAGATGGATTAAAATCCGTAAACTACCTGCATATGGTTGGCTTGCTGGTTGAAGCGATCAAAGAACAGCAAGTTCAAATCGATCTTCAAACCACAGAAATTGAAGAATTAAAATCCCAGGTAACCTCTTCTACTGGCCATCTTGAGAATATGGAGGAGCATGGCCATTTGGAACAGAATATACCGAATCCCTTTAACGAATCTACCCGAATCGGCTATTACCTGGAAGAATCGGTCAATGAAGCCAAGATCTTGATTTTTGACCCACAGGGAACATTAATTACCACCTTCCCTATTGAAGAAATGGGAGAAGGAAGCATCCAAATTGATGCAGGTGATTTTGAAGCGGGTTTGTACATCTACTCCCTGATCGCCGACGGTAAAGAAATTGATCATAAGCGTATGATCCTCACCGAGAAGTAATCCGTTATGAAGATGATTAAATTTCAATTAACGGTGATACTCGGACTTACGTTCCTGGTATCGAATGCGCAACTGGATGCTTCCTGGAAAGTAACCTGGCAGGATGACTTTAATAATCAGAATAGTCTCAACTCCCAATTGTGGCATACGAATTACGATTGGCGTCAAGGATACAAATGCTACGAAAAAGAAGGATCTCACTACTTTCAAGCCTATCGGTCCTGGCCAACCGATCCACACGGGAACTATGTGTTCGATCCACAAGCCGTAACAGGTTCGCCCGGTGGCGGGAAAATGGAGTTGATCGTAAAACAAAAAACGCTGACCCATCCCAACACCTTAAATGCCTGCGTTGATCCGCCCCGGTATGAGACCAGAACGACGAATTACACCGCTCCGATGTGGGTCGTTTCTCAGCAAGCTTTTAAGTATGGATACTTTGAAATTCGTTTTAAGCTACCCGCCTTGCCTCCAGGAAAAACCAATGAGGGAATTGGTGCCAACTTCTGGCTCTTTGGCGACATAAACAACATTAGCCTTAACCCGAATCAGGATATCGTGTGGAGTGAACTGGATATTTTTGAATTCCTGCATAACTGGCAAGTACCACCAGGGCCAGGACAAAACCACAACTTCTCTTCGGGTGTGCATTATACCACCATAATCCCCAATACAACGGACACTGTGATTGACAGCACCGAAGGCACCATGCCCTACATACATGTAGATTTTGATGGGACTTATAAAACAATGGGTTGCTTGTGGTTGCCCGATCGAATGGCAATCTACCTGGATGGCGAAGTCGTTTACCACAATGAGTTTCCCTACCTCAACAAATTGATGCCTATGTCCATTATTCTTGATCATAATGTGGCCGTGTCTGGTAGTAATTTAAATCCTAACACGCTCATTGACTATACCTATGACATCGATTATGTGAAGGTTTATCAATTGGAAATGGATTGCACCACTGATTTTGCCGTGTGTGAGTTTAATCCGGTCACCTACAACAACAATGTGAAAAAGAGCATTTCTGTGGGTGGATACAATTGCGATGCAAGGATTCCGGGAAACTTCAACATCTCATTCCGAGCGGCCGACTTCGTAGAATTGAAAGAAGGATTTGAAGTTGAGCTGGGTGCTGAGTTCTATGCCGACATTACCGATTGCAATGAAGCACATGAGATAAGGTAAGTAGCCATTTAATAGGTGAAAGACGAGTCCTTTGGTTCTGGTTTTGGCTGGAAACAAAGGACTTTTTTTGTTTTTGACAAGCTGTGGCAATAGAATAGCCTCAGCTCGCCCAAATAAACACAAACACCCTATTAATCAAATAAATAACCCATCTTCAGCTCCCTTTAAAACCATTTGTAAACGTTTAAAAACAATTATAAACGACTATAAACACTTAACCACCGAGTAAGCCGGGAGAGCTGCAACACCTTTGTGTCATCATTTCGAATTCGCGAATCGAAGTTTCTAAGTTTTACTGTTTTAATACGTGTTGTCATGAAGAATATGAAAAATAAGGTACAGTTGATCGGCCGCTTGGGCCAAGATCCGGAAGTCAAACAATTTAATGAGAAGAACAAGCTTGCGAAATTTAGTATTGCAACCACCGAGAAATACAAGGATGCGAAGGGAAAGTTAAGGGATAACACGATCTGGCATAACAACATTGTTGCGTGGGGGAAACTTGCCGGAGTCATTGAGCGCTACCTCAAGAAAGGATCAGAGGTAGCCGTGGAAGGCCGCTTGCAGTACCGGCGCTACGAAGATGGAGAAGGAAAAATCCAACTTGTTCCAGAAGTAGTGATCAGCAACCTGCTTATGCTCCGTACTCCGGCTGTCGCACAATAGGAGTTCCCAACCAACCCAATTTCCAGCCGAACAGCCAACTGGGGCCGGTCTCAAAAGTTCAAACCCGCCGGTCCCGGCTGTTCCCGGAAATACTCCAACAAGCATTTGCAGTTCACACTCAACCCAGGTTTCAAACATCAACCAATCCAAAATCCTGTTCATATGGTTGAGTAGTGGTTAACCCATCCCAAAAGGCCTTTCGCCTGGGGTGGGTTGTTTTTATTTAGAGCCTTGGATTGTTGATTTGTAATACTTTTAGCTCATTGCGTTATTGAATTAAACGCTCCTATGAACCGGCAACACCTCCATCTCATCAGCACTACCCTGCTCTTGACCTTATCCATTATCTGGATTATGGGCTGTTCTATTTTTAGATCTTCACAAAACTCGGTCGTCATTCCCTTTACCGAAAATGGTTTGATCGGTTTTGAAAACTCCAAAGGAGAGGTCCTAACTCCACCTCAATTTGATTCCATTGCTTCCTCTTTTTACCACGATTATGGAGTTTTCTGCCGAGATGGAAAATGTGCTCTCGTCCGTTCGGATGGAACAGTCATTACCCCTGCCATTTATGATCGAATCAATAGCGTTTATTTAGGAAGAACAAGTGTTCACGTACGGAAAGATGGCTTCTGGGGAATCATCGATCTAAACGGTCAGGTTATTCTCTCGCCTAAGAACGATATGGTCTATGGTTTTATGGAAGGCTACTGTATTTCCAGAAGAGCGGACAAATGGGGTGTTTTGGATTCTCACGATCGGGAAGTGATTCCTTTTGAGTACGATCAGATATCGCCACCAAAAGGTGGCTTGTTTCAAGTTAGAAAGGGTCGAATTTGGGGTATGCTTAACACCTCGGGAGAAGTGGCTATTCCAATAGAATACAGAGGTATGACTCCTTATAATGTTGAATACGATTTGATTGGAGTCAGAAAAAACGAAGGTTGGGGCTTTATTAATTCGAAGAATGAAGTGGTTATTCCCTTTGAGTTTGGCTATTGCCAGGCATTTGGAGGTAAAATAACCTGGGCGAGCAAGGACCAGAAATGGGGTATAATCGACACTCTGGGAAAAGCCCTACTCCCTTTCCAATTCGATTTTCCGGTCCACTATACTTCGGGAATCACCATGTTGAATGACCAGATCATTCGAATCAGGTTGAATGGAAAAGAAGGGGTGATGAATCTTGAAGGCGATACTCTTGTATCACCTAAATTTAATCACGTGGCTTTACTTGGCGATTCCCTGGCTTATGCCGAAACCGATTCCTTCTATGGCTACATCCAATTCCCTAAAAAGGAAAGCCTCTGGCCGCTTTGGAGCAATCATCAGGAACTTTGGGAGACCATTACGCCAGCTCCGAAATCATTACCCAATCATACCGATTCATTGGACTATTCCATCAATTACCTAAGAACGGAAATCACAGAAATCCTAAAGCAAGACAGTACATCGAGCTGGAGTTTGGAAAAGATCCTATTCCTGCGTGCCGAGGCCTTGAGAGAAGAGCCTAAGATCTACCCGGGTTATTCCAATTTTAAGGCCATCTGTGCCAATTACGGAATTTGGAATTCTGGAAATTTCACGGTGTCCAAATATGGACCAGGCTGGGAAAGATTTAAAAAGGAAACCCTGTTCGCCATTGTTGCCTCTGAAGAATTGCGGGAAACCACCTGGAATTGGTTGAAACCTACTTTTCGACACTCCTTTCAATCCATGCATCCTCAACACCAACGCACCTATTTAGAGGGCATTGAGTACCTCAGGGATTATATCAATCATTACCAGGCTGGAAAAATGAAACGCTACTTAAAGGAGAATCCCTGGCGGTTTGCTAATTATGATCCTGATGGAAATAAAAATCCCTGGCGAAAATCCTGTGCCACCGTGGATCGACTCATTCTGGTTCACGAAGTGATGACGGAAAAAGAGGCTCGTCAATGGATTAATAAAATCGCCGATGAGGTTCAGACCTGGGTAATCGATGTACCCAATTAAGCGAGTTTTGACGCTTCCCGATTAATCTCCTTGTTGCCCAATATTTTGAGATCTGGCTTTTTACTGGCCACTTCAATCATGGCTTTTCCAAGATTGGTAGTATTGGTTGCAGCTGCCGGAAACTGTTTAAGAACCAAATACAGAGGCCAGAAGATTTTGTAAATAACCCGGTAAGCAGCCGTTCTGGATTGAATACCACGCAAAGGTTGGATGAATCCAGGGCGGAACATATAAGCTTTGGAAAAATTCATGGCCAATAGGTCATTTTCGGTTTTACCCTTAACCCGTGCCCACATGCTTCTCCCCTTTTCGGAAGAATCGGTTCCCGCTCCTGAAACATAACAAAAGACTGAATCCGGGTTTTGAATCAAAAATTCCTGGGCAAAATTGAGGGTGAGGGAATGAGTAATCTCTGTATATTTTTCTTCGGAGAGGCCCACAGCAGAAATTCCCAAGCAGAAATAGGCCGCATCGCAATTGCTCAATTCTCCAGCTATACTCGAAACCTGTGAAAAGTCTTTTAATATCAGCTCTTTGTGCTTCGGATGATCCACCTCGATAGACCGACGATTGATCGTGATGGCTTGGTCGATGAGCGGGCTATCCAGGCATTCGAGTAACACTCCTTTGCCCACCATTCCGCTTGCTCCGGTAATTACCACTTTTAGTCCCATGTGATCAAAGTTATATTAATGATGCGGAGAACGCCCAAAGCTTCGGGCAATTTTAAATCCAACGTTGTAGTTGTTGTATACCTGTTTAAACTCGTAAGAAACTTCAGGAATAATCCACCAGTTGTTGGCCAGGTATAGCTCATACTCTGCTCCTACCTTGAGCACATAGAAATTCTCATTCGACTCAAATTCGAGTCCTGGACCGGCGAAGAAATTAAGTCCTCTAACGGGTTCATAATAGGCTTGAAGCACGGCCACAGCAACTTTGTATCGCTCCAAAATTTCCCCATCGTCTTCGATGTAGTACTTGGCCTGCTGAAAATCGAACATTCCTCCAAGAGCCCACCGGTGATTGAAGGTGTACACATAGTTCAAACCATAGGTGTTCACTGTTGACATACTTTGCTCTCTATCCAAGGGGTTTTCTCGAGTCAACGGGATAAATGTGACGCCCTGAAAAAAGGCAATGGTGTGTCGCAATCGATGAGGTGCAGCCTGCAATTCCGATGATTCTTGAGCCCAAGCCAATGAACCTGAAAAAAGAAGAATACTCCAACCAAGAAGTATTCCTAAACAAGTACTTTTCATAGGAAAATTTTAAGCTGACAATATACCACATTGTCCCCACGTTGGCATTCTTATACTTTTGCATTTGTGAAGATTTGGCTGGTAGGTTTAGTGATGGTATTGAGCGTGAATGCAAAAGCTCAATTAAGTGCAGAAAAGTATGTTTCCCTGGCACGGTCAGATCTGCAAAATCAGAATTATACCTCCGCGATTCAACGGTTGAATTTCGCCCTTCGTGCCCGCCCCTATCTGACGGAGGCCTATTTTCTACGAGGAATGGCCAAATACCAATTGGAAGATTTTCTCGGTGCCCGTGAAGACTATACCCAATGTATTCGGTTAAATCCCCTTGTTCCGGCTCCCTTCCAAAACCGAGGTTTGGCCCGGGCTCAGCTCAATGATCATTATGGCGCCATTGAAGATTTTAACCGCGCCATTAAGTTGGATCCTGGCGACTATTTCACCTACATCAACAAGGCCTTCAGTCAATTGCAGATAAATGAACTGGAAGCCGTAATCGTAACCTGCGATCGGGCGGCTTCGCTCAATCCCTACCTGGAATCAGCTTTCATGCTTCGCGGCGTGGCCTACGCTCAATCACAGAAATACAACAAAGCGATTGAGGATTTTACCCAGACCCTAAAAATCAATCCGAAAAATGACGAGGCCTACCTGCGTCGGGCCATGGTATACAACGAGAAACTGGAGTACACTTTGGCTTTAACCGATTGCGATTCTGCCATTAGTATAGATAGCAGTTCATCTCTGGGCTATTTTGTTCGGGGAAACATTTTTGCGGATCGCTTGATGTATGAAGAAGCCTTGGCAGAATATGATCAGGTTATCCGGCTTAACCCGAACAATGCTCTGGCTTACTACAACCGGGGAAACATTCGGGGAAATCTGGGCAATGTAAAAGGGGCAGCCTACGACTACAAACGGGTTACAGAGATTAATCCGGAGAATATTCTGGGACACTTTAACCTGGCTCTTTCCTACCATAAATTGGAGAAGTATGAAAAGGCTGAGGCCGAATACAGCAAGGTTATCGCTCTTTTTCCGGATATGGAAGATGCCTGGTTTAACCGAGCCTTCGTGAGAAAGGAATTAGGGGATGAAAAAGGAGCCCAAGCCGATTATATGAAGGGAAACTCTCTCCGTGGAAAAAACCGGGAACGTGAGTACAACCTGGAAGATGAGGAAATGCTAAAGCGGTTTACCGAAATGGATGCCGATTTCTACAACCCTGACTTTAATGAAGAAGAGAACCAGTTTATTGTTTACGCTGTTCCCTTCTTCCGAATTGAAGAAACGGACTATTCCCAGGTAACCCGGTCTCAATTGGAATACAACATCGAAGTGCTTAACCAATTTAACGAAGCCACTCATAACCTGCCTTATTTTTATGTAACTCACCACATGCAGGATGTTCCAGAAGGGCAACCCGAATTACGAAAGGAAGCCCTGGAAAATTTAACTCAACCAGAAACCGATGAGTTAAAAGCTCAACGAACCCTACTTTGGAAAGCCATTTGGTACCATTCAACCTTCGACTTCAACCAATCTTTGGCAAGCTACGATAGCCTCATTGCAGCTCATCCAGATTTTTACCTGGCCTACTTCAACCGAGGTAATACCATGCTCGACTTATTGGAGTTGTTGCTCAAATTGGATGCAGGAGAAGGGGCATTTATCGATGTGGGGGATGAAATTACTCCCGTGCAATTGAAGGACGTGCAAACCGTAAAACTACAGTTGGCTCAGATCGAAGAAATGTATCAGAAGACCCTAGAATTGCAACCCGACTTCTACTACGCCTGGTTTAATATAGGAATTGTGAGAGCCGAGCAAGGGAACTTCAACGGAGCGGTGGAAGCCTATAGCAAGGCTATCAAAGTTAACCCGGAGTTCAAAGAAGCCTACTACAACCGAGCCTTAACCTACCTCTACCTGAAGAGCAACAAAAAAGCGTGTAACGACTTAAGTCGAGCAGGTGAATTAGGCATGCATGACGCCTACTCTATCCTGAAAAAATACTGCAATCAATAGGCTACGCTGCCTGAAAGTCTGGACAATCTACCTGAAGGTTTGCTACGGTAAGAGGACTTTGTAGAAAATGACAATAATGATTCTCCCCCTGCATTTCATGAAAACGACATCCGAGACAGGTACGTTGAACTTGCAGAACACCGGCCTTGTTTAGCTGGTGAATGAGCTGAATAAGGGTAGCATGAATCGCTTCCTTTTGATGTGTTTCCAAGGGATGGATGGCTTGTTCCAAGGGGTAAGTATACTGCCCTAATTCCTTGAGCAAGTCTTTTCCTTGAGTGCTTAGAAAGAGAGAAAAACTTCGACTATCACTGGAAGAATAGTCCTTTTCAACCCATCCTTTTTTGTCCAAAACCCGCACAGCATCACTAATGGTAGGCTTGGTCACGTTAAACTCCTTAGCCAACTGACTGACATTGCACAATTCAGCTCCATGTTTCGACACAAAAAATAGAATCTTGATTTGAATGGGGCTCAAGCCATGAACTTTGGCTTTTTCCCATAGTAAAGCCTGAATGGCTTCAGCAATCCGCTCCAAACCGTGGGTAATTCTGCTGTTTAAATTTTCATCCATAAAAAAACCCGTGACAATAGCCACGGGTCAAAGATAGAATTACTTAGGAATCCTAACAAATTGGGATAAAAAAATTAGCCCTTCACGTCTTCCATAGACGCTCCAAAATTCAAGTGCAGCACGTTGCCATTTGGAGTGAGTAAGGCAGGAACAGACTTTACTCCTTCCCTTTCCGCTTGAGGAATACGTGAAGAATCCTCACCCAAGTGGACGATCTCGAGATTCTCTTTTCCAATCAATTCTACAATGTCGTGCTCAGCACTTACACAAACCGGGCAACCAGCGTGGTAAAAAACAGATTTGCTCATAATCAATTTTAGGTGTTAAAGTTCAACGGCGATATTGCCGATACAAATATAGTAAGGAATCCTAACTAAATAGGTTTAGCGATAAATATTTTGACGTTAAAACCTCAATTATCTATTCACCAAAAAGGCTACAGCCTGATTATCAAAAACTTTCAGGATACGTTAATAAGGACAAAGATTTCCGTCCTCACGTTGATCATTGAAAATTGATCCGATAAACATCGGAAAAATGAAAATTCCTAACCTTTCACCCGTGTAAGGTGCATGGCCTTGAGCATCCAATCAGGAAGAGGTTTTTGAGGATCTCTTTTCTTCAAGTTAATGTACCAGCCCAATTTTTTCATTACCGGCACTTTATGGGTCTCCACAAACTCGATCAAGTATCCATCCGGATCTTCGATGTATGAGAAACGTCCAGCAGCCTCTCCCATATCAAAGCTATTGGCACTATCCACAGTAAAAGGAAACCCTTTGGATTCGCAGAGCTGCATCAATTCATCCATACCATTGATATCGAAGCAGAGGTGAATAAATCCTCGATCACCCCAATCGCGGTTTTCAAAGATTTTGCGGCAATCCGTACGATCTAGGGATTGAATCAACTCGATCTGAGTAGGTCCAATCAATTTACTAAAAGCTCCATTACGCGGTTTGCTGTGGGTAAGCAAAACCCGGCGAAATTTACCACCACCTTCAGGCAATCCCTTTAGATCTTCGAATGTTCCGGTTTCGTCATAAATCACCTTGTCGTACCCCAATACGTCTGAGTAGAGGGTTTTGGACTTCTCGACATCGGATACACCAATAATTCCGCCCATTGGACCGGCGGTTAATCCTCCCGTGTTTTTGAATACGTAACCATCAGGTACTATTTGGAAGCGGTTTCCGTAAGGATCGCTCATAAAAAAGTGCTTCTGACCGTTGGGCATTTCCAGGAGCTCACTGTCCAATTGAACGCCATCTTTTTTGAATTGCTCGTAGGTTTTGGCCACATCGTAAGAACGGATTTTTCCAATGTACAGACCGTAATCACCCAACTTAACTTCAAATTCGGGCAACTGAGGAGTACGGGAAGTGTACTGCCAAATTTCAAATCCTCCCCCACTCTGAATGTTCATAGCCAAGATGGCGTGACGGCTTCGCACCTCGTTTTGGGTGTAAGGCAACATCAAGGCAGCATCTGCCGCCTCTTCAAAAACCTTGATGTCCATACCAAAGTTTTTGCGGTAAAAATCAAATGCTTCGTGTACGTTAGGAATGCCAATTCCCAATTGCTGAATTCCACTGATCACTACTGCCATAACGCTATTTTATGTGGGTTTAATTCGGGCGGCAAGTTTATAAAATAATCCCGGAATATAACGCTTTAGATACACCATGATCAATTCCTTGTTGCCCACCAATATTTCTTTCTTTTTTTGCTCTACTCCTCTTAGAATGATTCGAGCACACTGGTCTGCCGGCATTCCGCCTGACTGCCCCTCGTCCATTTCACCATGGGCTTTTCCATCTGCTCCAATTGCATGAAGAGAAATGTCCGTAGCAATTCGTCCCGGACAAACAATGGTGACAAAAATGTTTTTGCGAGCCACTTCAAATCCCAGGGATTCGTAAAACCCATGCAAGGCATGTTTTGAAGCCGAATAAGCCGAGCGCAGGGGAAATCCAAAAACTCCCGTAATACTGCTGGTAGCTACCACGTGACCAAATCCCGATTTTTCCATCATGGGGAGAACCGCCTTGGTCAAAGCCACAGCTCCAAAGTAATTGACCTCCATAATCTTTCGATCTACTTCTATTCCTGCATCCATCGCTTCAGCCCGTTGGCTAATACCACCATTGTTGAACAGGTAATCTACCTGAATGGAATCTGTTGAAACTTGATCTACCGCTTTTTGAATGGAATCGGGGCTGCCTAAATCCAGGGGAACGATCCAAACTTGATCCGAACCCAAAGAGCGGCACTTTTCGGCCACTGCTTCTAATTTATCCAACCGTCTGGCGGAAAGGATGAGATTGGCTCCTTCCGACGCCAAAGCATAACACAGCGATTCACCGATGCCTGAGGTGGCTCCGGTAATCCAGCAATTCTTATGGTACCAGGACATGTACTACTCGTCTTCTTTTACGAAGACAAAGGTATCTACATGAAGGATAGAGGCACTATTTCCATGGCTCGAACCTGCAGAAGTTTCCAGTTCGTACCCTTGCTTACCCAACCGGTTGAACACATCAACCAACTGGTTGCAGTTGTGCTCGTGATGAGTAGAGTTCAATTTTTCTACCGGGATACGTTCGGATTTTCCGTTGCCATAGGCGATAACGATTTCACCTGGTTTGTTAATTGGCTCATAGAGCTTTACTACAATATAATCCTGGGCAAAGGTCGTAGCCGACATCATCAGGAAAACCAAGAAGGGTAAAATGCTTTTCATCGTTTGTGCTTTTTTGTAGTCCTGAATCAAATATATCCATTTCGACTACAATCAAAAACAGGAAGGTTAAATAAGTGACCTGCCACTATCCGAATTAATTTAGTTTTGCACCCTTCCACATTATGATAAACGACAAATTCAGAAAGACCTTAGCGATCATTGTGCTTTTCTGCATTGCACTACTGACGCTGGCTGCTTTAACCTTTATTCCAAAGGTCCAATTCGATTACAAATTCGAAAAGTTTTTTCCGCCTGACGACGATGATCTTCAGTTCTACTACAGCCATATTGGCAAGTTTGAATCGGACAACGACTTTTTGCTGGTTGGAATTGGAAACGACGGAAGTCTGTTTGAAGAAGATTTTCTAAAACGTTTGGAGCAGGTTACTGACTCACTCAAGAAAGTTCCTCATGTAACCAAGGTGGCCTCTCCTACCAACATCAATAGTCCGGTTATCGGTCCAATGGGTGTGGTGAAGACCAAATTTGTTCATGTGGACAAACCGGAGTTGTACAAAAAGGATTCGATTAGAATCTACTCTACCCCCGGACTCAAAGGAGCCTTCTTTTCTGAAGATGCCCAAAAGGTGACGTTGCTCCTGAGCATTGAAGGTTCTGACGATAGAAAACAAAACGACAAGGTGGTTCAAGATGTGGAAGCTACTGCCAAATCGTTTGGTTTTGCGCAAACTCATGTAGCCGGAAAGATCAAGGGGGCCTATTATTTTATTCGAAAAATGGAGTTTGAGCTATTGCTCTTTATGTCCATTTCGTTCTTCCTGCTCATCCTCTTCCTGTTCATCAGTTTCCGCTCCTTCTGGGGCATTTGGATTCCCCTTTCGGTGATCGGAATTACCCTGATATGGATGATCGCGTTTATGATCATGATCGATCGTCCGATCAACTTTATGACCACCCTGCTGCCCACTATTCTATTTGTGGTGTGTGTATCGAATGTGGTACATATCGTGGAGAAATACCTGGATGAGTTACGCAAAGGTTACGGTAAGTTGCCCGCCTTAACGACCGCTTTTAAAGAGATTGGTCTGGCCACATTCTTCACTGCTTTTACCACAGCCGTTGGTTTCCTTTCGCTGTATACCAGTATGATTATTCCGATTAAGGAATTCGGTTGGATTACGGCATTGGGAGTATATGCAGCCTTCTTCTTGTCCTTTACATTACTGCCCGCATTACTCTATTTACACAAGACACCTAAGGTTAAAGGGCAGCATGCAGATGACTCTTTCTGGTCTAAAAAATTGCACCGTTTGTTCCTGTGGATTCTGCCCAATCGTCAATTGATTTTTGGCGCCACGCTCCTACTCATGCTGATTTCCTTTATCGGAATTTCGCAATTGGTGTTCGACAATAGCTTTCTGGACGACTATGCCAGTGACGAGGGCATGCGAGCGGACTATGAATTTTTTGAGCACAATTTCTCGGGTTTCCGCCCCTTTGAACTGGCCGTTTGGCTGAAGGATACCAACCGTAATTTCCTGGAGCACGAAGTACTGCTTGAGGTAGATAAGATCGAAAAAGGCCTACAAGAAGTGTACGGCATGGGATTCATTGTATCGCCTAACACCTTTGTAAAAGGAACCAAACGAGCCATGAATGGTGGAAAGAACGAATTCTACCTGCTACCCAAGGATGAAAAGGAACTGAAGAAAATTAAGCGCAACATTCGTCGTCTGCCTAAGGTGAACCTACGGAGCTACTTAACCGATAACAAAACAGAGGCTCGTATTAATGGAAAGGTGAGAGACCTTGGAGGTAAAAAAATGCGGGAGCTCAACAAGGAGTTTGCCCAATACCTCAAAGAGAACACCAATACCGAATTGATTGAAGTTCGAATCACGGGTATGCCCTACTTGATTGATAAGACCAATGAATTTTTGGCCAATAACATTGTGCTGAGCTTGTCCATTGCCTTTTTGATCATTGCCATTATTATGGGTATTCTATTCCAATCGCTGAGAATGATTGTGATTGCCGTATTGCCCAACTTACTTCCTCTTTTGGTAATTGCTGGCATTATGGGAATTGTAGGAATCAACATCAAAATTTCTACTTCCATCATTTTCGCCATTGCATTTGGAATTGCGGTGGACGATACGATCCACTTTATGAGTAAGCTTAAAATTGAGCTCAACAAGGGTAAATCCATCATCTATGC